>JASBST010000064.1 GCA_030148775.1 Thiogranum sp.
GCCGACCGAGGGGCGGATGGTTCTTGACGGCCAGCCACTGGATGCCTTGCCGCCGCACCGGCGCCCGGTCAATCTAATGTTTCAGTCCTACGCGCTGTTTCCCCACATGAGCGTGGAAAAAAACATCGCCTTCGGTTTGAAGCAGGAAGGGCGGGCGCGAGGCGAGATCGCCGACCGGGTGACCGAGCTGCTGACGCTGGTGCGCATGACCGAGTATGCCCGCCGCAAGCCCCACCAGCTCTCCGGCGGTCAGCAGCAGCGCGTGGCGCTGGCGCGTTCCCTGGCCAAGAGCCCGAAGCTGTTGCTGCTCGACGAACCGATGGGCGCTCTCGACCGCAAGCTGCGGGCACAGATGCAGCTCGAAGTGGCGGATATCCTGCGCCGTCTCGGTGTCACCTGTGTGATGGTGACCCACGATCAGGACGAAGCGATGACCATGGCGGGCCGGATCGCGGTCATGGAGCGCGGTCGTATCCGCCAGACCGGCGCGCCGGCCGATGTCTATGAAAGGCCCTCGTGCCGCTATAGCGCCGAGTTTATCGGGTCGGTGAACATTTTTGAAGGCCACGTCAGCGAAGCCCATCCGCAGCGGACGCTGATCGCGGTGCCGTCGCTGGCGCACCCCATTCGTCTTGGAGCGGGGGTTGCCGCTCCTGCGGACAGCGGGATTGCGGTCGCGATTCGTCCGGAAAAGATCTCGCTCAGTCACGCACCGCCGGCCCAGATCCACAACAAGCTCTGCGGCATGCTCGAAAGCATCGCCTATGTCGGCAGTCACTCGACCTATTGCCTGCGCCTGCCTTCGGGTGAGCAGGTACGGGGAATGTTGCTCAACGCCGAACGACAGCGCCGTGAATCCTTCGCGATCGGCGCGCAGGTCTGGATGTCTTGGGAGGCGGACGCGGCGGTGGTGCTGCCGGCGTGAGCGCGTCGCGCTCGCGCGGAGGCCGGCGGCTGTCGGCGGCCATGGCGGGTACGCGCTGGCTGACCGTCGGCGTGCCGTATTTGTGGTTGCTCCTGTTCTTCGCGGTTCCGTTTCTCATCGTGCTGAAGATATCGCTGGCCGAGGCCCAGATCGCCATGCCGCCGTTCACCGAACTGCTGCACTGGAGCGGCGAGAAGCTGTCTCTGACCCTCAACCTGGCCAATTATCATTTTCTGTTCACCGACCCGTTGTATTTTTCGGCCTATCTCAATTCGCTGCGCATCGCGTTCAACGCCACCCTGATCTGCTTGCTCGTCGCCTATCCGATGGCCTGGGTGATCGCGCGCATGCCGCCGGGCCGGCGCCTGGTTTTTCTGATGTTGATCATCCTGCCTTCCTGGACGTCTTTTCTCATCCGTATCTACGCCTGGATCGGTATTCTGAAAAACGAAGGGCTGCTGAACGAAGCGCTGCGCGCGCTGGGTCTGATCGACGCGCCCTTGCAGATTCTGCACACCGAGGTGGCGCTTTACATCGGCATTGTCTACGCCTATCTGCCGTTCATGCTGCTGCCATTGTACGCAAACCTGGTGAAACTGGACGATCGCTTGCTGGAAGCGGCGACGGATCTCGGCGCCCGGCCCCATCAGGTGTTTCTGCACGTCATCCTGCCGCTGTCCCGCGGCGGCATCCTCGCCGGCTGTATGCTGGTTTTCATCCCGGCGGTGGGTGAGTTCGTGATTCCCGAGCTGCTCGGCGGCCCCGGCAACCTGATGATCGGCAAAGTGCTGTGGCAGGAGTTTTTCAACAACCGCGACTGGCCGGTGGCCTCGGCGGTCGCCATCGTCATGCTGCTGCTGTTGATCGTTCCGATTATGCTGCTGCAACGCTACCAGGCGCGCGAACTGGAGGCGCGGTGAAGTCGCCGGCCGGGACTTCGTTGTTGCCGCGGCTGATGCTTTGGCTGGGCCTGTCGTTTTTATACGCGCCGATGGTTATCCTGGTCGTGTATTCCTTCAACGAGTCGCGCCTGGTGACCGTCTGGGCCGGCTTTTCGACCCGCTGGTACACCGAGCTGATGCAGGATCAGCAGATGATGAGTGCGGCCGGACGCAGCCTGACCATCGCTTTTCTCAGCGCCTCGGTCGCCACCGTCCTGGGAACGATGGCGGGCATTGTGATGGCGCGCTGGAAGGCTTTTCGCGGGCGTACGCTGTTCTCGGGCTTGATCACCGCGCCGCTGGTGATGCCCGACGTGATTATCGGTCTTTCGCTGCTGCTGCTGTTTGTCTCCCTCAGCCGGTGGATAGGCTGGCCCGAGACGCGTGGCATGCTGACCATCTGGATCGCGCACGTGACTTTCTGCACCGCTTATGTCGCTGTGGTGGTTTCGTCCCGGCTGCGGGATTTCGACCGTTCCCTGGAAGAGGCGGCGATGGATCTGGGCGCGAATCGCGTGCGCACCTTCCTCGCGATCACGCTGCCGCTCATTTCGCCGGCACTGGTCGCCGGCTGGTTGCTGGCGTTCACTCTGTCGCTGGACGACCTGGTCATCGCGAGCTTTGTGTCAGGCCCGGCCTCGACCACCTTGCCGATGTAGGTGTTTTCCTCCGTACGTCTGGGGGTGACGCCGAAAATCAACGCGTTGGCGACCCTGCTCATTGTCCTGGTCGGCATCGCGGTGCTGCTCGCCGGCTGGCTGCTGCGCCGCGAGCAACTGCGCGCCCGGATGAGACAGGATATCGCCGCCGGCGACTGATATCATGGTCGGGCCCTCGCGTAGTCCGCGAGGGTATTCAATGATGCTACCGAGTTCGGAGTCCAGCGAATGTTGCGATCGATCAGTTACTGTCCCCACTGTGGCGAACACAGTTTGCAGTCCGATTCGAGCAAATCGTGGCGCTGCGCGCGCTGTGATTTCCTCTGGTATCAGAATACCGCGGCGGCGGTGGCGGCGATTATCGTACAGGCCGACGAAATCCTGTTCGCCGTTCGCGCCGGGGCGCCGCAGGCCGGAAAGCTGGATCTGCCGGGCGGTTTCGTCGACAACGACGAGAGCGCCGAAGAGTCGCTGCTGCGCGAGCTTGACGAGGAACTGGGCCTGAAGAACGTCCAACCGAAGTATCTCTGCTCCTTCCCCAATACCTATCCCTTTGCCGGTATCGAATACAAGACGCTGGACCTGATCTACTGGATCGAGCTTCGGCAACGACCGCGGTTGCAGGCGGCCGACGATGTCGCTGCCATTCGCTGGCTGCACCCCGACGCCGTGCCCATGGAGGCCGTCGCCTTCGACTCGGTGCGTCGCGCGCTCGGCTATTTCCGCGCCAATCGCAAGCGCCTGCAGATCGCCTAGCGCTGACGGGTCAACCGTTTTCCTCGTTGCGCTCGTTCCACAGGCGGTAGGGGTATCGGCTGAGCGCGGCGTTATAGTAACGACCGTCGGCGGAGACCTCGCGTCCGAGCCAGGCGGGTTTGTCGAAGGCCTCGTCCGCGTGCGACAGCTCGATTTCGGCGATCACCAGCCCGGCGTTGTCGCCGTGGAATTCGTCGATCTCCCAACAGTGGCCGGCGTGCATAAGCCGGTGGCGCGTCTTGCTGATCACCGTCGGTTGACACAGCTGCAGCAGCTGTTCGGCGTCGGCGCCAGGCAGGGGATACTCGAACTCCTGCCGGCTGAGTCCGCGGCTGGCGCCTTTGATCGTCAGCCAGGCGCGTGCGCCGGCCAGCCGGACGCGAACGGTGCAGCGTTCCTGCACCGCGAGATAGCCCTGGCGGTATTCGCTGGCTTCGGCGCCCTCGCGCCAGCGATCGTCGCTGACCAGAAATTTGCGCTCAATCTCCACGCCCATGGCGCCAGTATAGCGGCTCCACCCGACGGAGGGAAAAGCGCCGATACCGCGGCTATCTATAGATGGAATATTCAGCATCGGGCGTTGTTTACCCGGTTAAGGCCGGGGTATGCTGAGGTGGCGCACAGCCGGTGGCAGTGGGGAACAATGAGACGATGAGTCGTCAAGCCGAGCAACTGGTCGAGTATATTCCGCGTCTGCGCCGCTACGCCTGCGCCCTGATCCGTGATCGCGAGCGGGCGGAAGATCTGTTGCAGGATACCTTGACCCGGGCGCTCGATCGCCTGAGCTTGTGGCGCCGCGGCACCGACATGCGCGCCTGGTTGTTCACCATCATGCATAACCTCCACGTCAACGCACTGCGCCGGGACGGACGCCGACCGGATATCCTGTCGCTGCAGTGTGACGGCGTGCTCGAGCCGCGCGCCTGTGGCAAGGCCGATCAGCAGGCCGGCCTGGACGACATCGCAGCGGCGTTACAGCAGCTACCGGAAGAACAACGCGCGGTGGTCCTGTTGGTCAGCCTGGAGGGCCTTTCATACCGGCAGACCGCGAAGGTCCTGGGCATCAAAACCGGCACCGTGATGTCGCGGCTGCATCGCGGTCGCGAGCGTCTGCGCCTGTGTCTGAACGGGTCGCAGGAGAGTGCGCCGGGGCTGAGGAGAGTGAAATGAACAGACCACCGGACGGCGTCAGCGATCAGGAGCTGCACGCGTTCCTGGACGGTGAGCTGAGCCCGCGCCGGCGTTTGGCGGTCGAGGCGCGGCTGGCGGCCGATCCGGCGCTGGCGGCGCGGCTGCGGGAGTATCGCCTGCTCGGCGAACGTCTGCACGCCAGATACGACACCGTGCTGACCGAGCCGGTGAGCATGCCGCCCTACAGCCGGCGCCGCTTTCGGCCGATGCTGGCGCAGGCGGCCGCGCTGGCGCTGCTGGTGTTGGTCGCCGGGGCGTTGGGCTGGCAACTGAAGGCGCGCAGCGGCGAGCCACAGGAATTCGCCGAACTGGTGCAGCCGGCGGCGTTCGCTCACCGGGTGTATGCCACCGATCGGCACTATCCGGTGGAAATTCCCGCCGTCGACCGCGACTCGCTCGACCGCTGGGTGTCGCAGCGTATGCATACCGAGCTGCGCGCGCCGGATCTGAGCGGGCAGGGGCTGAAACTGATCGGCGGGCGCCTGCTGCCCTCGACCAATCGCATGGCCGCGCAATTCATGTATGAGGATGTCAACGGCAATCGTCTGACGATCTATATCCGTCGTATTACCGATTTCCCGGGTGTCGCCAATTTCCGTTATCGCGAACAGGAGCGTTTGCACCTGTTCTATTGGATCGACCAGTCCATGGGGTACGCGGTGGTCGGCGAGCAGCCGGCGACGCAGTTGATCGCAGTGGCCAACGCCGTGCACCATGCCATGCGGATAGGGGAAAAGCAGTAACCCTGCCGCTGACAGGGAAAAGCGGCGGGTAAAGACGCTATACTGGAGACAGTAAACTTTTTTGTCTCACCTCCGGAAGTGTCGTGACTGCTACTCAAAGCTATCAACTGGTGGAAACCCGCCTGCAGGAAAAACTCGCCAACGGGACCACCCGTTGTCACCTATGTCTGTGGCGATGCAAAATTGGCCACGGACAGCGCGGTTTCTGTCAGGCGCACGTCAACCGTAACGGGACTTTATATAACCTGTCCTACGGTATTTTATCGTCGATCGATATCGATACCATCGAATCAAAGCCGGTGCGTCATTTCCGGCCGGGCACCCGGGTCATGTCAGTGGGCAGCTACGGCTGCAGTTTCCGTTGCGGCGGTTGCCATAACCTGGACATTTCCTGGGGTGTGAGTGCGCTGGACGATCTCGCCCGCGGCGAATCGCGCGAGGCCTGGGTGGCGCCGCAGGCGCTGGTGGAGAGCGCGTTGCGCGCCGGCGTGCAGGGTATCGCCTTCACCTATTCCGAGCCCGCGGTATGGCTCGAATATGTGGTCGATGTCGCCAAGCTGGCGCGTCAGGCGGGTTTGTACACGGTGTATGTGTCCAACAGCTACGTCACCGACGAGGCCCTGGAGCTGGCCGCGCCGCACATCGACGTGCTCTGCTCCGACATCAAGAGCCTGCGCGACGATTTTTATCGCGACATCTGTCGGCCGGCGCGCGTCGAGCAGGTACTGCACGCCATCCGCCGGGCGCACGAACTCGGCGTGCACGTCGAGACCCGCACCAACATCATTCCCGGCAAGAACGCCGATCCCGAGGAGCACTACGCCATCGCCGCCTGGGTGCGGGACAATCTCGGCGCCGACAGCCCGTGGCATATCACGCGCTTTTTCCCGGCCTATCAGCTGAGCGACATACCGCCGACACCGGAAGCGACGTTGTTCGCGGCGCGCGACGCCGCGCTGGAGGCCGGTTTGAAACGGGTTTACGTGTATAATGACAAGGGTTGCGATTGCGCGCAGGAAAACCGCCCGGTGGATTTTTATCTCAACGCCGACAGCGAGTCGCTGCACGCGGTCAAGAAATGCGCCGCCAGTTGCTGCGGCGACGAAGGCGTGTTGCTGAAAAAGTACGAACAGCAGGGCGGCTCGAACTGACTATATAGACGGAATCGACGGATGAGCAGAACAGTACAGTGCGTGGTGTTGAAACGGGAAGCCGAGGGCCTGGATCGGCCGCCGCATCCGGGTGAACTGGGTGAGCGGATCTTTGCCAACGTTTCCAAGGAGGGTTGGCGCAAGTGGCTTGACCAGGTGACCATGATCATCAACGAAAACGGCCTGACCACGGCCGATCCGCAGAGCATGGAGCTGATCGAGAAACACATGCGCGGGTTTTTCTTCGGCGAGGGCGACTATGGCCAGGCACCGGCGGAGTTTCGTCCCGCGGCGGGCGGAAAAAAATAATCGTCGCGGACGGCTTTACTCCGACGCGCGCAGGCGGAACACCAGCGCCAGTACGAAATTCAACTCGGCGTGCGCCGCGCGCAATGCCTCCACCACGGCTGCGGGGGTCGGGGCACGGGCAAAAAGATATCCCGGGTATTGATTGCCTTCCGGCAGCGGCACCAGTTCCTGGCCTTCGCGCACGATAATGTCCACCTTTTCGATGCCGGGTACCCGCCGGGCGGCATTGAGCCCCTCCACCCGTCGCAACACGCCGCCACGGTGAATCGGCAACATCATCACGCCGCGTGCGCCTTGCGGGCGGGGCAGAGCCGCCTCGCGACCGAGCGCCAGCGCCAGCGTTAACGTTTCCAGCGCCAGTTCTTCACCGCTGTCGAGGGTGCGGGCGCAGTCGCCGCCGATGGTGCGTGCCGCCACCTCCAGAATCCAGGCCTCACGGGCGTCAACGCGCAGTTCTGCGTGCACCGGTCCGGTGGTCAGCCCGTAGGCACGGCAGGCCTCGGCCACGCGCGCTTCGATGCGCGCCTGCACCGGCGCGTCTAGACGCGACGGGGTGACATAGATGGTCTCTTCAAAAAAAGGCCCCACCAACGGATCCGGTTTGTCGAACAAGGCCAGCGTGGTCAGCCGGCCCGCGTGCAGATAGCCTTCGTAGGCCACCTCGATCCCGTCGATATAAGCCTCCGCCAGCAGATGGGTGCGTTCGAAGTCATCGGCGCTGTCGGCGACTATATGACCGATACGCTCGCAGGCGGCGACGAACTCCGCCGCTGTATTCACTCGGATGACGCCGCGGCTGGCGGAAAGATTCAGCGGTTTCAACACGCACGGCCAGCCGAGTTCGGCGCTTTGTTCGAGCAACGGGCGTTGCAGCGAGATCAACCGGTGTGACGGGACCGGACAGCCGGCTTGCAGCAGATGAGCCCGGGCGAGGTCTTTGCGTCGCGACAGGCGTGCCGCCGAGGGGGGGTTGTGTGGCAGTGCGAGCGCGCGCGCCGCGTGCGCGGCGATCTCCACGGTGCTGTCGTCGCTGCCGAGAATGCCCGCGAAAGGCGTGTGGGCGGCGACCTCGAGGATCTGCGCGACCGCGGCCCCGGTGTCGTGCAGATCCAGGTGCAGCCCCTGATGGACCTCCGCGGTGAGCGAGTGTTCGCCGCGCGACCCCAGCAGCACCTGCAGGCCCATCTGGCGCGCGGCGCGCAGGTACGGTGCGATACGGTAGCTGCTGGGCTGCGCGACCAGCAACAGGCGAGCGGGGCTCAGGCGCAGCCACCCCCGGCCGCGCCGCAGGCGCCGCAGGTGCCGGCGCCGCCGGTATTGGCGAACACATTCTTGAACACGAAGCTGCGGTTCACGCCCTGGGTCTTGTAGTCGATTTCGACGCCTTCGAGAAAACCCAGCGCCACGGCATCAATGTAGATTTTCATGCCGTCGCGTTCCAATACGCAATCGGTGGTCTGGGGCTCCTCGACGAAGGTCATGCCATAGGACATGCCGCCGCAGCCGCCGCCGGAGACGAAAATGCGAACGCCTTTGACCTCGGGTTCGTTTTCGGTCAACGCAATCAGTTGCTCCACGGCCTCCGGCGAGACCTTGAGTTCGTCGGTCAACTGCGATTTGAACTGCACTTCAGACATGGGTACCACCTCGACCGCTATGCGTGTTTCATGTTGGCTCAGTTTAGCACGGACACCAGGGCGGCGACCAGCGGCGCGGCTTCGTCCATGGGTTCAAGTGTTTGATTGGATACCTGAAATGACCGTCGGGTGGATCTCAATCGGCGGCACCGGCGCGGCTCAGCATCTGGCGCAAGGCGCGTGCCGCGTTCGACAGGGTGCGGTCGCGGTGGGCCACCCAGCCGAGTTGCCGCTGCAATCTGAGCTGTTTCACCGGCAACGCGCGCAGTTGCCGGTCCAGCATGGTCTGCGGCAGCAACGCCCAGCCAATGCCGACCGACACCAGCATTTTTATGGTTTCCAGATAGTTGATCGACAACGCCACGTCCAGTTCTATGGCCAGTCGGGCGAAGGCGGCGTCGGCGATCTGGCGGGTATAGGTGTTGCTCGCCGGCAAGATCGCCGGATGGGCGCCGAGATCGCTGAGTTGCGGACGTTTCAGCGCGCACAAGGGGTGGTCGCGGGCGGCGACCACAGCCAACGGGTCGTGCCAGATGCGCTGGGTGCCGAGCGCGCCGGACGGCGTGGGCGGCAGGGTTACCACGGCCAATTCCAGGGCGCCGGTCTCGACGGCGCGGCAGGCCTGTTCCGAGTCCATGAAACGAATATCCAGCCTTACCTGAGGGTATCGGCGAACGTATTGCTTCAGTACCGGCGGCAGGCGGTGCAGACCGACGTGGTGGCTGGTGGCGAAGCGCAAAGTGCCGTGAACCTCGCCGCTGAGCGAGGACAGGCTGCGGATGCTGTCGTCCAGTTCCAGCAGGATATGGCGCGCGCGCGGCAGCAGGGTCTGGCCGGCTTCGGTGAGGGTGACGGTGCGCCCGATGCGATCGAAAAGGCGCGTGTCGAGTTCGCTTTCGAGTGTCGCAATGCGCTTGATGATCGCCGGCTGGCTCAGAAACAGCCGCGTGGCGGCCGCTGAGAACGAGCCGCTGTCGGCGACGGCGACGAAGGCCCGCAGGCTGGCGGTTTCCACTATTCCTGCCTCTCAGTGATATTCCTATTAGTTATAGAATACATGAAAAATATGAATTTGCGTAATCCAATGGAGGGCCCTAGACTGGCGCCAATTGAGGAGAAGACGACTAATGGGTGCAACACTCTACGACAAGCTGTGGCAGGCGCACTGTGTGCGCGAGGACGCCGACGGTACCACGCTCTTATATATAGACCGGCATCTGGTGCACGAAGTGACCTCGCCGCAGGCCTTCGAGGGCCTGCGCCTGGCGCGACGCCAGCCCTGGCGGACCGACTCGGTGCTGGCGGTGCCGGACCACAACGTGCCGACCACGCCGCGCGGCCACGGGGTGAGCGATATCGCCGATCCGGTGTCGCGGCTTCAGGTGGAGACTCTGGACCGCAACTGCAGCGATTTCGGTATCCGCGAATTCACCATGAATGACCCGCGTCAGGGCATCGTGCACGTGATCGGCCCGGAGCAGGGCGCTACCCTGCCGGGAATGACGGTGGTGTGCGGCGATTCGCACACCTCGACCCACGGCGCTTTCGGCGCTCTGGCTTTCGGTATCGGTACCTCGGAGGTCGAGCACGTGCTGGCCACCCAGTGCCTGATCCAGAAAAAATCGAAAAACATGCAGGTGCGGGTGGAAGGGCGATTGGGGCCTGGCGTCACCGCCAAGGACGTGGTGCTGGCGATCATCGGTGAGATCGGCACGGCCGGCGGCACTGGTTATGCCATCGAGTTTGCCGGCAGCGCCATCGCCGCCTTGTCCATGGAAGGACGTATGACGGTATGCAACATGGCGATCGAAGCCGGTGCCCGTGCTGGCATGGTGGCGGTCGATCAGACCACGATCGACTATATCGCCGGCCGTCCCTTTGCCCCGCAGGGCGAACAATGGTCGCGCGCGGTGGCCGCCTGGCGCGACCTGGTGAGTGACGCCGATGCGCACTTCGATCGCGTGGTAACGCTACAAGCAGCGGCGATAGCGCCGCAGGTCACCTGGGGTACATCGCCGGAGATGGTGATGGCGGTCGATGCCCGGGTGCCCGATCCGGAGCAGGTGGCCGATCCGGTCAAGCGCGACGGCATGCGCAAGGCACTGGCCTACATGGCGTTGCAGCCGGGAACGGCGGTGAGCGATATCGCGCTCGACAAGGTGTTTATCGGCTCCTGCACCAACTCGCGGATCGAGGATCTGCGCGCCGCGGCGGCGGTGGCCGCCGGTCGGCGCGTGGCCGACAACGTCAAGCTGGCACTGGTGGTGCCCGGTTCCGGTCTGGTGAAACAACAGGCGGAAGCCGAAGGTTTGCACGAAATTTTTATCGCCGCCGGTTTCCAGTGGCGCGAGCCCGGCTGTTCCATGTGCCTGGCGATGAACGCCGACCGGCTGGAAGCGGGCGAGCGCTGCGCCTCGACTTCGAATCGCAATTTCGAGGGACGCCAGGGCGCCGGCGGGCGTACCCACCTGGTCAGCCCGGCGATGGCCGCGGCCGCGGCGGTCTGCGGGCATTTTGTCGATGTGCGCGAACTCGGCCCGCAGACAGGAGCACACTGATGGAAAAATTCACCCGTCTGGACGCCCTGGTGGTGCCGCTGGACCGTGCCAATGTCGATACCGACGCGATTATCCCGAAACAGTATCTGAAGTCGGTCCAGCGTAGCGGCTTCGGCCCCAACCTGTTTGACGACTGGCGCTATCTCACGCCCGGCGAACCGGGCCAGGATCACAGTCAGCGGCCGTTGAATCCCGATTTCGTGCTCAATCAGCCGCGCTACGCCGGCGCGCGGATTCTGTTGGCGCGGGAGAATTTCGGTTGCGGCTCCTCGCGCGAGCACGCTGTGTGGGCGCTCGAGGATGCCGGTTTTCGCGTTGTCGTCGCGCCGAGTTTCGCCGACATTTTCTTCAACAACTGTTTCAAGAATGGTGTGCTGCCGGTAGTGGTCGAAGGCGCCGTGCTCGACCGATTGTTCGCGGCGGTGGCCGGGTGCGAAGGCTATCGGTTGCAGGTGGACCTGCAGGCGCAGCAGTTGGTCACGCCGCAAGGCGAGGTCATCGGTTTCGAGGTCGACGAGTTCCGCAAGTACTGTCTGCTCAACGGGCTCGACGACATTGGCCTGACGCTGCAACAGGCCGAGGCCATCCGCGAGTACGAACGCAAACGCCGGCAGGAAGCCCCCTGGCTGTTTGCCTAGCCCGACCCGCCGGGCGCGCGGGCGCTTTGTCGAACTTTTACTTCAACGGTGTGCTGAATGACAAAAAAAATACTGATATTGCCGGGTGACGGCATCGGTCCGGAGATTGTTGCCGAAGCGCGCAAGCTGCTGCAGGCGCTGCGCGCCGGCGGTCTGGATATCGCGCTGGAGGAGGGGCTGATCGGGGGCGCGGCCTACGACGCCAAGGGACACCCGTTGCCCGATGAGACGCTGGCGCAGGCGCAACAAGCCGACGCGATTCTGCTCGGCGCCGTGGGCGGACCTCAATACGAGAGCCTGGAGCGGCCGCTACGGCCCGAACAGGGTCTGCTGGGTCTGCGCGCCGGGCTGAAGTTATTTTCCAATCTGCGCCCCGCCATTCTCTATCCGCAGTTGGCCGGGGCTTCGACCCTCAAGCCCGAAGTGGTGGCGGGACTGGATATCATGATCGTGCGCGAACTGACCGGCGGTATCTACTTCGGCCAGCCGCGCGGTGTGCGCGAGCTCGACAATGGCGAAAAAGAAGGCTTCAATACGCTGGTCTATCGCGAGTCCGAAATCGAGCGCATCGGTCGTTCGGCGTTCGAGATCACCCGCCTGCGCGGCCGCAGGCTGTGTTCGGTCGATAAAGCCAACGTGCTGGAAGTCACCGAACTGTGGCGCCAGACCATGATCCGCCTGGCCGCGGACTACCCCGACGTGGAACTGAGCCATATGTACGTCGACAACGCCGCCATGCAATTAGTGCGCGAACCAAAACAGTTCGACGTGATGGTGACCACCAACATGTTCGGCGACATCCTGTCCGACGCCGCCGCCATGCTCACCGGCTCGATCGGCATGCTGCCCTCGGCCTCGCTGGATGCCGCGGGCAAAGGCATGTACGAACCGATTCACGGTTCAGCGCCTGATATCGCCGGACAGGGCGTGGCCAATCCGCTGGCGACCCTGCTGTCGGTGGCGATGATGTTGCGCTACAGCCTGGATCAGGCCGCGGCTGCCGCGGCGGTGGAAACCGCCGTCGGGCGCGTGCTCGACCAGGGGCTGCGCACCCGGGACATCGCGGCGCCGGGCGAGGCCACGGTGGGTACGGTCGAGATGGGCGACGCGGTCGTCGCCGCCCTGGGCGCCTGACGCCCGCCAACGCATTTTTTCAGGAGCAGAGTATTATGAGTCGTACGTTTGATGTGGCCGTGGTCGGGGCCACCGGTGCGGTCGGGGAGGTCATGCTGGAGATCCTCGCCGAACGCAAATTTCCCGTGGGCACCGTTTACGCGTTGGCGAGCGAACGCTCGGCCGGCAAGCGCGTGGCCTTCGGCACTAAACAGCTGGTGGTGCGGAATCTGGCCGAGTTCGATTTCTCCCAGGTGCAGATCGGCCTGTTTTCCGCCGGTGCCACGATTTCGGCCGAGTATGCCCCGAAGGCGGCGGCGGCCGGGTGTGTGGTGGTGGACAACACCTCGCAGTTTCGCTACGACGACCATATCCCGCTGGTGGTGCCGGAGGTCAATCCGGAGAAAATCGCCGACTACAAGGATCACGGCATCATCGCCAATCCCAACTGTTCGACTATCCAGATGCTGGTGGCGCTCAAACCGATCCACGATGCGGTCGGCATCGAGCGGATCAATGTCTGCACCTATCAGGCGGTCTCCGGAACCGGCAAGGAGGCGATTGAGGAGCTCGCCACCCAAACCGCCAACCTGTTGAATGCCAAGGCTATCGAGTGCGACGTCTATCCCCGGCAGATCGCCTTCAACGTGCTGCCGCATATCGATGTGTTTCAGGACAACGGCTACACCAAGGAAGAAATGAAAATGGTCTGGGAGACGCGCAAGATCATGGGCGACGAGCGCATACAGGTCAATCCGACGGCGGTGCGCGTGCCGGTGTTTTTCGGCCATTCCGAGGCCGTGCACATCGAGACCCGCGACAAACTGAGCGCCGCAAAATGCCGCGAGCTGCTGGCCGGGGCGCCCGGCGTGACGGTGGTGGACGAACGTGCCGATGGCGGTTACCCGACCGCGGTTTCCGAAGGCGCCGGCAACGATCCGGTGTACGTAGGTCGCATTCGTGAAGATATCTCCCACCCCAGAGGTTTAGATTTATGGGTGGTCGCCGATAATGTGCGCAAAGGGGCGGCCCTAAACAGTATTCAGATCGCTGAAATACTGGTAAAAAACTACCTCTGAGCCCAGCGCAAGGAGGCCGGTTTTCGGGGTTGCCGGTCGCAGCAAAAATTCCGGTCGGGAGCGTGACCGGGTTCGCCAAACTCGGTGCGAACACAGGGAAAAGAGGACCTTTTTTATGTTCAGGAAAACGGCCTTTGCCATGGCAATGCTGGGCGCTTTTGCCAGCACCAACGTGGCGGCACTGGGACTGGGAGAAATAGAACTTAAATCGGCGCTGAACCAGCCACTTAACGCGGAAGTCGAATTGCTGTCCGCGACCAGCTCGGAACTCGACGAGCTCAAGGTCACGGTGGCCTCCCCGCAGGCGTTCGTCAACGCCGGCATCGACCGGCCCTTATTCCTGAACAAACTCCAGTTCCACGTCACCCGCAACCCGGGGGGAACGCCGGTGATTCGGATCACCAGCCGGGACGTGGTGCGTGAACCTTTTCTCGATTTTCTGCTCGAGATTTCCTGGAGCAAGGGGCGGATGGTGCGCGAATACACCGTGCTGGTCGATCCGCCGGTCACCATGCCGGCGCCCGCGCCGGTGACCCGGGCTCCCGCCCAGGCCGTGGCG
>JASBST010000065.1 GCA_030148775.1 Thiogranum sp.
CCGCGAGCCCGATCATGACACGCATTGCCATCCCCGGAGCCGCCGGCCGCATGGGCCGGACCCTGATCGAAGCCTGCCAGCGCACCGCCGGGTAACAACTGGGCGCCGCCAGCGAGCGGGCGGGCCACGCGATGCTGGGCGGCGATGCCGGCCTGATGGCGGGGGTCGGCGAGTTGGGTGTACCCCTGGTCGACGATCTGCAAACCGTGCTCGAACATTTCGACGTGCTCATCGACTTCACCGCGCCCGAGGCTACCTTGCGCCACCTCGACCTGTGTCGGGCCGCCGGCAAGCGGATGGTGATCGGCACCACCGGTTTCGACGCGGCGCAGAAGGCGCGCATCGCGGCGGTGGCCGAGGACATCGCCATCGTCTTCGCCCCCAACATGAGTATCGGCGTCAATCTGTGTCTGAAGCTGCTGGATACGGCCGCGCGCGTGCTCGGCGACGAAGTGGATATAGAGATCGTCGAGGCACACCACCGGCATAAAGTGGATGCGCCGTCCGGCACCGCACTGCGCATGGGCGAAGTGGTCGCCGCCGCGCTGGGACGCGACCTGGAGACGTGCGCCGTGTACGGCCGCCAGGGCCGCACCGGCGCGCGCGAGCGCACGACCATCGGTTTCGAGACCATTCGCGCCGGCGATATCGTTGGCGACCACACGGTGATGTTCGCCGCCGAGGGCGAGATCGTGGAGATCACCCACCGTGCCTCCAGCCGCCTGACCTTCGCCTCGGGCGCGGTGCGCGCCGCCGGATGGGTGATGCACCAGCCGCCGGGACTGTACGATATGCAGGCCGTGCTCGGTTTGTGAAGGCGTCCGTCGGACGGCGTTGCGAAGGACGACAGGCCGCGGCGGTTTTTGCAACGCTGGAGCGCATTTACCTGAGTTTGAGAATCACCCCAAGTCCTTAAATCAACGGGGATTTTTTCTGCCGCCACCTTGGCAGCGGGAAAGACATCTAGTACAATTTAATCGCTGTCGGGTGAGTATTACCCGCCGCCGGCGCGGCAAGTCTGCCGCCGCTCAGACAACACGCAGCTCCAGTGACGGAGGTTTTCCTTGAGCATAACGGCCTTACTGGCCCTCGAAGACGGCAGCTTGTTTCGCGGCCGGTCTATCGGCGCGGCCGGCCAGAGTGTGGGCGAAGTGGTGTTCAACACCGCCATGACCGGTTATCAGGAGATCCTGACCGATCCGTCCTATGCCCGTCAGATCGTGACCCTCACCTATCCGCATATCGGCAACACCGGTGTGAACCGCGCAGACGAAGAGTCCGCCGGCGTGCAGTGCGCCGGGCTGGTCGTGCGCGACCTGCCGCCGCGCATGAGCAGCTTTCGCGCCGAACGCAGCCTGGACGAGTATCTGCGCGAGCAGGGCGTGGTGGCGATCGCCGAGATCGACACCCGCCGCCTGACCCGGATCCTGCGGGAAAAGGGCGCGCAGAACGGCTGTCTGCTGGCGGCGCAAAACCCAGACGCCGAAGCGGCGCTGGCCACGGCCCGGGCCTTCCCCGGCCTCAAGGGCATGGACCTGGCCAAAGAGGTTTCCACCCGCGCAAACTACAGCTGGCAGCAGGGCGTATGGTCGCTGGCCGGCGGTCTGCCGGCGGACAGCGACCCCGGCAAGCTGCCGTTCCACGTGGTGGCCTACGACTACGGCGTCAAGCGCAATATTCTGCGCCTGCTGGTCGAGCGCGGCTGCCGCCTGACAGTGGTGCCGGCGCAAACGCCGGCCGCCGAGGTGCTGGCGCTGAATCCCGACGGCGTGTTTCTCTCCAACGGTCCGGGCGACCCGGAACCGTGCGACTACGCCATCGCCGCCATCCGCGAAATCGTCGAGACCGGCGTGCCGGTGTTCGGCATCTGCCTCGGGCACTAGCTGCTGGCGCTGGCCAGCGGCGCGCGCACGGTGAAAATGAAATTCGGTCATCACGGCGCCAACCACCCGGTGCAGGATCTCGACAGCGGCGCGGTGATGATCACCAGTCAGAACCACGGTTTCGCGGTCGACGAATCGAGCTTGCCGACGACGTTGCGCGCCACCCATCGTTCCCTGTTCGATCAGTCGTTGCAGGGCATTCATCGTACCGACCAGCCGGCGTTCAGCTTTCAGGGGCACCCGGAGGCCAGCCCCGGGCCGCACGATGTCGGGCATTTGTTCGACCATTTTATTGAACTGATAGAAAGCCAGCGCCGCACGGCGAAGGCGCGGACCTCCTGATGCCAAAACGCAGCGATCTTAAAAGCATTCTTATTCTCGGCGCCGGTCCGATCGTCATCGGTCAGGCCTGCGAGTTCGACTACTCCGGCGCGCAGGCCTGCAAGGCGCTTAAGGAAGAGGGTTTCCGCGTCATCCTGGTGAACTCCAACCCGGCCACTATCATGACCGATCCCGACATGGCCGACGCCACCTATATCGAGCCGATCAATTGGGAAACGGTGGCGCAGATCATCGAAGCCGAACGGCCCGACGCCCTGCTGCCCACCATGGGCGGCCAGACCGCGCTTAATTGCGCGCTCGATCTGGCGCGCGAGGGTGTGTTGCAGAAATACGGCGTGGCGATGATCGGCGCCACGCGCGAGGCCATCGACAAAGCCGAGGATCGCGATCAGTTCCGCGAGGCGATGCTCAAGATCGGCCTCGACATGCCGCAGGCGGCGGTGGCGCACAGCATGGAGGAGGCCATGCAGGTGCAGGCCCGGGTCGGTTATCCGACCGTGGTGCGGCCGTCGTTCACCATGGGCGGCAGCGGCGGCGGTATCGCCTACAACAAGGACGAGTTCGTCGAGATCTGCGAACGCGGCCTGGAGTTGTCGCCGACGCGCGAACTGCTGATCGAGGAATCCATCCTCGGCTGGAAAGAATACGAAATGGAAGTGGTGCGCGATCGCAAGGACAATTGCATCATCATCTGTTCGATCGAGAACTTCGATCCGATGGGCGTGCACACCGGCGATTCCATCACCGTGGCCCCGGCGCAGACGCTCACCGACAAGGAATACCAGATCATGCGCAACGCCTCGCTGGCGGTATTGCGTGAAATCGGCGTCGATACCGGCGGGTCCAATGTGCAGTTCGCCATCAACCCCGACGACGGGCGCATGATCATCATCGAAATGAATCCGCGCGTGTCGCGCTCCTCGGCGCTGGCTTCCAAGGCCACCGGCTTTCCCATCGCCAAGGTTGCCGCAAAGCTGGCGGTCGGCTATACCCTGGACGAGTTGCAAAACGAGATCACCGGCGGCGCCACTCCGGCTTCGTTCGAACCGAGCATCGACTATGTCGTGACCAAGGTGCCGCGCTTTACCTTCGAGAAATTCCCGCGCGCCGAAAACCGCCTGACCACGCAGATGAAATCGGTCGGCGAGGTGATGGCGATCGGCCGTACCTTCCAGGAGTCGATGCAAAAGGCGCTGCGCGGACTGGAGACCGGCATCGACGGCTTCGATGAAATCGTCCCGGCCGACGCCGAGGACGCCGCCGAGCTGATACGCCGCGAACTGCGCCAGCCCGGCGCCGAGCGCTTTCGCTATATCGGTGACGCCTTTCGCGCCGGCTTCAGTCTGGAGGATGTGCGCGCGCTCACTGGTATCGATCCCTGGTTCCTGGTGCAGATCGAAGAGCTGATCGGCCTGGAGCAGGAAGTGCGCGCGCAGGGCGTCGAGGCGCTGGACGCCGAGCGCCTGCGGCGGCTCAAGCGCAAGGGCTTTTCCGATCGCCGGCTGGCGACGCTGCTGGGGGTGAAGGAAACCGCGCTGCGCGAACTGCGCCAGCGCCATGACGTGCGCCCGGTCTACAAACGCGTCGATACCTGCGCCGCCGAATTCGCCACCCGCACCGCCTATATGTATTCCACCTACGAAGAGGAATGCGAAGCCGAACCGAGCGCGCGCGACAAGATCATGGTGCTGGGCGGCGGCCCCAATCGCATCGGTCAGGGTATCGAATTCGACTACTGCTGCGTGCACGCCGCGCTGGCGCTGCGCGAGGACGGTTTCGAGACCATCATGGTCAACTGCAATCCCGAGACGGTGTCGACCGATTACGATACCTCCGACCGTCTGTATTTCGAGCCGCTGACTTTGGAAGACGTGCTGGAAGTGATCGCCAGGGAAAACCCCAAGGGTGTGATCGTGCAATACGGCGGGCAGACTCCGTTGAAGCTGGCGCGCGCGCTGGAGGCCGCCGGCGCGCCGATCATCGGCACCTCGCCGGATTCGATCGATCTGGCCGAGGATCGCGAACGCTTCCAGCAGATGATCCATCAACTCGATCTGTTGCAGCCCCCCAACGGCACCGCGCGCAGCGTCGAGGCGGCCATCGGACTGGCCAAGGATATCGGTTATCCGCTGGTGGTGCGGCCGTCCTATGTGCTCGGCGGGCGCGCCATGGAGATCGTCCACAATGAGGACGATTTGCGCGGTTACATGCGCGAGGCGGTGAGCGTTTCCAACGAATCGCCGGTGTTGCTGGACCGTTTTCTCGACGACGCCATCGAAGTCGACGTCGATGCGGTGTGCGACGGCGAGGAGGTGTTGATCGGCGGCATCATGCAACACATCGAGCAGGCCGGCGTGCACTCGGGCGATTCGGCCTGTTCGCTGCCGGCTTACAGCCTCAGCCACGAAATCCAGCAACGGCTGCGCGAGCAGATGGGCCAGATGGGCCGCGCACTGAAAGTAGTGGGGCTGATGAATGCGCAGTTCGCCATCAAGGACGAGCAGATTTACATTCTCGAGGTCAATCCGCGCGCCTCGCGCACCGTGCCGTTCGTCTCCAAGGCCACCGGCGTGCCGCTGGCGAAAGTGGCCGCGCGCTGCATGGCCGGCCAGTCGCTGCGCGAACAGGGCATCACCGCCGAAGCGGTGCCGGAATACTAATCGGTCAAGGAGGCGGTGTTCCCCATCGTCAAGTTCCCCGGCGTCGATCCGCTGCTGGGTCCGGAGATGCGCTCCACCGGCGAGGTCATGGGCGTGGGCTACAGTTTCGGCGAGGCTTTCGCCAAGGCGCAGCGCGGTGCCGGCGAACAGCTGCCGCGCGCCGGCAAGGTCTTCATCAGCGTGAGCAACGCCGACAAGGACGATGCCGTGCAGGTGGCGCTGGAGCTCAACCGGCTGGGCTTCGCCGTGGTCGCCACGCGCGGTACCGCCGCGGCGATCAGTGAGGCGGGCATCGCCTGCGAAGTCGTCAACAAGGTGCTCGAAGGCCGGCCGCACATCGTCGACATGATCAAGAACGACCAGATCAGTCTGATCATCAATACCACCGAGGGCAAGCAGGCCATCGCCGATTCCTACACCATCCGCGGTGCGGCGTTGCAGCACAAGGTGCCCTACAGTACGACCATCGCCCATGCCTATGCGACCAGTCTGGCGTTGAGTTGCATCGATACGCCCGGCGTGGCGCGTTTGCAGAACCTACACCGGGAGCGTGTCGCATGACCAAAGTACCCCTGACCCGACGCGGCGCGGAAAAGCTGCAAGAGGAACTCAAGCGCCTGAAGACCGTCGACCGGCCACGTATCATCCAGGCTATCGCCGACGCCCGTTGTCACGGCGATCTGAAGGAGAATGCCGAGTATCACGCCGCGCGCGAATAGCAGAGTTTTGCTGAAGGGCGCATCAAGGAAATCGAGAGCAAGCTCTCCAACGCCACCATCATCGACGTGGCCACGCTCGACGCCGGCGGCAAAGTGGTGTTCGGCGCCACCGTCGATCTGGCCGACGAGGACTCGGGCGAGGAGCTGACCTATCAGATCGTCGGCGAGGACGAGGCGGATATCAAACAGGGACTGATCTCGGTCGGCTCGCCGATCGCGCGCGCGCTGATCTGCAAATAGGAAGGCGACGTCGCCACGGTGATCGCCCCCGGTGGCGAGCGCAATCTGGAAATCCTCGAAGTGCGCTACGAATAGGCGCGGCATGCTGGCGGCGCGGGTATCGGCGGGCGAACGTATTCTCCTCACCCTCTGGGTCGGCGGTTTGTGGAGCGTCGGCTATGTCGTGGCGCCGGCGCTGTTCGCCACCCTCGACGACCGCGCGCTGGCCGGCTCCCTGGCCGGTGTCATGTTCCAGCTCATCGCCTATGTCGGTCTGGTCTGCGGGGCCTTGCTGCTGTTGTTCAATCAGTGGCGTTATTCCGAGCATCGACTCAACTGGCGCGCCGCCGTGCTGGTGTCGATGCTGGCGCTGATCCTGGTCGGCGAATTCGTGCTCGGACCGATGATCGCCGGCCTGCGCGAACAGGGGCTGGCCGACTCCGGCCGCTTCGCCCGGCTGCACGGCGCGGCGGCGACGGGGTATCTGCTCACCAGCCTGCTGGGTCTGGCGCTGGTCATCTCACCGGCGCCGGCGGACGCATGATCAAAGCGCCGTTTCCCTGGATCGCACTGGGCGTCGGCCTGCTGTTGCTGCTGCTGTTGTTGGGCACCGGCGCCTTGCCGCTGATCCGCGAGGGCCGCGATCTGCCGCTGCTGACCCAATTGATCATGGCCGAGTTCGGGTTCTTCCTCACCGCCATCGGTGCCTATAAAAGCATCGTTGCGGCGCGCGCCGAGGGTTGGCGGCCGGCGCTGATGCTGGTACTGGCCGGTTGTGTGTCGCTGGCCGTCGCGTTCGTCTGGTTGGGTCTGCGACTGTGGCCGGGCGCGGGGCTCGGTTGATCGTGTGAGCGCGGCGGCGTGTCCCTTGTGCGGACAACAGCAGGCCGCGCATTTCTGCCGCGACCGGCGCGGGGATTATTATCGCTGCGCTTGCTGTCGCTTGGTGTTCGTGCCGCCGGCGCTGTTTCTTTCCGCCGTGCAGGAAAAGGCCGAGTACGACCGGCACCGCAACGATCCGTGCGACCCCGGCTATCGGCGCTTCCATGGACGTTTGTTTGAACCGCTGCAACAGCGTCTGGCGCCGAACAGCGCGGGATTGGATTTCGGTTGCGGGCCGGCTTCGGCGCTGGCGGCGATGCTGGCCGAGGCCGGCCATCGTCTGGCGCTGTACGACTGTTTTTATGCGCCGCGACCGGCGGTGTTGCAAGAGCGCTATGATTTCATCACCGCCACCGAAGTGGTGGAGCATCTGCACCGGCCGGGCGAGGTGCTGGCGCAACTGTGGTCGCTACTGCGGCCCGGCGGCCTGCTCGGGCTGATGACCAAGCTGGTGCGCGATCGCGAGGCTTTCGCCCGCTGGCACTACAAAAACGATCCCACCCACGTGGCGTTCTTTTCGCGCCAGACCTTCGACTGGTTGGCGTGCGAGTGGGGGGCGGGCGTGGAATTCATCGGGCAGGATGTGATTTTGTTGAGCAAACCGGCCGGCGGTTAAAGCTCGGCGAACGCCGAGTCCTTCTCGCGGCGCAGGAACAGCAGCGCGATATTGCCGACCCGCTGCACCAGTGCGGCGCCGCTGCGCGCGCATAACTGTTCGATCATCCGGTCGCGCGCCTCGCGGTCGCCGCCGGCGAGTTTCACTTTCATCAGTTCGTGGTGCGCCAGCGAGCGGTCGAACTCTTCCAGCAGGCCGGCGGACAGGCCGCCGGCGCCGACCAGGATCACCGGTTTGAGGGCGTGGCCGCGGCCGCGCAGGCGTTTTTTTTGTTCATCCGTCAGGGGCATCTGTTATAAAGGCACCGGTCACCCGGGCTTCCATCCGTTCGAGCAGGCGCCGCAGTATACAGAAATCGACCTATGGCACGCAGCAAAAGCAGTCACCGCTGGCTGAAAGAACATTTCGACGACGCATATGTCAAACGGGCACAGCGTGAGGGCTGGCGCTCGCGCGCTGTGTTCAAGCTCGACGAAATCCAGCAGCGCGACCGGCTATTGATTCCCGGCATGACGCTGGTGGACCTGGGCGCCGCCCCCGGCGGCTGGAGCCAGTACGCGCTCCAGCAGGTCGGGCGCAAGGGGCAGGTGATAGCCACCGATATACTGCCCATGGAACCGCTGGCCGGGGTGGATTTTATTCAGGGTGATTTTCGCGAGGAGATTGTCCTACAAAGGTTGTTAAACCGCTTGAACGGGCGGGAAATAGACCTTGTGTTATCCGATATCGCCCCCAATATCAGTGGTATGGACGCGGTGGATCAGCCTCGCGCCATGTATCTCGCGGAATTGGCGGTGGATTTCGCCAATCAGGTGCTGCGTCCCGGTGGCGATATGCTGGTCAAGCTGTTTCAGGGCGAGGGCTTCGACCCCTTACTGAAAGGCCTGCGCGGCCGTTATGACAAGGTATTGATGCGCAAGCCGAAGGCCTCGCGCTCGCGCTCGCGCGAGGTGTACGCGCTGGCTAGGGGGCGCAAAGTATAGTATGTTTAGAAAACGCCAAATGCGCCGAAACGCCTTACAGGACAATGCTTTCCCTGATTGTCACTTTGATGCGACACGGTCAGGATTTAAGAGGTAAACGATTTGAACGACATGGCGAAAAATATTCTTCTGTGGGTGATCATCGCGGTCGTCCTGATGTCCGTGTTCAACAACTTCGGACCGCCGACCCCGCGCTCGCAGAGTGTGGCCTATTCGGATTTCATCGCCGATGTCAAAAGCGGTCGGGTGCAGAACGTGGTCATCGACGGCCGTGTGGTGAAGGGGCAGCTGTCGAGCGGCGAGAGCTTCTCCACCTATACCCCCAACGATCCGCAGATGATCAACGATCTGCTCAGCAACGGCGTCCAGGTCAAGGCGCAGGCGCCGGAGCAGGAATCGCTGCTGATGCAGATTTTCATTTCCTGGTTCCCAATGCTGTTGCTGATCGGCGTGTGGATCTTCTTCATGCGCCAGATGCAGGGCGGTGGCGGCGGACGCGGTGCGATGTCCTTCGGCAAGAGCCGCGCGCGCATGCTCGGCGAGGATCAGGTCAAGGTCACCTTCAACGACGTCGCCGGTGTCGAAGAGGCCAAAGAGGAAGTCGCCGAACTGGTGGCGTTCCTGCGCGACCCGGGCAAGTTCCAGAAACTGGGCGGCAAGATTCCGCGCGGTGTGCTGATGGTGGGCTCGCCCGGGACCGGTAAGACGCTGCTGGCCAAGGCCATCGCCGGCGAGGCCAAGGTGCCGTTTTTCACCATCTCCGGTTCCGACTTTGTCGAAATGTTCGTCGGCGTCGGCGCCTCGCGCGTGCGCGACATGTTCGAGCAGGCGAAAAAGCACGCCCCCTGCATCATCTTCATCGACGAGATCGACGCCGTCGGTCGACACCGTGGCGCCGGTCTGGGCGGCGGTCACGACGAACGCGAACAAACCCTCAACCAGCTGTTGGTCGAGATGGACGGTTTCGAGGGCAACGAAGGCGTGATTGTCATCGCCGCCACCAACCGTCCGGACGTGCTCGACCCTGCGTTGCTGCGCCCCGGCCGCTTCGACCGCCAGGTGGTGGTGCCGCTGCCCGATATCCGCGGCCGCGAGCAGATTCTGAAGGTGCATCTGCGCCGCGTGCCGGCCGCCGACAACGTCAATCCGGCGGTCATCGCCCGCGGCACGCCCGGATTCTCGGGCGCCGATCTGGCCAACCTGGTCAACGAGGCCGCGCTGTTCGCCGCCCGCGCCAACAAGCGTCTGGTGGACATGGAGGACCTGGACAAGGCCAAGGACAAAATCATGATGGGTGCCGAGCGGCGTTCCATGGTGATGAGCGAGGATGAGAAAAAACTCACCGCCTATCACGAGGCCGGGCACGCCATTGTCGGTCGCCTGGTGCCGGCGCACGATCCGGTCTACAAGGTTAGCATTATCCCGCGCGGCCGCGCGCTGGGCGTGACCATGTTCCTGCCCGAAGAGGACCGCTACAGCTTCAGCAAACAGCGCCTGGAAAGCCAGATCTCCAGCCTGTTCGGCGGGCGTATCGCCGAGGAGATGATTTTCGGCGAGGATATGGTCACCACCGGGGCGTCCAACGACATCCAGCGCTCCACCGAGCTGGCGCGCAACATGGTCACAAAGTGGGGGCTGTCCGAACGCCTGGGTCCGCTCACTTATAGTGAAGAGGACGGCGAGGTCTTTCTGGGCCATTCGGTGACCCAGCACAAGAATGTTTCGGATGAAACCGCGCACGCCATCGACGGCGAGATCCGCGCCATCATCGACCGCAACTACGAGCGGGCCAGAACCATTTTGCAGGAGAACCTGGACAAGCTGCACCTGATGGCCGAGGCGCTGATCAAATACGAGACCATCGACAGCGATCAGATCGACGACATCATGTCCGGCAGGACACCGCGTGAACCGCGCGACTGGGACGATACGCAGAGCAAGGGCAGCGGCCCGGCGCCGAGTTCCAAGGCCAAAGACAGCAAGGATGGCGCCGATCCCATCGGCGGCCCCGCCGGCCAGCACTGAGTTGCCGCTGGACTGTAACGGCAGACCGCTGGATCTGTCGCGCCCCCAGGTGATGGGGGTGCTCAATGTCACCCCCGATTCCTTTTCGGACGGGGGTGATTTTTTTTCCGTCGACGCCGCCTGCGAACGCGCGCTGGCCATGCAGGCCGAGGGTGCGGCCATCATCGACATCGGCGGCGAGTCGACCCGACCCGGCGCCGAGCCGGTGCCGGCCGTGGAGGAAATCCGCCGTGTGGTGCCGGTGATCGAGACCCTGCACGCGCAGTTGCGCATCCCGCTGTCGATCGACACCCAGAAAGCCGAAGTGATGCGCGCCGCGGTGGCCGCCGGCGCCGGCCTGATCAACGACGTCAACGCGCTGCGCGCCCCCGGCGCCCTGGCCGCGGCAGCTGAGTGCCGCGTGCCGGTCTGCCTGATGCACATGCAGGGCGAGCCGCGCAGCATGCAGCAGCAACCGCACTACGACGAGGTGCTCACCGAGGTCAGTGACTTTCTGCGCCAGCGCATGGCGGCCTGCGAAGCGGCGGGCATCGGGCGCGAGCGTATTGTGCTCGACCCGGGTTTCGGTTTCGGTAAAACTGTGCAGCATAACCTGCAACTGCTGGCCGGTCTGGATAAACTGGCCGCGCTCGGCCAGCCGTTGCTGGTGGGCTTGTCGCGCAAGTCGATGATCGGCAAACTGCTGCGCCTGGAAGTCGGCGAACGGCTGCCGGCCAGCCTGGCGCTGGCGCTGCTGGCGGTGGAGCGGGGCGCGGTGCTGGTGCGTGCCCACGATGTGGCGGCCACCTGGCAGGCCTTGCAGATGGTCGCCGCGCTGCGCGATTCAGGCGCGCAAGCGCCGGGCCGCTAAAGAAGAGCGAACCGGTCACCCGCAAAGCCGGGACAGACCGATAACGAGCGACGAGAGGGAGACATGACAAAAAAATACTTCGGCACCGACGGCATCCGCGGGCGAGTGGGAGACCACCCCATCAACGCGGCCTTCATGCTGCAACTGGGTTGGGCCGTGGGCCGGGTGCTCGGTCAGGGCCGTTGCGCCCGCGTGGTGATCGGCAAGGACACGCGCATCTCCGGCTATATGTTCGAATCGGCGCTGGAAGCCGGCCTGTCGGCCGCGGGTATCGACGTGCGTCTGTTGGGCCCTATGCCGACGCCCGGCATTGCGTATCTGACCCGCACGCTGAGCGCCTGCGCGGGCATCGTCATCAGCGCTTCGCACAATCCGCACTACGATAACGGCATCAAATTCTTTTCCGCCGAGGGCACCAAGCTGCCCGACGAAATCGAAGCGGCGATCGAGCAGCAGCTGAACGAAGCCATGGTCACGGTGCCTTCCGAGCGGCTGGGCAAGGCCGAGCGCGTGGACGACGCCCGCGGCCGCTATATCGAATACTGCAAGAGCACCTTTCCCACGCGCATGAATCTGCGCGGCCTTAAGATCGTGGTCGATTGCGCCAATGGCGCCACTTATCAGGTCGCGCCCAGCGTGCTGAGAGAACTGGGCGCCGAGGTGGTCAGCATCGGCGTGCAGCCCGACGGCTTGAACATCAATCACAACTGCGGCTCGACCGCGCCCGAAAGCCTGCGCCTGCGGGTGTTGGAAGAGCGCGCGGATCTGGGTATCGCCCTGGACGGTGATGGCGACCGTGTGCTGATGATCGATCATACCGGCGAGCTGGTAGACGGCGACGAGCTGCTCTATATCATTGCGCGCGCGCGGCACGACAGCGGCAAACTCAACGGCCCGGTGGTCGGCACCCTGATGAGCAACCTGGGTCTGGAGCTGGCGTTGAAAGATACCGGCATCGCCTTGCTGCGCGCCAACGTCGGTGATCGTTATGTGTTGGAGATGATGCAGGCCAATGACAGCATTCTTGGCGGCGAATCCTCCGGCCATATCATTTGTCTCGATCGCACCACCACCGGTGACGGCATCGTCTCGGCATTGCAGGTGCTGGCGGCGCTGGTGCACAGCGGCGCCAGCCTGCTGAGCCTGCACCAGGGCATGTCGAAATTCCCGCAACTGATGATCAACGTGCCGTTGGCCGAGCGGATCGACGTCAGCGCCAATGCGCAGGTGCAGCAGGCGGTTGTTGAAGCCGAGGCACGCTTGCAGGACAAGGGACGCGTATTGCTGCGCCCATCCGGTACCGAGCCCTTGATCCGCGTCATGGTCGAGGGCGAGGACGGCGCGCTGGTGCGTGAACTCGCGCACCAGCTGGCCCAGGCGGTGGAACAGGCGGTGGCGCGCAAGACCCGATCCGCCTGATCGGGGGAGGTGGCGCGATGCGGGTTCGCAAACTCAGTCTGAGCCTCGCCGCGCTGCTGGCCATCCTGGGCCTGCCCCTGGCGCTGATCGGCTGGAACCTGCATACCTTCACCCGTCTGACCGACGAAGCCCCCATCGCCACGTTACGCTTCGAGCGTCTGGCGCCGCGGCAATATGCCGTCGAACTGCGCAGCGGCGATTTCTGCCAGGCGCAACACTACCGCCTGCAAGGCGATCAGTGGCGCCTCGATGCGCGCTTTCTCAAATGGAAACCCATCGCCAACCTCTTCGGCCTTGATGCCCGCTACCGGCTGGAACGACTCAGCGGTCGCTACAGCAATATAGACGAGGCCAGGCAGCAACCCACGGTTGCCTATCAGATCGGTGACAAACCGGCGCTCGACCTGACCGACTATCTGGACGACAAATGGCTGTCCTGGTCACCGGTCGATACGCTCTTTGGCAGCTCCGTTTACCAGAACATCGACCCAGATTTTGAGTATGTCGTCTATCGTTCGCAGGCGGGTCTGTTAGTGCGACGCCACCGGTTGGACACGGCCCGGTTTGAAAACGGGGCGTTGGTGATTCCCATTCGGAAGTGTCGGTGATATTTCCGGCGCTTGTTGATGTGATGTACACGTTGCAAGCATCAGATCTAAGGTAATCCCCCCAAAAAAAGGCGGTGCTCAAAAGTAGAATTTTCTCGTATGATGATTTGAGGAGATTCTGATGAAGAAATCAAGATATAGCGACAGCCAGATCCTGGCGATTCTGAAGCAAGCCGAGGCCGGTACACCGGTGCCGGAGCTTTGC
>JASBST010000073.1 GCA_030148775.1 Thiogranum sp.
TCTGTCCCTGCGCCCGACAATGCTAGGCGACCTGCTCCAGCGCCTGCGCATCGATGCCCAGGCGCTGCAGGTGTTTTAGGTTACCCAAGGCGACCCGTCGGCCGTCGACGTTTCCGCTGACACCGAAACCGGTGACCGAGACAAAGTCCTGCGCCAGCGCGAACACCAGGTTTCTCTCCTGCGCGCCGCTGACAATCGCCTCGGCCAGCGGATGTTCGCTGGCACGTTCGAGACTGGCGCCAAGGCGCAGAATTTCCGCTTCCTCGAACCCGTTGATCGCGCTGAGAGCGACCAGCCGCGGGCGGCCTTCGGTCAAGGTACCGGTTTTGTCCACCACCAGGGTGTCGACCTTTTCCAGGATTTCCAGCGCCTCGGCATTCTTGATCAGAACGCCCGACTCGGCGCCTTTGCCGGTACCGACCATAATCGACATCGGCGTGGCCAGACCCAGGGCGCAGGGGCAGGCGATAATCAATACCGCCACCGCATTGACCAGCGCGTGCGCCAGACGCGGCTCGGGTCCCCACAGACCCCAGATCACGAACGTGGCCACCGCTATCAGCACCACCGCGGGCACGAAATAGCCGGAAACCACGTCCGCCAGTTTCTGGATGGGCGCACGTGAACGCTGGGCTTCACTGACCATAGTCACGATCTTGGCCAGCAACGTATCGGCGCCGACTTTCTCGGCCTGCATCAGCAGACTGCCGGTTCCATTGACGGTCGCGCCGATCAGCCCGTCGCCGGTGTTTTTTTCCACCGGAACCGGTTCGCCGGTGACCATCGATTCGTCGACCGAGCTGCCACCGCCCACGACCACCCCGTCGACAGGGACTTTTTCTCCCGGACGCACCCGCAATACGTCGCCGGGCTGGACCTGCTCCAGCGCAATATCACGCTCGCCGCCGTCGGGGTCCACGATACGGGCTGTATCGGGACTGAGCCCAAGTAACAGCTTGATCGCCGAATTGGTCCGGCTACGCGCGCGCAACTCCAGTACCTGTCCCAGCAGCACCAATGCCGTGATGACCGCAGCGGCCTCAAAATAGACCGCTACGGTGCCGTCGGCATGCCGCATGACCGCGGGGAAAATATGCGGCCATAGCAACGCCACCACGCTATAAGTCCAGGCGACCGCGACACCAAGACCGATCAGAGTGAACATATTAAGATGTCTGTTGACCACCGACTGCCAGCCACGCACGAAAAACGGCCAACCGCCCCACAGCACCACCGGGGTGGCCAGCACGAACTGGCTCCATTGCACCGCCCGCATCGACCAATCCGCCGGTAACCAGCCCGGCGCCAGGTCGGCTACCATCGCCAGCGCGAACACGGCCACCCCCAATACGGCGCCGAGCTTGAAACGTCGTGTCATGTCGTCAAGTTCGTGAGTGTCTTCCTCGACCGCTACGCTGCGCGGCTCCAGCGCCATCCCGCACTTTGGGCAACTGCCCGGATGGTCCTGCACGACCTCGGGGTGCATCGGACAGGTGTACTCGATTTTCTTCAGCGCGGGCGGCGCGGACAGCTCCAGCGCCATGCCGCATTTGGAGCAGGCACCCGGCTGCGACTGCTGGATCTCGGGATGCATGGGGCAGGTGTAACGCGCGCCCGCCGGATGAAATTGCGCCGAGTCATCCCCGCCGACATCCTCGGCGTCGGCCTGCAGATACCGCTCCGGCGCGCCTTTGAACTTTTCCAGGCAACCCGCGCTGCAAAACCGATAGTCCCCACCTGCATGATGGTGGTGGTGAGGGCTACCGCTACTGACCTGCATCCCGCACACAGGATCCACCTGGCTCGCTAGCTGATCCGAATCTTTTTCGTTCAACATCACTGCACCTCGTCATTCAGTGAGAATGATTCAATCAAGTGGCACACCGTGTGTCCGTCCGGCACGCCGTCGGGTTTGTCTTCCCAGGACTCCAGCGCCCGCTCCATCCGGGACTGCAGCAACAGCAGCTCTTCGAGCTGCCGCCGGTTCTCCACGATCCGACGCTGCAGAATCTCACGCACCCGCGGACAGGGGGAATGGCCATTGTCCGCGTCGTGCATAATGGTCTTGATTTCGCTGAGCGTATACCCCAGCCCCTTGGCGCTGCGAATAAAGCGCAGCCAATAAATCTCCTTGGGCTGATACATATGGTAGTTGTTAGCCGGGTTGCGTGCCGGGCGCAAAAGCCCCATGCGGGTGTAGTAACGTACCGCGTGCGGAGTCGCGCCGCCACGATTGGCGAGTTCTGTGACTGTCAACATACCGTTTCCCCTGGGCAGCCACTGCCTGGCAATGGCCGCCCGCTAGTCTGTTATTATTTCATCTGCTTGCGATGATCGTGATTGCGTCGTAGGCGAGAAGTATCCTCGGCGGCGGCCTGATTTTGCATCATCTGGTCCATCATCATCTGCATCATTTGCATCCGTTGCTCCAGCATGTCCTGCCGCTGGTTCATCCGCTGCATTGATCCGTCCTGTCCGGCCTCCGTTGACGGTTTTTGCATTGTCTGCATCGAGCGCATCATCTCCTGCATGCTCTGCCTGTGCCGCTCGATCAGCGCCTCGCGTTTATCCGGATCCTGGGTGCGTTTGATTTCCATCATCTGCTGGCGGAGTTTCTGCATATTTTCCGGCATCGACATCATGCCCATCCGATCCCCGGAAGCGCTGACATCCGTCTCCCGGGAACCGGCGGGCTCATGTCCGCCGACCTGGTGAGCCGGCCCGGTGGCGTGCACCAGCCCGGAACCCAAAGCCAGCATAACTGCAGCGATTAGACGACTAGTATCCATCTGCTTTCTCCTTCTGTTCAAGTTAAGTAACGATCAATAACCATGGCTTTTCTGCCACCCCGGTCGGTAAAGCCGGCCTCAGCGGCGTTGGCGACAAGGTACAAGCCTAAAACCTATACCCTGGACACAGGTCAAGCTTTATTGCGATGCAGCTCCAAACTTCTCGCGCAGATAACCCAGCACCCGCTGGATATCGGCGCCGCCAAGGGCCGGGTTGCCGCCCTTGGGGGGCATGGCCATCGGCGAACCGGGCGTTTTAAAGCCTTCGGTGATGTGCCGCAGCAAAATGCCATCGTCTTGCGCCAAGGGCCCGTCCGCCGCCGTCAGATCGGGCGCACCGGGTACCGCGCCGGTGCCGTCCTGACCATGACAGGCCACACAGGTCTGCTGATAAATTTCCGCGCCCGACAAGTCCGTTGCAGCGGTCGAGCGGGTCGGGACGCCGCTGTCGGTCACATTGCCCCGCGGCTCGGGCATCCGGTTGTTGGCGCTTTGCAGGAACGCGAGAATTTCCCGTTGCTGTAGCCCCGTCAATCCGGCACGGACCCGCATATGGGTGACGATCGGTCGCCAGAGGTCGTCGCGAAATTCCATTGGATCGCGCATTTCGTGGCAGCGCGCGCAATTCTCGCTCCAGCTTTTGGCGCCGCGCGCCAGGATATCGCTGTTTTCGGCGTCGACTGGCGTGGTCGCGAGAACCGCCGTCACGCTCAACCCAAGGTAGAGAGCAGGGAAAAAATTGAAAGTTCTGGTAGATGCCATAACGCGGTTCATATGCTGATCTCCCCTAAAAACCGTACGCAAACTGAAGCTGGAACCCGTCGTCATCGGCGGCCGATCCATTCGCTGCGTTGTTAAAGTTGTAGGCCAGTTTGGCCATCGCGTTGGCTGAGAACAAATAGTTCACCCCAACGGCCCATTGTTTCTGATCGCTACTGTCATGGGGTGAGTCGTAGTCGCCATAGCGCACGGCACCTTCCCAGTTGGTGGGGGCGAAACGGTAGCTCGCCTGGGCATACCAGGCCTGCCATTTCGCCGCGGCGGGCGCGGCACTGGCCACCTCTGAACCGACTTTTTGCTCGATATACTCTCCGCGCAGACGCAACGTGCGCCAGTGATAGGCGAAATCGGCGCCGAAAACCCGATAACTGCGGGTCGCGTTGGGCTCGTCTTCTCCCGCCACCTTGCCTGTGGCGCCCGACAGACCCAGCTCCAGTTGCGGCAACGCAATGATGCCCACTCTGCCGCCAAAGACGGCTTCGTCGTCATCGTTTGAGGTACGCCCTTCGGCTTCGATCGCCTCTATTTCATCGCCGACAATTTCTAGTATGGGTCCGTTGCCCGCGTATAACGCGTAGTTGATAAAACGACTATTGCCACCTAACGGAAGGCCGCCACGCGCCTGTAAACCTGTTTCGGAAACCGGCGCTGCCTGATCGTGGCCGAAACCCGGCGGTGCGGTCGGCAGTTTGTTGATCCAGGAGGGGTGAAAGTTTTGCCGAAATTGACCGAGCGGGCTGAGAGATTTTCCAGCGATCAACGCAAGATTGTCATTCACAAACAGATCGACGGTAAGGTATTCCAGGTTGTTAGCCGTCGCGCCGTTTTCTTCGAGCTCAAGCTCCAATTCGGCCTCGAGCATGATGAGATCGCGGTACTGATAGTGGAAGATCGGATTGAAACGCACCGCTGAAACGGCACCGTTTTGATTATCGCCATCGGTATAGGAGACGTCGCCGTATCCGGCCAGGTGAACTACCGAATCGGCATTTTTCCATTCCTCGCTCTGCGCGGAAACCTGCTCTATCCGCTTTCTCAGCTCATAGACATCGGCGTCGTTCACGCGCTTTTCCTGCGCCTTGAGCTGATCCTTGACTTCGCGCAGTTGGTTCTGCAGATTATCGACCTGCGATTTCAGGGTGTCGTAAGTAGCGTCGGCAAATACGTCATGGGATAAAGCTACAGCGGCTATGGAGGCGGCAAACACCGCGAAGGGTTTTCTCGACGATCGTTTCATTACTCTTCTCCCTGGATATGAAAGGTAGCGGAGCACGCGCCCCTTATCGCTTGTTCACCCCCTTTTTATTCGCTTAAATGACATGCCATGTTGATACGGATCAACAGAAACGGATTAAGAAAACTTATTTTCACTCCAAAAAAAAACGCCCATCGAAGGATGGGCGTCTAAAAACCTACTCAGCACCCGCAGCGGCTCTATCCGGCGGGCTAGGCGGAAGACTCACTTGACCATAATCTCGCCGCGCATCCCGGCTTCGAGATGCCCCGGGACCAAACAGGCGAAGTCGAAAGTTCCGGCGCGGTCAAAATCCCAGATCAAAGTTCCCGTTTTACCAGGCGCCAGCGAAATCATATTCGGCTCGGCGTGCTTCATGGCAGGGTTTTTACGCATCATGGCGGCGTGTTCTTTCAACTCGTCCATAGTGCCGATGACCAGTTCGTGTCGAATCTTTCCCGCGTTGTGCACCACCAGGCGAACAGTCTCGTCCTTTTTAAACCGCAGTTTGTCGGGGCTGAAGCGCATGCTGTCGCTCATGGTAACCTCCACGGTGCGTTCAACCTTGGCCGGGTCGCCCTTTCGCCCAACCTGATCCTCGTCACCGTGGTGCTCCATATTCTCCATCGAGTGGCCTTGGGCATGCTCGCCGCCCGCCAATGCCGCGGTGGGCAGCACACCGATTGCCAGTAATACCATCAGAAGTTTCATAGATTCGTTCCTGTGTCAGTCATACCATTAAAACCAGAAACGCAGACCGGCGACGACCCGAGAGTCATATACATTCTCACCCGCGGCCTTAGCCAAATCCTGCGTTTCGCCGAACTTCCCCGCCCACTCCACGCCTATGTAGGGCGCAAATTGGCGGCGGATTTCGTAGCGAAGCCGCACACCGGCGGTAATGTCGGACAGCCCGCTGCCCAACCCTCTCCGTGTGTCGCCCTTGCTGTAGACGTTGGTTTCCACCCGCGGCGTAAGAATGAGCCTTTGGGTGAATAGAATTTCATATTCGCTGTCCAGACGCAGCGCCGCACGCCCCTCCTCACCGAGATAGCCGGTCAACTCGACGTCGAACCAGTACGGTGCCAACCCCTGCACACCGAAGGCCAACCAGCTCCTGTTGGGCCCTTCGCCGTGGTCGTAACGCAGTCCCAGTTGAGCGTCCCAGTAAGCCGCCACCGCGTGACTCCAAAGCAGCTCACTGCGTGCCTCGGCCAGCTTGCCGCCATCCACATCGCCCTCGCCTTTGAACACCGCACGGTCATAAGTGCGGCCGTACCAGGCCTGCAGGTCGTAGGCGGTGGAGTTGTTATGCTCGCCGCGGACGGTTTCCAGTTGATCGACCAATAGCGAGGCCAGGCTGTGGGAATCCATCATGGAGAGCGGATAAGGACCGAAATCGTAACCGTCGCTGTAAGCATGGGGATCCCGTGCGTCAGGGGGTGGCGAGCCGCCTTGCATGGATCCCATGTCCATAGGCTGGTCATTCTGGCTCGCCCGCTGCCCGGATTTCGCCACCGCATCCGCCGAGACGGGCGCAGAAGGCATCGGCATCATCTTATGGCCGGCATGCGGATCGGCCGTCGATGGCGTTTGCGCACGCACCGCAAAACTGATGGCCAGGGAAACCGCAACCAGTGCACCGCACCACAGTCGGGCCGGCATTAGTCCGCTCATGCCACCACCGCCTCGCGGAACATGCCCGCCTCCATGTGGTACAGAAGATGGCAGTGCCATGCCCAGCGCCCCAGCGCGTCGGCGGTGAGCAGGAAGCTCACACGTTGCGCCGGCTGTACGCTCACGGTGTGTTTGCGCACCTGAAAGCCGCCTTGCGGATTTTCCACCTCGCTCCACAGTCCGTGCAGGTGCATGGGATGCGTCATCATGGTGTCGTTGACGAACACCACCCGCAGACGCTCGCCGTAGCGAAAATGTACCGGCGTGGAACGACCGAATTCGAGGCCGTCCAATGACCAACTGTAGCGCTCCATATTGCCGGTAAGATGCAGTTCGATTTCCCGTTCGGCCTCACGCTTGTCCAGGGGACCGCCGATGGTGTGCAGATCGGCGTAAGTCAGCACGCGGCGTCCGTTATCGCGCAAGCCCACGCCGGGATCGTCAAGATTGGTGCGCGGCATATCGACCCGCATATCCACGCTAGGCCCATATTCCGTCCGTGCGTGATTGGCGCGCACCATGGGCTGCGATTTATCCATGGACATGCCGTGCGCACTGTGGTCCATGCCCTCCATCTTCATCCCCGACATACCCGGCATGCTGTGCTGCATTCCCCCCATTGCACCGTGATTCATCCCTTGCATACCGCCGTCCTGTCCCATGGCTCCCATCATGTCCGCCATGCTCAGCCACACCGGCATGTCGACGGCCGGGACTTCAGCCTCCATTCCCTGGCGCGGCGCCAGCGTGCCGCGGGCATAGCCGGTACGGTCCATGGACTGGGCGAAGATGGTATAGGCGCGATCGTCCTTGGGCTCGACCAGTACGTCATAGGTCTCGGCGACGCCGATACGGAACTAGTCGACGCTGACCGGCTCAACCAGCTGTCCGTCGACCTCGACCACGGTCATTTTCAGACCGGGTATGCGCACGTCGAAAAACGACATTGCACCGGAATTGATAAAGCGCAGGCGAACCCTTTCGCCACGGCGAAACAGCCCGGTCCAGTTGCCGGACGGCGTCATGCCATTCAGCAGATAGGTGTAGGTATAGGCGGAAATGTCGGCCAGATCGGTCGGGCTCATGCGCATTTGATTCCACATTCGCCTTTTGTCCAGTGCCGCGCGCAGGCCCTGCTGCGAAACATCGCCGAGAAAATCGATGGCGGTGGGCTCAATAAAGTTGTAAAAATCGCTTTGCTTTTTCAAGTGTCCGAACACAGTAAGCGGATTTTCATCGGTCCAGTCCGACAGCTGCACCACGTAGTCGCGATCGGCGCGCACCTTTTCCCCGCCGGCCGGCTCGATGACTATCGAGCCATACATACCGGTCTGCTCCTGGAAACCGGTGTGCGAGTGATACCAGTAAGTACCCGACTGCTTTACCTTGAAGCGATAAACAAAGGTGCTGCCGGGCGCGATTCCGGGATAGCTGATACCCGGCACACCGTCCATCTCGAAAGGCAGCAAAATGCCATGCCAGTGAATCGATGTCGACCCTTTCAGGCGGTTGGTGACCCGCAGGGTGACGGTATCACCTTCGCGCCAGTGCAGAACCGGGCCGGGAATCGAGCCATTGATGGTCGTCGCCATACGCGGCTTGCCGGTATAGTTGACCGGCGTCTCGTCGATGACAAGGTCGAATTCGGTGCCACGGAGAACCGGGACGGCATTACCGGCGGCCGCCAGTGCGGCTTGCGCGGCCGCGCCGGCGCTTCCCAGCCAGGGTCCGAGTCCCAGCGCCACGCCGCCGGCGGCCAGGCCCTGCAGGAAACGCCGTCGCGGCGGGTCGGGTAACAGTAAAGACGGATAATCGCTGCGTTTCATCCCGAATTCAGTCCTCGCGTCAGTTGGATCGGTGGTCGAACCCGTAGCGCCACAAACGGACCCGACATCGGAGGCAACCATAGCAACCCCACTCTGTCCCCGGGATGACCCAATCATTACAATTATGTAATCTACCGGTCATGGTGCTGACAGGACCACATAGCTAGTCTGAATCGGTTCCTTATCACCCTGCGTATCGCCGCCACGGACTCCGAATGAAAATTCTGATCGTCGAGGATGAAGCCAAAATCAGCGCCTATCTGCAGCAGGGGCTCAGCGAGGCGGGCTTCGTGGTGGATGCCTCGCGCAACGGTCTGGATGCCCATCACCTCGCCATGACCGAACACTACGACCTGATCATACTTGACGTGATGCTGCCGGACGTGGACGGCTGGACCATTCTCAAAGCGCTGCGCGAGGCCGGACGGGATGTTCCGGTGCTGTTTCTCACGGCGCGCGACAGCGTCGATGACCGGGTAAAAGGGCTCGAGCTGGGCGCCGATGACTACCTGGTAAAGCCCTTTGCCTTCGCCGAGCTGTTGGCCAGGGTGCGCACCCTGTTGCGTCGGGGCGTCAACCGCACGACAGAAACCCGTCTCAGCGCCGCCGATCTGGAGCTGGATCTGCTGAGCCGGCGGGTCACACGCGCCGGACAGCGGCTCGCGATTACCACACGGGAGTTTGCCCTGCTGGAGCTGTTGCTGCGCCACCAGAACGAGGTGCTGCCGCGCTCGCTGATCGCCTCCCAGGTCTGGGACATGAACTTTGACAGCGACACCAATGTCATCGACGTGGCTATCCGGCGGCTACGGGCGAAAATCGATGACGACTTCGAGCCCAAGCTGATTCGCACGGTGCGCGGCATGGGCTACATGTTGGACAGCAGTGACCAAAGCTGAGACCACAGCCTTGCGCCCGCTGTCACTGGCGCAACGCCTGACACTGCTGATAGCGGTCGCAGCCATGCTCATTTTTGTGGTATTTGGCTGGGTAATCGGCACTGCCATGGAGCAGCATTTCGAGGCCGGCGATATCGCCGAGCTGGAGGTCATAGGCGACGCCGTGGAGGAAGGACTCGCCGGCGTGCGCTCGGCGGCCGACTTCGCTGCGCTGGAAAAGCGCTTCAAGGATATACTGGTCAGTCATCACCGCGCCGCGCTCTATATCAGCGAGGCCCATGGGGCGCCGGTGTACGCCAGCGCCGGCCCGGATCTGTCCGCGCTGGCCCGCCGCCTGGGCGAGGCGCCGGACGGCTCTATACATCGCTGGAGCGATGCCGATCACAACTATCGGGCGCTGGTTCGTCGCGGCGCCACCCATACAGCCGTCGGCACCACGCCCTATACCCTGACCATCGCCCTGCAGACCGACTACCACATTCGCTTTCTCACTCACTTTCGCAAGACACTCTGGCTGATGATTGTCGCCAGCATCGGCATCATGACGTTCATGGGCTGGGTCGCGGTGCGCCAGGGCCATGCGCCGCTGCGTCGTATCGTGACGCGGATTCGCCGCATCAGTGCCAGCCAACTGAATGTGCGCCTGGAACCCGATACGGTGCCGGCGGAGCTACGCGATCTGGCTGTGTCGTTCAATGAAATGCTGCAGCGCGTGGATGCAAGCTTCCATCGGCTCGCCGACTTCAACGCCGATATCGCCCATGAGCTGCGCACACCGATCGCGAATCTGATGACCCAGACCCAGGTGGCGATGTCGCGTGCGCGCACCGTCGAACAATACCGCGAAACGCTCTACTCCAACATGGAGGAATACGAACGCATGGCGCAAACGGTCAACGACATGCTGTTTCTCGCCCAGACCGAAAGTTCGCCGCGACAGCGCGACGACACGCCCCTGGCGCTCGCGCAGGAAGTCCAGGCCCTGTTCGACTACTACGAAGGCTGGGCGGACGAACGCGGCGTCTCGCTACAGCTCGAAGGCGACGGCACGATCAGGGGCGACCGGTCGATGCTGCGGCGCGCGTTAGGCAACCTGCTGTCCAACGCCATTCGGCATACGCCGTCGGGCGAGATCGTGCGCGTGCTTATCGCGAGCGCGTCGGAAACGCAAATTTCGCTTGTCGTGGAAAACCCCGGCGAGAACATCGCCGCCGAGCACCTGCCAAAACTGTTCGACCGCTTCTATCGGGTCGATCCATCGCGTCAGCGCGAAGGCAGCGGCGCCGGCCTCGGTCTGGCGATCGTCAAATCGATCGTGGAGGCGCATGGCGGCAAAATTACGGTGCAGTCGGCCTCCGGTCTGACGCGGTTTGAGCTCCGGCTGCCAGCGGATCCTGACGGTAGAACAGACTGAGTTGGCGATAGACGGCGGGAAAGGTCCGATACAGGCGCCGCGGTGCCGCGAAGAACGCCTCACTCATCACTGCAAAGAACTCCGCCGGATGCTGCGCCGCGTATGCGTCCAGTTCGGTGGCTTCTCCGCTGTCAAGCTGCTGGCACATCGTTTCGTAGGCCTCGGTGAAAACCTCCGTCCACGCCTCACGCGACATATCGGCATGCAACGGCGGCATACCATTTGCCGCCCCGTTGAGCATATCCAGCTTGTGGGCGAATTCGTGCACAATCACATTCGCTCCTTCGCCCTGGGTCAGCGCCTGCGGGCAAACGTCGTTCCACGACAGCACCAACGGACCCCGCTCCCAGGATTCGCCTTCGAGCGCGCGCCGGGTCTCGTGCACGACACCGGCTTCATCGTATTCTTCATGGTGCACCACAAAAGTATCCGGATAAAGAATGATTTCGTGCCAGCCGTCGTAATAATCCAGCCCCAGATTGAGAATCAGCAGGCAGGCCTGCGCCGCGATATAGACGCGCATAGCGTCGTCGATCTGCAATCCGCCGGCGCCGACAAAGGCCTTTTCCCGCAACAGCAGACTGGCGAGTTCGTGCAGCCGGGCCTGTTCATCCGGCCCGAGCGCCGCCAGCAGCGGCAGTTGCGCCAGCGTCCGTTGCCACAGCTCGGGCGCGATTCGCCGGCGCTGCGACGACCACCGCCAGTAACGCCGCAGTCGCGACAGCATGAACCTACTCTGTCGCCGGTTCGCCGGCGGGCTTGATGCGCTTGCGCATCAAAGCATAGTACAGCACCGGAATGACCACCAGCGTCAGGACCGTGGACACCAGCAGTCCGAAGATCAGCGCGATGGCGAGACCACGGAAAATGGGATCGTCGAGAATGAACAGGGCGCCCATGATCGCCGCCAGCCCGGTGAGAATGATCGGCTTGGCACGGATCGCGCCGGCACGTATCACGGCCTCTTCGAACACCACTCCGCGCGCGACCTCCTCGTTGATGAAATCCACCAACAGAATCGAGTTGCGCACAATGATTCCCGCCAACGCGATCATGCCTATCATGGAAGTTGCAGTGAATTGCGCGCCCAGGAGCGCATGTCCGGGCATCACGCCGATGATGGTCAGCGGTATGGGCGCCATGATGATCAGAGGCACCAGATACGAGCGGAACTGCGCCACGACCAGCAGGTAGATCAAAATCAAACCCACGGAATAGGCGATACCCATATCGCGGAAGGTCTCGTAAGTGATCTGCCACTCGCCGTCCCATTTCAGGCTGTAGCGATAGGGGTTATCCGGCGGCTGGATGAAATATTGCTCAAGCGGCTCGCCGTTGACCATCAGTTCGTTTTTGATCGTGTCGTAGATCGACGCCATTCCGTACAGCGGACTGTCCAGCTTGCCGGCCATGTCGCCGGTGACGAAGACCACCGGTAACAGGTCCTTGTGGTAAATCGAACGCTCTATGGTCGATTTGTGCACGCTGACCAGTTCCGACAGCGGCACGCGGGTGCCGTTGTCGGCCGCCACTTTCAACGCCAGTATCTGATCCAGGCCCGCTTTGTCACGCACCGGCAGTTCCAGTCGAATGGGGATCGGATACTTGGCATCGGGATCGTGCAGATAGCTGACATCCTCGCCGCCGAGCATCGTGTCCACGGCGGCAACCACGGTCGCCTGACTGACGCCAAGCCGCGCGCTGCGCACGCGGTCGACCTTGACAATCCAGCGCGGCGCGGAATACTCGACGCTGTCGTCGATGTCGACAATATCCGGCGTCTGTGCAAACACGTTTTTGACCTGCTCGGCCACTTTTATCTGCCCGGCGTAATCCAGTCCGTAGATTTCCGCCACCAGTGGCGACAACACCGGCGGTCCGGGCGGCACCTCCACCACTTTGACCACGCCACCATAGCGCTGGCCGATGGCGTGCAACGGGCCGCGCACCGCCAGGGCGATCTCATGACTCTTGCGATCCCGGTGCTTCTTGTCGATCAGATTGACCTGGATATCACCCACATTGTCGCCGCGGCGCAGGTAGTACTGGCGTACCAGCCCATTGAAGTTGATCGGCGCAGCCGTACCGGCGTAGATCTGATAGTCGCTCACCTCGTCGACTCCCGCCAGATAGCCGGCCAGTTCGGTGAGCACCCGGTTGGTGTGTTCCAATGGTGTACCTTCTGGCATATCCAGCACCACCTGGAACTCGGATTTGTTGTCGAACGGCAGCATTTTCAACACCACCAGCTTGAAACTGGCGAGCGCCACCGACAGCATGATCAACAATACGATGCCGCCGAGCATGAACAACCGCGCCCGTCGCCCTTCGCCGCCGCGTAAAAAGGGCCGCAGCAGGCGGCGAAAACCCGCGATCACCTTCGGATTGCCCCCTTCCGGATCCTCGGCCGAGGCTTCCTGCCCATGGTGACGCAGCAGCTTCAACGACATCCACGGCGTGACCACCAGCGCGACGGCCAGCGATATCAGCATGCCCATGCTGGCATTGATGGGAATGGGGCTCATATAGGGCCCCATCAGGCCGGTGACGAAAGCCATCGGCAACAGCGCCGCGATCACGGTAAAAGTCGCCAGAATCGTCGGACCGCCGACCTCGTCCACCGCCCGTGGTATGGCCTGTACCAGATTCAGCTTGCCGAGCTGCATATGGCGGTGGATGTTCTCCACTACCACGACCGCATCGTCGACCAGAATACCGATGGAGAAAATCAACGCGAACAGCGATACCCGGTTGAGGGTGAAGCCCCAGGCCCAGGATGCGAACAGGGTAATGGCGAGTGTGATCACAACCGCGGCGCCGACGATCACCGCCTCGCGCCAACCGAGACTGAAAATGACCAGCAGCACCACCGAGGCGGTGGCGAAAATCAGCTTTTTGATCAGTGTCTGCGCCTTCTGGTCGGCCGTGACGCCATAGTTACGCGTGATCCGCGTGTGTACGCCGTCCGGAATGAAGGTGCCTTGCAGCGCGTGCATACGGGAGATGACCTGGTCGGCGATCTGAACCGCATTGGTGCCGGGCTGCTTGGCGATCGCCAGCGTCACCGCCGGTTGCACGCCCGCGGCCCGGTCGTCGCCGGCCGGTCCGTTGCCATACCACACATATTGTTCGGGCTGATCGGAACCGCGCCGGATGTCGGCGACATCGCGCAGGTATACCGGGCCGCCGTCGTGCATACCGACGACCAGATCCGCCACTTCCTGCGCCGAGTGGAACAGCTCGCCGACCTTGATGCGCACCACCCGGTTATCCGCCACCAGCGCACCGGCCTCGCCGGAGCGGTTGGCCGCCTGCAACGCGCCGCGCAGGTCGGTCAGCGAAATCCCGTAACCGGCCAGGCGCTGGGGATCGAGCAGGACGTGCACCACCGGATCGGGCCCGCCGATGGTATAGATGTCACGCGTGCCCGGGACGCGCTTGAGCTCGACTTCCAATGCGTGCGCCACGCTGCGCAATTGCGCCGCCCCCTGCTGCGGGTCGTCGTTCCAGAGCGTGACCGCGACGATCGGCACATCGTCGATACCTTTGGGCTTGACCATCGGCTGACCGACGCCGACGCCAGCGGGCAGCCAATCCTGATTGGAATAAAGCGCGTTGTAGAGCCGCACAATGGCATCGGTACGGTGCTGGCCCACTTCGAATTCGACCGTCAGGGTCGCCAGACCGGGGCGCGACTGCGAGTAGATATGCTTGACGCCCTTTATTTCCGACAGCACCTGTTCGCTTGAAGAGGTCACCAGCTGCTCGACCTAGCGCGCCGAGGCACCAGGAAAGGGGATGAACACATTGGCGAAGGTAACGTCGATCTGCGGCTCCTCTTCGCGCGGCGTCACGGCGATGGCGAACAACCCCAGCAGCAGCCCCAGCAATGCCAGCAGCGGCGTTATTTCGGTCTGCAGAAACTGTCGGGCGACACGCCCCGAGAACCCCAGGCGCTCAGTCATCGGATCGACCGACACGCTGCTGCTTCAACTGGATGCCGGCGGCCACCGGATCCAGCGCAATACGCTCGCCCGGCTGCAGACCGGCCAGCACCACGGTCAGATCACCGGGCACCTCGCGTCCAAGCCGCAACTGACGCAAATGCAGCCGCTGGTCGGCGTCGATCACATAAACACCGCTGACTTCGCTACGGTGGACGATCGCGCGCGTCGGTATCGCCAGCTCCCGACTCTCGCCGACACTAAAAGCCACCTTGACCAGCATGCCGGGGAACAGCCCGTGTTGCCCCTGCGGCAATTGCACCCGCACGGTAAAGGCGTGGCTCAAGGCATCGGCGTAGGGGAAAAACGTCAAACGCTCACTTTCCAGCCACCCTCCCGAGGGCACGCTGACACGGGCGTGGTTGGCTGTGCGCACGCGCGCGGCAAAATGCGCCGGTACCTCAGTCTTGACGCGCAGGTTTTCCAGCGACAGACCAGTGGCCAGGCGGGTACCCACCTGCACCTGCTCACCCGGCTCGACGAAGCGCTCGACCATCACGCCGGTAAACGGCGCGCGTACCGTGGTGTACTGCCACTGCTCACGCGCCTGTTCCAGCGCCGCCTGGGCGGCCTTGACCTGTGCCCGCGCCGACTTCATGTCCGCCTCGGCGCGGTCGAGCTGCGACTTGCTCACCACCTTTTTCTCGATCAGTTGGCGAATCCGCTGGTAGTTGGCCTCGGCATCGCCGGCCCGCGCCCGCGCCCGCGCCTCATCGGCCCTGGCTTTGTCGAGCTCCGCCTTCTGCCGGGCGTCATCGATACGGGCGATGACCTCCCCTTTGGGCACCAGATCGTTTACATCGAAGGGCAGCTCGACAATCTCGCCGCTGGTCTGGGCGGAAACGGTGGAGCGCGAAACCGCTTCGACCACACCGTCGAAACGCTGCTCGTCGGTCAACGACTGCAACTCGGCGGTTGCCGTCTCGAGCTCCGGGGAGCCCGCCGGGGCGGCACTGGTCGGTTCGATCGGGAAGGCAGCGGACAGTGCGACAATCAGCGCGACGCTGAAGGAAGTTGGGGGAGTCCTGCGCGACACTTGGCACCTCATTCACTACTATGCAGGCCCGGTATTATTCGGGGATTGTCGGTAAATGGCAAACGGCAGACAGCCCCGGGTAGCGGCGTATAATCGAAACCCGGTTTGGTTTAGACTACTAAGCTATGTCGTACAGTTACCGGCAGTTCGCCGGCTTACCGGTTGCGGGAGCGCCTGGGTGAAGATTGTCGTGGCGCCGAACGCCTTCAAAGGCTCGCTGAGCGCGGCGCAGGCGGCCGAGGCGATACAACGGGGCATCCAACGCGTGGTGCCCGAAGCCCGGCCGCTACTGGCGCCGGTGGCCGACGGCGGCGATGGCATGGTGGATGTACTCGCCCAACCGCTCGGCGCGCAGCGTCACATCTGTTCCGTTTCAGGCCCCCTGGGCGCACCTGTCCGTGCTGCTTTCCTCTATTGTCCTGCGCGCCGGCTGGCGCTGATCGTCACGTCCTCCGCCGCCGGCCTGGCACTGCTGCCGGCGGACGCACTCGACCCGCTGCACAGCAATACCGTTGGCGTGGGGCAATTGTTGCACGCCGCGCTGGAGCTCGGCGCGCGCCATATCGTCCTCGGTGTCGGTGGCAGCGCCAGCACCGACGGCGCCACCGGCCTGGCCACCGCCCTGGGGATTCGCTTTCTCGACCAACAGGGAAATCCGGTCAGCGCCGACGGCGCCGGTCTTGAGCGGATCGGCGCTATCGATCGCAGCGGGGTCGAACCGCGGATGGAGGCGGTCCGCCTCGAAGTTGCCTGCGATGTCGACAACCCCTTGTTGGGGCCGCGCGGCGCCGCCGCGGTCTATGCGCCGCAAAAAGGCGCCACCGCCGAGCAGACCGAGCGCCTGGAGCGGGGCCTGGCCCACTACGCCACGGTGTTGGAGCGTGAACTGGCCGTGGACATCCGTTCGCTGCCGGGCGCCGGCGCGGCTGGCGGCATGGGTGGCGGTCTGGTCGCGCTGTTCCAGGCACAGCTCAGACCGGGCGCCGATCTGGTGCTGGAGTTGCTTCAACTGGAGCAGGCCATCGCCGCCGCGGATCTGGTGATCACCGGCGAAGGCCGTCTGGACGGGCAGACGGCCTATGGTAAAGCGCCCGGCGCGGTGGCGCGGCTGGCGCAGAAGCACGCCGTCCCCTGTATCGCTTTGGCCGGTTCCCTGGACGAATCAGCTTACCAGTTACACGCCAGCGGCTTCACCGCGCTGTTCAGTCTCAGCCCCGGTACGCTGACGCTGACCCAGTTGATGCGGCACGCCGATGTCCATCTGGCCCATGTCGCCGAACAGGCGCTGCGTTGCCTGCTGGCGGGGCGACCGGGCGACGACGGCCGCGCCCGCTGGCGAGCGGAAACGCCGGTATGAGCGCCGGATTCCGGCCGCCCGCCTGCCCGCTGGTCGTGTATACCGACCTGGATGGCACCCTGCTGGACCACGACACCTACCGCTTCGACGCCGCGCTGCCCGCGCTGCGACGGCTGCAGGCAATGGCGATTCCGGTAGTGCCGGTAACCAGTAAAACACTCGCCGAACTGGACCCGTTGCTCACCGAACTGGGCATCGACGGACCCTGCATCGCCGAGAATGGGGCGTTGATCGCGACGCCGGCCGGTTATTTCGGGAACCCGGCCGGCGGCGATAACCGTCAGGGCCGGTTCCAGCTGCGCTACCTCACGCAGCGCTATGACGCTATTCGCGCCCTGCTCGCCTCCCTGCGATCCGAATTCGGTTTCGCCTTCACCGGTTTCGCCGACATGGACGACGCCGAGGTCGCAACACTGACCGGCCTGTCCGCGGCCGCCGCCCGACTGGCCCGGCAGCGGCTGGCGTCCGAACCGCTGCTGTGGCAGGACAGTCCGGAGGCTTTGACAGCGTTCGTCGCTCATCTGCGCCGGCACGGCTGCAGACTGGTCACCGGCGGACGCTTCCAGCATGTGCTGGGCGACAGCGACAAGGCCGCGGCCATCGCCGCGCTGGAACAGGATTTCGTCCACGCCGGATTCGACGACTTCAGCCGTATCGCGCTCGGCGACAGCCCGAACGATGCCACCATGTTGCAGAGCAGTGACATTGCCGTGGTGGTGCGCGCCAAGGACGGACCCGGTCTGTCGCTCAACGGCCGTGCCGGGGTCTTCACCACCCGGGCCTGCGGACCGGAGGGATGGAACGAATTCTTTCAGGAACACCTCGATGATCTGCTGCGGCAGCTGAGCGCAAAAAGGACCGACCATGGTTGATTTCTTTCAATACGGTGACATCACGACGCTGCACAAACTGTGCGAACGCCCGATAGAGGCGCTGGAGCAGGAATTGCGCGAGTTCGCCCGCATCCGGCCGATGGCGCTGATCCTGCCCAGCCTGTATTCCGAACTGGAAGGCGAAGCCTTGCCGCGCATCGTCGACCACCTGCGCCATGCCGGCTATATCTCCGATATCATTGTCGGCCTGGACAGAGCCGACGCCGAGCAGTTCCGGCGCGCGCGCGAGTTCTTCTCGGTACTGCCGCAACGGACCCATATCCTGTGGCAGGATGGGACCCGACTGCGCGCGATCGACCAGCAGCTGGCGCAAAAAGGCTTGTCGCCCCAACACGAAGGCAAGGGACGTAACGTCTGGTACTGTTTCGGCTATGCTCTCTCGCTGGCGCACGTCGAGGCGGTGGCCCTGCACGATTGCGACATCACCACCTATGACCGCAGCTTCCCGGCGCGCCTGTTCTATGCGGTCGCCAATCCGACTTTCAGTTTCGAATTCTGCAAGGGCTACTATGCCCGCATCCACGGTAACAAACTCAGCGGCCGGCTGACCCGCCTGTTTGTCACGCCGCTGCTCCGGGCGTTGAAGAAAGTCGTCGGCAATCGTGATTACCTGGAGTTCATGGACAGTTTCCGCTACCCGCTGTCGGGCGAATTCTCCCTGCGGCGCGACTTCATCCAGACCATGCGCATCCCCGGCGACTGGGGCCTGGAAGTCGGCGTGCTGTCCGAAGTCTATCGCAATCTGTCGCGCCACCAGATCTGCCAGGTGGACATCGCCGACACCTACGACCATAAACATCAGGTCCTGTCGGCGGACGAAAAGGACACCGGTCTGGTGAAAATGAGCGAGGAAATCGCCCGTTCATTGTTCCGCAAGCTGGCAACCGAGGGCATCCCGCTGACGCCTGAGTGTTTCCGCTCGATCAAGGCCAGTTACTTCCGTATCGCGCTGGAGTCCATCGAACAATATTACTACGACGCCATGATCAACGGCCTGGACTTCGATCGCCATGCCGAGGAAGGCAGCGTCGACCTGTTCGCCCAAAGCATCATGACGGCGGGCGAGGCGTTTCTCGCCCATCCGATGGAGGCACCGTTCATTCCCAACTGGAACCGCGTGCACAGCGCCATCGCCGATTTCGGCGACCAGATACGCGCCGCTGTCGCGGCCGATTATCGCGACTGATCCGGCGCCGGTTCCGCGCTGCTGAACCAGCAGGCGGCGAACGGCGGAAGCTGCAGGTGATTTTCGCCGAATACGACGGCAGTGCCGATCAGCTCCTGCCAGTGTTCAATATCCGGTGGCAGGCGCTCGCGATCAAGCTGTACCGAGACGTCGGTGCAGTTGTACAGGCAGAGCACATCCTGTTTCTCATCCAACGAACGGCGTCGCAGACCGAACAGGCCATTGTCCAGTTCCAGCACCCATTGCGGCGCGTCGGGATGAAACGCCGGCTGGCGTCGACGCAATTGCAACAGTCGGTGATAGGCGTGGAATACCTGGCCGGTTTCAGTTCTACGATTATGCATCAGCTTTTCCAGCTCACCCCGGTCCCACTGCCTGCGGTTGACCGCGCGTGTCAGGCCGGTGCGCTCCACGCCCAGTGTATCGTTGGGCGTCGCCAGCAGGCTGTGGATATACACCCCCGGGATACCTTTGAAGCTCAGCGGAATGATCTGCGAGAGCAGAAACGCCGCGATCTGTCGATCGTCGGATTCGCCCTGCCGGCCGCGGAAGGCATCGAAGTAGCTGATATTCAGTTCATAGGGAACATAGCGGCCGTCGCTGCCGCGGCGGGTGGAAATATAGCCCCCGCGTTCGCGCATCGCCTCCAGCATGCGCCCGATCTCCTCGTCCGGAACCAGGCCTTCGAGCGGACGCAGGCCGACTCCGTCGTGCGAGGCGGTGAAGTTGAAAAAGGTGCAGTTGGGCGGCAATTGCAGGCTTTCCAGCGAACGCGCCCAGGCGGTGAAGTAACGCGTATCGCCGGAGTAAATGGCGTGCAGCAACAGCGGCGGCAGACTGAACTGATAGACCAGATGCGCCTCGTCGCCGCCGCCGAAATAAGTGATGTTTTCATCGTGCGGGACATTGGTCTCTGTGATCAACAAACCGCCGGGCTCGACCAGCTCCAGCACGTCGCGGAACAATTTGACCACTTCATGGGTCTGCGGCAGATGGATGCAACGGGTGCCGATCTGCTTCCATAAATAAGCCACCGCATCGAGACGAACCATGCGGGCGCCTCGGCGGAAGTAGTACAGAAGGATATCGACGAACTCCAGCAGCACTTCCGGGTTGGCGTAGTTCATGTCGACCTGATCGTTGGAAAAGGTGGTCCAGACGTGACGCAAGCCGCGGTGCGTACGCACGCCGCTCAGCAGCGGGCTGCTGCGCGGGCGCGTCACCAGCGAAAGGTTCTCGGCGGGATCGATTTCGATAAAATAATCGCAGGCCGGTTCCTGTCCGGCGATATAATCGACAAACCACAGGTTTTCGCGCGAGCAGTGGTTGAGCACCAGATCGAAAACCAGATCGAAGCTTTGCTCAAGCGCGGCGATATCCTCCCAGGTACCGAGCTGCGGATTGACCGCGCGGTAGTCGGTCACCGAAAAGCCGCCGTCCGAACTCCAGGGATAGAACGGCAGCAGATGCACCATGCTGAACGCGTCCGCCAGATGACGTTTGAGAAAACTGCTCAGCGTCTGCAAGGGCGGGCGCTGGGGCGACTGCACGGTGTCGCCGTAGGTGATCAGTACCAGATCCCGGTGGCCCCAGTGGGGCCCGACCACCGAGCGCCGGCGCAGTTGCCGGTGCGTCTCCAGCATGCGGAAAATCCGCCGGGCGGTAACGGCGCCGGTTTCCGAACCATAAAGCTCGGTGAGGCGGGTCTCGACACGCTGTCGGGCTTTGGCGACGCGCTCGGGTGGGATACGGACGGGGTTCGAAGGTGAATCAAGCATGTTTCGCAGCTAAACCGGCCATGTTTCGCCCATCAGGGGCCCAGTAGCGGGCATTATAACGCCTGGCGGCCGGCGATTCGCGCCGATCGGGCCCTTGGCGACAGCAACAGGGTACCTGCCACCCCTCCCCGCTGACCTCCCCTGGACCTCAAACGCATTCGTGATAGAATCGCAAGGCTCCAGCGCGATGAAATCACCCAGTATCCAAGTGCGAGGTTCTACCCCACGGTGCTACGAATCAGCGTCATGAATACCAAAGGGGGTTGCGGCAAAACCACCGTGGCCACCAACCTGGCGAGCTATTGCGCCTGTCAGGGCTACGCCACGTCGTTGTTCGATTATGACCGTCAGGCTTCCAGCATCCGCTGGTTGAAACAACGCAAATCCGGTCGTCCGCCGGTGCACGGCGTAGCCGCCTTCGCACCGCCGCCGGAAGGCGTCACGCGCAGCTGGCATATGCGCGTCCCGGAAAACACCCGTTACCTGATCACCGATACGCCGGCCGGTTATGGCCTGGTCGACATGGAGGACCGGGTGGCGGAGACCGACGTTATCCTGATCCCGGTGCTGCCCTCTTTCATCGACATCCACTCCACGGCCGATTTCGTCCGCGACCTGCTGCTCATCGGCAAGGCCCGGGCGCACAACACACAATTGGCGATCGTCACCAACCGAACGCGTATTCGCACCCGCGCCGTCGAGAAGCTGGAGCGCTTTCTGCAACAACTGGATATTCCGGTGATCGCGCGCATCCGCGATACCCAGCACTATGTCGCCGCCGCGGAGCGGGGTCTGGGCGTGCACGAACTGGCCGAACGCGACGCGCACAAGGACATGGAATCCTGGGCAGCCCTGCTCGACTGGCTGGACAGCGGCGGCGAGGATATCGGTCGCTCGCCGCGACTACTGAAAAACGCTTCGCGTTGAATACGAAAAAAGCCGGCCGCAAAGCCGGCTTTTTTGTCGCCGTGACTCAGTGCTTGCCCGGCGCCAGCGGCACGCCCCGCCGCTCCCAGTGGATATAGGACTGCAAATCCACCATGTCCGGATCGTCCAGCGCCAGCGGATCGCTCTCCAGCGGGTTCATGATACACCAGTTGATCATTTCCCCGAGCACCGCCACCTTGCCCAGCTGTTGCTGAAACTTCGGATAGGTCTCCGGATGAATGTTGGTCGCGTTCGGATGACACTGGTCGCACGACACGGTATTTTTCGACTTCAAACCGCCGTGAAACAACTTCTCGCCCTTTTCCACCGAGGTCATATATTCCGCCTTCCAGCGGTCGAGATCGGCCTGAGTGAAGGGGTCGGCGGACGCGGCGCCGGCGACCAACGCAGCCGAGGCGGCGAGCAGCAGGTAGGTTTGTGTAATGGTCTTCATAGTCTCGGCTCCTGGCGCAATCAGTAATGGGTCTGCGGTGGTATGCGGTTTTCCGCCGGCTGGAACTTGGTGTCGACCGGGTGGCCGGCTTTGCGGTCATAGGCCACTACGCGGTTCTGATTGTCCGGCAGCAGGTAGTGCGCATCGACATTACCGGTGTGCACGTTGATGAACTGCCAGCCGGTGGCATCGCGCTCGAAGAACGGATCGGCACGGTTCATCTCCACGGTCAGTTTCGGCAAATAACTCGCGGCCTGTTTGTAACTGCTCGGATAGGGCCAGGGCCAGGCGGTGGCCATGGCGGAGTTGAAGCTGATGTTGCCGATCTGGTTATATTGGATCTGGTGCACGTGACCGTAGAGGACACTGACCTTGTCAAACGGTTTGAGTAAGGCCTGCACTTGCTCGGCGTCGTCGGTCCAGAAATTCCAGCATTTATAAATTTTCTGCAGCGGCGAGTGCGACAGCACCACAACAGGCGTCTTTTTGTCGACCTTGTCCAGATCCTTCCTCAGCCATTCGCGCTGCGCCTCTCCCACCATGAAGGGTGAACCCTGCGGATTGTCCAGCCGCGCCATCTGCAACATGCGCTCCATTGGTCCGCCCCATCTGTTGACCCAATCGTCATAGGTCAGAACGCTGTTGAGCACGACAAAGTGCACGCCTTTGTTATCGAATGAGTAATGATCCGGGCCCAGTTGTTTGCGCCAATAGTCGCCCAAGTCGAGATAGTAATCGTGCTCACCCATGACGTAGTGCACGTCGCCACGCAGTCCGGAGAGGATCTCCAGGCCGTGATCGATTTCCTCCCGCTTGCCGAGTTGGGCGATATCGCCGCCGTAAAAGACGAAATCCGGCCGCGGATCGAGCAGATTGGTTTCGGCGATGGCGTGGATCAGGCCACGGTCCCAGTTGCGCACGAAGTCCTTGCCCTTGACGTGCGTGATATGGGAATCCGAGACATAGGCGAAGGTAAAATTCTCCGGACTGTTCTGCCCGAACGCCACCTCCACCAGGGACAATGGCAGACTACCCGCCGCCAGCAGCGCGCTGCCGCGTTTGAGGAATTCCCGTCGGTTGATAGATTTGCTCATAGCTGATCCTCCGTTACTTGCCGGCCTGGGACGCGAACTGCGCGCTGGTGAGGGATTCAAGAAAAGCCACCAGGTCCTGCTTCTCCTGGTCGGTCAGGTGTAGCGGGCGGATACCGCCGCTTAGAAAACCCGACAGCGGGTCGGTCTCTTTCACACGGCCGCCGTTATTGTAAAAATCGACCACATCGGCCAGCGTTTCCAGACTGCCGTCGTGCATGTACGGTTGGGTAATGGCGATATTGCGCAAGGTCGGGGTCTTGAACGCACCGACTTGGGTGGGATTCTCGGTGACCGCGAAGCGTCCCAGTTCGGAAATATCGGCGTTGGTGAGCACGGACTTGTCCACGTCAGCGCCCGCGCGCTTGGCGTGGACGAACTTCTCCGCCGTCTCAAGCTCCTTGCCGCGAATTTTCTTGAAACCCACGCCGATGTTATGAAAACGGTTATCGGTAAACAGCGCCTGCGTTTCCTCTACCGTATGACAGGCGACACACCGCGCCTTGTTGCGAAACAGCTGCAGGCCGCGCACTTGCGCGTCACTGAGCGCGCTCCTGTCGCCGCCGTATTGATAGCGGTCGAAAGGCGAGTCACCGGCGACCACAGTGCGCTCAAAACTGGCAATGGCTTTGGCGACCTGATCCATGGTGATGTCCGCCGGCGCGATGTCGAATACCTCGCGGAACGCCGAGGTATAGCCTTTATCGCCACGAATCACCTTGAGAATCGGCTTGTGATCGTGCAGACCGCCTTCGACCGGATTGACGAACGGCTGCTTGGACTGGCCCTCCAGGTCCGGCTCGCGCCCGTCCCAGAACAGGGTTGTCATATAGGCGGAGTTGATCACCGTCGGCGCATTACGCGTGCCGGTCAGGCCGTCGAAACCCTTGGAAACGGCCCGATGATCGGTGAAGCCCTTGGTCTTATCGTGACAGGTCGCGCAACTGACCTTGCCGTCGGCGCTGAAACGCTGATCATGGAACAACCTGTCGCCCAGCTTGATTTTGGCCGGGGTCTGCGGGTTGTCGGCCGGAATCGGCACGGGTGGCAGGCCGAGCGGGGCCGCTGAAATGCTGGCGCCAAGCGCCGCAAGTACCGCCGCTGTCAGCCATTGACCGGATGATTTCATGGCAACCTCCTCTGAATCGACGCAAGTCTGGTTTATCGAAACTATTTCGTTCTCGTTTGAGTGTAGCGGGGCCAATGACGCTCAACCATTAAATTGTTGCAATGATTGCGATAGTATTAAGCTATCGATAGAGGGAGCCAATCCAGCAATGACTCTGACCGAATTACGTTACATTATCGCCCTGGCGCGGGAGAAGCACTTCGGCCGGGCCGCCAAGGCCTGCTACGTCAGCCAACCGACGCTCAGCATCGCGATAAAAAAACTGGAGGAAGAACTTGGCGTGCAGTTGTTCGAGCGTCGCGCCAGCGATGTTACCGTCACGCCGATCGGCGAACGGGTTCTGGAGCAGGCGCAGCACGCTCTGGAGGCCGCGGCCGGCGTCAAACAGGTCGCCCTCGAAGGCAAGGATCAATTGAGCGGACCGTTACGCATCGGCGCGATCCATACCGTCGGTCCCTACCTGTATCCGGAGCTGATACCGGTGATGCGCAAACTGGCGCCGAAGATGCCGCTGTTTGTCGAGGAAAACTATACGGCGGTACTGACGGAAAAACTCAAGCGTGGCGACCTGGATGTCATCATCATCGCCTTACCTTACCGCGAACAGGGTATCGTGACGCTACCGCTGTATGACGAACCCTTCGTTCTGCTGCTGCCGGCGGCCCATCCGCTGACGCAGCGCAAAACCATCAAAGCAGAGCAACTGGAAAGCGAAACCGTGCTGTTGCTCGGCGCCGGTCACTGCTTTCGCGATCATGTGCTGGAAGCCTGCCCCGCCTGCATTCCCAAGCCCGGTCGCGAGGGCGAACTGGAACACACCATCGAGGGCAGTTCGCTGGAAACCATTCGTCACATGGTGGTCTCCGGCCTGGGGGTGACCGTTCTGCCCTGCACCGCGGCCGGCGCCGACCGTTATTCCCAGCGGTTGCTGGAAATCCGCCGCTTCAGCTATCCGGTGCCCAGTCGTGTCGTCGCGCTGGCCTGGCGTGTCACCTTTCCGCGCACGCGCGCAGTCGACACGCTCAGCAACGCCATCGCCCAATGCGGCCTGAGTTGTGTCAAGCCGGTAAAATCGGCAAAACAAACTACCCACTGAGGCGGGGGCGGCCGCGGGGTCCGGGCGCGCGCGGCACAGACCTCACGCGGCCTGTGTATCCCGCGCCCGCAACCAGGCTTCGAGTGCCTCGGAGTCCCCAATACGTTCGCCGTTGACAAACACCTGCGGCACCGCGTCGCTGCCGGAGGCAGCCCTCACCCCGCGCAATGAGACCGCTTCGCCGAGACGGACCTCTTCAAAATCCATGCCGTGTTCGCGCAGCATGCGTTTAGCCTTGGCGCAATAGTCACAGCCCTCGCGGGTGAACAGCAGGATATCCGCCGGCTTGCTCGCCTGGGGATTGATGTAGGAGAGCATGGTGTCGGCGTCGGACACCTCGTAGGGGTCGCCGGGCACCTCGGGTTCGATGAACATCTTCTCGATCACGCCATCGCGCACCAACATGGAATAGCGCCACGAACGCTCGCCGAAACCGAGATCCTGCTTGTCAACCAGCATTCCCATCTGACGGGTGAAATCGCCGTTGCCGTCGGGAATGAAGTTGATGTTTTCGGCTTTCTGGTCCTTGGACCACTCGTTCATCACGAACGTGTCATTCACCGAAATACAAACGATATCGTCAACTCCGTTTGCGCGCAGCGCCCCGGCCAGCTCGTTGTAACGCGGCACGTGCGCGGACGAACAGGTGGGTGTGAACGCGCCGGGCAGCGAAAACACCACCACGGTCTTGCCGGCGAATAAATCGTCGCTGCTGATTTCCCGCCACTGGCCGTCACGGCGCACTTTGAAAGTGACCTGCGGCACTTGCTTGCCTTCGCGATTCTCTAACATCTTTATACTCCTTGATCCATTGACCGTACCCACTGATCCGGATCGCTTCGGATCAGACTGTGGAGTAAAGCATAGGTGTATGCGGCGACAAATTGAAATCAATTATGAGTATATCATCGATAGATTTTAACTATCGATGGCACTGTCGCGAATAAACGTTTAGCTGACCGGCGAGGGTCTGACTCAGCTGCGCCAACGCCTCGCTCAGCGAATCCACAAACAACGCATAACCGCCACCGGCCGGGACCCCGCGGATATCAAAAGGTTGCGCCAAGGTCTTGCAGCCGCCGTCGATGGTGCGCAGTCGCCAGTCGCCGGAAACCTGCGTTTGTTCGCCCGGTTCGCCATCGAAACGGAAAAAAGTCACGCTGAGCTGCCACTGGGGGTTGTTGCCGCGCCAGGGCCAGGCCGTGACGTCCACGCCCGGCAGTCGGGTCGCGAGATTCTGGATCAACACCCGCTGGATCGAATCGCCCAGATCGCCGGCCCAGCGGTCGAATTCCGCCAGTTTTACACGGCTGTCGTTCGGTCGCGTGACGATCTGGGGACGGTCGAACATGTCAGGCAGATTGACGGGTCCGACAGCCACCTCCGACACCGCGGCGGAACGGGCCAATGTCTCGGTCGCGCCCGGCTGCGGGCTCAGGGCATAGAAACGCGCCGGCTGCCCGCTCCCGCCCAGGCTGCAGGCGCTGATCATCAGCATGCAGAAGACGGCGGTGAAAAAGCGAAGCTGAATGACCATAATGCTCAACGCCCGCTCTTGCCGCGCAACAGGGCTTCCGGATGCCGTTCCAGATAGTCCGCCATCAGCCGCAGCGAGCGCGCCGCGGCGGCCACTTCCTTCAACGTTTCCTGCATCTGGGCGTTCAGCATCCCGTCGGGCGAGGCGGCCTCATCGAGCGAGCGCAGGGTACCGGAGGCCTGCTCGAAGGTCGCGCGCATGTCGGCCAGGGTGGCGCGCATGTCGGCGGACAGACTCGGCGCGTCCTTGGCCAGAACCGCCATCAAGGTACTGGTGGCGGACATCAGCTGGTTCAGGTTACCGACGGTCTGTTCGAGGTTCGCATGCTCCAGCCGGTTAAGCAGGCGCTGAATACCGCCCAGTATGCCTTCGAACGAGCCTGGCAGGGTGGGAATCTCCGGATAGACGCCGTTGCGGGCGATCGTGCCCGGCGGCGCGTCGGGAAAGAAATCCAGATCCACGAACAATTTCCCCGTCAGCAGATTGCCGGTTTGCAGCCGCGCGCGCAGCCCCTGGGTATCCACCTGTTTGCGCACCCGGCTGACGGGGTCGTTGATCAGCCGGTCGAGCTCTTCGCCAGCTTGCTTGGAGCCGTCCAGGGTAGCGTAGGTTTCCAGCCGTTGCGGCTCCAGGTCCACCAGCACCACCGGTACCAGGTGATGCTCGCCGGCGGCGTCGGAACCCAGCTCGATAGCGCGCACCGTGCCCAGGCGGATACCGCGATATTCCACCGGCGCCCCCACCTCCAGCCCGCGCACGGTGCCGTTGAAACGCAGCGCAAACGTGGCGACATCGGTAATGGGCTGCTCCAGGCTGGCGTCGCGCGACGCGTACAGCGTGAACCGGTGGTCCTCAGGCGCGGGCGGCAGTTGCGCGCCCCTCCCCGTGGTGGCGAACGCGATCCCCCCGCTCAACAAGGAAACGACCGACTCCATCGACACCTCGACACCCGCGGCACTCAAGGAAAAGTTCATGCCGCTGGCGTTCCAGAAACGTGTCGCGCCGGTAATATGTTTATCGTGCGGGGATTCGACAAAAATCCCCACGTCGACGTAGTCCTCGTCCTCGCTCAGGCGGTAATCGGTCACCTCGCCGACCGGAATCTGACGATAATAGACCGGCGTGCCGACGGTAAGCGAACCGACTTGGTCGGCCATCAGGCGATAATGGGTACCGACCCGATCGGTGGTGATGACCGGCGGTTTCTCCAACCCGGTGAAACGCCGCTGTGGCGCGCCGGTGTTGTTCGGATCGATGGCGATATAGGCACCGCTGACCAGCGTGCCCAGACCGGAGATCTCGCCGGCGCCAAGACGCGGACGCACCACCCAGAAACGCGTTTTGTCGGTCAGGTAGGGCTCGGCCTCGCGCACCATGCTGATGTGCACCAGCACCTGCGACAAATCCTCGCTGAAACTTACCGAGCGCACGCGGCCGACGGTCACGTCCTTGAGTTTGACCTGCGTGCGGCCCTCTTCGATCCCTTCGGCGGTCTTGAAGCTGACGACAATATCCGGGCCGCGCTCGGACAGGGTCTTCACAAACAGCCAGCCCCCCGCCAGCAATGCCACGATCGGCAACAGCCAGACGGGCGAGATGCGCCGCCGCGGTGCTTCGGTCCGCGCCTCGGGCAGTCGATCGAATTCGTCGTGCGGCTCAGGTGGCGGCATAGCTTTCCTCGTGGTCCCAGATCAGTCGCGGATCGAAACTCAACGCCGCCAGCATGGACAGAATCACCACCGCTGTAAAGGCGAGCGCGCCGGGGCCCGGCAGAATCGTCGCCAGGGCCCCGGCGTGCACCAGGGCGGCTAGCAGCGCGACGACAAAAATGTCCACCATCGACCAGCGGCCGATCATCTCGATCAGCCGGTACAACCGGGTGCGCTGCGCGCGCCGCAGGGGGGAGCGGCGCTGCACCGTCAACAGCAGATAGGTCAACGCCACGATTTTCACCAGCGGCACCAGCACACTGGCGACAAAAACGATCAACGCCAGCGGCCAGTCGCCATGCAGCAACAGATAGTAAACGCCGCTGATAATCGTATCCGACTGCGTTCGACCCAGCGAGACCACCGTCATCACCGGATACAGATTCGCCGGCAGATAGGCAATCATCGCCGTAAGCAGGAAGACCCAGGTCAACTGGATACTCTCGAGTTTGCGCTGACGCACCCTCGAACCGCAGCGCGGACAATGGCCGTTCGCCCCCGCCGGCAAACGCTGCAACAGCCCGCAAGTGCGGCAACCGGCCAAGTGGAAATCCCTAGCGCGCACGTGCCGCCCGCCGTTGCCGCGCCAGACGGCGCCACAGATAACCGGGTTCGAACGAGGCCGACGCGGCGGCCGACATGACGATCAGGCCGGCGTAGGCGATCAGAGCGACGCCGACGTGCATGCGCGCCATGTCGCCGAGTTTGACGAAGGCGACCAGCACGCCGAGCAGGAACACATCGAGCATGCCCCAGGGCTGGAGGTGACTGATCCACGACAGCGCCAGCCGCACGCCGGGCAACGACAAGGCGAAACGGATATCGATCAGAACATACAGACTGCTGAGGATCAGCAGGGCGGGCACCACGATACTCGTCAGAAATACCGCCAGCGCCAGACCGCCCATGCCCGCCTCATACAAAGCCTGCGAGGCGCCGAAGATGGTAGTGACCGCGCGCCGCCCCTGAATGTCCAGCGTCATGAAGGGCAGGCTGTTGGCCACCAGCAGGAGAATAAGCGCCGCGCTGAAAAACGCGATCGGCCGGTCTAGACCCCCGCGCGGCACCCGTAACAGCTTGGCGTGGCAGATCCGGCAGCGTGCCGTCTGTCCACGCCACAACCGCGGCAGACGCTGTAGCGCATCGCACTCGTGACAAGCCACCGGTTCGCCGCCGGCGTAATCTCCCGCTTGCGCTGAATCGGCCATAAGGGAATTATCCCGGTCCAAGCGGGGCATGCAATACGCGCGCAAAAAGTAGGCAGCGCGCCAAGGGGCGGTTATAGTTGCCGTTTTGACCTGACCAGAGGTGGAAGGGTGTTCCCGGAGATACGGATTTACGGCGGCGAAGCCAGTGCACGTGCCTGAAGGTGGGAAACTGCCCTTGAGCGCCGTCATCCTGACCGGCGGCGCGGGCACCCGCATGGGCGGACGGGACAAAGGCCTGCTGGAACTCGACGGCCGGCCCTTGATCGAGTTCGTGCTCGACATCCTGGAGCCGCGGGTGGAACAGATCCTGATCAGCGCCAACCGCAACCTGACCACCTACCGGCGTTACGGGATCGCGGTGATCAGCGACGACGCTGACGACCGGCGCGGGCCGCTGGCAGGTGTCGCCAGCGCATTGGCGCATTGCCGGGGCGAGGCGTTGTTGAGCCTACCCGTGGATTCGCCGTTTCTACCGGCCGCCCTGCCCGCCCGCCTGCTGAGCGCCCTGGAGGAAAAGGCCAGCGACGCCAGTATCGCCACCTATGAAAACCGCGCGCAGCCGGTATTCGCCGCACTGCGACCGCGCCTGCTGCCGGCACTACGGCGCTACCTGGACAGCGGGCAGCGCAAGGCGGAAATCTTTTACAACGAGCAGAGCCTGTCGCGGGTCGACTGTACCGACTGGCCCGACGCTTTTCTGAACCTCAACACCCCGCAGGACTGGCATGAAGCCGAAAGGCGGCTGCGCCTCTTCAAAGGTACAGCGCCACCACCGCCTTGAGCTGCCCGGCCTCGATCACCGGCATGGCCAGCATGTGGTCCAGGCCGACCAGCGCGGCCATCCGCCCGGCCACCGAGGCGTCCTGTTCCAGATTTTCACACACAGCCGGTACGCCCGTGAGCCAGACACGACCAATGGTGCCCTCTCCCTTGGCGATGCGCGAACTGCAATGGCCGTACTCCAGATCGGCGTCCTGGTCGCAATGCCCGGCCTCGAAACTCAGTCCGCCGCCCGCCGGCACCCAGATTTCGAAGCGTCGTGCGATCGGCGTCTCCCGCGCCGAGAGGAACGTCACAGCGTAGACTTCGTCCGCACTGCGGATATGGGGAATCGCCAGACCGGTGGTCATACCCGCCTGTCGAGCGTCGGACGCGCGCAGGAACTGTCCGGAGGCGCCCAGATTGTCGATCAGCATCGGCATGCGCTTCTCCCATACGCCGCCCGGCAGACCCCGGCCACGCTCCAGACGCAGATGACGCGAGGCCATCTCGAATTCCCGGAGGGTTCCGAAATATCCGTCGACCAGGGTCATTTCGTCAGCCACCAAAGGGTTTTGCCCCCAGACTTCGATCGCGCCGGCGTGCGCGTCGTCGTCGCCACAAAGAAATACCACTACGGCCAGCAGAAAACTTCCGGCAAAGATGGGCAGAGCGATGCCGGCGCTCAGCCCGACCTGACGCGCGACGTCGGCACGGCGGAAGTAGGACTGGTCAAAGCGCGTTAACACCAAAGGCTTGCCGCCGGCCCAGGCACGCCCCGGCAGACCGTCGTTGTAGTGAAACTGTTTCAGCTCGCTGACCTGTCGAAACGACTGGTATCGACCGTACAGGCCCGCGCCCAGTTCCAGGCGCGTGCGGGTACGGTCCGGGACCCAGACTTCGACAACCTTAACAAAAGTGTTGTTCATAACTTAGCCATGATACCGGCGTGCGCACGCTTTTCAAAAGCTTCGTTAAAGAGTGCTGCTATTCGGTCGAAAAGGTACACTGAAGGCACTGTGGGGTCTCCGGCCAGTCGGCCGCTCCACTGCCTGATTACACGACGGTGTTAAGTGCAGTGAGTCTTGGTGCCCGCATCTCCATATGTATCCCACGACGAACCGGCGCCGACGCCTCTGCGCGCATCGGCCCCGCACGCTCCGTCACCCCGTTTGAGAATTAAATAGGCCGCAGCACGGCCGTTGTTAGAGAATGAGGCGCACCGATGTTGTCCAGTATGAAAATCAAAACCCGCATTATCGTCGGATTTGTAGTGGTGCTAAGCCTCACCCTGGGTGCTTTACTGCCCGGGGTCATGCTCTCGCTCTCACGACTGGAACATCAGGCCACCGAAAAGCAATTGCAGGCGACTTACGCCAGCATGGTCGAGGCCATCGACACCAAAGGGTTCATGGCGCAGGCGCTGAGCGCGTCGATGGCCGCCAACCCGCAAGTACAGCAAGCCATGTTGCAGGAGGATCGTCAACGACTGGCGGATATCGTGGTGCCGGTGTTCAAGGCGATGAAGCAGACCTACGACATTCGCCAGTTCCAGTTCCACACCCCCGATGCCAGATCGTTTCTGCGCGCGCACAAACCGGAGAAGTTCGGCGACGATCTGTCCTCGTTCCGCAAAACCGTCGTCGCCACCAACCGCGAGCAGCGACCGGTTTACGGACTGGAGCGCGGCGTGGCCGGCTTGGGTATCCGCGGCCTGGTACCGATCCAGGCCGGCGGCCGCCACCTGGGGTCGGTCGAGTTCGGCCTGTCCTTCGGACAACCTTTCTTTGATCATTTCAAGCAGACCCATCCCGGCGTCGACGTGGCCCTGCACGTCGCTCGGGACAACCGTTTCGAAACCTTCGCCACCACCCTGAAGCACCCCCTGCTTAGCCCGGAGGATCTGCAGACCGCTCTGACCGGCAAGGCCGTGGTGCGCGACGGCAAACTCAATAACGTACCGGTTGCGCTCTATGCCCGGGAAGTGCGCGACTTCTCCGGCAACCCCATTGGCGTGCTGGAAATCGCCTACGATACCAGCGATGACATTAAGCTGCTTAACGATGCCCGCAATACCGTATTGATCATCGGTCTCATCGCGCTGGCGCTGGCGCTGCTGATCGCCGCGCTGATCACCCGCAGCATCGTCCGCCCCGTTTGTCTGGCCTCGCTGCGTATGCAGGATATCGCCGAAGGCGAAGGCGACCTCACCCAACGCCTGGACGTCCACGGCAGCGACGAAGTGGCCGAGCTGAGCCGCAACTTCAACCGCTTCGTCGAGCGGGTCCATCAACTGGTCGGTCAGTTGGCCGGCGCCACCACACAACTGGCGGCGGCCTCCGAAGAGTTGTCGGCCACCAGCGTGGAAACCAACAACCATATCTCCCGCCAGCAAAGCGAAACCGATCAGGTCGCCAGCGCCATGCACGAAATGACCGCGACGGCGCAAACGGTGGCGCAGAATGCCGCCGACGCCGCCGACGCCGCCGCGAGTGCCGACAGCGAGGCCCGCAACGGCCGTCAAGTGGTCAACCAGACCATCGACGCCATCAAGCTGCTGGTCGCCGACGTCGAAAACGCCACCGGCGTCATCCACGAACTCGAATCCGACAGCGGGGATATCGGCAAGGTACTGGATGTGATCCGCGGTATCGCCGAACAGACCAATCTGCTGGCGCTCAATGCGGCCATCGAAGCGGCCCGCGCCGGCGAACAGGGACGCGGATTCGCCGTGGTGGCCGACGAAGTGCGCACTCTGGCGCAGCGCACCCAGCAGTCGACGCAGGAGATCCACGAGATGATCGAGCGCCTGCAGAACGGCGCGGCGAGTGCGGTCAAGGTCATGACCGACGGGCAGGCCCGGGCCCGCGGAACCACTGAGCAGGCGTCCCAGGCCGGCACCTCCTTGCAGACCATCACCGAGGCGGTGGCGCGGATCAACGACATGAACGCCCAGATCGCCAGTGCCGCCGAGGAACAGACCGCGGTGGCCGAGGAGATCAACCGCAATGTGGTTAATATCAGCCAGTCGGTCCACCACAGCGCCGACGGTGCCGGACACACCGCTCAGGCGAGCGACGAACTGGCCCGACTGGCCGCGGAGCTGCAACAGCGGGTCAATCAGTTCAAGATCTGAACCTGACCGCGGCATCGGTAGGCACAGACCCGGCCCGGCCGACGCTCCGCTCAAGGGAAGCGGGGAACGGTCGGTTCCACGCCTTTGATATCGACGTCGTCGTGATGCGATTTCACCAACTCGGTGACCGGACCCACGTCCTGCTTCGCCACGTCGACGATCAATAACAGCTGACCGCCTTCGATGGCTTCTTCAAAGCTCTTGAGCTGCGAGTTGGGTACGGAAATACCGATCATGGGCCCTACCACGGCGCCAAAGGCCGCGCCGGCCACCGCGCCGCCCAAGACCGCGCCGCCGCCCAGCACCAGTCCCGCTGGCGGGAACGTGACCGCCAGCAGCCCCGCCACCAGCCCGGCCGTTCCGCCTGCGGCGACCCCCCTTTCGATGGAAGGCACCAAGTCGCTTTCCTGCAACAGGCCCGCTTCCGGTATGCGGTGAGTCTTGAGCAGATGGTGGTCCTTGGCCACCACGTGAATCCGCCGCTCCGGAACTCGACGCAGTAGCAGCTCTTCGACGATCCTTGCGGCCTTTTCGGCGTCGGGCACTAAGAAATACAGTCTTCGCATAGCGCGAACTCCGTGATGGTGGAAATCGTATAGACAGTCGCCAAAACAGCGAAAAAAGTCGCGTACACTTTCCATCGGAGACGATTCTCCGGCATTGAAATCCGTCAATATCGGACTGCAGCGGGCACCGGGGCGCAACCGTACCTGTACCGTCGAACAACACAGTTGGCGCTTACTGCGCTTTTGTTCCCTGAACATATAGCGACAGCTTTTCCACGCCCGCACCAGCGCTTCAACACAAACAGTGCCCGGCTGTGGTTGTGGGGCATCAGCTTGGGTTTAGATGCCGGATCGGCGCATCGGCGGAAGTGCACAAAAAATCCGTGACCGCCGTCTGTCGAATCCTGACCTACCGGAACCTTCGGTTACGCCGTTGCCACCGCCGGCTCGCTGGACGGCTTTTACTGCCGACACTGGACCCGCTTCATGAAAATCATTTTTTCATGGAAGAAAAAGCTGTGAAACTTTGTCGCCGCGCGGGCCTCAAATACCGCAACCGTAACCGTTCCATGCAGGAACCTACTGACAGACAGCCGTCTCCCGCGGACATCGGACCTTATACATATTTTAATGCCGCGGCATGAGGCTCATCGTAGCCTGCGCCTATTGTGTTATGACCCGGTGCGCCACCATGTCCATGAGCCTGTCCGCCCAAGTCCCTGTTACCGATATCGCGGCACGCCGCCCGCCGGCGCTGGATGAGTACTTGAATTCGGCGGATGTCGCGGCCGTCCTTGGCGACATCCCGTCCTCCCCTGGGCGCGCGCTGCTCGCTCAGGCGCACCGCCAGCACTACAGTCAGCAGCAGGTCATCTATAACCCGGGTAGCGCGGCGGATACGGTGTTTTTTATCATCGAAGGGCTGCTCAAACTGGTCTCTTATCTGCCCAGCGGGCGTTCGCGGATAGTGCGGCTGCATCGTGGCGGCTCGGTTCTGGGACTGGAAGGCCTGTGCGCCAAACGCTATGCCCACGCGGCCATCGCCGTGACCCCGGTATCGGCTTTTCGCCTGCCGCTGAGCACCTTGCAGCGTCTGCGGCGCGACGATCCCGCGATTTACCTGCGCCTGGTGGAGCGTTGGCACGACTACCTGGAAATCGCCGACACCTGGATCACCGAGTTCTCGACCGGACCGATCCGTGGCCGGGTGGCGCGCCTGCTGGCCTACCTGGCAACCCTCAGGCACAGCGGCGACGGTGGACGCGTGCAGCTGCTGACCTGCGAGGAGATGGGTTCGATACTTGGCGTCACACCGGAGAGCGTCAGTCGCATCCTGGCCCATTTCAAGCGCCAACGCATCCTGGCGCGCAGCGACGAGCGCGAAGCCAACGAACTGTACCGGGCCGATGTGGAACGCCTGCGCACTATCGGCGACGAGGAGTGATGAGCGCGATGATCGATGCCCAGCTGCTGGCCGAAGAAGGCATCCTGGTGGTCGCCCCTGTCGACAAGCTGCAGGCGAGCGATTTCGACCGCCTGCGGCTACTGGCCGATCCCTATCTGGAGGAAAACGGCGAACTGAACGGTTTGCTGATCGACGCCGAGGCTTTTTACGGCTGGGAGGATTTCGCCAGTCTGCTGTCGCACATCCGCTTTGTGCGCGGCTACCAGGAAAAGATCGAGCGGATCGCGGCTGTCACCGACAGCAGTGTGATCGCTTTTCTGCCCAAGGCGGCGAAGCACTTCGTCGCCGCCGACGTGCGGCATTTTCGTTATCAGCAGCGCGACGCCGCGCTTGAATGGCTGCGCACCGGCAACCCGCCGAGAACCGGCCCATGACCCTGTTCGCCAGACTCTCGCAGACCGGAAGCGCCGTGGGACCATCGCGGTTGCTCCGTTCATCCGTCCCAACAAGGAGGCACCTCCCATGAAAAAATCCGCCAACATCACCCCCGTCGATTTCACCCGTCGCCGCGTGTTGCTGGGCACGGTGGCCACGATCGCCAGCGCGCCGCTGGTCAATGTCCTGCTCACGCCACGCGCCATCGCCGCGGAGCTGCAACACCTCTCGCCCGACGATCCCACGGCGAAGGCGCTCAATTACCACAACGACGCCAGTGAAGCGCCGCGCGCCGACAGAGCCGGCACCCCGGCCGACGAGCAGTTCTGCCACAACTGTCAGTTCGTGCAGTCGCAGACCGGTGACTGGCGCCCGTGTCAGATCTTCCCAGGCAAGGCGGTCAATGCCAACGGCTGGTGTTCCTCCTGGACCAAGGCCGGGTAAAAGACCGAGGGTCGCATGCCACGCGCGGGCAAGGCGTGCGACCCGCCCTGCTCCGCGCGACCGCCGCGTCGCTAGTCCAGCCGCCCTTCGCCGGTTTTATGCAGCACGTAAAGCGCGAGCGTGAGCAGCACGATCATGCCGGTGAGCAGCCCCAATTCGAGCATGGTGCCCTGAAAGGTACCGCTGGCCAGGTCCGTCTCGCCGACATTCTCCGCGGTGATAACCAGAATGCGCCGCACGGCCGCGATAATGCCGATGACCAGAAACGGCCGGACTTCCAGGCGGCGCGTCTGCGCGATGCGCTCCAACGTATAAATGATCTCCGCCAGCATCAACGCCAGCAGCACCCGGTCCAGAAGATGGGTCATGGCGGCGTTGTAATCGCGTTGCCAGAAAAGCTGCCCCATCTCGATGACCGCCTCGAGCAGCAGCACGCCAGCGGCCACCACCAGCACGTAACCGGCGATCAGATAGATATAGCGCTCTGCGACGCCCAGTACGCGCGCCGTCGTGAGGGGTTTGGCATCGGGCATAGGGGCAGTATACCCAAGGCCCGGGCGGACCACGACGGACGCCACAGCTTACGTTCGTAGGACTAGTCCCACGGATCTTTCCGTCGCGCGCGCTCCGACGAGGATTGCTCCGTCGATTCGACCACATGATGAATGGGTTCGAGCGAGCGCAAATAGTCGGCGATCGCCTGAAGCTCGGTCACCGGCAAGTGACTCAGACCGGCGTCGATCACCTCGGCCATGGCGCCGCCGGTGTAGTCGCCGTCCGGCGTGGCGCCCGTTTGCAGAAAATACGCCAGATCGCCGCGCGGCCAACCACCGATACCGGTCTGCTTGTCCGGGGTGATGTTCGGCACCGTCTCGCCCTCGGGGCCGTCGCGGGTGCCGGCGAAGCGCAGCCGCGCATCGATCGCCCCCAGGCGGTTGCGCGGCGAATGGCACTCGGCACAGTGCCCCAGCGCCTGCACCAGATAAGCGCCGCGATTCCAGCGCGGCGATTTGTCCACCGAAGCCTGGTACTCACCCGGTTCGAAATACAGCCACTTCCACACCCTTAACAGCGGGCGGAACGACAAATACCAGGGCAGCGCATGCGGCCGGTTCGGCCGCGCCACCGGCTGACGACTAAACAGATAGCGCTTGAGCGCGAGCATGTCCTCGCGCCGCATGCGCGTGTAGCTGGTATAGGGAAATACCGGATGATACTGACGACCGTCCGGCGCCACGCCGTCACGCAAAGCGCGCACGAAATCCTCGTCGCTCCACGCGCCGATGCCGTGGACCGGGTCCGGCGTTATATTGGGCGAGTAGAAAGTGCCGAAGGGCGTTTCCAGGGCGCGACCACCGGCCAGCGGCGGCCCGTGGTTATCGACATCGGTATGACAGGCGGCGCAGCCGGCGGCATAAAACACCAGTTCGCCCCGACTTGGCGTCTGCGCCGCCGCAACCGGCATGGCGAGCAGCGCGATGGCCAGGTAGCAACCCGGCACGCGCCACCCTGAGCCCCGGCCCCAGCGCAAGAAAACTATTCCTGGTCCTTGCGGAAATCCTTATGACAGCCCTTACAGGCCTCGCCGACGCGTTTGAAGGCCGCCGGTAGCTCCTGTTTGTCACCGGCCTGTACCGCTTTCAAAAAGGCGTCGGTGGCATCGATCGCGTCCTGCGCCGCCTGCTTGAAGGCTTGCGGCTTGTCGGCGATGGACTTCAGCGCGTCGGTGGAGACTGTAGCGCCGTTGAACTCGGCTTCCGGCGGGATACTTTCGGCCGGGAACAGCGTAGGTATGGTGTGTGCGATATCCCGCGCCGCCTTTGCGTGCAGCTCCAGCTGGTCCATCAGCGGCACCTGCCCGCGCACCAGTCGGTCGGCCGCCCCGATATGCCCGCCGAGCGCCTTCATCACATTCTGTCGATACTTGATGACACCGTCGACGTTGATCTCGGCGACCAGCGGCGCCGCGGCCAACGCGGTCGTCAGCGCAAGCGTTGGCAGCAACCATTTTGCGCGCCCTTTGTCCATGTCCACCTCCTTCATAATTCGCATGCAGCGACTGTTTTTAAAACGGTCTTTTAATATTACACCATCAGGGTCTCGCCGGGGGACCGCAGGCAGCGCCCTGGAAGTGCCTGCTGCGAACCGGAAAAATTGATTCTGATCAATATAGCCCCCCTGCCGGCCGATTAAGCTCACGCTGTCCGCGCAAGCGGGCGGCAAGCCGGTTGATCAACCAAGGGGGACCGCATGCTGCGCCTTCACGTATCGATGAAATTCAGCCACGAACCGGTAAAGCGCACCCGGGTGACGCTTTATCTGGACACCGATCCCGGACATCCGCTGGAAGGTAGTACCGATCGCGGCGGTACGGCGGTTTTCGACATACCGGCGGCCAGCGGAAAAGTGGTCATCAACGGCGCGACCCGCCACCACGGCCGGCTGAGCGGGGATATCGACATCGAACTCTGGTCACCGACCGATGGCGACAGCGTGAGCGAGGATGGCATCCCGGGCGGCGGCGACGGCGGCAGCATCGCCTACCCCGGCATGCAGATCCTGACCTTGAAGGTAAACGGACGGGCGATCGAAACCGACAGCGAAGGCTATCTGGTCAACCTGGGCGATTGGTCCGAAGCCTTCGTGCGCGCGCAGGCCGAGCGCGAAGGACTGGCTCTGAGCGATGAAATCTGGGAAGTGATTCGTTTCCTGCGGGATTTCTACGAAAACCACCAGGTGCAGGCGAATGTTCGCGAAATCATCAAGCACTTCCGTTCGAATTGGGGACCGGAGCGCGGCAATAATCGCTATCTGCACGCCCTCTTCCCGCGCGGCGGCCCGCAGAAGCAAGGGAACCGGCTCGCGGGCCTGCTGCGGACCAAAGGCGAACACTGAGCGAGCCTGTGGATGTAGAGACCAAACCGTCCGGCGCGAAAAAGCTAAACTTAACCGGCATCGCCAAGTCCAAACCAAAACGCGGTCAGGAGCCGGTTATGCCGAAACCCCAGGTTCTCATCTTTGACGTAAACGAAACCCTGCTGGATCTGGCGCCGTTAAAGGCGTCGGTGGCCGATGCGCTCGACGGACGGCAGGAACTCGTGCCGCTGTGGTTTTCCACCCTGCTGCACTACTCCCTGGTGGAGACCCTGAGCGGTAGCTACCACGACTTCGGCGAGATCGGCATTGCCGCGCTGACGATGGTGGCGCAAACGCAAGGTATCGAAATGGATCAGCACCGGGCCCGCCAGGCCGTGGTTGCACCGATGCTCGCGCTACCGCCCCATCCGGATGTCGCTGCCGGTTTGAAGCAATTGGCCGAGGCCGGTTTTCGCGCAGTCAGCCTGACCAACTCGTCCGCCGAGGCGGCCGAAACCCAATTGAGAAACGCGGGCCTGAGCGAGCTGTTTGAAAAACGCTACAGCGTCGAACGCGTCAAGCTGTACAAGCCGCACCCGGACACCTATCGCCTGGTCATTGATGAGCTAGGCATAAAACCCGAAGCCGCCCTGATGGTTGCCGCGCATGCCTGGGATCTGGCCGGTGCCAAGGCCGTCGGGCTGCAAACGGCCTTTATCGCCCGGCCCGGCAGGGCCTTGTACCCCGGATCCCCGAGACCCGACTATCGCGTGAACGATCTGCCGGAACTACTGACGCGTCTGCGGCTGGAGTTTTGATCGCAGACCGGTGAACGCGATCCGTCTCGCTACCTGTCCATTGCCAATACAGTCGGCCACAGAACCATCGTGGCGAACTTCGGGATCGCCGATAGCAGCGTTCTGATTATTGGCGGCGCGGTTGATCATTGTCTCGGGGATGAACAGAGGCTGCCAACCAGCGCATGAGCAGGCCTACACCAGATAAGGAAACCGATGCCAGTCACTGTGACTCTGGACCGGCCAGTACCCGCGGTGTCGAGCGATCCATGGCTCGTCTGGACGCGGATATCAGGCGGCCACGTCGGTCACCGAGCGAGTACGGATGGATCACCTCTGTTCGATTTTAAAGCTGTGAATCTGCAGCAAAAACTTGCCACCAAATATTGATTCTTCGAGCTTTTCTCCAGGTGGGTTTTTCTCTAGACAGGCTATTCTCAGCGTCCGACTCACGCGCCCATGGCATTGGCGACGACGCGATTGCGGAAACGACGACCGGCTGCCTTCAGCAGCGTGCTTTACCGCGCTGTCTCAAATCGACTACACTCCGTGAAAGCCGAGGACAGGCTCATAAGGATATAACTAAATATATAGGGAGGATGTATGTTGTCTTGCGATTGCGACGACCAACCCGGTCGTGTGAGCTGGTACGAATTGGAAGACCCCGAGCCTGTATCCCGCCGCTGCTGTTGCAGTAGCTGCCTGTGCAGAATCCCGCGACAAACGATAGCCTATGCGATAGCGCGAGATCGTGACCCGCGCAATGACATAGAAATCCTCGTATACGGCCTGCGAGTGCCTATGGCGCCAGCCCATCTGTGCGAAGTCTGCGGCGATATCCATCTGTCGCTGTCGGCGCTCGGATACGCCGCCGATCCCTGGGAGGACCAGCGGGCGCTCCTGCGGGAATACGACAAAGTGTTCGGGCATGGAAGCAAACACCAACCACCGGCGCAGTCCGAGCTGCGCTCCAAGCCGATTCCCCCATCTCCTCGGCAATCCGAGCCGTCGGCGCTGGCAGCCTTACAGCAGCCAACGCATCCCGGTCGTACACCGAGGGCCTGTTGACCCGGCGCCAGCGCTCGCCGGGTTGACAGAACCGATTTAGAAAAACCTGCAGCGTCACGAAAAAAGTCTGTTAGCGTTACAGAAAAAGATCCACAGAGAGTCCTTAGGTTTTCTGTATATTTTTCAATAGGATTGATAGTATACGGAGTTTTAACGTTCAGGGCTTTCCAGGTCGTTCCTTGTTGCCACAAACGTTGTCTTGCTACACCTTGACTTGTCAAGTCACCACTTTGCGAGGCTCGCGATGTCCGCGATCAAGATCAGCTCGAAGGTCGATCCCGAGGCGTGGGACGATCTCAAACAACTCGCCCGGGAAACCAATCAAAGCAATTCCGGCGTTCTAACCGATGCGATTCAGGATTATGTGCGCCGGCATCGGATTCGTAATGTGGCGTGATCCTATTTCATTAGAGCCAATGTGCGGATATGTCGATCCAATCTATCTCTGATTTCGCTAGAAAGCGGATAACTCGCTTTATGCTTGTGCCATGCCTGGATAGTCGTTTCAACTGTTTCCCTGACTGAGTTCAGCACCAGAAATTCCGGGACCCGTGCTTTTTTTATAAGCCGTTCAAAATGAGAATATGAAATGGCATTCATCTCCTTTGTTCCGGATAAAGTGAGGGCTAGTTTGTCTCCAGGAAAATACGGCACTGTTGAGACAAAATCATAGGCGGGCGCAAGCTGTGGTGTTTGCCCATCCGGGTAGTACAACGACCAGTTTTTCAGGTGCATGTCGCCATTTCCAATAGCAATTGCGAACACCAGTCGCCGAATAAAATCGACCAGCCCTGGTTCGCCTGTGAGCGTCCAAAGCATATTCGCAATATTGGCATAGCTGACCTTACCGTATTTGTCCGCCGGATAGACGTTATAGACCTGAGCAAAGTCCTCGATGTGGACACGTCGACCTCCTTCACCCCGGTCAAAGCGCTTCACGGCCAATGCGGTATCCCCGGATAACGCACCCAGATCAGGTAGTCCAGCAACGTCTTTCAGCGCGATCAGCCGTGTTTCCGGGACAGGGATACCAATCTCACCGGCTAAGTGAAGCATCGCCCATTCGTTTTCGGCTACCTGTGAGAAATTTTGTGCAGGCAATTTAACAATCCAGTCACCCCCTACCCCACTGACTGGAATCGATAAGCCGCCGGAACGCTCGGCTAATGCAGAAAATTTTAGCTGTATCCCGGCTAGTGAGAATCGGTATGGCGCTTTGGAAGCATCTTTTTCTTCTTTAGGTTCTTGCAGACTTGTCAGCCCCTCCAAAGGTCGGATACTGACCGCACCCGGTAAATCCTCCCCCAACAATTCGATCAGCTTGAATTCCCGTTCCGGTTTAATACCGCCCCGCTCTGCCAGGTAGGCGCGCAGATGGCCTTCGGGAAGCAAATTGGAGAAAAAGGGCGGGAGTCGGGTTTGTGTTGTTCGAGTTTCCGGGATCAAGTCACCGGCTTGGGTAAAAAATGACTGACTGAGAACCGGCCTATTTTCGTTATTGAGGTAATCCTCATTAAAGGCGAAAAACGCCCGGTCGCCGGTGGTTAAAATCAGCCGTCCGACTTTTAGGTGCCCCAGGCGTACTTCC
>JASBST010000084.1 GCA_030148775.1 Thiogranum sp.
CCTGTAGGAATCGACGCCTATGGAATTCAAGGATTATTACCAGACACTCGGCCTGTCCCGCGACGCCTCGCAGGAGGAGATCAAGCGCGCCTACCGCAAGCTGGCGCGCAAATTCCATCCAGATGTGAGCAAGGAGACGGATGCCGAGGCGCGTTTCAAGGAAGTCGGTGAAGCCTACGAGGTCTTGAAGGATCCGGAGAAGCGCGCCGCCTATGACCAGTTCGGCAGCAATTGGCAGGCGGGGCAGGAATTCCGTCCGCCGCCGGACTGGGACGCGGGTTTCGAGTTCCGCGGCTCCACGGCGGGGACCGGTTTCAGCGATTTCTTCGAAACCCTGTTCGGTGCCTCCGGCCCCTTCGCCGGTGCGCGCCGCGGCCCCGGCGGCGCGGCCCACGGCGGTTTCCACGCCGCTGGCGGCGAGGACCACCATGCCAAGATCATGATCTCGATCGAGGACGCGGTTAAAGGCGCCCGGCGCAGTATTCGTCTGCAGTCGCCCGAGCTCGACGCCCACGGCAATGTGGCGCTCAAGCAGCGCCAGTTGAACGTGGCCATTCCCGCCGGCATCACTGCCGGACAACAGATACGTCTGGCCGGGCAGGGGGCGCCAGCGCTGGGCGGCGGCAAGGCCGGCGATCTGTATCTCGAAGTCGAGTTCGAGCCGCACCCGCGCTACCGCGTCGAAGGTCGCGATATCCACAGCCGACTGAAAATCACCCCCTGGGAGGCGGCGCTCGGTGCCCGCGTGCCCGCCGATACCCCGGGAGGCCAGGTCGAACTCAGGGTGCCGGCCGGCGCCCAGTCGGGGCAGAAACTGCGCCTCAAGGGCCGCGGTATGCCGGGGACACCGGCCGGCGATCTGTATGTGGAGCTGCGCATCGTCACGCCACCGGCGGGCGATGAGCGCAGCCGCGAACTGTATCGCAAAATGGCGCAGCACTTCGACTATGACCCGCGACGAGAGTCGGCCGCCTGAGTGTTGCGGCGTGACGCGGTCGGTGCGATAGTGTTTGCGCTTTGGCACCGACCCCTTTTATGCTGCGCCGATGAAATTTCTCAAGCTGTTGCTACTGACCGCCGCGCTGTCGGCGGCCGCTCAAGCGCACGCCGCCAACGGCGATGACGATGTTTACGAGGAAGACGCGCTCCAACATTCGCTGGACAACGCGCCTGACGAAACAGCGCAGAAAGAGAAAGAACAGGCGCTGGTGCTGCCGCCCTACCCGAAGGACGAAAATCTGCTGGAGGTGGACGTGGCGCGTTACGATTTCCCCTACCGGCTGTACATCGATACCGCTTCGCTATCAGTGGGTGAAGACCGCATCGTGCGTTACACCGCCGTGTTGCGTTCCCAAAGCGGCGTCGATAACATCAGTTTCGAAGGCATGCGCTGCCCCAGCCACGAGTTCAAACGTTATGCTTACGCCAGCGGTGGGCGTTTTCATACCATCGAAGGGGCACAGTGGCAGCGGATGCGCAAGACCCGCCAGGATTATTTCCGCCGGGTATTGGCCGACGATTACTTCTGCCCGCTGCCCGGCGCCGATCAGGTGGCGGGTATTATCCGTAAACTCAGGCGCAAGACCGGCGAATTCCTGCAACAGGATATGTAAGTCCAGGCGTTCGCCGTGTGTCCTGGCACTGAAACTTATTTTCTGAATTCATGACAAAAAAATACGACGCCGCCTCCATTGAAGTGTTGAGCGGACTTGATCCGGTGCGCAAGCGCCCGGGGATGTATACCGACACTTCCCGTCCCAATCATCTCGCCCAGGAGGTGATCGACAACAGTGTCGATGAGGCCATGGCGGGCCACGCCGATAAAATTGAAATCACGCTGCACAAGGACGGCTCGTTGGCGGTGCGCGACAACGGCCGCGGCATGCCGGTCGATATCCACCCGGAAGAAGGGATTTCGGGGGCCGAGGTGATTCTCACCCGACTGCACGCCGGCGGGAAATTCTCATCCGACAACTATCGCTTTTCGGGCGGACTGCACAGCGTGGGGGTTTCCGTGGTCAACGCGCTTTCGAGCCATCTGCAAGTCTGGGTGCGCCGCGGCGGCAGGGAATACCACCTGGCGTTCGAAAACGGCGAGAAAGTCGCCGGGCTGGACGAGGTTGGCAAGGTCGGCAAGCAGAATACCGGTACCAGCGTGCGTTTCTGGCCGGATGCGCAGTTTTTCGATTCGCCGCGTTTTTCGCTGCCGCGCCTGCGCCACGTTCTGCGCGCCAAAGCCGTGTTGTGCCCCGGGCTCAATGTGGTGTTGCGTGATGAAAAGAGCGGCGAAGAGGAAAGCTGGTGTTATCAGGACGGCTTGCGCGATTATCTGCTGGACGCCCTCGGCGCCGCCGCGCGGCTGCCGCAGGAACCCTTTGTCGGCAAGATGGAGGGTAATCAGGAAGCCGCCGAATGGGCGTTGGCGTGGCTGCCGGAGGGCGGTGAACCGGTCAGCGAGAGTTACGTCAATCTGATTCCCACGGCGCAGGGCGGCACCCATGTTAACGGTCTGCGCACCGGTCTGACCGAAGCGGTGCGCGAGTTCTGCGAATTCCGCAATCTGCTGCCGCGCGGCGTGAAGATCACACCCGACGATGTCTGGGACCGCTGTTCCTATATTCTGTCGGTGAAACTGGTCGACCCGCAGTTCTCCGGTCAGACCAAGGAACGCCTGTCGTCGCGCGAATGCACCGCTTTCGTCTCCGGCGTCGCCAAGGACGCTTTCAGCCTGTGGCTGAACCAGCACACGGAGGCCGGTGAACAAATTGCGCAACTGGCCATCCAAAGCGCCCAGGCGCGGCAGCGCGCCGGCAAAAAAGTGGTGCGCAAAAAAATCACCAGCGGACCGGCCTTGCCGGGCAAGCTTGCCGATTGCAGCAACAACGATCTGCAACGTTCGGAACTGTTCCTGGTCGAGGGCGATTCCGCCGGCGGTTCGGCGAAACAGGCCCGCGATCGCGAATATCAGGCGGTGATGCCATTACGCGGTAAAATCCTCAACACCTGGGAAGTCGACCCGGCGCAGGTGTTGGCGTCGCAAACCGTGCACGACATCGCCCTGGCCATTGGCGTCGAGCCGGGCTCGGACGAGTTGAAGAATCTGCGCTATGGCAAGATCTGTATTCTCGCCGACGCCGACTCCGACGGCGCCCACATCGCCACCTTGCTGTGCGCGCTGTTTCTGCGCCATTTCCGCCCCCTGGTCGCGGCCGGCCATGTCTATGTGGCGATGCCACCGTTGTACCGCATCGATGTCGGCAAGCAGGTGTTCTATGCACTCGACGACGGCGAGCGCCAGGGGATACTCGATCGCATCGCGGCGGAAAACATCAAGGGCAAAGTCAATGTGCAGCGCTTCAAGGGGCTGGGCGAAATGAATCCCCTGCAATTGCGCGAGACCAGTATCGATCCCGATACCCGCCGTCTGGTGCGTTTAACGCTGGCACCCGGGGACGACAGCCACCGCACCCTCGATCTGCTGCTGGCCAAAGGCCGTTCCGCCGACCGCCGCTCCTGGCTGGAGAAGAACGGGAACCTGGCCGATATCTAATCTAAATCGGGTCGGCATTATCGAGGCCAGGCCACAACCTATTGATAAATAATGATTAAAGTCGGCGTGCAGTAGCCTTCCGCGTGCCGGTGCCGCGAGGGGTCATGGGCGAACTCGTCATCAAGCATTTCCGCCGCGCCGATGCCGGTTCGCGTGCCAAGGAACTGATCACCGAAATTGTCGTCGAGGGTTCGGAAACCGGCCGCTTCTTGCAGCGCATGGAGGAAACCCGCCTGACCCGGCCGTGCTTTCAGACCATCGACATGCGCGGGCGCGTGGCCGGGGAGTGTCGTCGTTACGCCTTCAATGACCGCGTCCATTTCCTCGACGACATCTCCTTCGAAATGTTCGAAAAAGGCCTGCTCGAGAACAACGGCGTTTATACCGTCGGCACCTTCGAGGCGATCATGGGCGGGAGCCATACGTTGCAGGGGCAGGCCGAGGCGCGCGAACAGCACGCGCAGCGGATCAGAGAGCTGGAGCGGCGGCGACTGCAACAGGCCCGAGAACTGGCGCGCGAACTGGGCGCGGGGGAACACGATCAACTGCTGCTGGAGCGCGCCAGCGCTACCGCGACAGCGAGCAATCCGGCCTTGCTTGCGTTGGGCTACTTTCGCAAGCGCGCGCATCCGCGCCTGCAGTATGCCTGCGCCGTCACGCTGACCCGGGGCAACATCAGCGTCACCGGGACGACACGCGACATATCGGTCGGTGGCATGCGTGTACAGGTTCGCGGTCTGACGGTCTTCAAGCCCGCACAGGATGTCGCGGTGGGCTTCGGCGGTTTGCTTGACGAGCAGGGCGAACCGCTGACCGAGCGGGTCCTGTACCGGGTCGTGTCCGTCGAGGCACGCGAGGCGGAGACGGTTCTCGGTCTGCGCCGGCGCAATCTGGAAAAACCGCCCGGCTTGTCCGAGCTGCTGCAACAACTGGTCGAGCGGCGCCAGCGCAAATACAAGCTGGATATGGAAGACGAATATCGGTCGGTGCTCAGTGGCTTTTACGAGCGCAGTTATGCCCAGAGCAGCGCGCAGGTGCCTTTTTTTATCGCCTCCGACAGCACCGGTGACCTGCATGTGCAGGCCGTCGCCATGAGCGACGGCAACGCTGCCCTGATGCGCTTTTTCTGCACCGATGCCGATAACTATAACTTTACGCCCTTGTGCCTGGCGCAGCGCCTGCAGCGTCTGGCGCAAGGACAGACATTCGTGCTGGCTATGTATCGCCAGCGGGGCGGTCGGGATCAGTGCCGGCGTATCCATTCGGCGGCGGATTTCGAGTCGGCCTCGCCGCGTGATTTCAGGCGTCTGCTGGCCTGGGCGCTGCGCCAGAGCGACTATTGCATCGTTCGGGTACAGCCCGGAGCGCAGCCACTGTTCGCGCTACCGTCGACTAAAGTGGGAGAGATTTGCGAGCGCCTGCAATACAAATCCGAAACCCGCATGGTGCAATTGCAGGAACGTCTGCAGGCAGTGCGCCTGGTCGGCTTCGTCAGCGACATCACCCAGGCCTGCCGTCAGGCTGTCGGGCAACAAGAGGATCCACCCGACAACGCCAGTGTGTGGGTGGGGGGCGAGTGCCGCCGACTCGACGACGCCAGCGTGGTACAGAAATCGCCGTCGCCGTTGCAGGCCTTGCAACCGGAACTGATCCGTTTCGGTTATGTCGAGAGGCGCCGCGAAGACCGCTATCTGGCCGAGACGCGGGTCGAGGTGTGCGTCGGCGACCGACGCGTCCCGGGCCTGTCGCAGGATATCTCCACCTGCGGCATGCGCATACGGCTGGACGCGCGCGTGGCGGCGGAAAAAGGCGTCAGCGTGCGCGTCGGCCTGGTATCGCTGCAGCAGAAGAAGGCATCGACCAATTTGATGGATATCCCGTACCGTGTGGTCGAGGCGCAGCACGAAGACGCAGGCAGCGTGCTACGCCTGGAGCGCGTTTTTGGCGGCAAGCACGAGGGGCTTAAGGAATTTTTCGTTGAGTTGATCACCAAGAACCAACATAAACTCGGCGTCGATCTCGGCGATCTCTGGGGCGCCACGACGGCTCGGATTTACGAGAGTCTGATGGCCTCCAATGTCGTCGGTATTCCGTTGTTCATCGGCCGCAGCGACGAGGGCGGCGCTCACCTGCAGTTTGTCGGCGTGCCTGAGACGGCCTGTGGTCTGGCCGAGTGGCTGCGCACGTCGACCGATCCGGATTTGCGCTGGTTGAATCAGCCGCGGCTGGTAACGGCGCTGTATGACGCCATCCAGATAGTGTCGCGCCAGGCGCGGAACATCGGGCAGCCGCCGGCGCCGTTCGAGTTGGAGATGTACCTCTACCGCGGTTACGATCAGGCCAGCGGCGAGGTTTTCATCCACGCCGTCAGCGAACTCGATTTCAACGACAGCTCGCAGCGCCAGGCGTTTCTGGACCGTCTGGTGGCGGGACACGAGGACTGGCGTTGCCTCAAGCTGACGGCCGGCTACGCCCGCGAGATTGAGCAAAAAACGATCGAGCGCATGCTCGGGCCGGTTCGCACCCACTCCCGGCACCGCGCGCTGAAACTTTCCGATCTGTTTCAGGCGATGGTGGGTTACGCCGAACTGGTGGATATCACGCCCGAGTGGCTGCTGCTGCGCTCAGAGAAATCCTAGCTCGGATCGTCGTAAGCGTGCAGACCGGTAGATTGCCGCTTCCCTGGACGGCGTTTGCCGTTAGAATAGTGTCCGCTTTATTCCTGGATACTGACCCGGCATGACCACTGACAGCACACTGGACAGCATAGAAACCCTGCCGTTGCACACCTTTACCGAGAAGGCGTACCTGGATTACTCCATGTACGTGATTTTGGACAGGGCTCTGCCGCATATCGGCGACGGTCTTAAACCGGTGCAGCGGCGTATCGTCTACGCCATGTCGGAGCTCGGACTGTCGGCGCGAGCCAAGTTCAAAAAGTCCGCACGGACGGTCGGCGACGTGCTCGGCAAGTTTCATCCCCACGGCGATACCGCCTGCTACGAGGCCATGGTGCACATGGCCCAGGGGTTTTCTTTTCGCTATCCCCTGGTGGACGGCCAGGGCAACTGGGGCTCGCCCGACGATCCCAAATCCTTTGCCGCCATGCGCTACACCGAGGCGCGGCTGGCGCCGTTCGCCGAGGTGCTGCTGGGCGAGCTCGGTGAGGGCACGGTGGAGTGGACGGCCAATTTCGACGGCACCTTGAGCGAACCGGTCTTGTTGCCGGCGCGCCTGCCCGCGGTACTGCTCAACGGCGCCACTGGCATTGCCGTCGGCATGTCCACCGATATTCCGCCGCACAACCTGGCCGAAGTCTGCGCCGCCGCGGTGCACCTGTTGGAGAATCCGCGTGCCAGTGTCGAGGAGCTGTGTCAGTACATACAGGGGCCGGATTACCCCACGGGCGGGGAGATCATCAGCTCGCGCCGGGACTTGCAGGCGATCTACAGCAGCGGTGGCGGCAGTCTGCGCCTGCGTGCCCGTTTTGAGAAGGACAGCGGCGATATCGTCATCACCGAGCTGCCGTTCCAGGTCTCAGGCAGCCGGGTGCTGGAGCAGATCGCCGCGCAGATGGCGGCGAAGAAACTGCCCATGGTGGCGGACCTGCGCGACGAATCCGATCACGAAAACCCCACCCGGTTGGTGATTGTGCCGCGCTCGAACCGCATCGATGTCGAGGCGCTGATGTCGCATCTGTTCGCCACCACCGAGCTTGAGCGCAGCTACCGTGTCAATCTGAACATGATCGGTCTGGACGGCCGTCCGGCGGTGAAGAATCTGCGCCAACTGCTCCAGGAATGGCTGGAATTCCGTGTGCACACCGTCACCCGGCGTCTGCAGCACCGGCTCGACAAAGTGCTCGAGCGGCTGCACCTGCTGGAAGGCCTGATGATCGCTTATCTGAATATCGACGAGGTGATCGCGATCATCCGCAATGAGGACCAGCCCAAGCCGGTGCTGATGGCGCGTTTCGCGCTAAGCGATCGCCAGGCCGAGGCGATTCTGGATTTGAAACTGCGGCATCTGGCGCGGCTGGAGGAGATGAAAATCCGCGGCGAACAGGATGAACTGTCGGCCGAGCGCGACCGCCTGCAAAAAACGCTGTCGTCGAAGACGCGCCTGCGCACCCTGGTGAAACAGGAGATCAAGGCCGACAGCGGGAAATATGCCGACGCGCGCCGTTCACGTCTGGTCGAACGCGAAGCGGCGCGCGCGCTCGACGAAACCGAACTGGTGCCGAGCGAACCGGTCACCGTGGTCCTGTCGGAAAAAGGCTGGGTGCGCACGGCCCGCGGTCACGATATCGATGCGGCGGCGCTCAGCTACAAGGCCGGCGACGGTTTTCTTGCCGCGGCTTGCGGGCGCAGCAACCAGCAGGTGGTGTTTCTGGATTCCACCGGCCGCGCCTACACGCTGGCCGCCCACAGCCTGCCGTCGGCGCGGGGCAAGGGTGAGCCGCTCACCGGGCGTTTCAATCCCCCCGACGGGGCCACCTTTGTGGGCGTCATGACCGGAGAGCCTGACAGTCTGTTTCTGTTGGCCAGCGACGCCGGCTATGGTTTTTTTGCCCGACTCGGCGACATGGTCGCGCGCACCCGTGGCGGCAAAGCGGTGCTGTCCGTGCCCAGGCACGCCCGGGTTTTGCCACCCGCGCCGGTGGGCGACCCGCAGAGCGACCGAGTCGCGGCCGTCAACCTGCAGGGACAGATGCTGGTGATCGCGGCCTCCGAAGTGCCGCGGCTCAATCGCGGCAAGGGTATCAAGATTCAGAATGTGGTCGGCAAAAAGCTGGCCACCCGGGACGAGTACATGGTGGGCGTGGCCAGTGTGCCGGCGCACGGCAATCTGATCATTCATGCGGGCAAACGCCATCTGACCCTCAAAGCGGCGGAGCTGGAAACCTATGTCGGCGACCGTGGTCGAAAGGGCATCAAACTGCCGCGGGGCCTGCAGCGGGTGGACCGGCTGAGTATCGAGACGGCTTGAAATCCGTGGCCCCGGCCCCATATTGAACCTGGTCATATAACTGGAGTGCAGCATCCATGAAACGCGTGTTTTTGTTCCTGGCCACCAACATCGCCATCCTGGTGGTGCTGAGCATCACGCTCAGCCTGTTCGGCGTCGACCGGATTCTGGATCAGCAGGGGGTCAACCTGGACCTGCGCGCGTTGCTGATTTTCTCGGCGGTATTCGGTATGGGTGGCTCGTTCATTTCGCTGGCCATCTCCAAATGGTCGGCCAAGCGGATGACCGGCGCGCGGGTGATCGAACAGCCGGCCAACGAAACCGAGGTCTGGCTGGTCAATCTGGTGGCCAGGCAGGCCGAAGCGGCGGGTGTCGGCATGCCCGAGGTGGCGATCTACGACTCGCCGGATATCAACGCCTTCGCCACCGGAATGAGCCGCAACAAGGCCTTGGTGGCCGTGAGCAGCGGGCTGCTGCGCAACATGAGCCGCGACGAAGCCGAAGCGGTGCTGGGACACGAGGTGTCGCATGTGGCTAACGGCGACATGGTGACGCTGACGCTGATCCAGGGCGTCGTGAACACCTTCGTCATCTTCTTCTCCCGCGTCATCGGTCACCTGGTCGACCGGGTGGTCTTCAAGGTCGAACGCGGACACGGGCCGGCCTTCTGGATCACCAGTATCGTCGCGCAGGTGATTCTAGGCATTCTCGCCAGCATGGTCGTCATGTGGTTTTCCCGCCAGCGCGAGTTCCGCGCCGACGCCGGCGGCGCTAATCTCGCCGGGCGGCAGAAGATGATCGGGGCGCTTCAGCGCCTGCAGGCGGCGCATCCCGAGCCGCTGCCCGATCAGCTGGCCGCCTTCGGTATTGCCGGCGGCGGGCGCATGGATGGCATCAAACGGCTGTTCATGTCGCACCCGCCCTTGAGCGAACGCATCGCGGCGTTGCAGGCCGGCGCAGGCTGAGCGCGGGCGTCTCGCGCCGGAGCCGCTCGCACCATCGTCCGGCGGGCCGGGTCCGGCTCGCGGTTGGCGTCACGGTGTGCGCCCGGCGCCTCAGGCGGTTAGAATAGCCGCTTTGATTCGATTGGCCAGGAAATAACCCATGTCTTTGATACGCCCCTTTGCCGGTTTGCGTCCGCTTGCCGGCCGCGCCGAGGACGTTCTCGCCCCCCCTTACGACGTACTCAACAGCGACGAGGCGCGCCATCGCGCCACCGGCCGCCCCTGGAGTTTTTTGCATATTTCCAAGGCCGAAATCGATTTGCCGCGCGGCACCGATCCTTATGATCCCGCCGTTTACGCCAAGGCTGCGGAAAATCTGCGGACCCTGATCGAAGGGGGAGTGCTGATGCGCGACGCCGCGCCCTGCTATTACGTTTACCGTCTGACCATGGGCCAGCACGTGCAGACAGGTCTGGTGGCGGCGGCCTCGACTTCGGCCTACGACAGCAACCGGATCCGCAAACACGAACACACCCGTCCGGCCAAAGAGGATGACCGCGTGCGCCAGATCGAGGCGCTGAACGCACAGACCGGCCCGGTATTGCTCGCCTATCCGTCACAGCCGCAAGTCGACCAGCTGATCGAGTCGCAGACCCGCCAGGCGCCGGCGTATGACCTGCAGGCCGAGGACGGCATCATTCACACCTTCTGGGTGGTCGAGGACGCGGCTGCGATCGAAGCGCTGACGCAGGCTTTCGACGCGATGCCGGCGATCTACATCGCCGACGGCCATCACCGTTCCGCCGCCGGCTCACGCGTCGCCGCCAAGTTGAACCGCGGACCGGACGCCATGAGCAGCTATTTCCTCTCGGTGATATTTCCGCACAAACAGATGAAAATACTGGATTACAACCGGGTGGTGAAGGATCTGAACGGCATGAGCCCGGTACAGCTGCGGGAAAAAGTCGCCGAGGCTTTCAGCGTCGAGCCGGCCGCGGCCGCGGTGTCTCCCGCCGGAGCGGCCGAATTCGGCATGTATCTGGACGGTCAATGGTACCGTTTGAAGCTCCACGCCGACCGGATTCCGTCCGATCCGGTTGGACGGTTGGACGTGAGCCTGTTGGCCGATAATTTGTTACAGCCACTGCTGGGCATCAGCGACCCGCGCACCGATCCGCGCATCGACTTTGTCGGTGGTATTCGTGGTCTGGGCGAGCTGGAAAAGCGCGTCGACAGCGGCGAGATGGCGCTCGCTTTCTCCCTGTTCCCCACCAGCATGGAGGATCTGATGGCGGTGGCCGATGCCGGCGAGGTCATGCCGCCGAAGTCGACCTGGTTCGAACCGAAGCTGGCCGACGGACTGATCTCCCACGTACTCGACTGAGGCGTCGCTCAGGCGATTTCGCCGCTGAAGTCGTAGTCCAGCGCTTCGCTGGGCTCCTGCAGAAAATTCCCCTGAATGAAAGGGATGCCGCTTTGCCAGAGGACGGCGAGGCTGTGCGCGTCCTCGACGTACTCGGCGATACATTTGCGGTTCATGGAATTGGCGGTGTCGAGTATCGATTTGACCATCGCCTGGTTGTCGTTGTCGCTGGCCAGATTGTGGATGAACGAGCCGTCTATCTTGAGGAAATCCACCGGCAGATGCTTGAGCAACTGGAACGAGTTGGGTCCGGCGCCGAAGTGTTCCAGCGCGGTCTTGCAGTGCAACTCCTGCAAGGTCTTGACCAGCGCCTTGGCATGCTTCAAGTGTTGTGAGGCGGCTTTCTCCGATATTTCAAACGTCAGCGCTTCGCCGGACAACCGGTTTCGCTTGACACAGTCGCCGACGAATCGCGCCAGCTCCGCATCCGTCAGCGTCGCTGCGGACAATTTGATGAAGAACTGGGTATTGTTGTTGCCGGCGGCACGATGCTTGGCCAGCCGCTCGATCGCATGGCGGATCACCCAACGGTCGATCTCAGCCAATTGACCGGTTTGTTCCGCAACGGGCATGAATTGATTCGGCAGAATATATTCGTTTTCGTCGTTCAGCATGCGTAACAGCACTTCATATTTTTCCGAGCCGTCGCCCTGCAGGCTGACGATGGGCTGAAACAGCAACTGCATATGATCGTGTTCCAGCGCCTCTTTGATCAGGGCGTACACCTGCTGATTGCGTTCCTGGCCGAGTTTTTCGTCCACCACGGGATTGTGCAGATGACAGCGATTGCCGCCCGCGGCACGGGCAACTTCGCAGGCGAGATCGGCGCGCGACAGCACTTCCTGGGCCGAGACGGCGTTTTCGGTGATGACGCTCATGCCGATGCTGGCGGTGGTGGTGACCGACTGGTCTTCCACCGCGGCGATGTGTTCTTCCACCACCTGGCGCAACTGTTCGCCCAGCGCTTCGATGCACTCGGCGTGACAATCCCGGCGCAGGACGGTGAAGGAATGATCGCCGAAACGCGCGACGATGTCCGACTCCTCGCAGTGTGACTTTAGCAGATCGGCGATGTCTTTGATCACCTGGTCGGCCACGCCCAGTCCCAGGTTGTCCTTGATATCCTTGAAGTTGTCCATCATCAGATAAATCACCGCGGCGCTTTCCGAGCCGCTGACCACATTGGTGACTGCGAGCCCCAGCTCCTCGATGAAATACTGCCGGTTGTACAGGCCGGTCAGCACATCCTGCTTGGTGAGGAATTTCAGTTTCTGTTCCAGCTCGCGGTTGTTGGCCAACTGGTTGCGGATGATGATCTGGGTGCAGGGCTCGCCGTCGATGCTGGCGGCGGTCAGTTCCATGACCGCGTCGAAGATCTTGCCGTCCGGCAGGATGCCGCGGGTTTCCAGTGTGCCGTCGCAATTTTCGTCTTTTGCGTAACGGCGTAGAAAATCCTTGAACTCGGCGTGATAGTCCGGGGCGACCATGTCCAGGATAGGCGTGCCCTCGATTTCTTCCAGGTCATCGAAGCCGAACATTTCCAGGTAGGAGCTGTTGGCGAAAATGTGCATACCCTCGTGCACGTAGGCAATCGCGTCGCGGGAGCTTTCCATCAGCATACGCGCGCGTTTTTCGCTCTCATGGAACTTCAGTTCGAAGTTCTGTGCGCACAGACTGGTTTGCAGTTGCGAGAGTTCGCGCTTGACGACCAGTTGCAGGTGTTCGGGCTGATCGTACGAGCACAGATCATTGGCGCCAAGACGCATGGCCTCGATGATATCCGCTTCGTCGGCGGATTCGCCGATGGCGATCACCGGCAGGCTGAGCTCGCGCCGGGCGAGTTCCTGCACCACTTGCTGCAACGACAGTGTTTCCAGCCCCATCGCGCACAGGACCAGATCCGGAATCTGCTTGTCCAGCGCGGCGATCAGGTCTTCGTGATCTTCGGCGTAGTTCAGGCGGGAAGCCCGCCCGGAGTTGCGCAACACGTTGGCCAGGGCTTCGGCGTCATTGCGTGATTCTTCGACTACGAGCAGGCGCAGCGTGTGATCCTGATCCATCTAAGGCATATCTCCTGGGTGACTTCCATTCGCCGAAACCGCTTTCGGCAGCGCGCTCTCACTATGTCGGCAGCCGGGGAGCGGATCTTTACCTTGCTTAAGGGGCCGGACAAGTTCCGCTAACTGCTTTTCCCAAAAGTATTTTTTTTGCTAGAATGAAGATGTCTGAGGAGAATGTTCAACAGCCGGGGGGCGGGATGCAAGCGATCAAAGTCAGGGCGGAGGCGGCCAACGATTTCAATGCGATCGATGTGGTCAATCTGAGCGCCTTTCAGGGCGAGGCGGAGGCGCAATTGGTGGGTGAACTGCGTAAATCCCCCGGTTTTATTCCCGATCTGTCGCTGGTCGCCGAACTCAATGGCCGCATTGTCGGCCATGTGGTGCTGTCGAAGGTCTCGCTACTGACGCAGAACAAGCGCCGCGACATACTGGCGTTGGGGCCGATGTCGGTTGTTCCGTCCCAGTCGCACCGGGGTATCGGCACCGAGCTGATCGACGCCGCCGTGGCCCGTGCGCGCCCCTTGTGTTACGAGGCGATCGTGGTGGCGGGGCACCCCGAATACTACCAGCGTTTCGGGTTCAAACCGGCCGCGGACTGGGGAGTGAGCTGCAATCTGGAGCTTCCCGATGACGCGTTGCTGGCCATGGAACTGGTCGACGGCGGCCTGAGCGGCGGCGGCGTCGCCGAGTACCCGGATATTTTCCGGGCGCTGTTCTGAGGTCGGCGGCCGCGCCTTACAGCAGCTCCCACAGATCGTCGTAGTCCTGCGGGTCTTTCTTTGCCGGCGCGCCCATGTCGTTGCGCTGTTCGATCTCGCCCAGCGAAATGTATTGGAACTGCGCGAACGAGCCGGTGTTTTCCACCAATTCGGTCAACTCCACGCGAACGTCTTTGCCGTGGCAGTTGGCCACCGCCGTATGGCCGACCTTGAAAGGGGGGCTGGGCAGTAACAGGGTGGCGCGCTGCTGGATGGAAGCGATCTCGGGCAGCAGCAGACCGCGGGTAAAGCTCTCTTCGCCGTCGGCATCCGGCCGCGCGGCGATGGCCACCGCGCCCGGAGAGAGCATTTGCACGCCCAGTTCCAGGCCCCGTTTTTCGTCGTATTTCATCCAGCGGATCACGCCGAGTCGCCAGTGGAAGGTGTCGTGATCGCTTTCCTCGCGGATACCCAGCAGCTCCCCGACCTGGGCGCGGGTGGTCTCGGGGTTGTCCCATAACATGCAGTAGCCATCGGCACTGACATTGACCATTTTCCAGCTCTGGGTGTAATGCGAGGTGTCGATGTGCATGCCGGCGGCGGCACGCGCTACGGCCCGTTGGACGCCGGACGGGGCCGCGGCACCTTCCAGCCGATAGCTCAGCTCCCAGATATCGGGCATCTGATCCTGCGTCTGCGCCGTCGACCGGGCGTCGAACTGCGCCGGTTCGCGGTAGTGCAGCGGCGGTACCGCGCCGAGCTCGCGGTAGCATTCGTGGGCGACCGAAGCGGCGTTGAACGCCACCTCGCCGCTGACGAAATAATGGATTGAACTCAGACCCATCGACACGATCACCTGGGAGTGATTCTTTACCCGCGAGAAACGCCGCTTGGGGGTGATTCCCCAGGCCAACATGAGACGACGCAGCGTCTGCTCGCGCAGCACTTCCTGCCCGTGCTTGGTGGCGCAGGGTTGTTCCTTATCGGTCAGCGCCTTGCACAGACGCGCCGCCAGACGGCGGGTGTCCAGCAGACGCGCGCTGCCAGCGGCCGATTGCCGGTGCATCGCCCGGTAACCGGGCGGCTGATCCTGATCCGGGTCGACCAGGAACAGCGCGTCGCTTTCGCTATCCAGAGGCTGCAGCTCGGCCAGTCCCGAGCAGTTGAGTAGCGCCTGGTAGACGGCGCCGGCTTCGCCGTGGCGCAAGCGGTACGGACAGGCCAAAGCGAGCAGCAGAATCTGTTTATAGCCTTCGTCGATACTGGCGGGCGGGTTGTCGACGCCGGCGCCGTCGCTGATCGTGGCGCGGTGCAGCTTCTGGCTTTCGGCGATGCGATAGAGCGTGTGCAGTTCCAGCCAGATGCCGGTGGGATAAGGTTCGTAGGCCTGATAGGTCTTGAGCAGCACCTGGCCCAGATACCACAGGGCGTGATGAATGGCGCCGCGCAGCAGTTTCTTGTCCCTGCGCGCGCCGGTCTCGAGCTGCTCCGCGACTATCACCTTGTAACCGGTGGCCATCGCCTGGCTCAAATCGCGCGACAGATGGGCGATCTTCAGATTTTTTGCCGACAGCGGCAGTGCCTGGCCGACGAAATGTTTCTTCATGCGGTCGCTGATGTAGTGGATCGGTTTGTGCAGCAACTGCATGCTTTTCAAGCGCTGCTGCGCGGGAATGTCCTGATGGTTGAGGTCGTTGAGCGCCGCGTAGATCAGGCGCGTGGTGTCGCCGATGTTGGCCATCGGCAGAGCCTCGATACAGGCTTTGACGCTGGCGGGACGGCTGTCGAAAGCGCCGCTCTCGGGCCGTGTCCGGTTGGGAACTGAAAATTGCATGGGCATTCGTCCGCAGATAAAAGGCTCAGGTCGGCAGGGGCGCGACCGCGCGAACCACGTCCCTGCGTCCTGGGGGCTATCGTCCTTTATTACGGAAACTGAATGTAGCAAGGGTGATTCATTCCGCTCGGGGGCGGATTCAAACGGGGGTTTTGCCAGGCCGGTCCGGCACTTCCCTGACCAGACGCGGGACCAGATAGCCGGAAATCGTGTTAACCATCTGTGCAACAATCGATTTCGCCTCGGAATCCGGCACCGCGAAATGGGCCGCCCCTTGCACCGGATCGAGCTGATGCAGGTAATACGGTTGTACGCCCACGGCGAACAGGCGCTCGCTGAGGCGACTCAAGAGGGCCGCGCGATCGTTGACCCCGCGCAACAGGACCGACTGGTTCAGCAGACTGACCCCGGCCCCGCGCAGCCGCTGCATGGCCGCGCCGACCGCGGTATCGATTTCATTGGCGTGATTGCTGTGGATCACCAGGACCACCTGCAGACGGCTTGCGCGCAACAGTGCCAGCAGGCTTGCGTCGATACGTTCGGGCAGTACCACCGGGACCCGGCTATGGATGCGCAGCCGCCGCAGGTGATCGATGGGCTCCAGGCCGCCGAGCAGTCGTGCCAGCCGCTCGTCGGTGAGCGTCAGCGGATCGCCGCCGCTCAGAATCACCTCGTCGACCTCTTTGTGCCGGCGCAGATCCGTCAGCGTCTGTTCCGGCTCCCGGCCCGGATTGGCCTCGGCGTAGGGGTAGTGCCGGCGGAAACAATAACGACAGTGCACGGCGCAGGCCCCGGTGGTGGTCAGCAGCACCCGGCTGCGATACTTGTGCAGTACACCGGGGACCGGCATGGCGCTTAACTCCTCCAGCGGATCGCTGCTGTAGCCGGCGACCGTTTCCAGTTCCGCCTCCAGCGGCAACACCTGACGCAGCAGTGGGTCGTGCGCGTCCCCCGGCTGCATGCGCGCGACGAAGCCGCGCGGCACCCGTAGACGGAAGCCGCGCCCGGCGCGCAGCGCCGCGGGCAGCAGGTGCGGCGGCAGGTCGAGTTCGCGCAGCAGTTCGCCGGGGTCGGTGATCGCCTGCGCCAGCAGCTGCTGCCACAGGGGTGTCTGTCGCCGGCCGTCGGTTATCGGTATGATGCGCATCTTTATTCCCGTGTGTGGAGCGGCTCCGCACCTCGCGTTCAGTCAGTTAGTGTAAGGATGCTCAATGGCGACCTACAGTACAAATGAGTTCAAGGGCGGTCTGAAAATCATGCTCGACGGCGACCCCTGCTCGATCATTGAAAACGAGTTTGTCAAACCGGGCAAGGGCCAGGCCTTCAATCGGGTGAAAATCCGCAACCTCAAGACCGGCCGGGTCATTGAACGCACGTTCAAGTCGGGCGAATCGGTGGAGGCCGCCGACGTCATGGAAACCGATATGCAGTACCTCTACAACGACGGCGAATTCTGGCATTTCATGCACCCCGACACTTATGAACAGGTGGCCGCCGACGCCGCCGCCGTGACCGAAGCCGACAAATGGCTGAAGGAGCAGGACACCTGTGTGGTGACGTTGTGGAACGGCTCGCCGATCGGTGTGACGCCGCCGAATTTCGTGCTGCTGAAGGTCACCGAAACCGATCCCGGCGTGCGCGGTGATACCTCCGGCGGCGGCGGCAAGCCTGCCACCCTGGAAACCGGTGCGGTAGTGCGCGTGCCGTTGTTCATCGATGTCGAGGAAGTCATCAAGGTCGACACCCGCACCGGTGAATACGTGGGCCGTGCCCGCGACTGAGGGCCACGCCGCGGCCGACTGGCGCCCGGGCGCCACCCTGGACATGATGCGCCTGCGCGCGACCCTGACGGCGCGGCTGCGGGCTTTTTTTGCCGCCCGGGGCGTGTTGGAAGTCGACACACCGTTGCTGGGGTGCGGCGCGACCACCGATCCGGCCATCGAATCGTTCGCCACCGCCTACCGCGGACCGGGGACGCCCACGGCGCAAACGCTGTTCTTGCAGACTTCGCCCGAATTCTTCATGAAGCGTCTGCTGGCCGCCGGCAGCGGTGCGATCTATCAGTTGGCGCACGCCTTTCGTAACGGCGAAGCGGGGCGTCGCCATAATCCCGAGTTCATGCTGCTGGAATGGTACCGGCCCGGCTTCAGCCCGGCGGCGCTGATGGCGGAAATCGACGCCCTGCTGGCGGCACTGCTGCAGGATTACCGCGACTATCAGCCGGCCCGGCGTATCAGCTACCGCCAGTGGTTTCTCGATGAAACCGGCCTCGACCCCTGGAGCGACCCGGTAGACGCCTTTCGCGCTTTCGCCGCCGCCAAACTGGAATCCGTTCCGCCGACGCTGCCCGACGACGACCTCGATCCCTGGCTGTATCTGTTGCTCACCCACTGGCTGGAGCCGCGGCTCGGCGAAGGCGCGGTGTTCGTTCACGATTATCCGCCCAGCCAGGCGTCGCTGGCCCGCGTGCAGCCGGGACCGCCGGCCACGGCGCAGCGTTTCGAACTCTACCTGGACGGGGTCGAACTGGCCAACGGTTATCACGAACTCGGCGACGCCGACGAGCAGGCGCGGCGTTTTGTCGCCGACAACGCCCGGCGTCGGGCGGCCGGTCAACCTTCCCTGCGGCCCGATGGGCGACTGCTGGCGGCGCTGGCACACGGACTGCCGGACTGTAGCGGCGTGGCGATCGGTTTCGATCGCCTGGTCATGCTGGCCGCCGGCGTCGATCATCTCGACGCCGCGCTCGGCTTTTCCCTGGCGCGGGTCTGATCGTCCATGTCCAGCGTACGCATCGTGCTCGTCAATACCAGTCACCCGGGCAATATCGGCGCCGCCGCCCGGGCGATGAAAAATATGGGGTTAAGCGATCTTGCGCTGGTCGATCCGCAGGACTTTCCCAGTGCCGAGGCGACGGCGCGGGCCTCCGGCGCCGACGATCTGCTGGCCGCGGCCAGCGTGAGTGCAAGCCTGGAAGAGGCGTTGCGCGATTGTACGCTGGTGATCGGCGCCAGCGCGCGCAACCGCACCCTGCCGGTGCCGATGCTGGACCCGCGCGCCAGCGCCGCGCTGGCGCTGGAGCAGCCGGCGGACAGCCGGGTGGCGCTGGTGTTCGGGCGCGAGCGCACGGGGCTGACCAACGACGAGCTCGACCGCTGCCACTATCTGGTGCGCATTCCGGCCAACCCCGCCTATCCTTCGCTGAATATCGCCGCGGCGGTGCAGGTGATCGCCTATGAACTGCGCATGGCAGCCGACAGCACGTTGCCGCGTCAGGAGAGCCGCCACCGTTTCGCCACCGCCGAGGAGATGGAGCGCTTCTATCGGCACCTTGAAGAGACCTTGCTGGCGATCGAGTTTCTCGACGCCGACAATCCGCGCCAGCTGATGCGCCGTCTGCGGCGTCTGTTTGCGCGCGCCCGCCCGAATCAGAATGAGGTCAATATTCTTCGCGGCATCCTCACGGCGGTGGTTCGCCGCTGCCGTTGATACACTCACACCCAGTCAGCGATTTTTAGCTTTAAGTCGCGGTATAGTAGGATTTTATCATGCGCCGGACAGAGCCTATGTGGGAACGACTGCAAGAAGACCTCGACTGCATCCTCGAGCGCGATCCCGCGGCCCGTTCGCGTTTCGAAATCGTCACCACCTATCCGGGGTTCCATGCGGTCCTGATGCATCGCCTGAGCCATTGGCTGGCGAACAAAGGCCTGTCCTGGCTGGCGCGTATTCTGTCGAATGTCGCGCGCTGGTTCACCGGGATCGAAATTCACCCGGGGGCGCGTATCGGCCGGCGATTTTTCATCGATCACGGCATGGGCGTGGTGATCGGCGAGACCGCCGAGATCGGCGACGACTGCACCCTCTACCATGGTGTCACCATGGGCGGTACCAGTTGGGAAAAGGGCAAGCGCCACCCCACGCTCGGTAACAATGTGGTCATCGGCGCGTGTGCCAAGGTGTTGGGACCGATCCGTATCAACGACCATGTCCGCATCGGATCCAACGCGGTGGTGGTAAAAGATGTGCCCGCCGGCGCCACCGTGGTCGGGGTGCCCGGCCGCGTCGTGGCCGGCGGTCGCGACGAGCAGCAGGCGCGCCGCGACGCGATCGCCAAAAAGATGGGTTTCGATGCCTACGGCAGTACCGCCGACGCCCCCGATCCGGTTGCCAACGCCATCAACAGTATGCTCGATCATATCCACGTCATGGATCAGCGTCTGGAAGACATGTGCCGCGGACTGAAGAGTCTTGGCGCCGAGGTGGCCGATCTGCAGTTGCCGGATCTGGGCGCCTGCGAGCTGGATACCCACTGCACGCCGGAACCCCTTGAAAATGTCGGTGAAAACCCCGAGACGGACGAGACCGACCGGGCAGCGGGGCGGGATAATTCTTGACTGTTTTACTCGGGTATGGCATTTTAGTCACGATATTGAAAGGCTTGAGGCAAGGCGGGTTCGGATGAGACTGACCAGTAAAGGCCGCTATGCGGTCACGGCGATGCTCGATCTGGCGTTGCACGTGCATGAAGGTCCGGTCACTTTGGCGGGCATTTCCGAGCGCCAGGGGATTTCCCTCTCATACCTCGAGCAATTGTTTACCCGCCTGCGCAAGCATGGCCTGGTGGTCAGCACGCGCGGACCCGGCGGCGGCTATTCGCTCGGCCGTACGGCCGCCGAGATCGCCGTGGCGGAGGTGGTGACGGCGGTGGACGAGAGTGTCGACGCCACGCGTTGCGGCGGACGCGGCGATTGCCAGGACGGCAAGCGCTGCCTGACCCACGAATTGTGGGCGGAGTTGAGCGAACAGATCTACAGCTTTCTCAACGACATCACGTTGGGCGATCTGGTCGAGCAGGGCAAAGCCGGGAAAAGCGCGCGGGAGACGGTTGCCAAGGACGTCCAGGTCGCGATACCGCCCCGGGCGGGCAGCCATATCGTAGACGCTTTCTGATTGCGCGGGTGGCCTTCGGTGAGAGTGTATCTGGATCACAATGCCGGAACACCGCTGGACCCCAGGGTGCTCGCGGCGATGAGCGAGACTTTGGCGGGCATGCCCGGCAATCCTTCCAGCAGCCATCAGTTCGGGCGTGCCGCACGCGCGCAGCTGGAGCAGGCGCGCCTCCAGGTCGCGGCGCTGGTCAAGGTTCAACCAACGCAAGTGGTGTTTACCAGCGGCGGCACCGAGGCCAATAACCTGGCACTGCGCGCCCTGTGCGCGGACCGCTCGGGCGGGCGTCTGGCGGTCAGCGCCATTGAACATCCGTCGGTGCTGGAGCCTGCGCGGGCGTTGCAAAAGCTCGCCGGCTGGTCGCTCGATTTAATTGGCGCCGACAACGACGGCCGGATAACGACCGACGCGTTCGCCGCAGCGTTGCGGCCCGGGACGCGCCTGGCCTCGGTGATGCTGGCAAATAATGAAACCGGCGTTGTACAGCCGGTGGCTGAACTGGCCGGGCGTGCCCGTGCCGCGGGAGTGGTGATGCATACCGACGCGGTCCAGGCCGCGGGCAAACTGGCACTCGATTTCGATGCCTGCGGCGTGCAGCTGATGACGCTCTCGGCGCACAAAATCTACGGCCCCAAGGGCGCCGGCGCGCTGATTTTCGACAAGTCACTGGAAATCGCGCCGCTGCTGCGCGGCGGCGCCCAGGAAGGCGGTTTGCGTGCCGGCACCGAAAACATCGCCGCCATCGTCGGTTTTGGTCTCGCCGCCGAACTGGCCGCCGAGCGACTGGAGGAACAGACGCGGTTACGTCGTTTGCGCGATCAGCTGCAGACCGGGCTCAAGCGCCATCGCCAGGTTACGGTATTCGCCGAAAATGCGCCGCGCCTGCCCAACACCTTGCAGTTCGCCGTCGCCGGATTGGACGGTGAAACGCTGCTGATGCAGCTGGACAAGGCGGGTATCGCGGTATCCAGCGGCTCGGCCTGCGCCAGCGGCAGCAGCGAACCCAGCCACGTACTGCTGGCGATGGGTGTGGATGCGCAGCTGTCGCGCGGCGCGGTGCGGGTCAGCCTGGGTGGCGACAATACGCAAGCCGACATCGACAGGCTGTTGGCGGTGCTGGCGGAAAAAATCGAATGGTTGAACAAGGCCGCCCAGGTGGCCGGCTGGTGAACACTGCTAGAAACTGACACGGGTGTACTAGGACATGACTGTAAAAACACCGATCTATCTCGATTATTCGGCGACCACGCCGGTCGACCCGCGGGTTGCGGAAAAAATGTGCGCTTTTCTCACGCCCTCCGGCGAGTTCGGCAATCCGGCTTCGCGTTCACACGTGTTCGGCTGGCACGCCGACGAGGCCGTGGAACAGGCGCGCGCCGACGTGGCGGCGCTGATCAACGCCGATCCGAAGGAGATCATCTGGACCAGCGGCGCGACCGAATCCGACAATCTGGCGATCAAAGGCGCGGCGCACTTTTACCACAAGCAGGGTAAACACATCGTCACCCTGAAAACCGAACACAAGGCGGTGCTGGACTCCTGTCGCCAACTCGAGCGTGAAGGATTCGAAGTCACTTACCTGGAACCGGAACCCAGCGGCCTGCTCGATCTGGAGAAATTCCAGCAGGCACTGCGCGACGACACCATTGTGGTCAGCGTGATGCATGTCAACAACGAAGTCGGCGTCATCCAGGATATCGCCGCCATCGGCGAAATCTGCCGCAAGCGAAAAATCGTTTTCCACGTCGATGCCGCGCAGAGCGCCGTCAAGATCGAGATCGACCTGCAGAAGATGAAAGTCGATCTGATGTCGTTTTCGGCCCACAAGATCTACGGTCCCAAGGGTATCGGCGCGCTTTATGTGCGACGCAAACCGCGCGTGCGTCTCGAAGCGCAGATGCACGGCGGCGGTCACGAGCGCGGTCTGCGCTCCGGCACCCTGGCCACCCATCAGATCGTCGGTATGGGCGAGGCGTTCCGCCTGGCCAGGGAAGAGATGGCGGCCGACAATGCACGTATTCTTAAATTACGCGACCGGCTGGTGGAAGGCTTCAAGGATATCGAGGAGGTCTATATCAACGGCGACCTCGACCACCGCATCGCCGGCAATTTGAACATCAGTTTCAACTTCGTCGAAGGCGAAAGCCTGATCATGGCGCTGAAGGATCTCGCCGTCTCCTCGGGCTCGGCCTGCACCAGCGCCAGCCTGGAGCCGTCCTATGTGTTGCGGGCGCTGGGGCGCAACGACGAACTGGCGCACAGCTCGATCCGCTTTACCATCGGGCGTTTCACCAGCGCAGAGGAAATCGAGTACACCATCGAGCTGGTCAAGAGCAAGATTGACAAATTGCGCGATCTGTCGCCGTTGTGGGAGATGTACAAAGACGGCATCGATCTCAACAGCGTCCAGTGGGCGGCGCACTGAGGGCGCTGGTATGGCGATCACATTGACCGAAACAGCGGCGCAGCGCGTGCGCAATTTTCTCGACCAGCGCGGCAGCGGTGTCGGTCTGCGCCTGGGTGTGCGTACCTCCGGCTGCTCGGGGATGGCCTATGTGCTGGAGTTCGTCGACGCCATCGAGGAGAACGACCAGGTATTCGAGGCCCACGGAGTCAAAGTCGTGGTGGACCCGAAAAGTCTGGTCTATCTCGACGGTACCGAACTGGATTTCACCAGGGAAGGCCTGAACGAGGGGTTCAAGTTCAACAACCCCAACGTCAAGGACGAATGCGGTTGCGGCGAGAGCTTCAACGTCTGAACGCCGTTCCCGGCGAATTTTGCGATACGGATAAAAAACGCCGGCCGCCGCTTGTGTGACCGGTGCGTGGATACAAGTGTAATTGAACATGTCGTCTACACTGACGCAGAATCATTTCGAGCTGTTTGCGTTGCCCCAGCGTTATCGCCTGGAGCGCACCGAACTCGACAGTCGTTACCGCGAGCTGCAGCGGCGCGTGCACCCGGATCGCTTCGCCAGTGACAGCGATCAGGCGCGGCGTGTGTCGATGCAGCAGGCCGCGCAGATCAACGAGGCCTACGCGACCCTAAAAGATCCGCTGCAGCGCGGACGCTATTTGCTGGCCTTGCGCGGTCAGCGCATCGAGGACGAGCAGAGCACGCATCAGGACCCGGCGTTTCTCATGCAGCAGATGGAATTGCGCGAAGCGCTGGGTGAAGTCCGGCAACAAAGCGATCCGCCGGCCGAGCTCGATCGCCTGGCGCGTGAGGTGCGCGATCAGTACCGCTCGCTGGAATCCGACCTGGCCGAGGCGCTCGATGAGCGCGATGACCTGGCGGCGGCGCGAAACTGTGTCCTGCGGATGCAGTACTTCACCCGGTTGCAAAACGAAGTCCGCGACCTCGAAGCGGATTTGGAAGACGAGCTGGGTTAGGGCTCGCAATGGAACCCATCGATAGTTTTTTATGGCATTACTACAGATATCAGAACCCGGACAGACCACGGCCCCGCATCAGCACCGGCTCGCCGCCGGCATC
>JASBST010000085.1 GCA_030148775.1 Thiogranum sp.
GCCCCCCCGCCGCGACCACCAGCCTGTACTGGCAGACCGCGCGGCTGTTTCTGGTCACGCTGCTGCTGGTGCAGATCGCCACCCTGGCGGTGACCGGCTATCTGGTGTTCTACCCGGTCTTGCGCAGCTCGGTCAACGACCTGGCGGCGCTGATGGTTTTGTCCGCCAAAACCTATGTGGAACTGCCCCCCGGGACAAGGCCCGATTTCATCCGCGAACTCGAAGAGCGGCAGAACCTGATGCTCGAAGTCAGCGACGGTCCGCGCGCGGGCAAAACCAGCTATCTTCCCTACATCATCAAGCTCGAATCGGCGCTCAGCGACTACCTGCGACAAAAAACCCGCATACAGTCCAACGGCGAGAATCCACCGACCTATTGGGTGGACCTCAACTTCGCCGGCCAGTGGCTGCGGCTGAGCTTTCCGCGCCAACGCATCGGCACCCATCCGCCGCTCACCTTGCTGTTACTGACGCTCTCGGCGCTGTCCATCACGGTGGTCACGACCGTACTGGTTTCGCGCCGGCTGACCGCGCCGCTCGTCGCCATGGCGCAGGCCACCCGCGAGGTCAGCCACGGCGCGTTGCCGGCGCCGCTGCCGGAATCCGGTCCGCGGGAGCTGGCCACTCTGGCGCAGGGGTTCAACCGCATGGCGGTCCGGGTGCGCGACCTGCTCGACAGCCGCACGACGCTGCTGGCCGGAATTTCCCACGACCTGCGCACACCGATGGCGCGTATCCGGCTGCAACTCGAACTGATGCGGGGCAAGGCGGATGCACAGCGGTTGGACGCGATCGAACAGGATCTGGAGGAGATGCAGATACTCATCTCTCAACTGCTGGATATCGCCCGCGAAGTCAGCAACGAAAAAGTCGAACCGGCGGCGTTGAAGCCCCTGGTCATGGAAGTCGTCGAGCGTTTCCGCCGTAGCGGCCACAAGGTGCGGGCCGATACGGTGCAGGCGTGCTCCCACCCGGTCAACGCGCTGGCGTTCAAACGCATTCTGACGAATTTTCTGGAGAACGCCTTCGCTCACGGCGGCGCGCCGGTGGAGGTGCGATTGCAACAGGACGCGAAACAGATCAGGTTGGAGGTTCTGGATCGGGGAAAGACGTTGGACGGCGGTAACACTACGCACCTGTTCGAACCCTTCGTGCGTGCGCCGCAGTCCGGCGGCAGCGGGCTCGGGCTCGCTATTGTGCGCGGTATCGCGCAAACCTATGAATGGCAGGCCAGTCTGCGCCGCACGTCCGCCAGCGGCACCGTGGCGCAACTGATTCTACCGCGCGCCGGGACCGAAACGGTCCGCCGATAGCGGGCCCGCCGTCACCCCAGTGTGACGGCGGGAACAAACACTCCCCCTCGCTGTTTAACCTATGCCGCTCAGCGGTTGAACTGACTCACAATACCTTGCAGCTCCGTTGCCATACGCGCCAGATCCTGGCTGGCCACGGAGGTCTGCTCGGCGCCACTGGCGGTTTCCGTCGCCATTTCATTGATCTTGACGATATTGCGGTTGATCTCTTCCGAGACGGCGCTCTGTTCCTCGGACGCACTCGCGATCTGGGTGCTCATATCATCGATCTTGGCCACCGCCTCGGCGATCGTCGACAGCGCATGCCCCGATTCGGCGGCGTTGCTGACCACGGAACGCGCCTTCTCGCGGCTCTGCTCCATCACCTGCACCGCGCGCTGCGATCCGGACTGCAGTTTCTCGATCATCAGGTTGATCTCTTCGGTGGATTCCTGGGTACGTCCGGCGAGCGTGCGCACCTCGTCGGCGACAACCGCGAACCCACGACCCTGGTCCCCGGCGCGCGCCGCCTCGATGGCGGCGTTGAGCGCCAGCAGATTGGTCTGCTCGGCCACACTCTTGATGACGTCCAGAACGGCGTTGATACCCTCGCTCTGTTGCTCGAGCTCGTGCACCGTGACGGAGGCCTGCTCGATCTGTTCGGCCAGCTGATTGATTTCCGCCACCGATTTTTCGACCACGCGGCGACCGTTGATTGCATGCTCATTGGCTTCGCTGGCGGCGCCGGCAGTATGGTTGATATTCTGCGTCACCTCCTGCACCGTGGCGGTCATCTCGTTCATGGCCGTGGCCACCTGCTCGGTTTCCGAACGCTGCTGTTCGATGATGCGTCCGGTCTGCGCGGTAATCGCCGACATTTCCTCGGAAGCCGCCGAGAGCTGTTCCGTGGTTCCGCTGATTTTTTCCAGCATACCCAGCAATTTCAGGCGCATGCCGTTCATTGCGCTCAGCAGCTCGCCGATCTCGTCGTCGCTGTCCACTTCGATGGACTGGGTCAGATCGCCCGAGGCGGTAACGGTCGCTTTGCGAATGGCGCTGACGATGAAGTTGGATACGATGATGCTCAACGACAGCCCGGTGATCAGGCTGATAAGCGCGATGATGCTCAATGTCTTGGCGATCGCAATTTCGTGCGCCTCCGAATCCTCGGCCGCGCCCTTGGTGAAATGCTCTATCTCCAGCAACAGGCTTTCCATCTCATTGTCCAGATCGCTCTCTTCCTGTTCGATCTGTTCCAGCTCATGAGAGCCGATGTCAAACTCGCCCTGGGCGACGCGGCTTAACACCTGTCCGGCGTGCTCCACATAGCTTTTATGTTCCGCGGCAATCGAGGTCAGCGAGTTCACAACCGAGGCGAACTTTGTACCTTTCTCGACCGAATCGTCACCCGACAGCGTTAATGCCCTGGTCTCATCCAGTCTGCTTTCAACATAGCGCGTCTTGGAGTGAAACGCCGCCGTGGTCTTCTGGAAGTGGTCGCTGGCGGTGGAATCGTGCGGGATCTGCAGGCCATAACGCAGTGCGCGTTCGAACAGAACCGCCTGTTCCAGTTGCCCGACGGTCGCCGCCGTCAGTTTTTCCGTGATCGGCATGTTCTTCTCGGCAATGGCGGCGATCTCCTTGCCAATGCTGCTGACGGCCTAGTAAGCGTAGAACGAGCAACCGCCCATCAGCACCAGAAGGGTTCCCGAGCACCCCATAATTTTTGCTTTCACAGACATGCGTTTAAATATGTTCACGATCAGTTCCTAAGTGATCCGGTCGTTCGGCAAATGACGACTGTCCTGTGCCAGTCGGATACCCGCGCCGTTACCGGCGCAGCGGTTCGTCTCCGACATAGGGTCGCCAACCCACGGAAAAGAGAAGTACGGTACTAGAGCCAGCCCAACGGACGAATGTCCGCTGCCAAAACGATGTGAAAATTCTTGTGTGTTATTATGGAAAGACATCTGCCTATTCCCTTTCCTTTCCTTTCCTGTTTACAGTCCAAAAATATAGGATGATTCCTACATTCCAGGTTTGGAAATTGTAACGCCCAAAGTTAAGATTTCTTTAAGAATTGTAGCATCTAGTTGTTTTTATTTATTTTTATTGGCCTACGTTGTTTTGCGTACAGGCACACTTTCACCGCTCAACAGGCATTTTTTTTCTAAGTTACGTATAAATAATGATCAATAAAGTGCAGCTTCAGATTTCGACATGAACATGACGCCGATCCCGTTGTTCAGGACATGCACCACGAATGCCCGCAATGCCACCACGCGAGAGGTCTTTCTGTCGTTGACGACGTATTCGAAATCCACGCGCGCCGAGCGCTTGAATTGGTGCCCGTCCAACTCGAGGTAGGCACCGTCGTCGCTGACATCCCGAATGGTGACCGGCATGACCTGGCCGTATGCGTCCTTCAAAAACGCGGTAATGGCGACCTTTCGCCTCTTTCGCAACCTGTGTTCCATTCGCGTCGATCTCCTGTAAGAGCTGTGTAATAAAAACCGTTTTTCCGTGTACGTTAAGTTTAGCCCAGGGAAAACCACCGACAGTATGAGACTACGCCGACCGCCACGTAGGCTGTCGCCTACGTTGAGCTACAAAATTATTCCAGTCCGCCAGCTACTCGCGATCGACTAGTAACTAATTCTTCACCTTGCCGACAAACCACGGTCATGCAAGTCCCCTAGCGTCGTTTTGGCAGGTATCACTACGAAATTACGTATACAAAGAGGAGCATATTCAATGTACAGACAGCTGTTTACTGCGCTTGTCATCCTGGCGGGAACGAGTGCGGTCGGCGCCGATGATCAGTCGACGCAAGCCGGGCACCAACATGACCGGCAAAGCATACAATTGGGTCCACGTCCATTCTACTTGGTACAGGGCATGGATGACGGAAAGTTGAAAAACAAACTGTTGCAATGCGAGAACGGCCCTTTTTATCGCACCGATTTTTCCATCGGACATCGGGGCGCGGCATTGCAATTCCCGGAGCATACGAAAGCGTCCTACGAAGCCGCCGCGCGCATGGGCGCCGGCATCGTCGAATGCGATGTCACGTTCACCAGAGACGGCGAGTTGGTCTGTCGCCATAGCGAATGCGACCTGCACACCACCACAAACATTGTCGCCACACCCTTGAACGATCTGTGCAGCGTGCCCTGGTCGGGACCTGGCCAGAATCCGCCCGCACGTTGCTGCACCAGTGACCTCAGCCTGGCGCAGTTCAAGACGTTAAAAGGCAAAATGGACGCGAGCGATCCCGCAGCGACGACGCCGGAAGGCTACCTCGGCGGAACCGCCTCCTGGCGCACGGACCTCTATACTCATCGGGGAGAGCTCATGTCCTTTCGCGAAAGTCTAGCGCTGAACAAGAAACTGGGCGTGAAGTTCACCCCTGAGCTCAAGGGCGACGACCCCGATCGGATTGCCGCTGTCTATGGCAGCCAGGCGAATTATGCGCAGAAAATGATCGAGGAACTGCGCGATGCCAAGGTCGACCCGAAGAACGTCTGGGTCCAGTCGTTCAATCTCGACGATATCCGCTACTGGATTGAACACGAACCGGAGTTCGGCCGGCAGGCGGTATACCTGGACGACATTGACCCGACCACATCGCCGCCGACACCGCGCCTGAACCTCGACGAGCTGCGCCAACTCAGAAAAACCGGTGTACGCATCATCGCGCCGCCGCTGTGGGCGCTGTTGACGATCAATACCGAACAGAAAATCGTACCGTCCGACTACGCACGCGATATCCAGCGGGCGGGCCTGGCGATTATCACCTGGACGTTTGAACGCTCCGATCTGCGCCACGGCGCCGGTTCCGCCGGCTGGTACTATCAGTTCGACCCGGAATCGGTAGCGGTCAAAAAGGACAGCGACATGTATGAAGTGCTGGATGTGCTCGCGCGTCAGGTACGCGTACGTGGAATCTTCTCGGACTGGCCGGCCAGTGTCACCTATTACGCCAATTGCATGGGCTTGAAATAAGCCGCCCCTGGATCGCACCCCGCGCCGACGGGGCGCGGTCCAGCCGCGGTAACGACTTACCGAAAGCTTGGCCCAGGGTTCGGCGCCGCACCCGACATCTCGATGAAAACATCACATAACTGTATAAAAAATAATAACATTCAAGAATTTGTTTAGTCACAATCTTGTCATATAACAATTGTAGTCTCCCCGCGTCCGCTGCCAGCGAAGGCTGCCTTCGGCGGCGGCAAACATCCAGGTTCGCCTGGTTCCCCCCCTCATCGAGACACGAGGAAACAGTACATGCGTATGACCCTTTCCGGAACCGCGCTTGCGGTCTCTTTCAGCCTGATCGGTATGAGCGCTCAGGCTTACACCGGCGCCGCGGGCAGCTGGGCCGATAACACCAAAGTCGGTGGCAAGACCTATATCGACCTCACCCATATCAGTCAGGAAACCGACAACAGCAAAACCGATCCCAGCGGCATCGGCGTCGACGTCAAACGCTTTTATCTGGGCATCGATCACAGCTTCAACGATATCTGGTCGGCCAACCTGACCACCGACTTCAACTACGAGGGCAACGACGGCGAAACCCAGCTGTTCGTCAAAAAGGCTTATCTGCAGGCGAAACTGTCCGACGCCGCAGTTGTGCGCGCCGGTTCGTCCGATCTTCCGTGGGTGCCCTATGTGGAACACCTGTACGGCTATCGTTACGTGGAGAACACGCTGATCGACCGGTTGAAGTTCGGCACCTCGGCCGACTGGGGCCTGCACGTCGGTGGCAAATTGCTCGACGGCATGCTGGACTATTCGGCCTCGGCCATCAACGGCAATGGCTACAAGAATCCGTCGCGTTCCAAGAGCCTGGATTTTTCCGGTCGCGTCGGCATCGAGCCGATAGAAGGCTTGCACCTGGCCGGGGATTACTACAGCGGCAAACTCGGACAGGATACACAGACAGGCCCCTCCACCCGCAGCGTCAGCCGATGGGATGCCGTGGCCGCTTACGTGACCCCCGGTTTCCGTCTCGGTGCGGAATACTTCACCGCCGAAAACTGGAAGACCGCGGCCAACAATGCGGTGCTCAGCGGCAACCCCAGCGACAAAGCCGACGGTTATTCACTTTGGGGTTCGGTATCTCCAATGGCGAAAGTTTCGTTGTTTGCGCGTTACGATCATGCCAAACCCAACAAAGACACCCAACCCAGCCTGCAGGACGACTACTATGACGTCGGCGTTTCCTATGCGGCTTACAAAAACGTCGATATCGCCCTGGTGTATAAACACGAGAAGGTGGAGAACGGCACCCTCAGCACCACCAATGGAACCATAGGCGGTATCAACGACGGCACCTATGACGAAGTCGGTTTGTGGTCGCAAATGAAGTTTTGATGTCCATGTACGCGTTCGTCCGAGCTCGCCGGAACTTATGCCCGATCGGGCGTTCCGATTAGACGCGCCGCGAAGCCGAACGCAGCAGCACAAACTCCGTAGTACAACCGTTACACAGTTTATCGAGAGGAACCAAAGATGAAGATATTCTCAAGTGGTGGTCAGTATGCGCGTAAACTCGCCATCGGTTTATCGCTGATCGGCCTTCTCCAGGGCGGCGCCGCCATCGCCGCGGCCAAGGAGATATCGGGTGCCGGCGCTACCTTCCCCTATCCCGTATATGACAAGTGGGCCCAGGCCTACGAGGCCCATACCGGTGTCAAACTCAACTACCAGTCCATTGGCTCCGGCGGAGGTATCAAGCAAATCGAGGCCAACACCGTCGACTTTGGCGCCTCCGACGCGCCGCTGCAACCGCGGGAGCTGAAAAAACATCAGCTGATGCAGTTCCCGACGGTCATGGGCGGCGTGGTGCCGGTGGTCAACGTCTCCGGCGTCAAGGCGGGCGAACTCAAGCTCACGCCCGAAATGCTCGCCGACATCTATCTGGGTAAAATCAAGACGTGGAATGATCCGGCTATCACCGCGCTGAACCCCGGACTGAAGCTGCCGGCGAAGGCCATCACCGTGGTGCACCGCTCGGACGGCTCCGGAACCACCTGGATCTATACCAACTACCTTTCCAAGGTAAGTCCGGCCTGGCGCAAAAAAGTGGGTAACAACAAATCGGTCGCCTGGCCGGTGGGTATAGGCGGGAAAGGCAACGAAGGCGTGGCTTCCTATGTCGGCCGCATCAACGGTGCCATCGGCTACGTCGAGTACGCCTATGCGCTGCAGAACAAGATGGCGCACGCAAAGTTGAAAAACGCCGCGGGCCAGTTCGTCGATCCGAACAGCGAATCGTTCCAGGCCGCGGCCGCCAATGCCGACTGGGCGCACGCACCGGGCTTCTATATGGTCCTGACCGATCAGCCGGGAGCGAAAAGCTGGCCGATCACGGGTGCCACCTTTATTCTGCTGCACACCCGGCAGAACAAACCCGCGGTCGGCAAACAAGTGCTGGCCTTTTTCGACTGGGCCTACAAAAACGGCAGTGACATGGCCAGCAAGCTTGACTATGTACCCATGCCGGCCAATGTGGTCAAGCTGGTCGAGCAGACCTGGCACAGCCATATCAAAGGGCCAAACGGCAAACCTCTGACCGGCGCGATGTAATGCTACCGGGCGGACTGAAAGAGCGGCTATCGGTCGGATGCTGATTTCGAGTCAGCGAGACGAAGCCGGTCTGCAGACGACCGGCAACCCCACCACCACGTCGTCGGTCGAAGGCGACGTGGTGCGTGACCATTTATTCCGTGGCGCCACCGCGTTCTCCGGCGCCGCGGTCTTCGCGCTGGTACTGGCGATCGTCCTTTCGCTCGCCGTCGGCGCGAGCCTGGCGCTGCACAAATTCGGCGTGGGCTTTGTCAGCAGTACCGACTGGAACCCGGTCACGGAAACCTTCGGCGCCGCCGCCCCGATCTATGGCACCCTGGTGACCGCACTTATCGCCATGTTGCTCGGCATACCGATCAGTTTTGGCGTGGCGCTGTTTATCACCGAAGTAGCCCCCGGCTGGCTGAAAAGGCCCATCGGCACCGCGGTGGAGCTGCTGGCGGCGGTACCGAGCATTATCTACGGAATGTGGGGCCTGTTCGTCTTCGCCCCCTGGTTCGCCGAGCACCTTCAGCCCTGGATGCAGACATACCTGGGGCCGCTGCCGTATGTGGGCGCGCTGTTTCAGGGACCGCCGATGGGTATCGGCATGTTGTCGGCCGGCCTGATCCTGGCCATCATGGTGGTGCCGTTTATCACCGCGGTGATGCGGGATGTGTTCGCCACGGTACCGACAGAATTGCGCGAATCCGCCTACGGTCTGGGCGCCACCACCTGGGAGGTGGTACGTTACGTGGTCGTGCCCTATACCCGCACCGGCGCGCTCGGCGGCATCATGCTCGGCCTGGGAAGGGCTCTGGGCGAGACGATGGCGGTGACGTTCGTTATCGGCAACGCGCAGCGGATCAGCACATCGCTGTTCATGCCGGGGAACACCATCTCCTCGGCGCTTGCCAACGAATTCAACGAGGCGGTCGGCGACGTCTATACGTCCTCGCTGCTGGCCCTGGGATTGATTCTGTTCACCATTACATTTGTCGTTCTCGCCGGCGCGCGTTTATTGCTGGGGAGAATCGGCGGCCGAATCTGACAACTCGCTTATGACGCTTTATCAAAGACGACGTCTCATCAATCTGTTCAGCCTGGGTCTGTCGCTTGCCGCCACCGCCCTGGCGCTGTCGTTTCTGCTCTGGATACTCTGGACCCTGGTGTCCAATGGTCTGCCCTATCTCGAACTGATCACCTTTACCGAAAATACCCCCCCGCCAGGCGGCCAGGGCGGCCTGGCCAACGCCATTGTCGGCAGTCTGATTCTCACCGCGGGCGGGATACTGATCGGCGCGCCGATAGGTGTACTTGCCGGCACCTATTTGTCGGAATTCGGACGCAACTCGAAGCTGGCCGCGCTGGTGCGCTTTGTCAACGATGTGTTGCTGAGCGCGCCCTCCATCGTCATTGGCGTCTTCGTCTATGAGATCCTGGTGCGGCGCGTGGGGCATTTCTCGGCTTATGCCGGCGCCGTCGCCCTGGCCCTGATCGTGATTCCGATCGTGGTGCGCACCAGCGAAGACATGCTGCGGCTGGTCTCCGACACGATGCGCGAAGCCGCCGCCGCGCTCGGCGCCCCGCAGTGGAAAATCATCACCCACATCGTCTATCGGGCGGCCCGACCCGGCATCCTGACCGGCATTCTGCTCGCGGTGGCGCGGATCAGCGGCGAAACCGCGCCGCTGCTGTTCACCGCCCTGAACAACCAGTTCTGGAGCACCCGGCTGGGACAACCGATCGCCAATCTTCCGGTGGTGATTTTTCAGTTCGCCATGAGCCCTTACGACGACTGGCAGCACCTGGCCTGGGCCGGTGCGCTCATCATCACCTTCAGCATTCTGATACTCAATATTGTCGCGCGCAGCTTTTTGCGCACGCGTATGTCCCGTTACTGAGAGCGATTATGGATACTATGTACCGTCAGACAACAGAATCGGAACAGGGACCGGCACAGCCTGCCGCTGCCGTAACCGAGATGACCGCACCCGCGGCTCGTGCCGGCAAGGTCAGGGTAAAGGATCTGGATTTCTTCTATGGCCGCTTTCAGGCGTTGCACGGCATCAGCCTGGAGATACCCGCGAACCGGGTGACAGCCTTCATCGGTCCCTCGGGGTGCGGTAAATCCACGCTGCTGCGCACCTTCAATCGCATTTACGAGTTATATCCGGACCAGGCCGCCCGCGGCGAAGTATGGCTCGATGGCGAAAACATTCTGGAGCGTCGCTACAATCTCAATCGATTGCGGGCCAAAATCGGCATGGTATTTCAAAAGCCGACACCCTTTCCCATGTCCATTTACGACAATATCGCCTTCGGTGTATCGCTCTACGAGAAGCTGCCACGCCGCAGAATGGATGAATGGGTGGAATGGGCATTGGACAAGGCGGGGCTTTGGGGCGAGGTCAAAGACAAGCTGCGTCAGGAGGGGACACAACTGTCCGGAGGACAGCAGCAGCGCCTGTGTATCGCCCGCGCGGTGGCGGTGAAACCGGAAGTGCTGTTGCTCGATGAACCGGCCTCGGCGCTGGACCCGATATCCACCGCCATGATCGAAGAGCTTATCGACGAGCTCAAAGCCGACTACACCATCGCCATCGTGACCCACAACATGCAGCAGGCGGCGCGGGTGTCCGACTATACCGCCTTTCTTTACCTCGGCAAGCTGATCGAATTCGATACCAGCGAGAACATCTTCACCAAACCCCGGGAAACCGCCACCGAGGAATACATAACCGGCCGTTACGGCTAGGGCGGACGACTCAGCAGGTGTCCCGAAACCGGGCCAACAGTTTGTTTAGCCGGGCGATATCCAACGGCTTGACGAAATGGTGGTCAAATCCCGCGTGTTTCGATTTGCGCCGGTCCTCGCCCTGCCCCCAGCCGCTCAGCGCTATCATCAAGATTTTTTCCCCCTCCGGCAGCTGTCGTATGCGCCGCGCGGCTTCGTGCCCGCTGATGCCCGGCAGGCCGATATCCAGTATCGCCACCCGCGGACTCCAGCTCCGCGCCAGGCGTACCGCCTCCAGACCGTCGTTCACCACCGCGGTCTCGTAACCGAGCAATTGCAGCACCTGCGCCAGACTGTCCGCGCTGTCCAGATTGTCGTCCACCACCAGGATGCGGTATTCCGCGGCTGTTTCGCGCTGCAACGGGTACATCTCGACACCAGCGCCCGCGCGCTGCTGTCCACCCGCGACCCGCGGGAGGCGCACGGTGAAGCGGCAACCGCGGCCCTGCCCGTCGCTATGGGCCTCCACCCGGCCGCCGTGCATCTCCACCAGACGTTTCACCAGCGCCAGCCCGATGCCGAGGCCACCTTGTGAGCGTTCCAGATTTCGATCCACCTTGGCGAACATGTCGAAAACGCGCGGCAGCATTTTGGGCGGAATACCAATGCCCGAGTCCTGCACCGAAATCACCGCGTCGTTGCCGTCGGCGACCGCGGCGATATCGATACTGCCCCCGTCGGTGGTGTACTTGGCCGCGTTGTTCAGCAAGTTGGCGATGATCTGGGTCAAGCGGGTCACATCGGCGTTGACCATCAGCTCGCCTTCCGGCGGCAACGACACATTGACGCTATGCCGACAGCTGTCGATCAACGGGCGGCTGGTTTCGATCGCCGCCTGAATGGCGACAGAGACATCGACCAGTTCCTTGCGCAGCTCGACTTTACCGCGACTGATACGGCTGACGTCCATCAGGTCGTCCACCAGATGGACCATTTGCGAGAGCTGGCGCTCGATAATGGTACGGGCGTTTTCCTGCACCTCGCCTTCGCGTGACAGGCGCATGATCTGCAGCGCGTTGCGAATCGGTGCCAGAGGATTGCGAAGCTCATGGGCGAGTGTCGCCAGAAATTCGTCCTTGCGTCTGTCGGCGTCCCGCAGCGCCTCTTCGGCCTGTTTTCTGGAAGTGGAATCGACAACAATTCCCAACATACGCTGCGGCTTGCCCGCTTCATGAAGAATACTGGCATGGGCCTCGATCCAATGCAGTGTCCCGTCAGGCCAGATAACCCGGCATTCAAAATGCCAGTCCTCGCCGCTGTCCCGGCTGCGCCTGAACGACTTTTCCACGCGAGGCCGGTCGTCCGGATGAACGTGCGCAAGCATGACCTCCAGGCTCCAGGGATGAACCGGTTCGGTGTAACCGAAACACCGGTCATGGCGCAGCGAATGCGTAGCCAGGCCGGTCTCCAGATCCAGATCCCAGTCTCCCACCTGCGCCGAGTCGAGGGTGAACTGCAGCCTCGCCTCGCTTTCGCGCAACGCCGCGATGCTGCGTTCCTGTTCGGTGACGTCGGAGGAGATACACAACACCGACTCCACCGCCTCGTCTTCGGACAACTCGGCAACCAGCCTGGCGTCGAATACCCGTACTTCCTGGTTCAGAGCGGCCATTTCAAACTTGATCCGGCGGATCTCGCCGGTCGACAGCACTTCCCGCAACGCTTCATTCCACACCCGACAGTAGGAGCGCGGCATACCCAGGTCATCGGGCGTCTTGCCGATGTATTCTTCCGGCCGCAAACCGGTATAGCGTTCGATCGCGGGGCTCAAATAAATATAACGCGACTGGCGATCCAGGCGCGCGATGATATCCGGCGAATTCTCCACCAACGTCGAGAACTGTCGTTCGCGCCGCGCCAGCGCCACGGTAGCCGCGCTGAGTGTCACTTCCGCCTGTATACGTTCGCTGATATCCCGGATGACGCTCAGATAACCCACGGGTTGACCGTCGGCGTCGCGCAGCTGGGATACGGTAGCCTCCACATGCAGCGTAGTGCCGTCTTTACGGGTATGGACGGAATGCGCCCGGTAGCTTCCGCTTGCGGACATCGAACGCCTGGACTGCGCCTCGTTGCCGTCTTCGGGCCAACTCTCCTGATACAGCTCGAAGCGCGACCGCCCCAGCGTGTCGGATGCGCTGCTCAGATATTGCCGCTCAGCCGCGGGATTCATGAAAATGATGTGGTCGTCCAGATCGAACGCCAGCACGGCGTCCTCCATCTGCGCCAAAACGTCGTTGCGCAACCGGTTGTAGGCAGCACTCGCGCTGTCGAGCGTATAGATGTCCTCACCTACCACCAGCGCGTCGACGTCCCCTCTGCGGATGGCCTCGAGCGTGTCTTCGGCCTCTTCGAGGCGCAGACGGAGCTCGGCATTTTCCCGTCGCATTGAGTCGATCACATAGTCGGCCTGTGCCTCGTCACGGGTCTGACGTGTTTTCGCTTCATGCGTCATTTTTCAGCTCCGCCGTCGACTCGAGGTTGAGACTGCGCAACAGCTGCTCGACGCGGGAAATATCCCCGATATAACGTCGTAGCGGTTGCGGGCGCAATTTCACCAGCGTGGGCGTGGCGACGATCTGATCCTCCCGGGCCATGGAGACACATTCGGCGATATTGAGTATCTCCAGCTTATAGCGACCCTTCAGGTAACGCTCGAAAAGTTTCCGCGAATTCACCACCGCCCGCAACGACGAGTGCGTGGCACCGCTCACATACAGACGAAATACAAACTCGAACTGGGCTGGCTCCTGATCCGGGGACGTCCCATGTCGTGCAAGTGGTTCGCCGGAGATCATACAACGCCGGGGCGCAGCGGCTGAACATCCAGTCCCACCAGGACCCGTTCCTCGTTGGAAAGGTCGCCGATGATTTTTCTAATGGGCTCGGGGAATTTTCTCACCAGCATCGGCACCGCGAGTATCTGATCGCCGGCCGCAAGCTGCGGATTGACCAGCAGGTCAATAACCTCGATAGCATAGCGGCCCGCCAGGTGGGTTTCGCAAAGCTGCTTGAGGTTGTTGAGCGCGGCGATGGACTTTGCGGTCTGTCCCGCCACATACAATCGCAACTGCCATTCCGCCGCTTCGGACACGGACCCGGCCGGTGGTTTGATCGGTTTGGTCTTCATCGATTGCGCTTCCGCGACTGTTTGGTTCGATTTGATTCGGTAGCGGCGCTCCAGCGCGCGATCCGGGATCTCGCGGCGATGCCCTCGGCCTCGAAATTGTCGCGCGCTATGGAGAATTCCACCTCGTTGGCGTGACGTTCGAGGTCGGCCTTCAAGGCGTCGATCTGCGCCTCGATCGTGCGCCGGTAACTGGCCAGCTCGCCAAGTCTGCGTTCGTGGTCACGCCGGCGTAACTCATCGGCCACCCGGTCGCGCGCCTCCTGGACCACACGAGCGGTCCCCGTGAGCACCTGATTGTCGGCCAAATACACATCAAGCAGGTCGACCCCCCTGCTGGAAAAGACGAATTCGCGCACCTGATTCGAATGCGACATGCCCCGGGACTTCAAAATCTGAAGTGTTCGTGTGCGCTCGCCGTTACGCTGCAGATTGGTCACCAGTATCCAACTGTCCATCAGCGACGACACGCCCACCTCGCTCGAAGCGCTGGCTGCCTCGGAATCCGACGTGAGCGAAGTGAACACCGCGGTAACACCGCTGCGTTTCAGGAAATCTATCAGACGCATCAACGTGGGCTTCAGTAAGGTGTCGTCACTATCCATGGTCAAATTACTGATCGGATCCACCACCACGAGCACAGGCTTGATCCTGGCGATCAACTCGTGCATCAGTACCAGGTGTTGCTCCAGCCCGTGCAGCGTCGGCCTGGAAGCGTGGATTTCCAGCAGTCCCTTTTCCTGCCAACGTGCCAGATCGATACCGATCGAGCGCATATTGCGTATCATCTGGCTCTGCGATTCCTCGTACGCCAGCAGCAACACGCTGTCACCGCGCTGACAGGCCGCGTTGGCGAAACTCGCGCCGATCGAACTTTTGCCGGTACCCGGCGAGCCGGAAACCAGCACGCTGGTTCCACGGTAGACCCCTTTGCCGCCGAACATTTCGTCCAGCCCGGAAATGCCGGTTGAAATGCGCTGCTGGTGGGCTTTGTGGCCCAATCCCAACGAGGTGATGGGCAGGACGGATATCCCCAAATCGCCGATCAGGAACGGATACTCGTTCGTTCCGTGCGAGGAGCCGCGATATTTCAACACGCGCAATCGTCGGGTCGAAACCTGGTCCGTTATCCGATGGTCGAGAACGATGACACAGTCGGCGACATATTCCTCCAGGCCGTAGCGCGTGAGGCTTTCGTCGCCACGTTCCGCGGTGATGATGGCGGTCATGCCACGGTCCTTGAGCCAACGGAACAGACGGCGCAACTCGGCACGCAAAACGGCATGATTGGGCAACCCGGCAAACAACGCCTCCAGGGTATCGATGACGACGCGCTTGGCGCCGATACGGTCGATCGCATGCCCGAGGCGGATGAATAACCCCTCCAGATCGTAATCGCCGGTTTCCTCGATTTCGCTGCGCTCGATATGGACAAAGTCCAAGACGATCTTCTTCTGCTTTTGCAGCCTGTCCAGATCAAACCCCAGAGAGCGCATGTTTTGCGTGAGTTCGTGGGCGTTCTCCTCGAACATCATGAACACGCCCGGCTCATCGCATTGCGTCGCGCCGCGCACCAGGAACTCGGCTGCCAGCAACGTCTTGCCACAACCCGCGCCACCACACACCAGCGTGGGCCGACCGCGGGGAAGACCGCCGGCGGTTATCTCGTCAAGCCCTTGAATGCCGGTTGAAGCTTTCTGCAAACCGCTGTAGTTCTCCTTTTTCGGGCGGGTAAGCTTGGGCGGCATCAGTACTCCACTCCTTATTTCTGTGTGCCAAACGGGAAGTCGCTCAAGTATATAGCGCCTGTTTGAGCAAAACCACAGCACCGAAGGGAGTAAACGCGGGACCGGGGCAGGATTCGAGCAAGAGCCGGGCCGATCTAGGTATTGATGATTTCGCCGCCGTTGGGATGCAACACCTGACCCGAAATGTAGGACGAATCCTGCGCGGCCAGGAAGACATAACTGGGCGCCACCTCGTCCGGCTGACCGGCCCGCTGCATCGGCGTTTTGGCCCCGAACTGGCTGACATGTTCGGCATCGAAACTCGCCGGAATCAACGGCATCCATATCGGCCCAGGTGCCACCGCGTTGACCCGGATTCCCTTTTCCACCAAAGCCAGCGACAGCGAACGGGTGAACGCCAGGATGGCGCCCTTGGTGGCGGAATAATCCAACAGCCCGGGACTCCCGCGATAGGCGGTGACGGAGGTGGTATTGATGATCCGGGCGCCGTCGCCCAAATGCGGCAACGCGGCCTGGACCATGAAGAACAAGGAGTACACATTGGAACGGAAAGTCCGTTGCAGCTGCTCGGCTGTTATATCGGTGATATCCGATTGCGGATGCTGTTCCGCCGCGTTGTTGACCAAAATATCCAGCCTGGTGAAGGTCTCCAGCGTTTTCCCGACCGCCTGTTTGCAGAAATTCTCGTCGCCGATATCGCCGGCCAACAGCAGACAGGAGCGACCCGCGGCTTCGACGTCGCTCCGGGTACGCTGCGCGTCGCCATGTTCATCCAGATAGACAATTGCGATATCCGCCCCTTCCTTGGCAAAGGCGA
>JASBST010000102.1 GCA_030148775.1 Thiogranum sp.
CCCTATTTGGTCTTGCTCCAGGTGGGGTTTACCCTGCCACCGCTGTTGCCAGCGGCGCGGTGCGCTCTTACCGCACCATTTCACCCTTACCGGCTTGCGCCGGCGGTATATTTTCTGTGGCACTTTCCGTAGGCTCGCGCCCCCCAGGCGTTACCTGGCACCCTGCCCTGTGGAGCCCGGACTTTCCTCCCTGACACGAGGTCACAGCGGTTGTCCGGCCGGCTTCGGCGCGCAAGCTACGCTGGATGGGGGGTAAGCGCAAGTGAAAAACCGCAGCGGCGCATTTGATCCCGGGCGATCGCCTCGCCGGCGCGCCTCTCGATACCTAACTCTATGTTAATGCTAACCAATAGCATCGGTACGCCCTGCTGTCCGAGAACAAAACCTGGCGCACACTCCAGGCCTGTGGCCGCCTCCGTCTCGGGAGGGAATCGGTTAGCTATTGATAGACAAGGAAAAGCCGAAACGCTTGCACCGCGACGGTGCAGATGACCGCCGAACCGGGTCGGCGGCCCGATAGCGCCAGCGGGGAAAAAAACGCCGCTTATTGAGTCGCCTGCAACCGCTGCCAGGTGTATCGCCCCAGTAACCGGTTGAGCAGATGCTCGCGTTTGAGAAACGGCAATACCGGCGTGCGACGCACGCCCATGCGCTCGCGCAGCCTGAGCAGATTGGGGTCGCGCGGATCAATGGAAAGGCCGAGTTTGACCGCGCTGCAGGCGCGTTTGCGATGGCCGAGCTTCACTTCAGCCAAGGCCAGGTTGACCAGCACGCGCGAGTGAATGGTTTCCAGCGCCGCGGCGCGGCGGCACAAATTAAGGCCGCTGATATCGCCACTGCAGACCTGACACAGTCCCTGATACGACAGATACAGATTACCCCGGTTGTGCTCCGGGCCGCCTTCGCGCACGGCGTCGCTGAAATGGCGCGCCGCGGTCTTCCATTGTTGCTTGCGATAGAAGGCCAAACCGAGGTCGAATTGCTGCCGCGCCTGCTGCGCGCGGGTGGCGGCCGTAGGCGCCGCCGTTTCGCGGATTGCGTGCATAACCATCCCCTTGACGGGTTGTTCCCTGGCGGTCCAATCGCCCTATTATGTTTCCCTGGCGCCAGAATTCCGTCGGCGCTGGCTCAATCCTGCACCCGTTGCCGGTAAAAATCCAGCAGACCTTGTGTGGAAGCGTCGGTCTCGTCCTGGGGGGTTCCGCTATCTAGTTCTTTTTGAATGCCTTTTGCCAACTGCTTGCCGAGCTCGACACCCCACTGATCATAGGAATTGATGTTCCAGATGATGCCTTGAACGAAGATTTTGTGCTCGTACAGGGCCACCAGCATGCCCAGGGTGTGCGGCGTCAGCCGCGGATAGAGCAAGGCGTTGCTCGGCCGGTTTCCCGGGAACAGCTTGTGCGGCAGCAGCGCCTCCAGCGCCTGGCCGGACAGCCCCTCGGCCGCCAGCTCCGCGCGCGCCTCTTCGGCGCGCTTGCCGCGCATCAGTGCCTGTGTCTGCGCCACGAAATTGCTGAACAGTACCCGCTGCTGTTGCGACAGGCTGTGGTGGGCGTTGACCGCGGCGATGAAATCGCAGGGGATCAGGTGCGTGCCCTGGTGGATCAGCTGGTAGAAGGCGTGCTGGCCGTTGGTGCCGGGCTCGCCCCAGACCACCGGCCCGCTGCTGTAGGCCAGCAGCGCGCCGTCGCGACTGACGCCCTTGCCGTTGCTCTCCATGTCGGCCTGTTGCAGATAGGCCGGCAGCCGGTGCAGGTGCTGATCGTAGGGCAACACGGCGTGGGTGCGCGCGGCGAAGAAATTGTGATACCAGACGCCCAGCAGCGCCATCACCAGCGGCAGGTTGCGCTCGGGTTCGGTGTCGAGAAAATGCCGGTCCATGGCGTGCGCGCCGGCCAACAGCTGTTCGAAGTTGTCCATGCCGATGAACAGCGCGATCGACAGACCGATGGCCGACCACAGCGAGTAGCGCCCGCCGACCCAATCCCAGAAGACGAACATATTGGCCGGATCGATACCGAAGGCGCGCACCGCCTCGCGGTTGGTGGACAGGGCGACGAAGTGTCGCGCCACCGCCGCTTCGTCGCCGGCCACGGCCAGCAGCCAGCGGCGCGCCTGGTGCGCATTGATCAGGGTTTCCTGGGTAGTGAAGGTTTTCGAGGCCACCAGAAACAAGGTGGTCTCGGGATCCAGGGCGCTCAGGGTGTCGTCGATCTGGCTGCCATCGACGTTGGAAACAAAATGCACTTTCAAACGCCCGCCATAGGGCCGCAGGGCCTCGGTCACCATCACCGGGCCAAGATCGGAACCGCCAATGCCGATGTTGACCACGTCGGTGATCGCCTTGCCGGAAAAACCGCTCCACTCGCCGCCCCGCACCTGTTGGCAGAATGTCCGCATCTGTGCCAGCACCGCGTTGACCGCCGGCATGACGTCCTCGCCGTCGACATAAACCGGTGTGTTGGCGCGATTGCGCAAGGCGGTGTGCAGCACCGCCCGGCCCTCGGTGACGTTGATCTTCTCGCCGCTGAACATCCGCCGCGTCCAGGCGCCGACTTCACACTGTTCGGCCAGCGCGAACAACAGCGGCAGGGTTTCGTCGGTGATGCGGTTTTTCGAATAATCCAGCAACAGATCGTCGCAGCGCAGGGAAAAACGCGCAAAGCGCTGGGCATCGGCGGCGAACAGATCGCGCATGTGCAGATTCTTGACCTGCCGGTAATGCGCGGCGAGTTGTTTCCAGGCGGGCGTTTGTGTCGGGTCAGTCATCACTCAGGTACATCGGTATGGACAGCATGGGGCTGGCGTGGTTCTCGCCGGCTTATTCGCCCCCTTCCTCTTCGAGCGTGTTGCGCCAGCGCTGGTCCTGGCGTTCCAGCAGCCGCTCGGCTTCTTTCGGACCCCAGGTGCCGGACGGATAGGTGTGAATGAAATCCCGCTCGGTGGACCACACCTTGAGCACCGGATCGACCACCCGCCAGGCCCAGCTGACTTCGTCGTAGCGCAGAAACAGCGAATGGTCGCCGTCGATCACATCCAGCAGCAAGGCCTCGTAGGCATCGAGCTGCGCTTGCGCGATACCGCAGTAGCTGGCGTCGAGGCGCGTGGTCTCGGCGCGCATCTCCAAGCCCTGCTGCTTGACCTGCATCTCCAGCCGGATGCAGTCGTGCGGCTGCAGGTTCATCAGAATCCAGTTGGGCTTCAAACGTTCGATGTGCGTTTCGCGAAAAAGTTGCTGCGGCGGATGCTTGAAGCGGATCGACACCATGGAGTTGTTCTTGCGCATGCGCTTGCCGGTGCGCAGATAGAACGGCACGTTACGCCAGCGCCAGTTGTCGATATAGAGTTTGAACGCGGCGTAGGTCTCGGTGACGCTGGTCGGCGGCACGTCCGGCTCCTCCAGATAGCCCGGCACTTTGGCCCCGTCGACACGTCCGCCGACATACTGGGCGCGAAAGGCGTGTGCGTTGACCGCGCTTTGATGGATCGGGCGGATGGAGCGCAACACCTTCACCTTTTCGTCGCGCAGCGACTCGGCGTCGAGGTTGGCCGGCGGCTCCATCGCCACCAGCGTCAGCAGTTGCAGCAGGTGGCTCTGGATCATGTCGCGCAGCGCGCCCGAGGTATCGTAATAGCCCGCGCGCCCCTCGGTGCCGAGCGATTCCGAATGGGTGATCTGCACGTGATCGATGTAGTTGCGGTTCCACAACGGCTCCAGCATCAGGTTGGCGAAGCGGAACACCAGCACATTCTGGATGGTGCCTTTGCCGAGGTAATGATCGATGCGAAAGATCTGCGATTCCTGGAAGTCGCGGTTCAGGCGCGCGTTGAGGCTCTCGGCGCTCTCCAGGTCGTAGCCGAAGGGTTTCTCGATCACCAGACGGCTCCAGCCGCCGTCTTCGTCGCTCAAGCCGACCGCACCCAACTGGCGGCTGACGCGGCCGAAGTCGGCCGGACTGATGGCCATGTAGAAAATCAGATTGGGCGAATAATGGGCCTCGGCCAGAAAGGTGCTCAAGCCGCCGTACGCCGCCTCGTCGCCGAGATCGCCCTGGTAGAAATGCAGCCGTTCGAGAAAGCGCGCCAACACCGTCGCGTCGGGCTGCTTGTCGGCCAGCCATTCGTGCACCTGTTGGCGCCAGCGCGCGTCGTCCCAGTCGCGCCGCCCAAAACCAACCACCCTGAGACCGGCCGGTAACCGATCCGCCGCGTCCAACCGGTAGAGCGCGGGCAGCAACTTGATTTTGGCGAGATTACCGGTCGCCCCGAAGATAACGAACGTACAGTCTTCCATGGAATGTCCGAATGATCATCTGATAGCGGGCGTCTTGACGCTCGCTCCCCGTTACCGCAACCTACCGTATTCCGAGTCATCGTACCAGTTATGAATATTCTCTTTGCCACCAGCGAAGCCCATCCGCTGATCAAAACCGGGGGGTTGGCCGACGTTTCGGGCAGTCTGCCGCGCGCCCTGAAAGCGGCCAAGCAGGAAGTCCGGCTGGTACTGCCGGCCTACCCGGCCGCGATCAGCGCGGCGGGAAAACTCAAGCTCGAGAGCGACATCGTTCTGGCCGGCTCGCACACGCCGGTGCGCCTGTTGCAGGGCTGGCTGCCGGGCTCGCGGGTGCGTCTGTATCTGGTCGACTCGCCGCAACACTTCGCCCGGCCCGGCGGCCCCTATCAGGACGACGCCGGCAAGGAGTGGCCCGACAACGCCGCGCGCTTCGCGCTGTTCGCGCGCGCGGTCAGCGCCATCGCCATGAACCGCGCCGGCCTCGACTGGCGACCCGATCTGGTGCACTGCAACGACTGGCAGACCGGTCTGGTGCCGGCGCTGCTGGCCTGTCGCGCGCAGCGCCCGGCGACGCTGTTCACCATCCACAATCTGGCCTATCAGGGCCTGTTCGACTGGGACACCTTCACCGGGCTGAAACTTCCGCAGGAATGGTGGTCGTCGGAACGCCTGGAATTCCACGACCAGTTCTCCTTCATCAAGGGCGGGCTGGTGTACGCCGACTGGATCAACACCGTCAGCCCCACCTATGCGCGCGAAATCCGCACCGCGGCCTTTGGCTGCGGGCTGGAAGGGCTGCTGCAATACCGCCAGGACCGGCTCAGCGGCATTCTCAACGGCGCCGACTACCGCGTCTGGAACCCGGCCAAGGACAAGCTGCTGGCGCAGACCTACAGCGCGCGCACGCTGGAGCGCAAACGCGCCAACAAACAGGCCTTGCAGCGGGCCTTCGGTCTGCCCGAGCGCGCCGGTTTTCCGCTGCTCGGCCATGTCGGCCGCCTGGTGGATCAGAAAGGCCTCGATCTGGTGATCGAACTGATCCCGCAACTGATCCAGCGGCGGCTGCAACTGGTGGTGCTCGGCAGCGGCCAGCCGGAGCTGGAACAGGGCCTGCGCGCGGCGGCGCGCCAGTATCCGGAACAGATCGGCGTGCGCATCGAATACGACGAACAGCTGGCGCACCTGCTGGAGGCCGGTTCGGACCTGTTCCTGATGCCGTCGCGCTTCGAACCCTGCGGCCTCAATCAGATCTACAGTCTGCGCTATGGCACGCCGCCGATCGTGCGCCACACGGGCGGGATGGCCGATACGGTGATCGACGCCACTGATGAGCACCTGGCCGCCGGCAGCGCCAACGGCTTCGTCTTCGACGAGATGAGCGGCGAAGCGCTGCTGGCGGCCGTCGACCGCGCCCTGGGCTGCTACGGTCAGTCGCAGCAGTGGACGCAGCTGCAACGGGCGGGCATGGCGAGCGATTTTTCCTGGCCGCGCAGCGCCGACGACTATCTTGCGCTGTATCAGCGGTTGCTCGACGACCCTGTCGAACACCCCGACTGCCGCCGTCGCGGCGTGCGCAATGTCCAGGCCGAAGCCGTCTTCTGAGCCAGATCACCCACGCCCGACGCGGATTCCCGCCCGCATTCTCGCGCCGCGCGCCTCTCGGGGTATAATGGCGCGCCGTTCACCTGCCAGCCGCTCTGGTAGTCCACCGGGGTCGGACCAAAGTTCATGAGAAACAAATGGATATGCCTGTAAAGAGCTGTGTGCCCCCGCCTCCACGCGATAAAGAGCTGCGCTCCCGCGTACGCCTGTTCGGCAATTTGCTGGGCGAAGTCATCGCCGCTCAGGCCGGCGAAGACGTACTGGCGGCGGTTGAGGCGCTGCGCAAGGGCTATATCCGGCTGCGCAAAGAGGAAAACCCGCTGCTGCGCGCGCGCCTGGCGCGCACCGTCGCCGCACTCGACCCGGAGACGGTCAACCATGTGGTACGCGCATTCAATATTTATTTCAGTCTGGTCAATCTGGCCGAGGAATCCTTCCAGCACAAGGAACGCCGCCGCACCGTACGCGAAGGCGGTCCGCTGTGGCGCGGCTCGTTCGACCACACCATGCGCGAGCTGCACTATAACGGCATCAGCGCCGAGCAGCTCAACACCCTGTTGGCGAAAACGCTCTACCTGCCAGTGTTCACCGCGCACCCGACCGAATCCAAGCGCCGCGCCGTCATGCATACCCTGCGCGGGATTTTCCTCACCGCCGAACAACTCGAGCGCGCGCGACTGAGCCGGCTCGAGCGCGAGGAGATCGTCGGCGATCTGCGCAACCAGATCCAGATCCTGTGGCAGACCGACGAAGTGCGGATGCACAAGCCCAGCGTCGAGGACGAAATCCGCAACGGCCTGTTCTATTTCCGCGAGTGTCTGTTCCAGGCGGTACCGCGCGTCTATCGCTATCTGGAAAAGGCCGTGCGCCGGGTTTACGGCCAGGAGCCGGTGAACGTTTCCGGCATCCTGCAGTTCGGCTCCTGGATCGGCGGCGACCGCGACGGCAACCCCCATGTCAAACCCGCCACCACCGAATTCGCCCTGCGCATGCACATGCGCGAGATCCTGTGCGAGTATCTGCGCCGCGTCGAATCGCTGCGCGCCAAGCTGACCTATTCCAGCCGCCTGGTAAAACCCAGCGCCGCGTTCGAGGAGAATCTGCGCAGCGAACTGGCGCAGTGTCCGCGGATAGCCGGCGACCGCCCCGACCGTTTCAGCCATGAACCCTATAGGCGCAAACTCTATTTCATGCGCAACCGCCTGCGCCACAACCTGCGCCTGACCAGCGCGCGGCTCGAAGACGCCGCGACGGTGAAACTGGAAGACTATCCCTGTCGCTATCGCAGCGAACAGGAGTTCATGGCCGATCTGCGGCTGATTCAGGATTCGCTGGCCTCGCATGGCGATGCCAATATCGGCCAGGGCGAATTGCTCGACCTGATCCGGCTGGTGGAGACCTTCGGCTTTTTCCTGCAACACCTCGATGTGCGCCAGGAGTCCACGCGCCACAGCGAAGCGGTGCATGAACTGTGCGCCCGCGCCGGCATCCAGGCGGACTATGGCGCGCTGGACGAACAGGCGCGCATGGCCTTGCTGAGTTGTCTGCTCAAGGATAAAAAACCGGCCGTCGATCGGGCGTCACTGAGCGAAGCGACGCAGGAAACGCTGCAGGTGCTGGAGGTGATGGCCCGCATGCGCGAGGAAATCAGCGACAACGCCTTTGGTACCTATGTGATTTCCATGACCCACTGCGCCAGCCATGTGCTGGAGCTGATGTGGCTGGCCTCGTTGTGCGGCCTGGCCGGGCGCGAGGCCGGGCGCTGGTATTGCCACATCCGCATCAGCCCGCTGTTCGAGACTATCGAGGACCTCGGCCAGGTCGAAGCGGTGATGACTCAGTTGCTCAATGAACCGGTGTATCGTGAGTTGCTGCAGGCCTCGGGCAATCTGCAGGAGATCATGCTCGGCTATTCCGACTCGTGCAAGGACGGCGGCATTCTGGCCTCCGGCTGGAATCTCTACGAAGCGCAAATCAAGATCATGGGTATCGCGGCCAGGCACGGCATCGACTGCCGCCTGTTCCACGGCCGCGGCGGCACCCTGGGCCGCGGCGGCGGCCCCACCCACGAATCGATTCTGGCGCAACCCGAAGGCACCGTGCACGGACAGATAAAATTCACCGAGCAGGGCGAAGTGCTCTCGTACAAATACAGCAATGAAGAGACCGCGGTGTACGAACTGTCGATGGGCCTCACCGGCCTGCTCAAGGCCAGTCGCGGCCTGGTACAACCGCAGCAGATCGAAAGCGGCGATCACAGCCGCATCATGCGTGAGCTGGCGCACCACGGCGAACAGGCCTACCGCGATCTGATTGATCGCACCGAGGGCCTGCTGGATTATTTTTACGAAGCCACGCCGGTCACCGAAATCGGCCTGCTCAACATCGGTTCACGCCCCAGCCATCGCAAGAAGAAGGATCGCTCGAAGAGTTCCATCCGCGCCATCCCCTGGGTGTTCGGCTGGGCCCAGTCGCGTCATACCCTGCCGGCGTGGTACGGCATCGGCACCGCGCTGGCTCAATACGCCGAAGCCGGTGAGAACAATCTGCAGACGCTGCAGCAAATGTACCGCGACTGGCCGTTCTTCCGCGCGCTGTTGAGCAACACCCAGATGTCGCTGGCCAAATCGGAAATGGACATTGCCCGCGAATACACCCGGCTGGCCGACGACCAGACCCTGGCCGAGCGCATTTACACCCGCATCCGCGAAGAACACGACCGCACCCTGGCGATGGTGCAAAAGGTCGCCGGCATCCGCTGCCTGCTGGAGGAGACCCCCACCCTGGCGCTATCGCTGGCGCGTCGCGACCCTTATCTGGACCCGCTGAACCACATCCAGGTGCGGCTGCTCGGACTCACCCGCGCTGACAATGGCGCGCAGGCCGAGCGCGAACGCTGGGTGGAACCGCTGCTGCGCTCCATTAACGCCATCGCCAGCGGCATGCGCAATACCGGCTGACAAGGCGCCCTTCGAACGCTACTGCACCGGCGCGGCCGAAGAGCGCGGCGGCCGCTTCGGGTCGCCGCTGTCAGGATTGCCGCCGGCACGTTCGCGCAGCAACTCATCCAACGCCTGAATATCGACCGGTTTGACCAGATGGGCGTCGAAACCGGCGGCGAGCGACTGTTCGCGATCGCGCTGCTGACCGTAACCGGTCAGCGCCACCAGAAAGGTCTGCGCCAGCTTCGGCTGCCGGCGCAGCTGGCGGGCCAGTTCATGGCCGTTGATGCCCGGCAGGCCCAGATCCAGTAGCGCGACGTCCGGCACCAGACCCTGCAGAGTGTCCAGGGCCTCGGCGCCGTCGTAGACCACGCGTGTGTCGTAGCCCAATGAACTCAACGCCAGGCCCAGCATATCGGCGGCATCGCGGTTGTCGTAGACGATCAATGTCAGCGGGCGCCCCTTGGTGGGCGCCGTTTCATTCACATCCGTAGGCGGACGCAACGAAAGCGCCTGCGCCGGCTCGGTACTATTTTCCGCAGCGGCGATCGGCAGACTGAGCACGAAACGACTGCCCTTGCCGGGGCCTTCGCTATAGGCGGTCAACTGGCCACCGTGGCGCACCGCCAGACTGTTGGCGATGGCCAATCCCAGGCCAAGACCGCCCTTGCCCTGCGTCGAGTTTTGCTGCACCCGCACGAACATCTCGAAAATGGTCGTCAGCTGGGCCGGCGCGATGCCCATGCCGTTGTCACTGACTTCGATTTGCACATTCCCGCCCCGACGCCGGGCCGTGACACGGATATCGCCGCCCGCCGGCGTGTAACGGGCGGCGTTGGTCAACAAGTTGGACAGAATCTGACTGAGGCGCACGCTGTCGCCAGCCACCGATATCCGTTCCGATGGCAAGTCGAGACTCAAGGTGTGCGCATATTGATCCAGCAGCGGACGCACGGTCTCCACCGCCATTTCGACCACCGCGGCAATCTCCAGTCGTTCGATGTCCAGGGTGATATCGCCGCGCGAAATACGCGAGACATCCAACAGATCGTCGATCAGGCGCACCAGATAACGCGCCTGACGCTCGATAATGGCGCGCTCGCGCGCGAAACTGTCGCCGCCGCTCAGTTCCATCAGATGCAGGGCCGTGAGAATCGGCGCCAGCGGATTGCGCAGCTCGTGCCCCAGCATGGCGAAGAACTCGTCCTTGGCGCGGCTGGCCTGTTCGGCTTTTTGCTGCGCCTGCGCAAGGGCGGTGACCTCGAAGGCGATCACCGCGATGCCGCTGATGGCGCCATTGCTGGCCCGCGTGGGTTGGTAGCTGAAATCGAAAAAATGCTCCTCCAGCTGCTGCGCCTCATTATAGAGCTTCACGCTCACCGAGCGACCGGCATAGGGCTCGCCCGTAAGGTAACACTGATCCAAAAGGTCATAGAAACCCTGGCCCGCGATCTCGGGAAAGGCTTCGCGGATAGACAAACCGACCAGTTCGCGCCCGCCCACAATCGCCTGGTACTCAGGATTGACGAAATCAAAAATATGTTGCGGTCCGCGTAACAGCGCCAACCCCACCGGCGCATGATAGAACACGTCGGCCCAGTTCGCGCGCCGAGAAAGGCTTGCTAAGATAATCATCGGCACCGCCTTGCAACCCCTCGACATGGGCCTGCTCGCCGCTGCGCGCCGACAGCAGAATCACCGGCAACGCGCGCAAATCGGCCTCGGCGCGCAACGCCCGTAGCAGCCCGAAACCATCGAGGTTGGGCATCATCACGTCGCTCAGGATCAGGTCCGGGCGCTGACGGCGCACGGCGGCCAGGGCCTGGGCGCCGTCGGTGACCGCCTCGACATCCCAGTGCTCGGCCAGCAGGCGGGTGAGATAGTGGCGCATGTCGCTGTTGTCGTCGGCCAACACGATACGCGCTTTGGCGCTGGTCTGTGCCGCCGAGGCTACCGCGCGCGGTGCTGCCGGCACAGCCTCACCTGTATCCGGCAGCCAGCCAAGCGCCTCCTCGATGAACGCCGAGCCGTCCAACGCCGTGGACGCCAGGGTGCGCTCGGCGCCAACGCGCTCGGCGGGCAGATGCTCCGCACCCAGTGGCAGGCGCACGCTGAAACAGGTGCCCTGCCCGATCCGACTGCTCGCTTCGATCACTCCACCATGCAGCGACACCAACTCCTTGACCAGCGCCAAGCCGATACCCGAGCCCTCGTGGGTGCGCGCGCGGATGTCCTGCACGCGATGAAAGCGCTCGAACACCTTGGGCAGCTCGGTCTGCGGTATCCCCGCGCCGGTATCCTCCACGCGCAGCTCGACCTGTCGCTCGCGGCTGGTCAGCGACACCCGGATTCCGCCGTCGAGGGTGAACTTGAACGCATTGGACAGCAAGTTGAAAACCACCTTCTCCCACATTTCCCGATCGACATACACCGGTTCGGCAATCGGTTCGCAGACAACATCGAAACTCAGTCCGGCGCGCTCGATGAGCGAGCGGAACACGTCGGCCAGTTCGGTGGTGAAGGCGCTGAGATCAAGCGGCTCATAACGGGCCTCGATACGGCCGGCCTCGATGCGGGCGAAATCCAGCAGACTGTTGACCAACCGGTGCAGGCGCATGGCGTTGCGCTGCACCAGTTCCACCGCCTGGTGCGCGCTGGCCGGCAACTCCGGGTGATGCTCCGTCAGCTCCTGCAACGGCCCCAGCATCAATGTCAGGGGGGTGCGGAACTCGTGGCTGACGTTGGAGAAAAACACCGTCTTGGCGCGATCGAGCTCGGCGAGGAACTCCGCCCGGCGGCGCTCGCTTTCAAAGGCCTCGGCCTCGGCGATGACCGTGGACAAAGTCACGCCGATGCGTTGTACGAAACGTTCGTAGCCGCTGTCAAAGGCCAGCCTGGGGCTGAGGCCGAGCAGCAGATAGACCAACGGCCGCGCGTGACCGATGGGGGTGATGGGGACCACCGCGACGCGCTCCAGCGCTTCCGGCCAGGGCGCCAGCACCAGCGGCGTGGGCAAGGTGTGCACGCCGATTGCGGCTTTGGCATTGTTATCGACCCACTGGCTGCGCGATTCGACGGCGCGCAGTACCTCGATCGGCGTCGACGCACAGGTGTGCAAAAAGTGCGCGTCATCATCGGCCGAGAAAAACAGCGCGAACGGCGCATCCTGCGGGTCTTCGCCCAAGCGTTGGTAAGCTCGCGCACAAATATCGGCGGGCGTGCCGCGCGCGGGAATCGCCGCCAGTTTTTTCAACGTGCTTTCGCGCCGCTCGCGCAGAATGCGCTCGGTGGTCTCGACCACGGTGACGAACAGACCGCCGATCTGGCCGGCTTCACGGATGGCGCTATAGGAAAAAGTGAAATAGCACTCCTCGGCAAAGCCGCGGCGTTCCAGTGGCAGTAGCTGATCGGTATAGGTGCTGGCGACGCCGGAGTCCAACACCGCCTGAAACATTGGTCCGATAATGTCCCAAATTTCGGCGAAAGTGATGTAGGTACTGTTGCCGAGCGCGGCGGGGTGTTTCGAACCGAGGATGGTACTGTAGGCGTCGTTATAGAGTTGGATGAAATCCCGCCCCCAGGCGATATACATGGGGTAGCCGGAATCGAGTAATAAACTGAGCGCGGTCTGTAGACTGGGCGGCCACTGCCGCGGCGGTCCGAGACCGGTTTGCGTCCAGTCGAACGCGCGCATCCTCTCGCCCATGTCGCCGCCGCCATGGATGACACTGTCCGAAAGCTCGGACTCGGTGCTCAAATTCTCCTCCCGCCCAGAAATCAATGAGTAAAGGCTGAAGCATAAGTCTCACTCCCGCGAGGGTCAACGCGACCGCCGTGGCCGAGGGCCCCGTCGACGTTGAGATGGGAACGAGCCTCGGCACTTAACCCACGAAGGCGCCGGCCGTTAATCCCAGATAGGATAGACTGAGTCCAAGAAACATGCGAGTTCTGACGGCATTCCTCATCGGCCTCCCAGTGACCGTGCTGATGACATTTACTGGCCTCTATCTGCTGAGCAGCCTGACCGGGGATAATATCGCCGCTTGGATCGCATGGGGTACCTTTGCGCTACTGTATGCTTCGACAGTATTGGCCTGTCTCGCCCGCACGGCCAACGCCGCCCTGGCACTGCGCCGTGGCTGTCGTCTCGGGTTGGCCGCGGCCGGTGCGCTGCCGCTGGTGGCCTTCGCCGTGGTGGAAATCGAGCAGCACTACGCCCACGAGCGTCAGTACGGCATGGGCGGGCTGATGTTCTACGGCATGCTGGTGGCGTCGGGAATTGCAGCGATGGTACTGGCGCTGTTGTTCTCGCTCGGCATCCGGCTGGCCGGCAAACGCGAGCGCAGGCGCCTAGAGTCTGACAAAATAGGGTAACAGCACGGCGGCGGTCCCCCCGGCGACCAGCAGATAGGTGTTGGTCACTAGATACGGCAGCACCGACAGCGCGATACCCGCCACCAGCGGCACCGGCGCACGCTGTTTTTTCCCATAGATGAAAAAGCCCAGTCCGATCGAACCGAACAACACGCCCCACAATAACGATGCGGTATCGCCCATAAAGCCCCCTGAAAATCGTCAGCTTCACACCAGGCGCGGCGAACGACAGGCCGGCGTGGCGCGTTGCCAATGATTTCGGCCGCTGGGCGGCAATCCTAAAATACGGATTGCAAGGCGATGGACACCCGGTAGTCGACACCGGGCTGCGGGCCGTCCAGCTTCTGGTAAACGGGCAACCCGAACTCGACGCCCAGCCGATGGTTGCGCCAGCCCACGGCCGTGGGTATCAGATCGAAACCGAACAGCAGATCGACCCGCTCGCCGCCGCGCAGATCGGTACGGCTGGTGGGCACCAACATCGGATTCAGCTCGGGATCGGCGCCGTTGATGTTGCCCCAGGACCGGCCGTCGAGTCTTAACGAACTATTGAGATACCGGTTCAGCCGATAGACCGCCCAGGCGCCCAGGCCGTATTCGTTGCCCAGGCGGTAGTCGTTGTCGTTGTCACCCGTGCGCAACGTCGCCTTGAGCTGGGCGCCCCAGGAGACGGAACCCAGTCGTGCGCTATAGGTCAGTCCCGGTTTGAGGTCGTAGGTGCCGGAACCTAACTGCATCGGATAGGGCAGCTTCTGATCGCTGCCGGCCGGGGTGTCGTCGCGGGCGCTGATCTCGCCGGTGGGCAGACTCACACCGAGGTTCAACAGCCACCGCCGGTCGCCGCTTTCATACAGCCCGTATGTCGCCGACAAATCGAGATCACCGAAACCCTGCGACTGGGTGCTGAAGCGCATCCCGGCGCGCGTCACGTGATCCATCGAATATGACTTATAGGGAATCATCGCCATCAGCATCAGTTTTTCACTGGCGCCGTACATCGCGCCGAACATATGCATCTGCATGCTCATGCGGGTCGGCGAGACCATGAAGTCGTTCAGCACCTGCGCAGTATCGACCTTATCGTCACCGTCGAGATTCTCGTCCATGTGCATGGACATGTAAGAGTAAGTCAGCATCCACTCACCCTTGGGATGCAGATGTTCCCCCATGACACCGATGGGGGCAGTGGCGTGCTCGCTGTGATTATGGTGGCCGTGGTGATGCGAATCGCTGCGGGCCGCCACTTGGGAACAGGCGCCGAGCAGCGCCAGTCCCGAAAACCAGATGACGGAAGTTTTCATTGAAATCTGCCTGTTTTGGTGAATATTGGGAACGTTTTTTATCGGATCTTGGTTGCGCTCGGACCGGATAGTACCGATCCCGCCCTGTCTCCTGCAGGTCTCCCACGCACGCGGCCGCTTCAGCCGCCGCTGGTCGCAATCAAGAGCGTCCGCGGCAGTTGGGGCGGCCATTCCCCAGCGCCATTATACCCATTTGTCACCAAAGTCCGCGCCTCATTGTAGCGCGTATCAGGTCGGTACAGAAGCTGGTGGCCCGCGAGTAGGACATCGGCCGACGCCGCGCGAGCAGGCAGGGACCGTGTGGTATTGCCGGCGACCGCGGTAATCCGCCACCCTATTGGGCCGGTTCAGCCACTGCCGGCGGCGCCGCGATCGGTGCGCGGTTTCATGCGATACATGCGCGCATCGGCGCGGCGCAACAGTTGCTCCTGATCATCTCCGTCCTGCGGATAGACCGCGGCGCCGATACTCACCGACACATTCACGCTGCGCCCATCGAGTTCAAACGGGGCGGCGATCGCGCCGCGCAGTTTTTCCACCACAGTATCGACGCAATCGGCAGTGTTGACATGCGGCAGCAACACGGCGAATTCGTCGCCACCCACGCGCGCGACGGTGTCCATGGCGCGCACGCATTGCGCCAGGCGCTGCGCGCTGTGGCACAACAACTGGTCGCCGAGTGCATGGCCGAAGGCATCGTTGACCTGCTTGAACCCGTCGAGGTCCAGGCACAGCAAGGCCAGCTTTTCGCTATCGCGGCGGGCACGTTGCAAGGCCGTTTCAAGGCGGTCGTAAAACAGCCGTCGGTTGGGCAAATCGGTCAGCGGATCGTGACCGGCCATGTGCTGCAGACGCGATTGCGCCTGTTTGCGCTGGATGACGCTGGCGACCTGAGCGCATACAAACTGCAACAGCTCGCGGTCGTCGGCGTCGTAGCGAACGTTGGGAAAATAAGACTTGACCACCAGGGCACCGATCACCCCACCGGTGGCGGAAATCAAGGGCACGCCCAGCCAATCGGTACTATCACTCTCGGACGCCTCCGCGCCGGCCGCCTTATCGTCGGGCTGCGCGTTTCGCAGCACCGCCTGAGCGCCGCGTATCACTTCGGCAATGGGCGCGACGGCCTCCAGCGGATGCGGCGCGGGCGCGGGCAGGCGCAGATCGACAAAGTAAGGATACGACACCGAATCGGTGGCGGCCTCATACAGCGCCACCGCGAAATTATCCGCCGGCAGCAACTCGGCGATCAGGCGATGGATCTGATCGCACAAAGCCGGCAGCCCGGCGGCCGCGTGCGCGGCCTCGGAAATCTCGTACAGCGCCTCCTTGAGACGCGCGGTGCGCTTCAGATCGGTGATATCGCGCGCCACCGCCATGCGAATGCGATCGCTCTCGGACCAGCAGGCCGACCACATGATGTCCACCACGCGCCCGTCCTTGCGCACATAGCGGTTCTCGAAATGCATTTGTGGCTGACCGGCCATGATCTGCGCGGCCGCCCGCAAGGTGCGCTCGCGGTCAGCCGGCCACACCAGCTCAATCATATTGCGCCCAAGCAGCTCCTGCTGAGTGTAGCCAAACACACGTTCGCACGCTTTGCTGATAAACACAAAGCGGCCCTCGGCGTCGACAACGCATATGACATCGAGCAGCAGATCGGTGACTTTGGTGAGAAATGAGGACTCCATCGGCCGCCATTATAGCGCAAGTGTTCTCCGTTCTCCGCTCACCGCCCATCCGCCGCCTGCTGTCTTTCGCTTGGATCAAGCCGTTGTGGCATGCCGGTTCCGGCCACGCCCGCCAATGCAGTCAGACGCCAAGTCCGATGCTCTCTAGAGCCAGCGGCGCACGCTGGCGCAGTAAGCCCGGTAGTCGGCACCAAAGCGCGCCGTCAGCGCCCGTTCCTCGGCGGCGATCTGAAAACGGTCGATGTAAAAGTAGAACCCCAGGACGCCGAGCCAGCTCCAGAGCGCCGAGAGATAGATCGCCCAGGCCGCCAGCAGCAACAGCACGCCGACATACATCGGATTGCGGCTGAGGCGATAGACGCCGACGCGCACCAGCGTGCTGGCGCTGTGCGGCTTGAGCGGATTGACAGTGGTGCCGGCGCGGCGAAAACGGACGACGCCGGCGATGTTGAACAACAGCCCCGCGGCGGCGACCGGCAGCGCCAATAGCAACCGCAGCGCCGGCGTCAACGCGAACAGCGGCGGCCACTGCGACAGCGCCCACATCGCGGCGGCACACAGCAGCGCCAGCACCGGTGGCGGGATTCTTAACTCGAGCGCGGGCGTCGGTGTCACTATTTGCCCGTCAACAGGCGGTAGGTATCGCGGAACCACTGCTCGTAGGCTTTCACGGCCCGGTCGTAGTCTTCGGGCGCAATCTCATCGCTCGACTGCGCCGGCTGCGCGATCTGCTGCAAGCGTTTCTCCACCTGATTCCAGGCCGCCTGCGCGGTACCGCTGCGCTGATCGGCGTCGCTGCGCAGCCCGGCGCCCTTTTCGGTGTATCGATAAGCCTGCCCCTCTTTTGCGACCAAGCCATTGGCGATGAGCCAGCCGAGACTGTCTTGCAGCTCTTCCCGGGTGGGTACGGCGTGATCGATGGCATCGGCCACGCCGATCATATCGGTCCGGGCACTGGGCTCGTCCGACAGAGTGAGAAAAATCCAGGCGTGGGCGCGCAGCGGTTGCATCGACGCTCAACTCTCCGGCAACGCCTCGAACGCCTGGCGCTTGGCTTCGAACCAGCGGTTCATCGCCTCGGGGTCCTGCATCAGGGCCTGCATCTTCTGCATGGCCTGCAGGTGCGCGGCGTCCTGTCGCCGGTACATCTCCATTCCGTGCTGCTTGCTCAACTCGGCCATCTCCTCGAAGGTGTCGGCGTGAAACTGTTTCTCGCACGCGCCACCCAACTGCCTGCAATTCATTGTTTTCATAAAGATTCCTATAGATTCGCTGATAAAAGGCCGCAAGGTATCCGGAAGCTGCGACGCCGCGGAGGATGCGGGGTCTGTCGTCGCGCAGCAAGGCGGGGAAGTTTCCGCTGCCGATTAAAACTTAGTCGCTACAGCGCGAGAATCAAGCTTCCCGTTCCCGCGCGCAAGCGCTCGGCTAAGGCCGCGGCTTTTCCATCACGAAAACAACGAACGGCCACAGCGGTATTCCAATGCGTTTTTTAAAGGTTGTCACACAGCCCAGTTGTTCGAGGAGGGGCGATACGCTCACCGCGCGGCACCCGAGCGACAAGGCGGGAAACCGCCAGACGACATTCTCGACCCGGTCGGCCAGCCATCTGACCCACGGCCTGGCGGGCTGGCAGGAATGCGCTATACCGATACGGCCTCCCGGCCGGGTCACACGGTAAAGTTCGCGCGCCGCTTTGGCCGGATCATAGACTGGACACAGGCTGTAGGTCGAAAGCACGACATCGAAACTGTCGTCCTCGAAGGGCAGATTCAGCATGTCGCCGGTTTCGAAGCGCAGGCGCTCCTCCAGCCGCTCTTTTGCCGCTCGCGCCTTTGCCACCGCCAGCATGCCGGCACTCATGTCAAAGAGCACCACCTTACCTGACTGGCCTACTTTTTTCGCCGCCAGCAGCGCGGTGGACCCGGTGCCCGCGCCACAATCCAGCACCTTGTCCCCCGCGTTCACCGCGGCGGCGACCAGCAGTCCACGGCCGCGCTGGTCCGATCCGGCCGTGAAAAACGCGTGCTGAAAATCGTAATGGTGGGCGACCCGATCATAGATCGCGTTCAGTTTCAGCTTGTCCAGCGCCGCTCTCATCAGAATCGTCCCGACACTCCTCTGAACCGGCACGCCCGCCCCGGAAAAGCCCGGCACCGGCGCCGCGAGCCCTTCAGCGGTCTCGCTATGGATCGGACCAGACCCGCAGCATTTGGTTTCCCCCCTTTTGGAATTCGTAGGCTACCCGCCGGAGCTCGACCCCGAAACCTTGCTGTTCAAACCGGCGCATGACGCTGTCCAGATGGGGCGAGTTGGCGCCGTCGAGTGTGAGCACGGGAAATACCCGCGCCTCGCCGGCGACGCGCAGCATCTCGCCGATCGCCTGAACATGGAACTCGGCGGAAAGCTGCCCGCTGTAGAGAAACAGCAAGTGGGATGACAATGCGATGGCGAAACTCCGGTCTTCGAACGGCAGCGACGGCAGTTCGCCGACGCGGTAGCGCCCTTCGCGTTTGCCGCGATCATAGTCGGACAGAAAAGCGTCCATGGCGGACATCCGCAGGCGGCCCAGGTCCTCGACCGACGCTATGGTGTTCCAGACATAGCTCTCGCGGTTGGTGCGCAGTTGCGCCAGCACCGTGTCATAGGTTTCGTGCACGCGGGCGCGGATCTGAGCGGTCTCGAAGGCGTAGATGGGATCGACCGACACCACCGCCCCCCCGCGCCGCGATAGCTCGGCGTTGAAGGCGGCCGGGCCGTCGCCACAACCGATAATCGGTCGATCGAGGTCCTCGCCGGCGAGCGCGAACATGGCGACATACTCGTCGAAGGAACGCCCCCAGGGCACGATGTTATCAAGTGTGAAACCCACGCCTTGTCCGCCTGTCTCGGCCTCAGATTACCCGGCGCTTTTTAGCGTATTTGACCTTTGCCAGCGCGACGCCTTCATCGATCAGGGATTTCAACCGGCCGAATGTGTTTTGCGAGGGGTTCGTGGCCGGTGTCGACAATACCACCGGCGGCCGGTCGTGTGGGAAGGGCTCCGAACAAAGCGCCGAAGGTCGGTTTGGAAACACCCAGATTCAGTCTGTAGACCCCGGTCCGGTTCAGATTCGACGCCTTGTCGTTCGGCCCGTCCTTTTCCTTGAAGGTGAGCAGGTAGATTCCCTTGGGCAACTTCCCCTCTGGGTTGTAGAACAACCCTCTTTCACCCCAGTTTTTGTCCACGACCACGCCTTCGTAGGCGGCTGTTGTGTAGTCGATAATGGTCTCTATCGATACTGAAGTCATACGTTCCACCAGCGGATCAGGCGCATTGTAACCCGCGCCGCGTCTCGCACGCCATTATCGGGCATAGGAAACGCCAATTACCACTCGGGTACCGAGTTCCGTCTGTTTCCCGCTCAGGTTCTCGACCAGCGGCAACCCGATCGAGACAAAACCGCCAAAGCCGTTCGGCGCCGACAGTTTGATGCCGGGAGACAGAACGAGCGTGGTTGCACCGGAATTCGCCTCGGTTTCGCCGTCCACTTTGTTCTTCCAACGGGTCGCGCCGTTGAGTTCCATGATCAGGTCCCAGACCAGTTCCGTGGGGGCATCGGTGTGAGCATGATCATGCGGGCTATGATCGTGCCCGTCCAGCCGGTAGCTCAGCGCGGCATTATAGAACAAGGCGTCGCCGAACTCGGTGGACTGCGACCCCTCCGTGGTGCGCTGATACAGCAGATTGGCGTGATATCCGAGTCGGCCCCTGGTCCGACTCACCGCACCACCGAGAAAGTAATCCCACGACCCCGTGCCCGATTGAAACTCCGACTCGAAGCGGATGCCCTCGTCGTCCTTGTCGTGCGTTTCACCGGTCGGCGCCTTCAAGCCGAGATGGACCGAGAAATCGGTCTCCCTGAACCTGAGCGCCCGATACTGCCCGAACAACAGCAGGTCCCCGAAACCCGCCGAATCGCCGTGGGTATGCGCTTCGGGGATGCCACCTTCCAATTCGCTTTCGCGGATATTTTCCCGGGCGACATACGGCAGGCGCGCAGTCAGGGAAAGGTCGTCGTTCAAGCCATAGGCGAAGGACAACGACGTGCTCAGAATGGTATCGACGCTGTGGACGCCCTCGCGCCCCTGTGCCGCGAAAGCTTCCAGCTGCTCGACATCGAAGGCGTCCTTGTCGATCCACTCGCTGCGCAGGCCCAGCGCCCAGACGCCAGCCGGTATTGGGTGCGCGGATATGGTGTGGATGGGCCCGGCACTTTCAGTGCCGAACGCGACCGACGGGTGATCGGCGAATACCGGACAGGCGCTCAATCCGGATAAAAGACCCATGCCTATTTTTCTTATTTGGCTATACACGTCACTCCCTCCTCTTGATTGGCTGCGCATAAGCGACCGGCGGCGTGCGCCCGCAGCAGCGCCAAAGCGTGCCTGAGCCTGTCGGGAGGGTTCGGGTTTTGCTGTAAAACGACTGCCCCCTTAACGATGCGCGCGCCAGTCTGAACGCCACAAGTCACTCCGCATGGAGTGTAAACGTACGCTGTTGTGGAAGTCGATAGCTGAACTCCCGTGTGCGACCGGGTGTAGGTTCTTGGCCGACCACCGGCTGCGCTTCGCACCGGCTGGACGTGTCGCGCAACAGGAAAACGCTGAAGCAGCCCCACGATCGGTTACCCCGATGTTGCCTACGTTATCCAGCCTTTGCGTTTTACCACTTGCGTATATCCGATCAAAAATGCCGCCACCAGCAACGACAGCAGACTCCCCACCCAGATATCCATCGCGCTGGTGGCCAGGAAGGTATGGACATTGACCACTATTACGCCCAGCAGCGAGGCCACAAACCAATGGGAAGCCGCCGCCTTTCTCAACAGCAACAACAGATCACCGAACAAACCGCCGAAGACCGCAACTGCAAAGGCCACTGTAGCCCACACCGGCCGATCGGCGATCAGCGCCTTGGCGGCGTCCGGATAGTTCGCCAGCATCGCCGGATTCATCTGCATCACGAAGTTGATACTGCCCATGGCGTTCCAGACCAGGGCGACGATGCAGATGACCCAGAAGCTCCAGTGCGGTTTGGTTTCAGTCATTATTTTCAACCTTGTTGTAAAACGACTCCATCCATCCCTCGATCTGTCGAAGATAGACTCGATATCCAGCTGGAACCGGATGCAAGCGACGTCAGGCGACACTTATCCTACGACGAAATCATAGGCTCCGCCGTACTGCACCACCAGATAACGGCTTGGCGTTGCCCCGGGATTGATCACCTGATGGGACTCGCCGGCTGCTATTCCCACCTTGTCCCCCGCGCTCAACGCGTGCACCGTGCCGGAACCCGTTTTGATCTGAACCCGGCCGCATAAACAGATACAACATTCGGTCGCCGCGGTATGTAAATGGACCTCGCCCGCCGCTCCCGGGTCCATTTCAAATTCCGCCACTCGCGTATCCGGTGATCGGACCAGTGTCTTGACGGATCTTATCGCGTTAATCCCCATTTTCCGATTCCCGGGCGGGGTCCATCACCGTGATCGCCTTCGAGCGCAGTGCCTTGCGCACCAATCCCTGGCGTCGCGGCAAATCCTTTTCGTTGCGGATTTCCATATTGAGGGCGAACAGCCAGATATCGTCGGATGTCTGCACATAACCGACGTACCAGCCGACCTGCGGCGTCACCATTGGAGTCCAACCGGTCTTGGCCCACAGGGAATAAACCGGCGTTTGCTCGGCCAGCATGATTTTTTTCAATGTCCCGTACGCCGCTTCGCTGAAAGGCAGGCTACGTGTCACCACCTTCTTTAAGAAACCGATTTGTTCGAGTGCGCTGATCAGAAGCGACCCGTCCAACCAGAATTGGGTTGGCGCAAAGTCTTCGCGCAGCGCACCGTAACCGGACTGCCTCAGGTAACGCGGGTAGGACTTCGCCCCAACGCGGCGGGCCAGCTCCTGATAACACCAGACACAGGACACCTTGAAGGCGCTTGCCAGCGTCTGATCCTGATTCCAGGCAGGGACGTCGTAGTGATGGCCATCCCACTTGAACACCGCGTTCTCGTCCGCGACCGCCTGTTCCTCGATCGCTATCAGCGTATGCAGAATCTTGAAGGTGGATGCCGGGGAGAACCGTTGCCGGGCGCGGGCATCGTTATGAACGAACGTGCGGCCGCTGTTCAACGACGCGATCACCAAGGTTCCTTTCACACCCTCCTCGGTAAAGAGCCTGGGAATCGCCGCGTCACCGGCGCCGGCAAAGGCCGGCATCAGCAGGGCCACCAGTGGAACCAAGTATTTGCCCATATCAGTAGCGGGAAACAGTTTGTCGGGCAGCGGTTCTCACCAGGAGACCCTCTCGTCCGAGCCGCCGAAAGCGGCCGGCAACCCCTTGTAATGCGGCAGATCATCCACCACCGGCAGCACCGCGTAGCGGCAATGCACGTGAAACTGTGCATTGAACTCTCCCTTGGGGAACAGATAGCCGTTTAGGTTACGCAACCCATGGCTCACGACATCATTGAAAAGGTGAGTGTTGCACTCGGAACAGCGCAAGCGGGCAAGCGGGTCGGCCTTCATGGGAACGGGATTGCCCTTGACGACCGTCACCGCCTGCGCCGGATAGACCACCACCGGTACGTAGGCCGCGCCGTGCGCCGCCTGGCAGTTGTCGCAGTGGCAGTAGAGCTGGGCGACGGGATCGGCGGAAATTTGCAACTCCACTGCGCCACAGCGGCAAGAGACTTGTTTGACACTCATCGTATGTCCTTCTTTGAGTTATGGGATGGTATCTATCATTGGCCAAAAACGCCATCCAGCGGGGTTGCGCGGATGCCGCTGCGCTTTATCGTGCCCGTTCGGTTTTCAAATCCCGGCTGCGTTCGGCGCAATCGCGTCGCGCGCCCGACTAGCCCCCGCTCAGCGCCTGAAAAATATAAACGGTCCCGTCTTCGGCAACGCGGTCGGAGAGATGTTGCCTGTCGACCACCAGGGTGTCGTTGACCGAGACGATCACGTGCCGGCGCAGCGCGCCCTTTTCGTCCAGCACGTAATCGCCGAAGCCCGGCGCGAGAGCATCGAGCGCGCGCAGGATCTCGGCCACCGAACCGGCGGGGACGGTGATCGTGCGCTCCCGCAACTGCGGGAAGAACCGGTAGAGGTGCGATGTCATTTCGACGACGGGCATGGCGCTCAGCCAAAGCGCACCGAATAAATCGGCGGGAAATTGTGACCGAGGCAACGCCAGCTTTCGCAGCGGTCCTCGGACAAATAGAGATTGCCGGTGGTGCTGCCGAAGCACAGACGATCGCCGGCGATGTCCAGTCCGTGGCGCAGGACGATGTCATAGGCGTTGTCCTGCGGCAGGCCGTCGCGGAAGGTCTGCCAGGACTGACCGCCGTCGTGGGTGCGGGCCACGAACAGGCCACCGTCGATGGCCATGCGTTCGGCGTCGGCCCGCGCAGGCACCACCCAGGCGGTGCGCCCGTCGTCGGCGTCCACCGCCACCGGAAAGCCGAAATGCACCCCGGACTCCGGCGCACTGACCTTGCGCCAGTTGCGCGCGCCGTCGTCGCTGTAGAAGACGCCGCAATGGTTCTGCTGCCAGAGGTGGTCGGGCTGCCCGGGACAGCCGCTGACGAAATGCGGATCATGCCCCGGTAATCCCCCCGAAAAAAGGCGGTGCTCAAAAGTAGAATTTTCTCGTATGATGATTTGAGGAGATTCTGATGAAGAAATCAAGATATAGCGACAGCCAGATACTGGCGATTCTGAAGCAAGCCGAGGCCGGCACACC
>JASBST010000007.1 GCA_030148775.1 Thiogranum sp.
ATCTCGAAGGGACCGCTGCGCGAGGGTAACACCTGGTATGCCCAGGGGGGTATTTCGGCGGTTCTGGACCATAAGGACTCGATCGAGTCCCATATTGCCGACACTATGGACGCCGGCGCCGGTCTGTGCGACCCCGGCGCGGTGCGTTTTACCGTCGAACAGGGCCCGGAAGCCGTCCAGTGGCTGGTCGACCTGGGGGTCCCCTTCACCCGCCGCGACGAAGCCGACCACGCCAAGGAGTTCCACCTGACCCGCGAGGGCGGCCACCAGCACCGGCGGGTCATCCACGCCGCCGACAATACCGGACGGGCGGTCGAAACCAGCCTGGTGGAGGCGGTACGCCAGCGCGACAACATCGATCTGCTGGAGCGCCACATGGCGGTCGACCTGATCACCGCCGATCGCATCGGACGCAAGGACAATCACTGCCTGGGCGCTTACGTCCTGGACCGGGGCAAACATCAGGTGGAAGTATTTCGGGCCAAATTCACCGTCCTGGCCTCCGGCGGCGCCAGCAAAGTGTATCTCTACACCAGCAATCCGGACACCTCCACCGGCGATGGCATCGCCATGGCCTGGCGCGCTGGCTGCCGGGTGGCCAATCTGGAGTTCAACAAGTTCCACCCCACCTGCCTGTACCATCCGCGGGCGAAATCCTTTCTCATCACCGAAGCGGTCCGCGGCGAAGGCGGCAAGCTGCTGCTGCCCGACGGTAAACCGTTCATGCAACGCTTCGATCCCCGCGGCGAACTCGCGCCACGCGACATTGTCGCCCGCGCCATCGACCATGAGATGAAGCGCCACGGCTATGACCATGTGCTGCTGGACATTTCGCACAAACCGGAGGCCTTCATCCGCAAACACTTCCCCACCGTCTACCAGCGTTGCCTGGAACTGGGTTTCGACATGGCGCGCGAACCCCTGCCGGTGGTGCCGGCGGCGCACTACACCTGCGGCGGCGTGCGTACCGATCTGCGCGGACACAGCGATCTGGAGAACCTGTATGTCATCGGTGAGACGGCCTGCACCGGGCTGCACGGCGCCAACCGCATGGCGAGCAACTCGCTGCTCGAGTGCCTGGTGTTCGCCACCGCGGCGGCGGCCGACATCGGCGCCCGGCTGGACAACACCAGTCTGCCGCCCGAGTTGCCCGAGTGGGACGAATCACAAGTCACCGACTCCGACGAAGAGGTCGTGGTCACCCACAACTGGGGCGAGCTGCGGCGTTTCATGTGGGACTATGTCGGCATCGTGCGTACCGACAAGCGCCTGCAACGCGCCCGTCGCCGGGTGGAACTGTTGCAGCAGGAAATCGAGGAGTATTACGGCAATTTCCGCGTCACTAACGATCTGCTGGAATTGCGCAACCTGGTGCAGGTGGCGGAGCTGATCATTCGCTCGGCGCAGACGCGCCGGGAAAGCCGCGGCCTTCATTACACGCTGGACTACCCCCGGCCCGACAACAGCGAGCCGCCGCGCGACACCATTCTGGTGCCGGAGAAGCGCCGCCGCGATACACCGCGCCGGTCCACGACCGGCATTATGGTCGAACGTCGCAACATCGTTGAACAGACGGGTTGAAGGCACACCATGTCGCAGGCCGCCGCCGCGCTGACATCCTTTCGCCGCGCATCGTCTGCGCGCCAAGTCTGACCCCATGTCGCCGGCTCCCTGGCTCGAGCACTATGGTTATGCGGGCGTTCTGATAGGGACGTTTTTCGAAGGCGAGACCATTCTTGTCATCGCCGGTTTTCTCGCCCACCAGGGCTACATGAAACTGATCGGCGTGATAGGCGCCGCCTTCGCCGGCGCCATGCTCGGCGATCAACTGTATTTTTATATCGGCCGTTGGAAAGGCCGGGCGTTCATCGCCGCCAGACCGGCGCTCGACCAACAGCGCCAGCGTGTGGACACGCTGCTCGCCAGGCATCAAAACGCTCTGATAGTCGGCTTTCGCTTCGTCTACGGCATCCGCACCGTGACGCCGTTCGTCCTCGGCGCCAGCGCGGTATCCGCGCTGCGGTTTTTGTTACTCAACGCCGCCGGCGCCTTGTTGTGGGCGATCGTCATCGGCAGCGCCGGCTTCTACTTCGGCGCGGCGTTGGAGACCGTGCTGGGCCGGGTAAAGGACTATGAACTGTTGATAATCGCCGTGCTGCTGGGTATCGCGGTGGCGCTGTGGCTATATCGCCGCTGGAGCCGCGTAAAGCGGTAATCCGCGGCCGGCGACGTCGACTGTCCGGTCTAGTCCGCGGCAACGGCCTCGTCGTTGTGGGTCTCGGCGACCGCACGACTTGCCAAGGGCGTGGCCAGCGCCTGCAAGGCGGCGCCGCTGCGCTGATTTTGCACAAACACCACCAGACTGGCATTGGCCAGGCGCACTTCGGCGGGCAGCGCAAAGGTGAAACGGTGACGGCTATCGCCGGCATCGAGCGGCAACACCCGCGGCCCCCATAACCGGCGCACCACGTGATCGTGACGCAGATAGCGACCCCGGTTTTCGCCGGCCTCGACCCGACTGCCCAGAGCGCTCTCGACCAGGGCCACATGCAGCACCGCGTCCGCCCGCTGCGCAGGGTCGGGCACCTTCACCTCGACATCCAGTCGCACAGCGCTGGCGCGGACCACGCCAGAGACGCGGATGCGCGCGGCCGGTTCGGCCGCGTTGAGCGCGTGTACACGCGCCTCGAAACCGCCCGTGGCGCGCAGGTCGCGGCCGTCGAGCAGGAGCTGTGGCGTATAGACCCGCGGCGGCTGACGACGCGCGGCCGACGCATACTGGCGGGCGTCGAAAGCCTCGCTGGCATACGGATCGCGCCAGCCGATCGCGTCCCAGTAAGTGACGTGATAGGCCAGCGGGATGACCTGGTTGGGATAATAACCGTCGGCGCGCAATGAATTCACAAACCGGTCGGCCGGCGGACAACTGCTGCAGCCTTCGGAGGTATAGAGTTCCAGCAGCGCCACTTTCTCCCGGCCGCTGGCCAGCGTAAAGGCGGTCGCTTCGCCCCTGACCTCGGCGACGCTACCCAGTAGAAACAGCGCCAACAGCGCCTGATACGGAACTAGAATCGGCATGCGAGCCTCGCTGGTGGCCGCGTCTTACAGCTATTGAGCATCGCGCGGGCCACAAGTTCCATCGGCGATCCGGGAAGGCGCCGTCAGCCGGTGGAAAAATCCGCCGGCGCCTGGCGCGTCACCGCCTCACAGCTCACCTCGGCCACGCGGGCATCGGGCGGCCCCCGCAACAACCACGCCTTCAGCGCCGCCACGGCGGCGGTCTCGCCGCAGGCCAGCACCTCGACCGAGCCGTCGCTCAGGTTCCGGGCAAAGCCGGTAACGCCCAACCGGCGCGCCTCGCGCTGTGTGGAGGCGCGAAAAAACACGCCCTGCACCCGTCCGGTCACCCTGCAAAGCAGGCACTGCATCGGCTCGCGCCCCTCCCCCGCTATCTCGTCGCCACCGGCGCCGGTGCCAACAACCGCTGGATATCGGCCAACAGATCGGCGTCGGAATCGCTCGCCGTCGCCAACAATCGCGCCCGGCCCCGGGTGTCGAAAATAAACACCGCGCTGCTGTGCGACACCTCGTATTGACCGTCGCTGTCGGCAGGACCAAAACCATAACTGACGCGATAACGCTTGGCCAGCGCGCCAAGTTGGCGCTGACTCCCGCTCAAAGCGACCACCCGTGGCCCGAACGCCTCGCCATAGGCGCGCAACACCGCGGGGGTATCCCGCGCCGGGTCCACCGAGACGAACAGTATGCTCACCCGCGCCGCGGCGGCGCCCAGCTGCCGGACCACGCCGGCGAGGCGCGCCAGGGTCGTCGGGCAAATGTCTGGACAATGCGTATAGCCGAAATACATCAGCACCACCTGACCGGCAAAGTCGGCGCCGCTGCGCGGGCGGTTATCGCCGTCGTGCAGCCGCAGCGCCAGCGGCGGCAGTAACGCGCTGATATCGCGCAGCCGGTACAGCGACGCCGAGTCGCCACAGCCGGCCAGCGCAAGGACGAGCAACAATGGCCACACGAGGCGCTTCATCGCGCCGTCGCCGCGCGCACCTCGAACGGCACGCTCAGTTGATAGCCGTCGTCGAACTGCAGCAGGAGTTCCACCGTTTGACCGCGCCGCAGGGGCCGCGTGCGCCCGAACAGCATCAGATGATAGCCGCCGGGGGAGAAACGCACCTGCGCGTGCGCTTTCAACTCCAGGCGCGGCAGCGCCTGCATGCGCGCCATCCCGCTTTGCGCCAGGCTGCGGTGGATCTCGATACGTTTGAACTGCGGACTGCTCACGGCCACCAGTGTGTGCGACTGCGACTCGGGATTGCGCAGCGTCATGTAGCCCGCCAGCGGCAGATCGCCGGGCAGCAACCGGATCCAGGCCTGCGTCACCTGCGGCGCGGCCAACGCCGCGCCCTGCCACAGCAGCAGGAGCGACAACAGCCAGCGCGCCGCTAATGTCACGCTACCGTTCCTCGCGGCAATGCCGGACTTTCGCGTTCGTGCATCCAACGCCGCAGCAGAATCAGCATGGCGATGACGCTCATCATGCTGCTGGGGATCCAGGTGACCAGCCCGCCGATCTGTTGATCGGTCAGCGGGCTGATCGGCCAGGCGCGTCCACAGACATTGTAGACCGAGTACAGCGACTCGGTGGCCAGCGCCATGTGCGCGCCGATCAGAATCTGCGGCGGAACCACCAGGGAAACAATGACGATGCGGCCGCCATAACCCAGGCGGCCCACCGCCGAGGCCGGTCTCGAATCGAAAATCAGCCACCAGAACAACAGCCCGTCGAGCAGCATGCTCCAGTTCATCAGCTGGTAGCGCGTGGCGCTCAGCATGGCGCCGAAGTGCACTTCCGGCAATAGCCAGAAATAGATCAGACCGACGAACAACCGCGGCGCGACCAGCGGATACTGCAGCAGACGATAGAGCAGTCGCAAGGGGCGATTGCGCGCCAGCCACGGCAGCAGCAGGTCACGCGCGCGCACGGGCAGACCCGCGCGCAGGGCCTTCCAGGGATCCGCCAGCAGCATCAGGAACGGTCCGAGATGGTGCAGCACCAGGTGTTGCAGCCGATGGATCCAGAACATGTGCTGGGCCAGGTAATCCACATAGGTGTGCATCACCAGATAGACCAGACCGAGACCGGTGAGAAATCCGACAAGGGCGGCATATCCGGCCGGCTGGCCGGTCTCCCGGCAGCGCCGCCAGCCGCGGATATAAATCAGGGCCAGGCCGGCGCAGAACAGCAGCACCGTCGGATAGAAATCCCAGGGCAGCAGATAGGCCCATGCGGAAGCCGGCTGCATCGCTGCCCCGCTTCAGCCGCCGCCCGAAATACGCGCCGCCGTGTCCAGCGAGCGGCGTAACGCGTCGACGAAGGTGGCGTTTTCCGCCGGCGTACCCACCGTCACGCGCAGACAGTCGCGCAGAGCCTCGCCGGCGCCGCTGAGATTCTTCACCAGCACCCCATGGGATTTCAGCGCCTCGAATAATTCGCCGGCGCGTCCTGACGGCGTACGGAAAAGAATGAAATTGGCTTCGCTCGGATAGGGCTGCACGCCCGGCACGGACACCAGCGCCTGCTGCAAGTGCGCCCGGTCGCGGCGAATCTGCGCCGTCTGCGCGTCGAGCATGTCCTGGTGATCCAGCGCGAAGCTGGCGCTGGCCTGGGTGAGCACGCCGACGTTGTATGGCAGACGTATCTTGTCGATCTCCCGCAGCCATTCGGCCGGTCCCGCCAGCAAGCCCAGGCGCAGACCCGCCAGCCCCATCTTGGAGACGGTGCGCAACAGCAGCAGGTTGGGATAGTCTCCCAGACGCGACATGAAACTGGCGTCGGTGAACGGCGCATAGGCTTCGTCCACCACCACCAGTCCCGGTGCAGCGGCGATGATCGATTCCACTGCCTGCGTGTCGAACAGGGTACCCGTCGGGTTGTTCGGGTAAGCGAGAAACACGATCGCGGGTTGGTGCCGTTCGATCGCCGCGAGCATCGCCGGCAGATCGAGAGAGAAATCCTCGGCCAACGGCACGCCCTGGTAGCGCATGCCGGCGAACGTGGCGATCAGACGATACATGACGAACGTCGGCTCCGGCGCCAGCAGCGTGCGCTCGCCGTCGGCCACGGCCAGCGCCAGCATCTGGATCAGTTCGTCCGACCCGTTACCCAGCAGCAACGACATCCCCTCGGGCACTTGCATACTGCGGCGCAAGCGCGCGCACAGCGCCGCCGCGCCGGGGTCCGGATAACGGTTGAGTTCGACCGCGCGCAGCACTTCCAGCCACTGCTCGACCAACTCATCGGGCCAGCGGTAGGGGTTCTCCATGGCGTCGAGTTTGATCAACTGGCCGGAGTCCGGCACGTGGTAGGCCGTAAGCGCGCGCACCGGGGCACGGATCCAACGCGCCGGGGATTTGTCCGCCGGCTTCATTCGCCCTTGATCCGGTACTCCGCCGAACGGGCGTGGGCGGTCAGGCCTTCGCCGCGCGCTAGTTGCGACGCGGTATGGCCCAGGTCGGCGGCGCCCTCGGGCGAGCAGAAAATCAGACTGGAACGCTTTTGAAAATCGTACACCCCGAGCGGCGAGGAGAAACGCGCGGTGCGCGAGGTCGGCAGCACGTGATTCGGGCCGGCGCAATAGTCGCCCAGCGCCTCGGCGGTATGGCGCCCCATGAAAATGGCGCCGGCGTGGCGGATACGCGCGGCCATGGCTTGAGGGTCGGCGACCGACAGTTCCAGGTGTTCGGGGGCGATGTAGTTGGCCACCGTCACCGCCTCGTCCAGATCGCGCACCTGAATCAGCGCGCCGCGGGCGCCGAGCGAGGCGCCGATCAGTCCGGCGCGTTCCATGCCGGGCAACTGCGCCTCGATGCTGGCGGCGACGCGATCAAGGAAGGCGGGGTCGGGGCTGAGCAGGATCTCCTGCGCATCCTCGTCGTGCTCGGCCTGGGAAAACAGATCCATGGCGATCCAGTCGGGATCGGTCTGGCCGTCACAGACGACCAGGATTTCCGACGGACCGGCGATCATGTCGATCCCGACCTGGCCGAACACCATACCCTTGGCCGTGGCGACATAAATATTGCCCGGACCGACGATCTTGTCCACCGCCGGAATCGTCTCGGTGCCGTAGGCCAGGGCCGCGATGGCCTGCGCGCCGCCGATGGCGAACACCCGGTCGACAGCGGCGACCGCCGCCGCGGCCAGCACCAGATCGTTGCGTACGCCCTCGGGCGTCGGCGCCACCATGACCAGTTCACCCACCCCGGCCACCTTGGCGGGGATGGCGTTCATCAGCACCGAGGAGGGATAGGCCGCCTTGCCGCCGGGGACATAAAGACCGGCGCGCTCCAGCGGCGCGACCTGTTGACCCAGCAGGGTGCCGTCACTCTCGGTATACGACCAGGACTGCAGCTTCTGGCGCTCGGCGTAGGCGCGGATACGCGCGGCGGCGCGTTCCAGCGCCGTGCGTTGCTCGGCCGGAATCCGCGCCAGCGCCTGATGCAGGCACGCAGGCGCGATTTCCAGCTCGGCGATGCTGGTCGCCTGCATACGGTCGAAACGGTTGGTGTATTCCAGCAACGCGACGTCACCACGGACACGTATATCGCTCAGGATGGTGCGTACCGTTTCCTCCACCCGCGTATCGACAGCCGGCTCCCACGCCAGCAACGCGTCGAGCCGCTGGTAGAAATCGGCGTCGGCGCTGCGTAAACGGCGAAGGTCGAGCTTCATGCGGCCTGTTCCTGTTTGCGCACCGCCACGCCGAGCTGTTCGATAAATGACTGCACCCGCGCATGCTTGCGCTTCATAGACGCCTTGTTGACTACCAGCCGCGAACTGATATCGGCGATTTTTTCCAACGGCCGCAGGCAGTTGGCCTTGAGCGTATTGCCGGTGTCGACCACATCGACGATGAGATACGCCAGCCCCACAAGCGGCGCCAGCTCCATCGAACCGTACAGCTTGATCACCTCGACCTGCATACCCTGGGCGGCGAAATAGGCGCGCGTGCTGTGCACGTACTTGGTGGCGATACGAAGCCGCTGGGCCTGCTCCGACCAGGGCTCGCGGCCGGCCACCATCAGCTTGCAGCGGGCGATACGCAGGTCCAACGGTTCGTACAGTCCGCCGCCGCCGTGCTCCATCAGCACGTCCTTGCCCGCCACGCCCAGATCGGCGGCACCGTATTGAACGTAGGTGGGAACATCCGAGGCACGGATGATCACCAGCTTCACCGCTTCGTGATTGGTGTCGAGGATCAGCTTGCGGCTGCTTTCGGGGTCGTCGATCGGCTCGATGCCGGCGTGCGCCAGCAACGGCAGCGTCTCCTTGAAGATACGCCCCTTGGATAGTGCGATGGTTAACGACTCGGACATGGAACTTCCCGTGATAAAAACGCGCCGGCGCGGTTACTGGATCTGCTTGTCCCACTCCTGCGTGGTGTAGGTGCGAAACGACAGGGCATGCACGCCGCCCTGCAACAGGTCGCCAAGCGCGGCATAGACCATCTGGTGCTGCTGCACCATCGATTTGCCGACGAAGGCGTCGCTGACAATGGTCGCCTCGAAGTGATCGCCTTCGCCCTGCACCGTCACCTGGCTGGCCGGTATACCCTGTTCGATGATTTTCTTCAGTTCCTCTGCCTGCATGGTTCTGCCCGTATCAAAATCCGAAAGGCGAAGCATACTATAAAAATGCGCCCGCCATCTCCCCCACGGAGGGGATAGACGCTGCGTACGGCATTAACCCGCCTCCGGCTGGCGCAGCATTCCGCTCAGGCCGCTGACCTCGGCGATGGCCTGCAACTGGGCCGGAATCTGCAAAAACCTGACGCTTGGGCCGGTTTGACGCGCCAGCCGCAGGCCGGCCACCAGCAGCGCCAGGCCGGCGCTGTCGGCGCGCTGCAC
>JASBST010000009.1 GCA_030148775.1 Thiogranum sp.
CCCACTGCGGCGGCTCCGCCGACCGCGCTGGTCAGTATGGTGACACCCGCTGACTGATCCAGATTCGCCAGTGGCGCAACGGGTTGATTGTTGATGGCTTGCTGCGTGGTGGTCGTGCCAATGTTAGAGAACACGCCGCCCACAACACCGGAAGCCACCTGAACCGGCGCGCTTGCTGCTAATGCGGGGTTGAGCAACGCACCGGCTGCTGCACCCGTGGCGGCGCCTGTAACAGCGCCAGTGGCGAATCCAACTGAACCAGCCAGTAGATAGTCTTGGAAGCTTGCATTCGGCCCCAAAGTATTCAAACCCACAATTGTGCCACTTATGGCACCGGCAATACCTCCATACACCGCACCGGCCGCCGCACCGGCTGCATTGAGCACGACCTGCCCACTCGGATCATTAAAGTTGATTGGGTTATTATTCACATAGGCATAGTGATTAATCCCTCCCGCAAAACCAATCGGGTCTTCGGAGTTGAACCGTCCCACCTCCGGATCATAATACCGCGCCCGGTAGTAATACAACCCCGTCTCCCGATCATACTGCCGCCCCGTATACAGCAGATCATCGCCGCTGCGCGGCACCGCCAGACTCAACGGCGCACCGAACGCATCATAAGCACTGCGCTCCTCCACCGCCCCCGCGTGCCCCGTCAAGGCCGTCACACTGTTGAGCTGATCGTGATGAAACGTGTAGTTGGTCCAGTCATTGGGGTCATTGCTGTGGTAAACAAACCCGTTGACCAGCTCATCCACCACCACACCCCGCAGGTACTTGGTCAGTAACCGGCCGTCGCTGGCATAACTCGCCTCCAGATGCTCGCCCTCCAGATGGTACAGCTCACCGCTCTTGCGCACCCGGTAATCGTTGGCGTCGTAACCCATGAACGTGAACCCCGTGGTCACCACCGCCGCCACCTGCCCCTTGCCATTGTAGCTCAGACTGTACAAGGCCTTGCTCCCGTCCCGCTTCTGTGTCAACCGCCCCGCCTCGTCATACACAAACCGACGGACAATGAACGGCGAGCTCGCGCTCCCCAGCCGGATGTTGATCAACCGGTTGCCCCGCGGCGGCGCGCTGCAGTCCGTCGGGTGATAGCAGTAATACTGCAGACTGCCGTTGAGGTTGGCCAGCTTGCGGTTGCCCACCCGGTCGTAGGTATAGGCCCGGTCTTCGGCGTCCACGCTGCTGTCGACCCCCGTGAGGCGGTACAGGGCATCATAGGTATAGGCGGTGCTCTTGCCGCTGACCCCATCGGTAATAGCGGTGATGTTGCCCAGGTTGTCCCGCTGATAATCCAGATCCTCCACCACAGTCTTGTCGGCGCTGAGGTTTTTCAATCCAATCAGTCTGTTATCGTCATCGTAGCGGTAATCGGTCTGGGCGCCGTTGCTGAGTATCCGGTTGCGCAATCGCCCGGCCCCGTCGTAATGGTAACTGACCTGCAGGAAGGCCGGGTTGCTCATGGCGATCAAACGGTTGGCGCCGTCATACTGATAGCGGGTCTCATCACCCTGATAATCCGTCTTGCGGATCAGGTTGCCCACAAGATCATAGGACCACTGCAGGCTCCGCCCCTGGCGGCTGTCGGTCTTGGATGCCAGCCGATGGCGGTTGGTGTAGGTATAGGTATAGGTCACCTCGCCATTGGCCACTTGCACCAGGTCGCCGAAGGCGTCGTAGGTGAAGCGCTCCTGCGAACTGTCGCTCAGGTACTCGGTCAGGATGCGGCGGTTGAGGTTGTCGTAGGTATTGCGCACCTGGCGCCCCGAGCGATCTTCGGTCAGCAGCACGTTGCCGGCCTCATCGTACAGCAGCACCCGGTCGGTTTTATCGGGGTCTTCGACCAGCGGGTCGACGGTCTCTATCAACCGGCCCAGGTCATCGTACACGAAACGCGTCACTTGCCCTTCCGCGTCGGTGATCGATGTGATGTTACCGGTCAGATCATAGGTATAGCGGGTCTCACCGCCCAGCGCATCGCGCTCCAGGGTCAGGCGGTTGAGTTCGTCGTACTCACGGTACACTGTCGCTCCCTGGGCGTTTTTCGGCTGCACACCGGCGATAGCGTTGGCGTCGATCAGGTGGGTGATATTGCCATTGGCGTCATAGCGGGTCCGCGTGACCCGCCCGAGCGGGCTGATCGTCTCCGTACGACGGCCCAGCGCATCGTACTTGTAGCGGGTGGTGTTGCCGTTGGCGTCGGTGGTGGCGACCAGCCTGCCAGCCAGATCATAGGTCATCTCGCTGCGATGCCCGTTGGCGTCGATCACTGCGGTGCGACGGTTCATGGCGTCATACTCATAATGAGTGACATTGCCGTTGGCATCGGTTCTGGTTAGCAGATTGCCATTGGCATCATAGGCGAATCGCGTCCGGCCGAAGCCTCCCAGGATATCCTGAGTGATGACCCGCCGATCCGCCGCGTCATAAAAGTGTGTGGTTTCGGTGCAGGTCACGTAAAAGCCGGACGGCGCGGCGCAGCCGGAGCGCGCCCCGCCGAGTAAATAGTGCATTTTTTCCTGCACGACTTTACCGTTGGCATCATACACCGTCTCCTGGATGTCGCCGCGCGGACTGGTGATGCGGACCACCCGGTCCAAGGCATCGTACGCAAAATAGGTATTCAGAGAAAGCGGCGTGGCGTCGGTGGCCGACGTACGTCTTTTAAGAGTCTGCTTGACAACCCGGCCCAGGCTGTCGTAGCTGAAAATGGTCGTAATACTGCTGCCGCCGGTGCCGCCACTGACGGTCAGGGACGTCAGATTGATGCCGTTGGACTCATAGACGTAATCGGTTACACGCCGGCGCGCTAGGTTGGCCGGGTCGATATATTCGGTTTTCTGTTTTAACTGGCCGAATGCTGGGCCCGTGGCGTAATAGGTGTAGGACAGCAGCAGCACATTGGGTGTGCCGTTGAGCGTGGCGCGCACTTCTTTCAGTTTGCCACGCACGCCCTCGGACGTGGTCGTCGTGTAATAGACACGGGTAAAGGTGTTTCCGCGTTTATCGACGGTGATGGTCGGCTGATCGAAGATCCCGTAGTCAGTATCGACAGTATTATTCAACGGATCGATCTCCCGGGAAACACGCCCGAAGTTGTTCGAGCCCGCTGCGGTGACCGCGCGGTTGGATTGATAGGAATATTGCGTCTCGTAACCCAGGGCGTCGGTCTTGCGATAGCGCAGGCCGTCGGCGTTGTTATCGAATTGCAGGATGGCGCCGTCGGGTTCCTTGAGCTTGATAAGCGCGCCATTGTCCTTGTCGTAGAAATGCTCGCGCACGAAGCCGCGGGGATCGGTGACGCGGGTACGCTGGCGATACAGATCGTAGTCCAGCGTTTCTGTCTCGCCCAAGGTGTTGGCGTAGTTGAATGCCTTGTTGTTGCGGTAGTAGGCGAAGGCGGTCTTCGCTTTTTGCCCCGCCCGGTCCTGGGGCTTGATCAGTTCGTTCAGCAGGTGGGTGCCGGGGTGGTAGGTGTAGTCCAGGGTCTGGTTCAGCGGATCGAACACGGCGTCCAGGTTGCCGTCGGCGTCGTAGCTGTAGGTCCAGGTGCGGCCGGTCCAGTCGCTGATAGTATGAACATGTTGGGTGGCACCGACGTAGGTCAGCGTTAGACCAGTGCGCCCGCTAATGTCCAGGTTGTCGGTGACACTGGTCAGGCGGTTCGCGCCGTCGTAGCCCAGGGTCAGGCGGTTGTTGTAGGGATCTTCGATGTAGTCCAGGCGGGCGGTAAGATTGGGTGTATTCACCAGGCTGGCGCTGCCCGAGAATACGTACTTCACGCCATTGCGGAAAGTCAGGGTGAATTGCCCGCTAGCGGGTGTGTTCAGCGCCAAGATGTCGAACTCGCCGGGCGGATTTTCCGCCACTGCGCGCGTAGCGCTGCCGTCGGCATTGAGGAGATAAGTGTGCTCCCCGCCCCGTTCGTCGATAAAGGTAATAGACGAAGTGGTGCCATTGCCGTTTTCGGCGGCTTGCGCCGTGGTGCAATTGGGGCACTTGCCGTAGTCATTGGCGCGCAGGCTCATGTTATAGGAATGGGTCCAGCCAAAGCCGAGTGGCCCGTCCTGGTCGGCCCGCGCCGGGCTAGAGTTGTACGAGCGGGTGAAGGCGTAATCCAACCCGCGACCCTTGATGGTTAAATCGGTCTCGTCGTGGTACATGTTGCCGGTCACTGTTGAAACGGGGTCGGTAGTGGACGGCGTGCGGATGAGATCGTTGTTAGTGACCGCCACCAGGTTCTGATTGGTGAAAACCTCGTTATCGAACACAGGTTTGACCACCGAGCCGCTCACATCGGATAAGGACAAGCTGCTGCTCCCGTCCACCCAGCCGCCGCCGGCGGAAATACTGTCGTTGCTGATGCTGTAGCTCTGGCTGGCGAGCTGGTTGGTGGTATCGTCGTAGACCTTTTGCAGATAGACGCTGAAGATGTTGAAACCGGTGTTGGTCTTACGGCTGGGGATCTTATATTCACAGCGCCCCGGATTGCTGCCCACGGTGCCGCCGAACATCAACGCATCGCGAATGGTCTGCACCAGGCCGGCACTGTGGATGTCGGCCGCAGCCTGGAAATCGCGGAACACGAAATCCGCCGGTACGAAGCCCTGCAACTGATCCAAGTAGTCGAATATACCGCCCGACCCGATGCCGAAGAAACTGATGTAATAGCTTTCGAATCCGCTCAGCAGTTGATTGAGCGTCGTGCCGCTGGCGTAGGAATAGCCGCAGATGCTGCCCGCGTCCAAAGTGGCATTGCCGCCGTATTGCGCGATTAGGTCACGGATCGCCTGCTCTTGGCTGTCGAAGCAGCCCACGTTACCATGCCAGTAGTCGTTGTAATAGCTGAGTCGTGCCGCGCGCAGTTCGCTGTTGATGGCAGGGTACTTCTTGAGGACATCAAACCCTTCAACGCCCGTGGCGGTGGTATGCGACCAGGTGGTGGGCCGGGTGCTGTACACGTCTCGTACACTGATGGCGAAGGGCGACGGCGCCGAAGTGGTAAAGCCGAAGGTGCCGTACATGCTATTGACCGTGGCCGCGGATCCGTCAGCCAAATCCAGCAATTGGGCGCCCGAGGCCAGGGCCATCTGGATGCCACGCACCGTGGATACGGCGTCGAAACCCGTCAGCTCCTGCCAGATCTCGTGTTCAAGCGAGGATCCTTCGTGCCCCAACAACTCGAAGTGGTCGCTGGCGTACGTAGCTGGGGCATTGTTGCGCCAGGAGCCGTTGAATCGCACGCCCTTCATATCGATGAGCAGACCACCCGGCATAATGGAATAGGCGGTGTCGCCCAGGTAGTCCACGTCGTAGGTCGAGCTGACGATGCCCACGAAGCCTTCCATGGGGGAGATGACGTGATTGACGGCATCGAGGCGCCGAGTGTTTTCGACGAAACGGGTGTAGTACAGGTTCATCGCCACGTTCAGCAGGCCACCGGTCAGCTCGTCCTGTGCGATGGGATCATCCAGCAAACGCCCTTCTCCAGCATCGATCACGCCGTTTCCGTTGCTGTCCACGTAGGGGACACCGCTGCCGTCGTTGACGATGGGGTAGGCCCCGTTCGCCGCCAGTAGCTGATCTGCAGCGCGATGTACTTGGGACCAGTTGGAGGTGTCGCCACCTGTGCCGATCACGTAGTAGCCGCCGAACATCAGGTTGTTGTAGGTAGCCGAAATGACGTTGTTCGCGCCGCCGGTTGTGGACGGTGCCCCATCCAGATCAAAGGTGACGTCGAACAATCGGCCCAGAAATTGCGCCTGATCATTCTGCCAGGCGATGAGGATCGGCGTGTCAATGACCTGACCGTCGAGCCTGACCGTCATCTGGTGGTGCTCGAACGGATCGCCGGGGATCTGGTTGCCCTCGAAGTAGCTGAGCGTGATGCGTTTGGAGGACAGGTCGGCCAGGGCGATGGGATCGGACGAGGACGACAGGAGGAAGGGCCCGACGAGACCGCCTGTGAACGCGAAGTTACCGAGCGAATAGCGGATGGTCAGAAACTTTGCCCAGTCCGGATCGTTGGCCGCGTCATGATCGGCAATGCTATCGTAGGTCTGCACGGCGCTGACAACCTGGTACGGCAGTGAGGCGGGCAGCAGGCCGTCACCGAGCGGGATGATGACACCGGGATCGGCGACATCTTCTAATGTTTTCCCGGGGAAATTGATTTTGAGATAATCCAGTATCTGCGCTTCGTAGATTTCAGTCGGGCCTTTGTCCCGGAACGCGGCGTCATCGTTCTTGATCGCATTGTAATAGCGACCGTAGTCGAAGTTGACCACACAGTAGACATCGATGTTCTGGTTATGGAACTCGCGCCGCTTGAACGAAGGATCGACGTCGATCCAATGGCAACGCGACGGTGTCGCGGTGCAGTTCACGCCGTTGTCGATCGCGCCGCGGTAGTGGTCGTATGGGACCTGCACCTGAACCCAGGTGTGTTCGAATTCGATGAACTGACGATCGGGCGTCAGTTTAACGCCCTGAATACCCTGGTCGTCCAGGATCGCGGCGGCCAGATCGATGTCTCTTACCGTGAGCCAGTTCGCGGCGTCCGCAGACGGCACACTGATCGTACCGACAGCATAGCGTGCCGGCATACCCTGCGAGCGGTACATGGCGATCAGGACCGAGGCAATGTCCACATCGCTGCCGCGTTTTCCGCCGTAGGTGTTGAGCGTGTTGGAACGCGAGCCGTGGTAGAGGGCGTATTCGTGGGTGTTGCGCACGTACTCGTAGATAGCCGCGGGAGTTTGTAGTTCCGCGGCTTTCTGGGCTAAGTCGGTGCCGGCGAAGATCACTTCGCGCGTGGCCGCCAGCGGGTCGGCGACCACCTCGGTAATGAGTAGCCCGGCCATGATTACGACGGCCAATATCTGGCGTTTTATGACAGCAAGGTTGAATCCCTTCATGATGTATCTCTTTATATTGCGTTTGTCTGTTATGCTAGTTGTCAGTCCGTAGCTTTCCATCACCACGTCCGCCGATGCTGCGTGCGGTTAGTAATCGTGGGCGACACCGGTTTTTCATCACCGTCATGGAGTCGCGGCCTCTGCGCCCCAGGACTCAAGGTGGCGGCCAAATCGCGCAAGCGCTGCTGGCGCTCCGCAGCAGGCAGCACGAGGGCGGCCTCGATTTCGGTGTCCAGCCCGTCAATCCGTGTCAAGGCATGCGTCGTCACCGGCGTGACAATGGCGCTACGCTTGCCGGCGGTACCTGGTTGCACACCGGTGAAATAATTCACGATGGAATCCAAAAACGACGGCGATGACCTCTGCGCGCCAACGGCTTTTTCGCGTAACGCACGACCCTTGTGGCGCAAGTTGGCGACAGCACTGCGCAGCCTGCCGATGTCCGCCGCCCGCGCCTTACGCCAGGCGGCTTCCGGCGACACCGAGGGGGCAGTGGACTGCGCACCCGCGGATTGAATCCGTATCGGTGTGTTTGCCGAGTGCTCGGCGAGGGCTTTTACGAACTCGCGGACCGCCTTGATCTCATCCTGCAACGCCACGGCGGTCGGATCGGACGTATAAGTACGCTTAGCTCGCAGCACCGCCTGCCCGACGGCGCGCACAGCGTCGCGGGTTTCGGGATTCAGCTCGCTGGCATGCGTGGTGTTATCCGCCTGTACGCTGACCGATAAAAAGACCAAACCGATAATCGGTCCGAACGCTATTGAACGACGGATACAACGCATCCGCCTCTGCAGTCCCTTGTCGTTATTGAACACGAGTCGTCCCCTTTATTCTGCTTAAGCTTGAAGTGCTTCGTGCCGGTTATCACGCTGCCGTCGGGCGGCACCGATGAGCAACAGCGTCGCCATGATGATCACACCCCATTCCGGCAAAGTCGGAATGTCGTTGTCATAGTCGTTATCCGCGACGACTACGGGATTTCCATCAAGCAGGAGCGTCGCTAATTGGGTTAGCCCGTCGATCGGCGCCGTAGACGTGATGTTGTTGTTGCGCAAATCCGCCGACTGCAGGTTCGAAGCCCACTGAAGCCCGGTCAGATCACCGATGTCTTTGCCGACGGCGGTCAACGTCGTCAAGCGCGCCAGCTCGCTGCGGTCCAGACTATCCATCGCATTGCGGCCTAAGGCATTGTTGATGGCCGCGCGCAGGTTCTTGTCGGGAATCGCCACGGCAGTCTGATTGGCGGCGCTGTCGGTGCCGTCCGCCGTAGCAAAAGCGCGTATCGCCAAGGCGGTATCGTAGACACTACCGGACCAACTTCCATTGTTGCCGCTCTGTGTCGCCGCCAATCGGTCCAGCCAGGGCTGTGCGGCGGCGGTATTGCCGGCCAACACCGCTGCGCGTGCCGCCAGCGCGACCAGGCTGATTGGCGTACTGGTCGTGATCCGGCCGGACAGGGTGGCCAAGCCGTTATTGACCGGCGTCGTCAGGCTTGGATCCGTGGTTTCCAAAGCGGCCAATGTGAGCAATACCATCGCGGTGGTATAAGGGTCGCTGACCGGTTCCAACGCAACTGCCCAGCCGCGATCGGAGCCGCTGAGCTGAGACAGTTTCAGGGTGTTGATCGCGGCTTGCACATTGGCGCCAGCCCCGAGCGACGCGAGGCTATTCAAGACAATGGCGGTATCCAGCGGGGCTTGGCGGTAGATGGCGCTGAGCCCCCATGCCTCTCGACCCGCAACGCCCACCTTTTGGGCCTCGACGAGCCGCTCGATGTCATCGGAGACATCATCACCACGCGCGCCAAGGGTCAGTGCGCGCCGGGCACCAAAATCCGCGTTGGGGCTGGCGTGATTCTCCAGCCAGGTGATACCTTTAAAATACGCGCCGCTACGTTGCCCGGCAGCGCGTAACGCCTGTACGGCTTCGGTGGTAAAGAGCAGCTTTTCCGCGTTGGACAAGCCCCAACCACCATCGGCGCGCTGTTGGCTGGTCAGCCAGTCGGTAGCGCGCTCGATGTTATCCTGGTAAAAGGCCAGGCTCGCGGACGAATAGAGCGATAAGGTAACCAACCAGAAACCACCGAAGCGTTTAATTCCATCCATAGCCGCCCTCCTTGTCATTGTGTCGTGGCGTGTTAGAGCTACCCTAGCAACGGATTATGACCTTCGTATGAAAACAACAGCGCCCGGCTGACGCGTATATTGGGCGGCGAATGACACAGGGGCAGTTAGCGACGGACGAACAGTCGCCGGGTCGCGGCAACCATCAGACCCACGGCTACCAGCGATAGCGCTAGTCGTCCGCCGTTGTTCATATAGTTCATCGCCTGCACCAGTAGCGAGGCTGACAGCTGATCCGGCGCGACATTGAATAACACTACATCCTCCAGTGCGCCGGCCAACACCAGCGGCACATCAATCATCTCCACCAGAATCAATAGCGGTAACGCGAAGAGCACCATCGAGATACGTTCCGCTCGGGCCCGAACCGGCCAGAGCATCGCCGCGCCGATCAGTACAATGACAGGCTGGAAGGCGTGGCCTGCCAGGGTCACGCTGGAAACTTCCGTGCCGTCGGGAACCGAGTGTCCGGCGATGTTGCGGGCGCCGGTGGTTCGCGCCCGCAACGCGAAGACACGCTCGCCGCTGGCCTGTTCTACCCGCAGGGAGCGAATCTGATAGTGCGGCGTCAACTGGGTGAACGACCAGCGGTAGAGGGGAATCAACGTGCCCGCCAACGGATCGCCCCAGGTCCACACCGCGCTGGTGAGACCAAGCCAGACCGCTGCGGCAACGGCTACACGGCGGGCGAGTGTTTTAGTGCGGGCGATCGCGACTGCACCCATTGCATCCACCACAAATAGAAGAGGAAGCCAACGGCGATGATCAGCGTTGGCGCAATGTACCCGTGTAACGCGGCAAACAGCTCGCGGTCATGCCGCAGAGCAAAGTAAAGACCCACAATGCGGGCTTGATTGGCCAGATAGATGAGTAAAACACCCAGCGTCAGGCCAACCAGTTTGTGTCGCCACGAACTGCGAAACGCGGCGATCGCGGCGACGATCAAAAACATGGACTCGGTCCCTTCGCACCCGCTCAGAACCGACAACCGCACCTGGGGTGAAACCAGACTGGATCCCCGTGCCTGCACAGATTCCTGCGGGTTCAGTCTGTTGATCAGCCATACACTCGGTTTGACGGTGGCGATATCGATGGCCGCTTTTTCCACAACGGTACCGCGACCGGCCTGATATCCGACCTGCAGTACGGAAAAGACCAGGACAAATATAACGAGAAGGCGAAGCACCTGCATATGGAGTAACTCGGCGTCCCTGTGCGTTGGTATTTTGAGCACCCGCGCCCAACCTCGCTGTATGCGCTGGATCGGACGCTGCGGGGCTACGCTAACAATGAAACGTTTCAGTCGTGTGACGACGCAAGAGATACAATGGCGACTTTGACTGCTATTTCCGGCAATTCGAGAACGCTCCCCCGAGCGGGAGGTAATCGGTAACCGGCAGACCATAACGGCGTCTCCCACCGTCGGACGTATGGCAATCAACCGCGAAACAAGGCCACGAGCTCACGGCGAGAGCTTAAAGACCGCCGACTGCGTCACCGCATAGAGAGCACCATCCTGGTAGCGCGCTTCTGCCACCGCATCGTCAAAGTAGATGAGCTTAAAGTTGTCCGACGTCAGCGGCGTCCCGAGCTCATGGTAAACGAGGGCGCCGGCTTTAGTGACCGGTTGACCGTTCTGCTCGATTGTAGCGGGTGTGGCGGTCAGATCGATCGCCACCACCATGATATTTTGATTGATCGTAACGCGACCGGCGTGGCCGGGAAGAAGCACCAGTGCTCGGCGCTGCGGATCGGCCGCGTCACTGACATCCAGTATCTCGAGCCCCTGCGTGGTGATCAGGTAGGCGGTGTCGCCACCGACCGCGACGTCCCAAGCCGTTTGAGAAAAATAATGGCCAACCACGGCTAACTGCGAGGGGTTGGCGGCATTCACCAGGAACAACCCCCCGTCGCGCGTGGCGATGAAAACTGTGCTACCGGCCGCATCCAGTGCGCGAGCCTGTGTTTTAATCTCGACTAAACCCTGGTCGCGCCGGTTCTTGTTGATTGTTTGTAGCTGCGACGTGGCCTCAAACGCTATGCTATCTAGCGATTGCGGCGCTTGTTTGTCGGTGATATCGAACACCAGTAACCCATGCTCATAGGCCGCTTGGAAGAGGACGTCGCCCTGAATGAAGCTTTCGAGCCCACCCCAAAAAGTCTCGACTTTTTCCACGACACGCGGATTGGCGGGGTCACTGAGGTCGACTCTGATCAACCCCTGTCCGCTGGTGTCAAGATACAAATAGCCATCGACGCCGAACTTCATGCGCACCACGGCCCAGGCCTTATCGAGATGACCCACTTCAGTAAAATTGACGGCGTCGATCACGCGCAGACGAAAAGACAATCCGCTCGCGGAATTCGGCGCACCGCGCAAGTCTTCTTCCATCGTCACCACAAGCGGTCCATTTGTCGCCAGATCGTTCGTCCGTGCCGTCGATAATTGTGTGGTCGCCAACGAATCCACCACTGTAAAATCCGTCCTATCCTGGGCTAGATCGGCGGCCTGAATAGTTACAGAAGAGGGCGTGACAGGCACCACGGCGGACGAAGGATGACCACCGCCGGAACCGCCACCGCAGGCACTCAGCGCGACGACGGTCGCGGAGAGCCATAACCGATTGATTAAATTTTGCATGATTTTTTACCCGGTCCCTCAGTACGCACCTGTCGTGCGACGAGAGTATATCGGGCGAACAGCACACGACAAGGTGGAAACACCGAAAGTCACATAACGGTAACATTTAGGCGCATAACCGTGGTTTGACGCCGACGCGGTTTATCCCGGTGAGCAACAACAACGCCGCAAACAGGATCGCACCCCATTGGGGTAATGTCGGGATATCATTATCGACCCGGTCCACCGGGGGACTGTCCAGGATGGGTTGGTTGGTTGTCGCCGTGTTGTCCCCGGTTTGACTGTCCGGCGTGTCGGCGCGGGTGCTGACCGAGAGTGTGGTCAGTCGGGGCGCAGTTGTCTTGACGTCGAAAATGACGCGAAAACTGCGAACCGCTCCGGCAGCCAACGCGTCGGCAGATCGACAGGTCACCACATTGCCGCTGACGTCGCAATTCGCCGGCAGCGCCGGGTTAACGGCATAAGCGTTGCTATCAAAGGTGAAGGCGGTCGTCATACCAACAGCATAGTCCGGTCCGTTATTGGCAATCTGAGCCGTATACTGAACCGTACCGCCAAACCACGGCGGATCCGGTGATGTGGTTACCGAAGTCACGGCCAAATCGGACCGAGCGTTGGGATTGGTGGACCAACTCAACGTAATGACTCCATTATTTGCGGCTGCGCCGTTTTGTTTGGCATCCACTGCAATGGCATACGTCTGCCCGGCGCCGGCCCGAAATACCGCTTGACTGGTGCCTGGTGCGCCGCCGTCATCGTCGTCGGACACGACTTCTGAAAGCGCTGTGACATCCGTTCCTTGATAAACACCTAGCAACGTGTCGAATCCACTGCCTGCGGTGTCCATGATGACCTGACCCGTTTGAGGTGCTGTCCATTGAAACCAGACCGAGCCTGTACCCGCCTGCCCGGCGTGCAATGGCTCGCCGGGCTCGGTAGTCGCCATCCGGATATTCGCCGGTGCCGATGACGGCGAGATCGACCCGTTGCTGCTAGACAACGTCTCGGCGTTGACAAAGTCATCGTTGCCTGGAGGGGTAAAACGGGTGTTTGCGAACACCAGCCCACTGGCGCCATTTTTACCGTCCACCGCGACGTAGTAGCTCTTTCCCAACTGAAAATTGAAGACCAGACTACTGTTGCCGTTCGGCGAACCGTCATCGTCATTGGCGGCCACGGGTGTCAGCGCATTCACCGCATCCCCCGTGTAAACCGCAAGCAGCGTGTCAATTGAACTGCCGTGGGTATCCACCCCGACGTCGCCCCGTTCGCTACTGTCGGGAAACCTAAACCATAATGAGTGACCGCCGGTGTTGCCCGCATGATTCGGTTCGGCCGACTCCTTCGCAGCGTTGATATTATTATAGGATTGACCGGCAAAGCCGACGCCGAGAAGATAATTTGGTGTGCCGAAATCATCCCCATAGGGATGAATCGCATCCGACAAGTTCAAGCGTGGGAAACTTAAGTTGTTACGCAGGTCTGTCAGGATTACCGTGGATTTGGCGAGTCGTCGCGCCATCTCTGACGCCCAGGAGCTTGGCGGAGTACCGTTATAAACGGCGGGTGACGGTATTAAATTTGACAGCACAGCGGCGACGCCAGAGGACATCGCGGTGGCCTGGGATGTTCCGCTGCCGCTGAGCCCGGCAGCGTCAATGACAGCGCCTGGCGCCCAGAGCGCCATCGTCCACCAGCTATTGGAAAAACAGGTGACCTGATCCGCCCGGGTGGTCGCGTCAGCACAAAGTCCCGGGTAGGTCCTGCTGCCGACATTCGCGTCGTACACGCCGCCGACCCCGACGATTTGACTGTTATCGGCGGGGCATCCGATCTGGTCAGCGAGCGCTTCATTTCCAGCGGCGGCAATCGGCAGAATACCGGCCGCCCGAGCATTCAAACCCGGGGTGTAGTACACGTCGCACCCGCCGACGCCACCAACCCCACGGCTCAGGCTCATGTTGATGACGCGGATATCGTAAACACCTTTATTGGCAATCGCCCAGTTGATACCGCCGATCACCGCCGAATCGGTCGTCGTTGTCGCCCCCCTAAAGACATCGTAACTGGCGATTTTTGCGCTTGGAGCCACACCCGCGACAATCCCTGCCATCGCTGTACCGTGGCCCGAGCCATCCGCGGATCCGTTGTTGGAATAAACCACCCTACATCCCGCCGGAACACCCGGCGAGGTGCAACTACCAAAGGCCGCATTGGTAAAGTCCACACCGGTGTCAATGACGGCCACCGTCGCCCCCTGGCCCGTCTGACCGATCGTCACTGCACTGGATTGACGAATCAGGGGTAATGATTGCGCCAGCACCGGTTTGACGATTCGATCCGGATAGACATGCAGCACCTCGGGTTGCGCGAGTAGCGTATCCAGTGCTTTTCTGGTGTTAAAACGGATATAAGCTAGGGGCAAATGACTGTAGTCTGTCTCTGTTTTATAGTCCGCTGACGTCAGCAACGACAATGCGCGTTGTTTTATGTCTGCGTACTGCGCCATCTTGAAGTTGATAATGAACGGATTATCTCTCTTCATGCCCTGCGCCACTTGCTGCCTCTGTGCAGCCAGATCGACCGGGGCACCGTCAAATTCTACAATTAGGGATTGAGGTTTTCCCCGTCGCATTTGATCCAGCATGGCTGGGGGCACTCCTTTGTCCAGAGCCATTCTCTCAGCCGCGCTGATCGCTTCCTGCGGGACCGACAAAGGGCTGCTAGGCTGAGGTGCAACGGCATATATCGACCCGCTGACACATGCCACAGAGAGTGCGAAAAGTTTTCTAAGCAGGTGACAATAACTCATGGGAGCGTCCTCGATTGCTCTTAATTCCGGGTTCCTTCGCCGCAATTTGTTCCGGCATGTCGGCAATTTAAGAGCGAATCGTTACGAGAAAATGACCCTGCTATGTATACACACCAAATACTTCTTTACGATGGCGTTCAGACGGCGCTTATCTTTTCAATTTGATGCGCTGGCATAGTTCTTCTCGGCGGATATGGACGTCTTTTGCCGCACTAATACCGATACGAACTTTGCTCCCTTTTATGCTAAGCACAATCACTTTAACACCGTTACCGATATGAAAGCTTTCTCCTGTACGTCGCGTAAAGACCAGCATGCTCCCCTCCACGGAAAGGCTTTAATGATCGCCCCACCATACACGGCCGTTTTAGAATTGCGATTCTTATCGCGTGAGTTTTGGCTGAAATATGCGTCAATTTCTTCAAAACAGCACCTAGCTTCAACAATGAGAAACTAGCTGACTGGCCTCGTTACTACAGGACATCGGCAGGTCGGTACTGGAGCGGGCTAAGCCAACACGCTATCCGAAGTTCGGTTACCGGACGGGATTACGCATGCGATCGAAAAACGCCTATTCTATTTCATCGGTCATCAATGAACCGACACCCACACCGCTCAAGGTAAATCACCAGCAAATCTGGACGATCTCTGGCGCACTGCTTCACCAGCTCAAGAAATTGAGCGGTCCGTATGACCGGTCCGATGACCAGCTGCTGAAGCGGCTGCACGATATCACTGGCCGCTTCCGGGTCCGACGACTCGATCAGGCGTTGAAGGGGCACTTCCAAGCCATGCGCAATTTTTTCAATATTATCAATGCCGATATTGTGCTCCGCACGTTCAACGGCGCCGATGTAGGAGCGATTCAGGCCGGAGATGGCCGCCAGGATATCTTGCGAATAGTTTTTTAAGTGTCGTATCTCGCGCACCTGAAAAGCAATCACCTTCCGTGCGGTACATTGATCCTTCGACATAGTCACAGACCTCCAAAGTCCAAAAAATGTCGCCAAATCCCACTCACGTCGGGTAATCCGTTCGGGTTAGTGAAAGATCGGGTACCTACTGGTGAATCACGTCGGAGGTAATTAGCTTTTGGCGACGCATTGTCACTTGCAAAACATGTCAAGCACGGGGGAACCCAGAGCCTTCGATTGGGAGGTGTTTTATAGCGAATATGTGCTACATAAAACGCGCACCACAAGACGGCCGGAAACCGGAAACGGCAACCGAACGAAGCACAAGACTTCGCAAGCCGCGAAAATACTCGCTTGGAAACAAGGGATTGGCTTGACGTGTTACTGACGCTGCGGCGGGCCAGAGCATGACCCAGATGCCTGAGAGCAGCCTCTGTAGTTAAACATAGAATCGCGGACGATGCAAAAATATGTTGCCGGAACGGGGATCCGCGTAGCGGTGTCTCTGGGCCGCTATTTAATTGATATTCAGACAGTTAGATGCCCCGCACCCAATAGAGAGAAGCCACACAAAGCTACTGACAAGCAATAGCTTGATGATAAAATACCTGTTAACAGTATGGCGCGGCTGTTGCGGCGCCCATCGCATGACGTATGGATGGAAAACCCCATCAGTGTTGCTACGCCGACAACTCGGCCCTGGGAATCGCAGTTCACGCTTTGGGCCAGGAACGAGCTCGCCACTAGGCAACGGACACAGCAAGGAAGAACAACATCGATAGGGAAAATCATGTCAATCAACGAAGCGGAACTCGTGCTGGATAAGGCGCGCTTTGCGCGTATTGTCGGAGAAAGCCAGGCGCAAGACACCGCCACACAACTGGCCGACGCATTTTCAACACAGGTCGCGCAGATTGTCGACGATATCAGCAATCTACTAGACGGTGAAGAATTCCCTGAACGGGCCGTTCGCGGCCTTCTACACCGCCTGCGAGGTTCGGCCGAAATTCTCGGGGCCGGTCTACTTTCCGATTTGACACGCAGTCTGCTGGAACATGACCAGCGCACGTTCAACGCTGCCATTAAAATGACCCTTCCCTCGCTCTTTGAAACCATCGATCAAACACTGGCGGAAATCCAAACCTTGGCCAGAGAGCTCAAACCGCGGCCATGACGAATACCGGCCAACCCTTGCCATTGCCGCGAATACTCCTAGTCGACGATGATCTTGTCCAATGTACGCTGATCCAATGCAGCCTGGACCCAGCCTCGTATTCGCTCACCGTGGCCCACAATAAACAACAGGCGTTGGAACTGTGCGATGGCCGGTTTTTCGAGCTCGCGATTCTCGACTATGAGCTGCCGGATGGGAGTGGCGCGGAGCTCGCCAATACACTTCGAAAAATTTATAACATCCCGTTTGTCTTTCTCACTATGGTCGATGACCGCAAGCGGGCCCAGCGTCCCATCGAACTCGGGGCGCTCAGCTATCTGGTCAAACCGGTCTCACCGAGGCAACTCGTGATTATGGTTGGAAATGCATTTGCAGAAATCGAACACCGCCGCGACCTTCAAAAAGCCGTTGAAATCCATGGGGCGATTGGTCTGGCGCTGGGGATCATCATGAACAACGCCCAAGTATCCAAGAACGAGGCACTGATGCACTTGAGAGATTTCTGCCAACCACGTAATCTGTCCATGCGTGCTGTCGCTGACCAGATTGTAGCGGCCTATGATGATTACACCAAGACCAAACACCAAAAACCGTTTGATCTTGCCAAGGTATTGCGATCAGTTAATTAAGGCAAATATATTAGAGCAACCGTTATTTGCAGGAGCTTCACCCATGCACACCACTCGTTTACTTGTCGGGCTACTGCTTTTCAGTCTATCTGCACATCGTGCTTTTGCCGCTGATGTGTCAACATCCGCTCTGTCGGAAACGCCAGAAAGTACCGCATACGGCCTGACGCAGGCGAACCCCATCAAGGTCGGCGGGTTCAAACAGGTGGGCTCCAGAAAGGTGTACCAGTACATTTCACAGCTGACCGGTCCGAATGGCGAAGCCATTTCATTTCAGCGGCAAGGGAGCTGCTGTCCATTCGAGACCAAGAACACCCCCTTTTCCGAGGTCAGTACGACCGGCTTGCTCGATATCTTCTGGATAAAATACGAGGGTATCCAGGCGCCCGTCAAGCTCTATATAAACAGCTATGATTTTGAGATGCCCAAAGCACCGGCGGGATTCAAATTAAAAAGTAGTGTCGATAAAAAATAGCCCGTTCATCTACTGATTTCCCTATTGTTTACCGCCCTACGCGGATTCTTTCCGTACATGTCCCGATAGCCAGCGGAACGTTCCAGGGCCTCCGCAAGCTGTCCATTCGACATCCGCGTGACAAGCGCATCGCGCTCAGTGACAATAAACGGATCGCCATAACGTGTCCCTACATCCATCCATGCATAGGCCTCGACAATATCCTGAGGCACCCCATGTCCCAGCTCATATAAGGTCCCAAGGAGATATTGCGCTGTTGGCTCTCCTTCAACCGCCGCTTTTCTGAACCATTTGGCTGCCTGCCCGTAGTCTCGATCGAGACCGTCAACCCCTTGATTATACAAATTGCCGAGCGTAACCCGAACCGCAAGATTGCCCTGATCGGCCGCTTGAGTGCACGGTGCAACCGCTTTGGCATTCTCGTTTCGCTTTAACAGGTTGTAACACGCGTCATAGTCACTTTCAGCCCGCACAGTCGAAGCCCCCAGCACGAGCCAGATAAACGAAAAAAACAGGCATTTTTTCATTGGAGGAACCTTCCTTATCAAGGCGCAGTGCCGTTCATAATAGCGCGCTGCAACAGCAAGACATCCGCGGCATCAAGAACTCTGTCCCCATTCAGGTCTGCCAATGTCTGTTCGAGTGCGGTCGGCTGAATACTGCCGAGGACCAGTCGCGTAAGAACCACCAGATCACCGGCGTTGATATTGCCATCGGGCGTCCCTCGGGGCCCGAGATCGCCACGATTGGAGGCATTGGGGTCGATGCCATATACATTGACCTCATCGCCATCGGTTACCCCATCGCCATCAGAATCCGGATTGGTCGGAACAGTACCGTAGGTATTAACCTCTTGCCCGTCGGACAAGCCATCATTATCCGTATCGGCTATTAACGGATCGGTGCCATACGTCGGCTCATCCACGTCATCAAGCCCATCATTGTCATCGTCGGTGTCGCAAGCATCACACTGGGCATCGCCATCGTTGTTTTTCTGTAATGGGTTGGAGACATTCGGGCAGTTATCTAATGCGTCAATAACTGTATCGCCATCGGTATCCACGTATCCCCAATTGATGGCAACCGTACCGGCGCCGGCATTTTTTCCATCAATAGCTATCGCATAAGTTGTGCCCGCATTTGCCGAAAATGTAATCTTACTCGTCGTCGCACCCGCAGCATCGTCATTCTCGGCGACATTTACGAGTGACGTAATGGCGTTCCCTGTATACGCAGCTAGAAGTGTATCGAAGTCACTCCCCGATGTGTCCCAGCTGACAGACCCCGTTATGGGTGCCTGCCATGTCCACCATACAGATTTACCACCAGGCAGATTGGCTATCTGGGGTTCGCCGGACTCTAAGGTAGCATTGTTATTGTTGGCGTAAGCAGTTCCTGACTGGCTGATCAAAGGAATAGCACTGGCTAATTGATCGTTTAGTGCGCCAACGGCACCCAACAAATCCAATCTGGGCGCGGTAATACCATTGCGGCTATCCGTGATCGGTAGCCCCGTGCCTGTCAACCGGGATACAGTTTCGTCCAGTGTGTCTGCCGGATACGCGGCACGTAAGACGGCAACGGCGCCACTAACGTGCGGTGTCGCCTGAGAAGTTCCACCTAGATTTAAACCCGCTGCATTAATCATAGCGCCAGGCGCCAACATCGTCAGAAAATAGGCGCTGTTTGAAAAACAGGTAATCTGATCCGCCGCTGTTGTACTGTCCGTACATAACACCGTACGGTCAGGGTTTAACCACGACGGGCCGCCCACATTCGCGTCATACACCGCTCCAACCGATATGACACCAGGCGTACACGCGGGAATCCCAATTGCGTCACTTTTTGCCTCGTTACCTGACGCTGCCACAGTTAGTATCCCGTTGGCACGCGCACTATCAATACTCGCCTTGAACGGGTTATTCTGCGATGGTGGCCCGACGCCCGAACACGGGTCTTGAAAAGCGCTACCACCCAAGCTCATATTGATAGCAACTATATTGTACGTATCTTTTAGCGCTATTGTATCGTCGATAGCTTGGTTTATATCAGAGGCGAACGCCCCACCTCCATCAAATACATCGAATGCGATTATTGAGCTTCCGGTCGCAATACCCGCCGCGATCCCAGCAACGTTGGTTCCATGCCCGTTATCATCGAGCTGATTGTCATCGGGTGCGGTGTCTTTCGCAAAGACGACGCGGCAACCAGCTGGCGTAGATGGCGCTGTGCACGACCCGAAAGCACTCCGGGTATAGTCCACCCCCGTATCCAATACGGCGACTGACACGCCTTGGCCAGTGACACCCAGCGTCAGCGCTTTGTCTTGTTGGATCAAGGGCGCACTCTGGCTCAAATACATGCGGAGTTTTATGTTTTTGTGGATTGCGGAAACGCCGGGAAGTCGCTGTAACGCACGCACCAGCGCCGCCGATCGTGTCTTCACATGCAGAAGCGGCAAATTGTGATAATCACGTGTGATGGTTGAACTGTCGAATCGTATCGAACTAAGTACATTTTTCTTTATCGTTCGAAGTTCATTTGCAATGTCAGCGCGTAAAGCCGCGTTGTTAAAGGCTAGGTTCCGTCTGTTTCGGAGCGTTGAATATTTTTTCTTTAAATCGGCAACATCAAATTCCACAAGAAAATTATATTCACCGGAAGCTGTTAACAGTTCGGATAGGGAGCTAGCGCCATTTAGGGAGCCCGTATCGGAAGGTTGTGCAAACGACGCCTCACTAAATACACCGCCCAGCAACATCAATGTCAGGGCGATGATTCCAACCGGTGTTTCCATGAGAAGAGCCTTTGCTTTTTTGTCTTATAGGATATTAATGGCCCGTCGCGAATTACTCCCACTCACTCCAGAGCCATCTCGGCGCTGAAAAGGACCCCACGACCTGCTCCCAGTAGGCTGTCTGGCTATTCTACTCGCTACAGCCTAGAGTCGCCAAATATGGGCGGCCTACGCCTGTAATATATTGTTTTTTATTGTCAATATCGGACACGGTCGACACCAACGAAGCCTGTGGGCCAAATACGATCGGCGCCGAGGTGATCACGGTAAACGAACTGCTCCTGGCGTCTCTGGCCTTGCATCGGTTTCGTAACAGATGTTTAGCCGCCTTCTTCGGTCGCTTTGCTGCTCTTTGCAACTGGATAACAGGGGCATCGATTACCACCGTTCCATCAATGCCGTACTCAGAAGAGGCTTCAATCAACGAGTTTGCGTCCTGTACCAAAAGTCCTGCGTGGATGCGTATATCCCCACCGGTTCCACTGACTGCGTTAGCTTGGATAGAACTATCGGTTAACAGCACCAATTTCGGGTCAATAAAAATATTTCCAGCGCTACCATTACTGCCGAGCACGCTAGTTGACAGTCTGGCACGATTTAGCTCCAATAGTTTATTGGTGAGCAACGTTATATTACCGCCACCGCCAGCTAATGCCTCGGTTGATATTTCGCTATCGTGTATGCGAATGGTACCGGAATTTGTCAGTGTTATTGTTCCTGCATCGCCGTCACCGATATTAGAGGCGCGTATAGTCGTACCATTCTCTATACGCAAGTCACCTCCCTCAATACGAATCGCACCGCCGGCACTTGAACCCTCTGACTGAGACGTAATCGTTGCTGCCCACAAATCCACCTTTCGAGCACCGATCACAATAGCACCACCCGATCCGGAACCGGCAGTATCCGCAAAAATACGACTGCGTGAAACGTGGATATTTTCGATATTTTTCAGAGCAATCGATCCGCCGTCTCCAGAACCATTTGACGAAGAGGATATCGTTGCTCCGTCCAAAACGTTTACTTTCTTTCCGGTTACCTCGATATTGCCCGCATTACCTTCATCCGTTGTTATAGACTTAATAGCCGATCGATCGGCAATTGTTGTGTTTCCTCCGGATATCGAAATTTCACCTGCATTTCCCACACCATGTGTGCTCGCGGACAACACAAAGCCATCGGTTGCGTCGATTTGCCGCGCGCTGACGGTAATCGACCCGGCATCGCCGCTTTCTCCAACCGTTTCCGTAGTTACCGTGGAAGGCTGCGCCCAACGATCACTTTTTGGCGAATCGGAGCCGTTTAGTGTAATACGATCCGCTAGAAGCGAAATATTTCCACCAGCCCCTGCTTTATTCACCATCGTCCTTATCTTAGCGCCATTTCCGATGTTTATCTCGTTAGCCTCGATCTTGATAGAGCCGGCGTGGCCGGTGGTATGTCGTGCGTCGGCATTGATGCCCGCTTGATATTGAACCTCGAGTGCACCTTCATTTGAGAGTCGAGGCAGCTCACTTCTGGATATGAGACTGGCCTCAAATCCGACCGTCGGCGCCACATCCAACGCCTTGCGGCCATGGGAACGTATCGTGATAGAGTCGGCCGTAATCTGGATATCGCCGCCGTCCGATTCAGCCTTTGGTCTAAAGGACCGATTGAAGTTTTCATCAACATCGGGCTGGACTTTGTCAGTGCGGGAGTTAATCTGAGCGCGGCCAAGAATACTGACATCGCCAGCCGCCAGAGTTATATTGCCCGCATCGCCTTCCGAAAAGCTGGAAGTAACGATACCTGAGGGCGGAGCCACGTTCTCGCGGGCGATCTGGTTTCTTAAATCACTAGTATCCGCCCGCCAGTTTCTTGCCCATTGGTCAAATGCCGTATCGAATGCGATTTGTTGGTCTGGGCTCAGGTTGCTGAAATAGCCTGGATCGCTTATATCCTTTATGATCATGTCAAGTAAGGCCGTTTGCCCGTTTTCTTCCAGGTACCAGCCAAATGAGTTTGGTTCCCAGAAAAGGCTATCCGATAGGATGACAGTATCCGCTGACACCGTGATATTGCCGCTGTTTCCTTTAGTCGGACTGTATGGAATAACAAAGATAGAACCACCGCCCGACAAATCATTGGGAGTGCCCGCCAAGCCTGTCGTTGATTCGATGCGACCACCTTCCAACAACTCGACGCGACTGGCCCGGATGTCGATATCACCGGCGTCTCCGTCACCTAACGTTTTACTTTCAATCACTGATCCGTTTTCAATGCGAACTATCGAATCGGCATTCAATCGAATATCACCAGCCCGAGCATCTGCAGTGGTACTGGTAGACAACTCCGACCGATGGTTCATTGCCAAACTCTTGGCAGTAACATTGATTGCTCCGCCTTCACCATTCCCGTCGCTCCCTGCCACTATCCGGCTACTGTCAAGCACTATCCGCCCACCGCGAATGTAAATTGAACCAGCCGTGCCACCGGAGGTAGATATCTGCGAATCGTCCGTTATTGTGATGCCCGATAAGGCTGGAGCGCCGCCAGTGCCAGGCTCGTTTTGGCCGATTGTGACAGTGCCCTTTCCGGAAACGGCACTGATTCGCACATCACCACCTTGTGTATTAACGGTCGCACCCTTAACGTTGATGTCGCCTGCGGTTATAGACATCGAGTAACCGGCGCTCTGTAATTGAGCGCCCTCTAGGGTAATATCCGAAATATTCGAGTCAAGAAAGCCATAGGCCACCGGGTTTCCCACCGTCAGTACGGACTGTTGCGGATTCGTGGCATCAAATCGCCCCGCCTTTCCCAACAAAAGGTAATGCGCCGTGGATACATTAAACGCTCCATCTATATTCAAAGTGGCGTTTGGGCCGAGCACAACGCCGGCAGGATTAATAAGATAGAGGTTTGCCTTAGGAATGGCGACATTAAGCCTGCCATCGATGGAGGACAAGTTACCACCCGTGACCCGCGAAATCACATTACTGATGTCTGGAGTACCGTTGAAGGTTGCGGATTCCATGTTATTCAAGGTGAACTGATAAAAACTATGGAACAAATTACTGCCAACCTGGGTTCCGCGATCGGCACTGATCTGAAAATCCGGACCGACCAATGCCCCGGGGGCTCCCAAGGTACCGTCGAAGGTGACTTCGGCGCCTAATTCACCGCCGCGGCCAAGGATGATCGACAGCGTCGCAGCGAGGATTGCCTGGGAGGTAATCCGTCGGAAGCGGGTAATACGTTTGTCTTTCATAGCATTTATCCCTCGTTATTCTTTCTTGTCTCGTGTCTAGTTGACGCGCGGCTTCCAGGCGTTACGGTATTTGGCTCCAGCAGGCGAGCCATCAGCGCGATCAATTCATCCGGTGCAGTGGTCTTTGGCAGTTGCCGGGTGATCGCCGTCGGTTCCACGGGGGCTTCTGTCATCGAGGTCGATGTGACCAGCAAGATCGGCAGGCGGGGGGCTACGTCATCCAGTTGCCTGATAGCTTGGGCTAACGCGGTTCCCATTATGTCTGGCAGATTCTGATCCAGGATGAGGATGTCAAACGGTGTTTTTTGTACTTGCTCAATGGCCTCCGCACCGCAAACGACCGCGGTGACGTTATAACCGGCCCTGATCAGTATTTCCGACCAGGCCAGGCGTACGATTTCGTTGTCGTCGACCAGTAGCACCCGGCGCTGAGGCCGATCACCCTGAGCTTCTATAGCAACGGCGCCCGTTTGGGGCTGATACGTATACCCGTCGTCCAACGACGCAAGATACAACAACCGTCTCAGCGTCACGCCGCTGACCGTCCTGGGCACCTCGGCGCCCTGCCCGAAGCACCAGACAGAGTCTCGTACGGTTTCGCGCAAGGCGCGATCGCAGATAACCCGGATAGTGGGTACGGACGACGCCGCGGAGTCGGCGTCGACAATCATCACCGCTGGTTGTACTGGCGTCGGTGAGTTCAAACTAACGCCTAGCGCGTCGAGTGTGCGCAGCACGCGGGGCTCTCCCGTGGTGGCAACCACGGGCGGTAACGACGGCGCGTATTCTCCACGCGATGTGTCATCCTGCTTCAACGGCAGGGTCATGTGAATGGCCGTCCCTTGCCCTTCCCGAGAATCTAGTCTTAGCGTGCCGTTCAAGCTATCGACCAGCTTTCGGACAATGGCCATGCCGAGCCCGACACCGGGCATATCATTGTTAAAGCGCTGATACTTGTCGAACAAATGGGAAATCTTGTCCTGCGGTATTCCACCGCCTTCGTCCTCAATTTCAAACCGAACCGTCTGGGGATTAGCCCCTGGACTCACACGCAGAAAAATACGTCCTTGTTTAGAATATTTCAGGGCATTGGACAGCACGTTTTGCAACAGGCGCATGATGGCTGTTTCGGCGCCTTGTCGCATCGGAGCGACGGCCGCTGAAACTGCCAGTGTCAACCTCAACCCTTTTGCCGCGGCCAGGGGTAAGGCGCTGGTATACATCTCAGTGACAAGGGCATATAAATCGAAGGGTGTTTCAGCCGGCCGATAGGCCTTATCCTCTATTTTCGAGAGTTCCAGAAGTTCGTCGACTTCGTGTCCGAGCACGCTCGCAGCCCGACCCAACCAGGCAAGGTAACGGGCGCGGGTATGGTCATCTTTGGCCTTTTTGACTAAATCGATAGTCGATAACAATGCCCCCACTGGGGTGCGCAGGTCGTGACTGACTGCGCTGACAAAATCCTTCTGCGCCTCGACGCGGGTGCGCGCAATCAGGATCGCCTTTTGCGCTTGATAGGTACGGATCAGTAGACGGGTTCCTGTCAGCAATAAAGCGCTGGTAATCGCGGCGGCGCTTGGAAGATAGGCGCCACTCATCAGAACACCCAGTGTCAATCCGTAGACACCGATTACCAACACGGCAAGCACAACACTCGCGCGCAATACGCTTGTCGTCAACGGCCAGATCAACAGCGTCGAGGCTAGCAGCGCCAGCATTGGCCACCGCGTGGGTTCCCTGATCAACGACCGGTTTAACAAAGCGCTAACGAAATTGGCCTGCACGAGGACACCGGGTTGGCGAAACGAGGACGCGGTTGGCGACAAGGGTAGCGGCAGCGCCAACCGGTCGATGTCAGATAACACGCTGCCAATTATTACAATTTTATCTTTCAGGCTTGCTTGTATCCGCCGCCGTTGCGGCGAGTCTTCCACTAGGGTTGCAGCCGAAATAACGGGAATGGCCTGAACAATACGGTAGTTCAGCAACCCAGGGGCGTAGTGGCCACCGACGGCGCGGACGAGTTGTCCGGCAAAAGTCGGGACGGCGCTGCCGCCGGTGCCCAGGAACTCGGTGTGGCGCCGGATGACACGATCCGCATCCAATCTTAAAACATCGCTGCCGATACCGTAACGCGGGTCTACCAGAGATAGAAAAGGGCCATAGAGGGGCTTGGGTCTCAGGTTCTCGTCGATGGAATGGGCCACCGTGACCGCAATGTCCGCCTTGCGTAAAGCCTGTAGGCCGCGCATCAGCGCGTGATCAGTATTGGGAAAACGTTGTTCGTAACCGCGCGCCGGCAATACGATATCAAATCCGACAGCCCGCGGCTTCGCCGTCGCCAGCCAATCGAATAGCCGACCATAATATGGATGCCAGAGCGCCAGCGGGGTATGCGAGGCTTTGAGGGTGGCCTCATCGATCGCAATGACCACAACCCGGGAATCGGCCACTTCCGGACGTACCGCCCGCAATACCCGGAATTGCGAATCCAGCAACCAGCTATCGGCGACGGCGAAGCCGCCGTAGTGGTTCACCAACACTACTGCGCTCAGGATCAGAATCGCCAGCCACCCCTCGGACCCACGACGCAGTCGGTATACAAAAGGTCGGAACCTCATTGCCAGTTACCTACGAGTACGAAAGCGGACCAGTAACGGGGGTTTCGGTATTGCGGGAGGGACAACATCTGCTGCTGCGCGAGCTGGAGTGCGCGCGCTCGGCTATTTTCCGGCAGTGTCAGTTGTCGGTAAAACGCGGCCATCAAAGCCTCGGTCGCCGGATCGCTAACTTGCCACAGGCTAGCCAGTACCGTCTGCGCCCCGGACTTCACCGCCAATCCCCCCAGCCCCAAAGCGGCACGGGCGTCACCGGCGGCCGTCGAACAGGCACTCAAAGTCAACAACTCAACCGGAGTATCGAGAAAACGTCCGGCGGTCAGCACCGATTGAATATCATTGATCCCCAGTTTCCCGTCATACGATAAAATGTAGGAGGTCCGCGCATCGGGCTCGAACCGTCCGTGCGAGGCCAAATGCAGAATGGGGTACGTGGTTTTAGCGAGTTCGTCTTCCAGTGCGGGCAGCGTGAAAGCGTGATTGAGTAAAAGCACCGAGGGATAATGATCGGCCAATGCAGTCACTTCCTGTTTAACGAACGGCAGCTCGGTATAGCCCTGCACACTGTCGGAAACACCCGCAATCAACATCCGCAGCTGGCGCCCCCGCATAGTCTGTGGATCGGTCAGCGCCAGCCCGGGCGTGGTGGCCACCGCATAGCGTTCGATCAGGAAGTGTTCGCCGTCGAACAGGGCGGCCAATGGCACCATCTGCAGCGTCGCATTTGGCACGAAGACCAGTGTTTCCGGTTGCCTCTCGTCAAGTAGGGGTTGAAGGGGCTGAATCAGCCAGCGATAAATCTCTTGGGCACTGGCTTGGTATACCGTCTGAGCACCCAGCTGTAGATTCGTGCGCAGACTATAGAGAGCGTGATCCAGCGCCAGTTTCGTGACCGGGACGCGGACGTGGGTGATGAAATCCGAACCGCTAACAAGCAGTTCCAGTCGGTCGTCGAGGGCGATAGGATATATCACCAGGGTCGCGCGATCGATCTGCTCAATACCTTTGGTGCGATTCTGAAGATCGGCCACACAATCGTCTTTAAAATAACGATGCAAAGCCTCCGCCCGCGTCAGCTCGACGATGCGGCGGACTTCCTCCAGTCGAATGGCCGTTTTCTCACTACTTTGTTCGTCTACGTTACTTGACAATATGATTGCCGCTGCTTCTTCCAACAAGGTCTGGATGGGTTGTCCGCGCCAGCCGTCGCTGAATAGGCTCAGTCTGTCCGAGCTCGTCTGCAGCAGCGCAACCGCTTCACGGTAGGCCGCCAGGGCCGCGGGTTTTTCGTGGAGCTGTTTATGCAGCCGGGCCAGCTGCCAGTGCAACCGCACGAGTAGCGGCGTTGTATTCGCTCGTTGGGCAGAGAACAACGCTTTGCGCGACAAAGTGAGCGCTTCTTTAAAACGGCCTGTGTCGCTATACAAGGTGCTGAGCGCCATCAAGGCCCTGGCCCGGGCATTGTCATCCGCATCGCTGGCGGCGATCTGTTCGGCTTCGTGCAACAGCCGGTAACGCTGTTCCTGTACCGAGGCTTCCGTATGGGGCAACTCGCTGAGTCGCTGGGCCGCACTGAGCAGTAGAGGCAATTTGCGTGCATCAAGCGGCATCGCGCTCAATCCCGGCAGCGTCCGCTGCAATCCGGCCAGGGCGTCGGCGTTACGCGCAAGAGCAATCAGCGCCTGTACGCGGTTCAATTCGATTTTAATTCGCAGGTGCGTGGGCGAATGCGGTAGCAGCTGTAACGCCTGTTGGTAGTCACGTAGGGCGTATGCCGCACGCGCTTGCGCCATATAGACGTTACCGCGGTTGTTTAGCGCCACGGCCCTTGCCGGAACGCCGCTCGGCAATTGTCGGATCAGGGCATTCAGCGTCGCTTCTGCCCGTTCATAATGGCCGGCTGCAATCTTAATGGCCGCGGTCAGCAAGCCAACCTCGACCGACCGGTGACCGCCGCTGCGGATATCCAGGATTTCGGCCTGAATACTGGCTTTACGGGCGTTGGACAAGTCGCCGGCCTGCAACCAGTGGTCGGCCTGCTGGAGCCTAAGGGCGAGTTGACGCACGTCGTCCGTCGGCTGCGGCGCAGTGCTTGCCGGGGCGGGTAAACCGGCAGCGGCTTGTTGAGCACACAGGCCTTGCAGGGGCAGGGTGACCCCGTAAAACATGCCCATCACCATGAAAACAGCCGATGGTTTCATGGTTCCAGGGTTCGATAGGCCCGAAGGCGTGCTTGATTGGGGGAAGACTTGGCCAGTTCTCGCCAGATATGCATGGCGTCGCTGCGGAAACCGGCCTGTTCCAGCAGCAAGGCGCAGGCGACTTGCTTGGCAGTGGGCTGAGAGCAATCGCCGAGCTGCCTGCGCCACTCCAATTGGGCGGCATCGGCCACTATAAAATTGCCCTGTGCGCGCGTTTCCCGTCCATCCATCCGACGCCCGGTCAGGATCCACGTATAGCGCTTACGCGCCTTCAGAAGCAACGTGGGCGGTACCTGCATGCCAGGTTCGGCGCGATCCTGGGTATAGAGGGGTCTGGCCTCCGCATCGAATAGCGTGAAGGAAACCGGCCCGATCAGCTCTGAGGTGACCCAGCGAAATTCCGGCGACGATTCGATCAGCGTGCCATTGGGACTCAATTGATGCAAGGCGGTTTGCTGGGAGTCGCCGCGCGTGCGCGTTGAGGCTTGTTCGATCAAGCCTTCCTGCAGTTGCAAGTTACGACCGGGAAACAGGTCGCGCTGTTTGGGCGGATGACCGCTCACCAGTGTAAGCCCGTGACCGGACAGCCGTACTTTGGCCGGCCCGGTGACTACGAACTCATACAGCGGCCGGGTCAGCACCAGGGTAAGCTGACCGCCCTCGGCAACCTCGATGGAATCACCGTCATAGCACACCGAGAATGGCGAGAGCGGACGTTGATCGGCGGTGGCTTGGCCCTTAAGATCTGTCACCAGAGCGCGCCCGATACCCGCTGCCTGTATCATCGTGGTGACCGCCAGTAAGGTGATAACGACGACCCCCGCCAGTACAGTGGTTTCTAATTTCATGGTTGCTTCCCTCCTTTGACTAATACCGCAACCCAACCTCTAGGCTGACGCCACGATCAACCAAGCCTTTGTCTGACACATCTATATGCCGGAGTACCTGCGCCAGGTACACAGTGGCGTGAAAATGCTCGCCATACCGGTACAGCGCACCGATTCCGACACTGCCAATACTGCTCGGCGAGCTCGGCTGTCCGGTAGTGTCCACCCACCCTACATCGGTGAAGACGGCACCCTGGAGTTGGTGCCTGGGATAGCGATCGAACCCCAGACGATGACGATATTCCAAGGAGCCGACCGCAGCACGGTCACCCACCAGAATGCCTTCGCGGTAACCACGTACGCTATAAAAACCACCAATGATAGTTTTTTCGCTCGACAGCAAATGATCGTTGCTCCAGGTGAAGTCCAGCCGACTGACCAGCTGCCCACGCGCACCCAGGGCGCGCACCCATTGCGCCTGGCTGCGTAGCACCAGATACTGGCTGTCGGGCAGGCTTTCGTGCCGAGTGGCGCCAAACCAGTCAGTGCCCACTATGGCGGTCAGCTGGGTGAACAACGCTTGTCGATTATCCCGGTATCGCCAACGCTGGAAGACGTCCAGGTGTGTGACTTTGCTCTTGCCGTCGACCACACCCGGTGTAAAGGAGAAAGGCTGACTCAATAACGAGGTGCTGGTTTTTTTGTGTTCAAGGCGCGTACCCACGACAAACTCACCATCGATGTCGTGATACAACGGCTGCGTGACTTCGACACCGATGGTATTGCTCCGATTCTGAATATCGATTGCCTGGAACGGAGCCGAAATAACCTGCGATTCTCCGTTGAGGTAATAGCCACGCACAGTAGTGTCGTAGCGATTAACTGGCAACGCATAGCTGGCCCAATACTGATTCGTGCCATCCGTCACGCTGTAGGAGGCAGACGCCGTGTCACCGAAACCCGTCAGGTTCCGATAGACAACACTGAGGGTTGCCTGCTCGGAACCGACACTGGGCGAGCGGTGGTTATCCCCCACCATGCTAATCTCGTAGGGTTTTGCTTCGGTAATCGCGACATCCAGATCGGCATGCCCCGGCTGTGCGGTAGGGCGCATTTGCGCCTTTATAGTTTCAATTAAGGGGCTCTGCTGAAAAAGCAGCAATCCCTTTTGCAGCGTGTTGGTGTTTAACGGATTGGTTGTAAACTGCTCGAGTCGCCCCCGTACATAGCGCTCATTAAGCCGCGTCAGCCCCTGTATATGGAGGGTATCCAAGCGCCCCTCGACAATATCATAGCGGATGGTGCCATCTTCAACCGACTGGTCGGGGAGCAACGTACCGGAGTTTACATAACCCAAACGAATGTAGGCGAGTGTCAGGCGTTGGCGTATTGCCTGTAACTCTTCAATGGAGAGAAAACGATGGGAAAACGGTGCCGTAATCGCACTGAGTTGCTCATTCGTGAAGACGGTGTTACCGCTGAAGCGGAAACTGTTAACCCATATGCGCGGGCTCTTGGAAATTGGTGCGGAAGGGGCCGGCTCCGGCACTGTAGGTAGTTCAAAATCCAGTCTCTCAGGTGTCTGATAAGTTGGGGTTTCCGGCGCGAAATAGGTTTCCGGCAGGCGCTGCGACTCGTCCCGAGGCGAATTCGGCGTTGCCGATTGGGCTGGACCCGCAAGGATGACCCCAATCATAGCCATAACGACCTGATTACCAGATTTCATAAATTTGCCGCGCACTTACGTTGTTCTTAGACGGCGTCGCGGGATTTCAGGCGGGTTTAATGCAAAGACATCGGACGATTTCCTGTCGCCTGTTTTCATCCCTGTTTAACGACTTATGGAACAAGAGTCTACCAGATTCTTTCTTCAGGGCAGAGGAATCCGTCAGAAATTGGTCGTTGCGGTAGTATCATTTGCCTAATATTTGCGGCATTTAGGTTTAAATTTCAGCTTGTCTAAAGTTACCCCGACAATGATTGTTCTTGATAGGATACGACAATGAAAGTGTCCCTGAAACGTCTGGGTGAGACGTTAGCCGCGGCAGTTCGACTCGCTCTGAAGCTAATAGCTGGGGCAATAGGACTGCTCGCCCGCAGCGCCCGAACGACTCCAGCAGACGACGAGCTCAACAACTCGTTTCGTGGTGGCGTTATGAACCACCGCACTGGAAAGTTTGACGATGGAAGCGATCCCGCAGGTTGGTACGAACGCGATTAGCGACGAGCTCCTTTCGACAGCAGTGTTTTGCCGATTGAGCCTCCTTGGCGACCCGCTTCCTGGGCAGGGTTTCGAAGTGGGCTGGTAGCCGCCTCAATCGATCGCCCTACATGCAAGCCTGCCCATGCCATCATCCCGCTCCAGACCAATGGTAGACCTAGATAGAGGCTGGTCGTGATCATATTGAGCAGCATGCGCTTGCTGTCGTGTTCACCGGGATTCGCAAAGATCTGCAGAAAGACATTCACATCCGGATACATGGACCGGATTAGATTCTGATCCACCCACATTGCCAAATACCAGAGCACACTCCAGAACTTAACCGTAAAGATGGCCATCGCACCTATGACCATAATGGATATGGAATAGCGGGACAGCAAGACGACCATGGGAAGCAAGGCGTATACGCCGAGCAGGAGCAGGGCCTGTACCATCGGGAGGGCTTGAAGGACAGCGGTCATGGTGACAGAAAACAGGGCTGACGTGACCAGCACCCCACCCGATGCCAAACCGCCCTTAGCAGCATTCTCCACCGTGCTCAGCAGGCTCGTGCTTCCGGAGTTATTCGCAACCAGATCATTGTTTGACCACGTGGGTGGTGAATTTGTCAGAACGGCTTTGGCGACCGCATCGTTTTGCTGTTCGCTGGCCAGCGCAGGTGCGATGGCCACTACGAGACCCGAGAGACCAGCCGAGGTGGCGTCAGCCTCGTTAATCATCTTTTCACGCAGGCCAATCGAGGCGTCCTCCCACCACTGCTTGCAGTAAGGCCTTCCCCAGGTGGGTGGTGCGGCAGGATCATATTCGGTATCGCGGGCAGCATTGTAGGCCCAGCCGCTGACCTGCGTGGTGGCGCGCAGCGTGCCGTAGTAACCGGGCGTATCTCGATAGACATGCGATCCCATCCAGTCGGGATCGTCGGAGCCATAGGTTGTCAGCAGGGCATTGACCGCGGCGGTGGTGGGCCGTTCTGCCT
>JASBST010000013.1 GCA_030148775.1 Thiogranum sp.
GCGCCGGGCGAGTACCTGCAGCAAATGCCAGCCGAAGCGGGATTTCACCGGCTGGCTGACTTCACCGATCTTCAGCGCGTCCATGGCCTTTTCGAATTCGGGCACCATCTGGCCCGGCGTGACCCAGCCGAGGTCGCCGCCCTTGCCGCCGGAGCCCGGATCCTGCGAGTTGGCCCGCGCCAGCGTGGCGAAGTCCTCGCCCTGCTCGATGCGATCGCGCAACTGCTGGATACGGATTTTCACGTCTTCGTCCGAAGTCAAGGCATCGGCGTGCAACAGAATGTGGCGCACGTGGGTCTGCTCGATGATGTGGCGCTCGTCGCCGCGGATGTCCACGATCTTGATCAGATGAAAGCCGCTCGGGCTGCGGATGGGGTCGCTGATCTGTCCCTTTTTCAACTGCCCCACAACGTCGGAGAAAAACGACGGCAATTGACCGGTTTTACGCCAGCCGAGATCACCCCCGGTGAGCGCCTGCTGGCCGTCCGACTCGGCGATGGCGACCTGGGCGAAGTCGGCGCCGGCGCGCAGGCGTTTGAGCATGTCGTCGACCCGCCGCTGCGCCGCCTGGAGCTGTTCGGGACTGGCCGCTTCGGGCACCGAGACCAGAATATGCGCCAGGTGGTACTCGCGGTTCTGGTCGTTGAAGGTGGCGGCATTGGCCAGCAGGTTGTCGACTTCCTGGTCGGTGACTTCGACCCGATTGTCCACCATCTGTTGCCGGATACGGTTCATGGTCAATTGATTGCGGAACTCCTCGCGGAAGGCGACATAGTCGAAACCCTCTTTTTCCAGCACCTGGCGGAACTGATCGAGCGTCATTTTGTTCTGCGCCGCCATTTCCTGAAGATTCTTGTTCAGGGTGTCGTCATCGATACGGATGCCGCTGCGCTCGGCCATCTGCAGTTGCAGGTTCTCGATGATCAGGCGGTCGAGCACCTGTTTTTCCAGCACCGCTTCGGGCGGTAGCTGAGCGTGTTGTTTTTCCAACTGTTCCGTCACGATCCGCATGCGCTTGTCGAGTTCGCTCTGCATGATCACGTCGTCATTGACCGTGGCAACAATGTGGTTAAGCGGGGTATTGGCCTGCGCGAGCAACGGCAATACCAGAAAAAGCAAAAGGAATCGGGTCATTATCTCAACTCAGTCTTTGGGGCGTTCGGTATAGCCTAGGATACCATCTTCCAGTACTGACTCGATCTTGCTGCCGAAAGTTGCCAGTCCTTTGAGGACGATCTGCGCCATATATACGCGATTGTTGGAACTGCCGCTGCTGTCGACATAATCGCGGGCGATGAAACGCAGGCCCCAGCAGCAACTGTCGTACTCAATGCCGGCCAGGGTCTCCAGGCGCTTGCTCTCGTCCAGGTCGTAATAATAGCGACCGATGATGTGCCAGGAGGGGCTCAGCGGCCAGAGTATCGAGGCGTCGATCTGGCTTTGTTCGTTGCGCAGATAACGATACGACAAATTGGCGATTTTGCGGAATCCCGGATGGTATTGAATACGCGCGTTGGCGCGCTCGGTGGTGAAATCGTGTGGATTCCAGATCAGATCGGCCTTGCCGGTCCAGGAGCGTGAGAGCGCCATTTCCAGCTCCCCCGCCACGTTCGACTCGCCGTTGGTCTGTGGCGCGGTGTTGTTGAGTGTGACATTGCGGTTGGCGAAATAAAACAACTGACCGACGGAGGCGCGCAGGCGTTCGGCACCGGTGTCCGGATCGATAAACCGAGTGGTCACCGCCAGTGCCGCCTGGTTGGCATCGCCCATGCGATCGGCGCCGTTGAAACGATTGTCTTCGAACAGTTCGCGGTAGCTGAAAGTCGGTACGCTGGTGTCGAACAGCGGGATATCGTCCTGCTTCTGCCCCTTGACGTACAGATAGAACAGGCGTGGCTCCAGTGTCTGGGTGTATGCCTGCCCGAAAATCGACATACCGCGCTCCAGATAGAGCCTGTTGTCGAGACTGAAAAAAGGTGTGCTGCGTGTCAGCGTGGACGGCTGGCCCGCGGCCTGGTTGTGCAGATCGTAGGCGGTGTAGCGCAGTCCCACCCTGGGGGTGCTGTCCAGCGCCGAGCTGCGATAAGGCCAACTGAGGCTGGGCGACAAATCGGCACGCTCGGCGGTTACGCGGCTGCTGGCGTCGAAGCGCACCAGCTCGGTGGTGAAATGGCTTGCGATGCCCGCCGGGGTGAGCGGCGAGACAGCCTCGAAAGTCAGCCGTGGTAAGAGCTGATAGGGTTGGTTCTGTTCGGCGATAGTCCGGTCGACGGTCTGGAAATCGTCCGCTTGCAGGCCCAGTTGCCACCAGTCGGTGGTGTATTCCACGCCGGCGCTTTGTTGCAGATAGGTGATGCTGGCCAGGCTGAGCGAATCACCCAGGTCGGTGATGTAGTCTTTGTCGGAAACCCGGTCGTAGTCGATATATGCGCTGAGATTGCGCGAGAAGCGCATGTCATCGCGCAGAATGAAGCGGCTGCGGCGTTGGTCGGTGATTTCGTCGTTATTCAGATATTCGAAACGCACCAGTCCGTCCTGCCAGGGCTGCAGGAAACGGAATTCGCTGTTGAGCTGGGTGCCGCGATCCTGGAGAAAACGCGGTGTCAGCATGAAATCGTAGTTGGGTGCGATATTCCAGTAAAACGGCGTTTTAAGCTCGAAGCCCGAATTGTCCGAGGAACCGAAAACCGGCAGCAAAAAACCCGTTTTGCGCCGATCGTCGATGGGAAAGGAAATGTAGGGCATGTAGAAGACGGGCACGTCCTTGATATTGAGGCGGGCATTGCGCGCCGTGCCGGTGCCGGTGTTCTGGTCAAGTTCCACTTTGGTCGAACGCAGGCTCCAGGTGTTGCTGCCCTGCGGGCAGGTGGTATACATCACCTTTTTAAAACGGCTGACGCCTGGCTTCAGCAAATACGCCTTTTTGGCCTCGCCGCGGCCGTGGCGGGCATAGAACCAGAAGCGCGTGGCGAACAGTTCGCCGCGGTCTTGGTCGAGCCAGAATTTGCCGTCGGTGCCGGTGATGTTGAGCGTTGGTTCGTCATAGACTACATCGCCGTCGGCTTCGACCGTTCCCAGCGTCTCGTCATAGATCAATCGTGAGGCGCGCAGCCGCTGGGCGCCGCGTTGCGCCTCTGCGTCGCCGAACAGCTTGAGCCGACCGTCGCCGGTTCTCTCGGCCATATTGCCGGACAGATGGGTGGGGGCCTGATCCGCCGGGCCCGTGATGCTCAAATCGTAATCGCGATCCGGTAGCGGCGGGCATACCGCCCAGGCCGATGTCGGCGCGTAGGCGTCACTGCTGCTGCTGTAGTGATAGGCGCTGGAGAGTGTCTGCTCGCCACGGCATAGCGCCGACGTACCCAACAAGCCGATGAGCAGGGTTAAGTGTCTGATATCCACAAGTTACTATGTGCTGGAAACAAAATGCCGCCAACCCGTCAGGGCGCTGGCGGCTGGCGTGTAAAATCGCATAGAATGGTTGGGTATTCAATGATTTCCTCGGTGGGAGCGGCGGGACTGACAGTTTGGGTGAACGCAGGGAAAGATTACAGCAATGGGCCCGTCAACAACTCGGCTGGCCGCAGGCGCAACTCGAACCGGCGTCCGCCGATGCCAGCTTCCGTCGCTATTTCCGTGTCCGTCAGCGGGATAGCAGCTACATTCTCATGGATGCGCCGCCGGCGCAGGAGGATTGCGCGCCCTTCCTGCGGGTGACCGAGCTGCTGCTGGAACTGGGTCTGCACGTGCCGCGGATCCTCGCCCGCGACGCCGAGCACGGCTTTATGCTGTTATCGGATCTTGGCAGCCGACTGTATCTGGACGAACTGAACGAAGCTACGGTCGAGCGCCTGTATGGCGATGCGCTGAGCGCGCTGGCGACCTTGCAGAGTTGCGCGCCGCTCGACTGCGGTCTGCCTCCGTACGGTCGTGTGCTGCTGCTGAGCGAGATGTCGCTGTTTCGGGACTGGCTGCTGGCGAAACATCTGGATCTGTCGCTGAGCGAAGCCGAGGAAACGGGGTTGCGCGACAGCTTCCGGCTGTTGGCTGAAAGCGCATTGCAACAGCCGGCGGTCTGCGTTCACCGCGATTTTCATTCGCGCAATCTGATGGTGTGCGCTAATCACAACCCGGGTATCCTGGATTACCAGGACGCGGTCATCGGTCCGGTCACCTATGATCTGGTGTCGTTGCTGCGCGATTGCTACATTGCCTGGCCGCGGGCGCGGGTCGAACGCTGGGCGCTGGATTATTTCGAGCTGGCCCGGCAGCGGGGCATCCTGCGTCCCGATCAGGCCACGGAGCAACAGTTTCTGCGCTGGTTCGACTGGATGGGTGTGCAACGCCACCTCAAGGCGGCGGGCATCTTCGCCCGCCTCAACCACCGCGACGCCAAGCCGGGTTACCTGCAGGATATTCCGCGTACCCTGGGTTACGTCAGCGAAGTCTGTGCGGGTTATCCCGAACTGGAATCGCTGCGGATGCTGACGCAGCGCGCGTTGGCGGCATTATGACCGCGGCCATGATCCTGGCTGCGGGGCGTGGGGAGCGCATGCGGCCGTTGACCGATCATACGCCCAAACCCTTATTGCAGGCCGGGGGGCGGGCCCTGATCGAGTATCAGATCGATGCCTTGCGGCGGGCGGGAATCACCGATATCGTCGTCAACTACGCGCACCTCGGCGAACAGTTGGTGGGTCATCTCGGCGATGGCGCGCGCTGGGGCGTGCGCATCCGTTACTCGCCGGAGACCGACGGCGCGTTGGAAACCGGCGGCGGCATAAAGCAGGCGCTGCCACTGCTTGGTGAACAGCCGTTTGCGGTGGTCAACGGCGATGTCTGGAGCGACTATGAATTCGCTGCCATTCCCCGTCAAAGCGACCGGCTCGCCCATCTGGTGCTGGTCGACAATCCAGCGCACCGCCCGGGCGGCGATTTCTGTCTGCACGAGGGTCTGGTGAGCGAGCACGGCGCAAGCCGTCTGACTTTCAGCGGCCTGGGGTGGTATCACCCGGCACTGTTCGCCAGCGCCCCGGCGGGACCGTTTCCGCTGGCGCCGCTGTTGCGCTCGGCGATGCGCTCCGGACGGGTCGGCGGTGAGTATCACCGCGGCGCCTGGATGGATGTCGGGACGCCTGAGCGACTGGCGGAACTGGACCGACGTTTGCGCAAGGGGGGCTGGGCCGATGGGCGATGAAATTTCGCGAAGCCATTTTCGCGCCTGTGATTTCAAGGCGTTTGAACAGGGCTTGGCGGCTGAGACCGAGCTTTTGAGCGAATGGTTCCGTGACGGCGCGTTCTCCACCCGGGTGCCGGTCTGCGGCCTGGAGCTCGAATCCTGGCTGATTGACGACCAGGCCCTGCCTGCGGCGCACAACGCCGCCCTGCTCGCGGCCGTGGATGATCCGCTGGTGGTGCCGGAGCTGGCGCGCTTCAATGTGGAACTCAACGTCGAGCCCCAGGCCCTGCATACTACCGCCCTGGGCAATCTGCAAAGCGACCTGCAGGCCACCTGGGACCGTTGTCAGACGGTCGCCGGCACGCTTTCGACCCGGCTGGTGATGATCGGCATTCTGCCCAGCGTGTCACAGGCGCACCTGAGTCTGGAGAACATGTCCGAGCTCAAACGCTACCGGGCGCTCAACGAGCAGGTGCTGCGGCTGCGCGAAGGTCATCCGCTGATGCTGGAGATTCATGGCCGCGAGCATCTGAATCTGCTGCACCGGGATGTGATGCTGGAGTCGGCGGCGACTTCGTTGCAGTTGCATCTCAAGGTGGCGCCGGCGCAAGCCGTGCGTTATTACAACGCGGCGCAGATCGTCTCCGCCCCGATGGTGGCGGCAGCGGCCAACTCGCCCTACCTGTTCGGGCGCGACCTCTGGGATGAAACCCGCATACCCTTGTTTGAACAGGCGGTCGCGGTCGGGGGCATCGCCGCGGCCGGCCGCGGGCCGTTGCGACGCGTCAGCTTCGGCACCGGTTATGCCAAGGAGTCGCTGCTGGAGTGTTTTATCGAAAACCAGCAGCATTTTCCGGTCCTGTTGCCCATCGCCTTCGACGATCCCATCAGAACCTTGTCCCATTTGCGCCTGCACAACGGCACCATCTGGCGCTGGAACCGGCCCCTGATCGGTTACGATCCCGACGGTACGCCGCACCTTCGCATTGAGCATCGCGTTCTGCCCGCCGGACCGACGGTGGTCGACAGCATCGCCAACGCCGCATTTTTCTACGGCCTGGTGCACGCGCTCGCGTTGCGCGAGGCGGTACCGGAATTCCAACTGCCGTTCGCAACGGCGCGGGATAATTTTTACGCCGCCGCCCGCGACGGCCTGGAGGCGCAGATCAGCTGGATCGACGGACGCCGCCTGCCGATGCAGACCTTGCTGCTCGATCAGCTGATACCCCTGGCGCGCTACGGACTGGGATTGCTGGAGATCGACGCCGGCGAACGTGACTTTTATCTCGATATCATCAAACAGCGTGTGCGCAATGCCTGCAGCGGCAGTAATTGGCAGCGCGCGTGGGTGGCCCGTCACGGCGCTGACATGCAGGCGCTCACCGAGGCTTATTACGAGCGCCAGCAGCAGGGAGAACCGGTTCACGACTGGGACGGTTGAGCGTACATGGGCAGTCTGTTAAATCAATACGAATCACTGCCGCCGGGTTTGCTGGACGCGCGCCCCGAACAATTGGCCGACGTTCTGCATGGCCCTGCGCTGGTACATCTGGGCGGCAGACGCCCCCAGCCTTTGTTTCTTTCCTTGTTGCTGCATGGGAATGAAACTACCGGACTGACGGCCTTGCAGGCGTTGCTCAGGCGTTATCAGGACAAGGAATTGCCGCGCGCCCTGAGTTTTTTCATCGGTAACGTCGAGGCGGCGCGCGACGGTCTGCGGCGTCTGGCGGGGCAGCCCGACTATAACCGGGTCTGGCCCGGCAGCGACTATGACGATTGCCCGGAAAAGCGCATGATGGCCGAGGTTGTGGAGGTCATGCGCGCACGCCGCCCGTTCGCCAGTATCGACATTCACAACAACACCGGCATCAATCCGCACTATGCCTGTGTCAATCGGGTGGACAATCGTTTTTTGCGCCTCGCCAGCCTGTTCAGCCGTACCCTGGTTTATTTCATCCGGCCGACCGGGGTGCAATCGATGGCGTTTGCCGATTTGTGCCCGGCCGTAACCGTGGAGTGCGGCAAGGCCGGGCAGTCGTTCGGCGAACAGCGGGCGCTGGAGTTCGTCGACGCCAGTCTGCATCTGGCCGAGCTGTCATCACAACCGCTGCCGCCCCAGGACGTCGATCTTTTTCACACCGTGGCGATCGTGCGGGTGCCACGCGCTTACAGCTTTGGCTTCGGCGACAAGTCCGTCGATGTCTGTTTTATCGACGATCTTGATCATCTGAATTTTCGCGAGCTGCCGGCGGGTACGACGCTGGCGTACGTGGATGGGATAGAGGGCATGCCGTTGCAGGCCGACGACGAGCAGGGCAACGAAGTGGCCGAGCGCTATTTTTATCTGGAGCAGGACATGCTGCGTACCAGGCGCACACTGATGCCCTCTATGTTCACCCTGGACGAACGGGTCATTCGCCAGGACTGTCTAGGCTATCTGATGGAACGCTATCCGCTGACGGATCAGCCGCCGGCGCAGGCGAACGGCTAGTAGCCGCTGCTGTGCGCCTCAACGACGCCGGGAATCGAAGCCAGGCGTTCGACGCCGGTGCGCAGAGTGCCGTCGGCATACAGATCTATCCAGCGGTAACCGGGCGGTGTCGGATCGATGGCGAATTCCGCGCTGTGCGGCCGGAACTGGACACAGGTCGAAGGCGTGGCCAGCAACGCGACCTGATGGCGCTGTTGTTCGAACGACTGATGTACGTGCCCCCATACCACCGCGCGCACCTGCCGATGGCGATCGATAATGCGGAAAAAATCCGCGGCGTTGTCGACCGCCATGGTGTCGAGCCAACGGCTGCCGACCTGCACCGGTTGATGATGCAACCAGACGATTGCGGGCAGGGTGGGCGCTTGCGCCAGCGCCGCGTCCAGTTGTCGCAGCTCCGCGGCGGCGATGTGCCCGCCTTCGGCGCCACTGACCGTCGAGTCGACGAAAGCCAGCAGCCATCCGCCGATGCGCAACTGCGACCGGTTGTGACAGGGCGTGCCGTCGAGATGGTCTTGCAGGGCGGTACGTTCGTCGTGATTGCCGGGCAGGCAATAGACCGGTATGTCTAACGCGGCAAAGATCCGCTGCAGCTGCTGGTAGCCCTGCGGCGAAGCGTCATGGGTCAGATCGCCGGTGGCGACCACCAGCTGTGGGTGGCGCCGCGCCGCGAGTTCGACCACCTGCTCGAGACAGACGCGGGTATTGAGCCCCAGTAACCGCCCGTCGGGATCGGCGTGCAAATGGGTGTCTGTGATCTGGGCGATACGCAGCACCGGAGCGTTGCCGGACGGAGCGGCCATCAGTCGATCGCCTTGATGAACACCCGTGAATTGCGCTGGTAGTTGTACATTTCACGTTTTTTGACCGGAAGCGCACCGATATCTATCGGTTGAAAGCCGCGTTCGCGGAACCAGTGCGAGGTGCGCGTTGTGAGCACGAAGAGCCGGTTGATGCCCTGCGCGCGAGCGCGCTGCTCGATGGCGCGCAGCAGACTGTCGCCCCGTCCGTGCGCCTGATAGTCGGGGTGCACCACCACGCAGGCCAGTTCGGCAATACCGCCTTCGTAGGGATAGAGGGCCGAGCAGGCGATGATCATGCCGTCGCGTTTGACCACGAGAAAATGGTCGATCTCCATTTCCAGCAGTTCGCGCGAGCGTTTCACCAAAACGCCCTGCGTTTCCAGCGGTGCGATCAGTTCGAGAATGCCGACCACATCGTCGATGCCGGCCGTGCGCAGGCCCTCGTAGAGTTCGGCACTGATAAGGGTGCCGACACCGTCGCGCGTGAACAGCTCCAGCAACAGGCCGCCGTCGAGCTGGCGCTCGATCAGGTGGGCGCGCTTGACGCCCTGGCGGCAGCTGTCGATCGCGGTGAGCAGATGGCGGCGCCATTCGTCGCCGAGGCTGCGCCGTGCGCGCAACAGCTGCTCGGCTTCCAGCAGCGACAGTTGATGAATGTGGCGCCGCCGGCTGTCACGCAAGCCGCGACCTTCGACCAGCAACACCAACTTGTCCGCGTGCAAGGCCGCCGCCGCCGCCCCGGCGACTTCCTCGGCGCTGAGGTTGAAGATCTCGCCGGTGGGCGAGTAGCCGATCGGCGGCAACAGAACGATACGCCCGGCGTCGAGCTGCCGGTGAATGCCGCTGGCGTCGATACGCCGGACTTCGCCCGTGTGGCAGTAATCGACGCCGTCGCGCACGCCCAGCGGTTTGGCGATGACGAAATTGCCGCTGCTGATGCCGATCTGGGCGCCGCTTGTGCCGACGCTGGCGCTGCCCAGCGACAGTTTCGCTTCGATGTCCACGCGCAGGCTGCCGACCGCGTCCTTGACGCTCGCCAGCGCGTCGTCGTCGGTGACGCGCAAGCCGTTGACATAGCGGATCCCGGCGCCGCGCTGTTGCAGGCGTTGTTCGATCTGCGGACGCGCGCCATGTACCAGCACCAGGCGGATGCCCAGCGTGGTCAGCAGGTTGATATCGTGCGCCAGGCGATCGAAATCCTCGCACAGGGCTTCGCCGCCGAAGCTGATCACCACAGTGGCGCCACGATGGGCCTTTATATAGGGTGCGGCCTGACGGATATCGGCGACGAACGCCTGCGGATCGTTGGTCTGTTTTTTTGGCATGGCGGCTAGATTACCAATAAAACTCGAAGCAATACCAGCCTTTGCGTTATTCGGCAACGACGCCCGGCAGGCGCCGGCAGAGCGGGACGCACCGCGCAGGATTGGGTTTGAAGCAGCTCAGTGGTCGGCCGGCGGTGCGATGCAGAAGCGACCGATCAAGTCTCTCAGCAGCGCCAGCGACGGCTCGATGCGCGCCTCGGCCAGGTATTCATCGGGCTGGTGGGCCTGGTCGATGTCGCCCGGTCCGAGGATGACCGTGTCGATACCCAACTCATTGAAGTAGGGCCCCTCGGTACCAAAAGCGACGGCCGTGGCGTCGTATCCGGTGAGCGCTTCGGTGGCGCGCACGATTTGCGAGCCTGCCGGCGTCTCCATCGCCGGCGTGCCCTCGAACAGCGGTTGGCACTGCAACTCAAGTCCGCTGTCGGCCACCGCCCGCTGCAGTCGCTGTTGCAGCGTGTCGCGCAACTCCTCCAGGGACATGCCCGGCAGCGGCCGCAGGTCTATGTGCAGTTCACATTGCGGACAGATGCGGTTCGGATTGTCGCCACCGTGGATGTGCCCGAGGTTGAGCGTCGGCACCGGCACCTGGAACAACGGATTACGGTGCTGCGCCTGCAGTTCGTCGCGCCAGCGCACCAGTTCATTGAGCACCAGACGCATGCCCTCCAGTGCGCTGTTGCCGAGCGACGGGTCGCTCGAATGGCCGGAGCGGCCGCGTAACCGGATGCTCTCCATCATAATGCCTTTATGCAGTCGTACGGGACGCAGCCCCGTCGGTTCGCCGATCACCGCATAGCGGGCCTGCGGTTGCCCGGCGCTCACCAGGGCGCGGGCGCCGGCCATGGAGCTTTCTTCATCCGCGGTGGCCACCAGGATGAGCGGTTCCTTGAACTGATTCGCCGCATAGTGGTTCGCCGCCTCGATCGCCAGGACGAGAAAGGCTTTCATATCGGATGTGCCGAGCCCATACAGGCGGTTGTCGCGCCGCGTCAGTTTGAACGGGTCGTATCGCCAGCGGCCGGCATCGTACGGCACGGTATCGGTATGGCCGGCCAGTACCAGTCCGCCGGGTCCGGCGCCGAGCGTGGCGATCAGATTGGCTTTGTCGGAACCGGGTATCACCGGCTGGACCTGTACCCGCCAGCCCAGCTCCTGCAGCCAGCCGGCGAGCAGATCGATCACGGCGCGGTTGCTCTGGTCATATTCGGGACTGACGCTGCTGACAGACGGTGTCGCGATCAGCTGTTCGATCATCTGCAGCAGGCTGGGAGTCGTGGGCATGGCGGCCTCGCCGCTGGGTGAACAAGGGGTGTGATTATGACCAAGCCGACGGCTGAAAGCGACCGGCTCAAGCCGCGCGGCATGGCGTCGAAATAGATTGCATGGAGAAGGGATTGTTATTCGGCGCCGGCTTCGGCCTGTGTCTGTCCGCGCTGCTGCCGGTCGCACCGGTCAAGGCGCAATATCAGGTTTTTCAACCCTATTGGGAAGAGGCTGCCTGGCAGGTCGAGAGACGGCCGCAGGCCTGTGTGCTGCAACAGACCATCGCGCAGTTCGGTCCGGTGCGCTTCGAACAACGGCCGGGTCGTCCGTTGGCCTTGTCGCTGTCCGCGCGGTTGAATGCCGGGCGCCTGGGGCAGGTACGCGTGATTTCGCAACCACCGCCCTGGAAACATGGGGTTGCGGCGCGCCCACTGGGCGAGTTCGCGCTCAGCGCCGGGGCCTCGCCGGTAACGCTGCCGGCGGCGCAGTCGCGGCGGGTTTACCACGAGTTGGAATCGGGTATGCAGACGAGAGTCGAGTTCGTGCCCGGGGACCGGCCCGTCGCGGCGGCCGGGGTGGTTTTGTCGCCGTTGCGGTTTCTCCAGGTTCTGCCCGAGTTCGTTGCCTGCACCCGGTCGTTGCCACAATTGGACTTCGCGGTGCTGGACAGCGAAAACGTCTATTTCGCCCGCAATAGCTTCCATCTCGACGCCACGGCGCGGCGGACCCTCGAGCAGGTGGTGCGTCGATGGCGCAAACAGAAAGATTTCCGCGTGGTGCTGGGCGGCTATGCCGACGCCAGCGGTCACGCCGCCTATAACCTGCGCCTGTCGCGCCGGCGGGCCGAGAGCGCCGCGCGCTATCTGCGCTGGCGCGGGCTGCCAAAAGCCGCGATCGAAATGCGCCATTTTGGTGCGTCGCGCGCCGACGACGCAACGCGAGCTGTCGGCACGGCGGCGCACAGCCGCCGGGTCACCGTCTGGCTGGCGGCCCGCTAGCGCGGCTCAGCGCCGCCGTACGGGCTAGGGTTTGGCGTCGCTTCCGCTATCGGTCTCAAGCGGTTCGACACTGATGATTTCCACGGTTTCCTGGGGTACGTCGCTGCGGAACGGGCCGCGCGCGCCGGTCTTCTCTTTGGCTATGGCGTCCACCACGTCCATCCCGTCCACAACCTTGCCGAACACGGCATAGCCCTAGCCCTGCGGCGTACGGCTGCTGAAATTGAGAAAGTCGTTATCCACCGTGTTGATAAAAAACTGGTTGGTGGCCGAATTGGGGTCGCTGGTACGTGCCATGGCGATAGTGCCGCGCTGGTTCTTCAGGCCGTTGTCGGCCTCGTTCTCGATCGGGGGATACTTTGCCGGTAATTTTTGCAGGTCCTTGTTGAAGCCTCCGCCCTGAATCATGAAACCTTTGATTACACGGTGAAAGATGCTTCCCGAGTAGGCGCCGTCGCGAACGTAGCGGAGGAAATTTTCCACGCTCGCCGGCGCCTGGTCGGGATAAAGTTCGATGATCATATCGCCTTTACTGGTGTGCATTTTGACTTGCGGATTGGCGGCAAGCAGTGGATTGGCAGACAACAGCAAAGCGGTTAGCAACGACAAGACAATCTGTTTCATTACGGTTTCCTGTGGAATCGTGGGGGTTTGACGGAGACGACCGAAGCGTCGCGCCCGATGGTAATCGCTTGCCGGCAGTTTTGCGAGGGGGCGCGGCGGTCTCCGGCCCGGGCGTCACCGCCGCGCCATTCGGCGACCGGATCGGCGGAAAAAACTTTCGCCGGAATGAACTTTTTCCGCACCGACCGGTCTCTTTAGGCGACGAAAAGTTTTGGCTGGTTTAGTGGTGCTCCTTCGGTTCAGTAACCTGCCAACATCCCTCCCACTGAACCGATTACTGGCGCGGAGCTTTGCCCCGCGCCTTTTTTAATTGTCAATCAGTTGGATAAACGCCGGCCGGGGTTACGCAGCGACGGCGCCGTCGGGTCGGCTGAAACAGTTCGCGCCGCAGTCGCGTGGCCGTACCCCGACCGGCGCGCGATCGCGGCATGCCGGGGGACACCGACCAATGCCGCGAAAGGCGGACGGGGCCGGTGGAACGAACAGCGGCGACCGGACGCTGGCATTGGTGCCTCGATAGTGCAGCCGTTACAATAATCGGTTTAAGACTTTCGCCGGTGGTTGGCAGGACTATGACAAAGAAACTCAATCAGTACAGCGCCCGTATCACGCAACCGCGCTCTCAGGGCGCCTCCCAGGCCATGCTCTATGGCACCGGGTTGAAGCCGGAGGATATGGCCAAGGCCGAGGTCGGCATTTCCAGCGTCTGGTGGGAGGGCAACACCTGCAACATGCACCTCAACGACCTGGCCGCCAAGGTCAAGGAAGGCGTGCAGTCCGCCGGACTGGTGGGGATGCGCTTCAATACCATCGGCGTCAGCGATGGTATTTCCATGGGTACCGACGGCATGAGTTATTCGCTGCAGTCGCGCGATATCATCGCCGATTCCATCGAAACGGTGATGAATGCGCAATGGTACGACGCCAACATTTCCATCCCCGGTTGCGACAAGAATATGCCGGGTGTGCTGATTGCCATGGGACGTTTCAACCGGCCGTCGTTGATGATCTACGGCGGCACTATCAAGCCGGGCCATTGGAACGGCGAGACCCTTGACGTGGTCTCAGCGTTTCAAAGCTACGGCGCCTATATTTCCGGGCGTATCGACGATGAGGAGCGGCAACAGATTGTGGCCCACTCCTGTCCCGGCGCCGGTGCCTGTGGCGGGATGTATACCGCCAACACCATGGCCTGCGCCATCGAGGCGATGGGGATGAGTCTTCCCTACAGTTCATCCACCCCGGCGGTGGACGCGGGCAAGATCGATGAGTGCCTGCAGGCCGGGGGCGCCGTTCGCCGGTTGCTGGAACAGGACATCAAGCCGCGCGATATCATGACGCGGGCGGCCTTTGAAAATGCGCTGGTGATGATCATGGCGACCGGCGGGTCCACCAACGCGGTGTTGCACCTGATCGCGATGGCGCGCGCCGTCGGCGTTTCGCTGGGCATCGACGATTTCCAGCGCACCAGCGATCGCGTGCCTTTCCTCGCCGACCTCAAGCCGTCGGGGCGCTATGTGATGGAGGATCTGCACAATGTCGGCGGGACGCCGGCGGTGATGAAATACCTGCTTGAACTGGACCTGCTCGACGGCAGTTGCCTGACGGTCACCGGCCGCACGCTGGCCGAGAATCTGCAGGACCTGCCGGGACTGACGCCGGGCCAGGACGTGTTCCTGCCGGTCGAGCGGCCGATCAAGCAGACCGCCCATATCCAGATTCTCAAAGGCAACCTGGCGCCGGGCGGCGCGGTGGCCAAGATAACCGGTAAAGAGGGGCTGGAGTTCTGCGGGCCGGCGCGTGTGTTCGATTGCGAGGAGTACATGCTGGCCGGGTTGGAGCAGGGCGCCATCCAGAAGGGTGACGTGGTGGTGATTCGCTACGAAGGCCCCAAGGGCGGCCCCGGAATGCCTGAAATGCTGACGCCGACCTCGGCCATCATGGGCGCGGGGCTGGGCAAGGACGTGGCCCTGATCACCGACGGCCGCTTCTCCGGTGGTTCCCACGGCTTTATCATCGGACACGTGGTGCCCGAGGCACAGGAAGGCGGTCCGATCGCGTTGCTGCGCGCCGGTGATCTGATTGTTATCAACGCCAGCACGCAACAGCTCAACGTGGAAATCGACGCCGCGGAGATGGAACAGCGGCGTCGTGCCTGGCAAATGCCACCCTATAAAGCGACCCGGGGCACGCTGTATAAGTATATCAAGACGGTGAAGACTGCCTCTGAAGGGTGCGTCACTGACGAGTAGCGCGCGGTCGGGGGCCACATCGCGGCGTTTCCTCCGCGCCGGGAAAACCGTTTCGACGCCGCCGCCGGGGCGATTTTCCCCGGTGCTCGCGCCGCGTCGCCGCCGCCTGCACCCGGCGCGCCTAAGCGCGCCCCGGGCCGCTGTTGTACCGTCAGAGCGTGTCCCAACTGGACTTTTTGCGCCAGCGGATGCGCGGAATGATCAGTCCGAGGATCATGCCGAGAATCACCACTCCGGCGCCAACCATGAACCAGTCGCGCGCGGTGCGGTCCTTGAGTCCTTCGTTTTCCTGCTGCAGGGTCTGCAACTGGCGCTCATAGGCCACGATCTTGCCTTTCAGGTCCTTGTTTTCCGCATCGATGGCCAGGGCGCTCGAAGCGGTGCGGCGGATTTCCTCCAGTTCCTTGGACAGCTTGCGGTTGTCGCGTTCGAGCGCGCTGCGCTGCTGCTCGGCATCGCCTTTCTCCGCCCGCAGATCGCCAAAGGAGGTTTTTAGTTTGCGGTTCTCCAGTTCCAGCTCCGCCAGACGTTTTTCCGCGCTGGTGAGGCGTTCGCGCGCCGCCTGGCCTTTCATCAGATACCGGTTCAGCACCCAGCCTTCCACGCCGCCGGGCGCGCGCACCCGTGAGTAGCCGTTTTCCTGGTCGACCTCGAGTATTTCCAGCGGCGTGCCGCTCGGTAGCATGCGCAGGATTCTGAACTGGGTGCCCTTGCCGGTACGCATCTGGATTTCGAGTCGGTCGCTGACGTAGCGGGTCTCCGCTGCGGCATTGGCGATCAGGCCAATGAAGAGGATAACCAGGCTGATAACTTTCACTAAGGCTCCTTGCGATGGCGGCGGCGTCAAAGGGACGCATTGTAACGGATGTGGCGGAGACTCCATAATAAACGCGTCCACAGCCTTGGGGAAATGGCATGCAGTTATCGCGCGATGGCGCCTGGGTGCAGCCGGCGCGCCGGGTGTTGTCGCCAAATTGCGACGACCGTCCCGATGGCAGCGTTATCGACCTGATCGTCATTCACGGTATCAGTCTGCCGCCGGGCGAATACGGCGGCCCCTGGATCGACGCCCTGTTCACCAATTCGCTGGACCCCGCGGCGCATCCTTATTTCGCCGCGCTGCAGGGCCTGCGCGTTTCTTCGCATGTGTTGATACACCGTGATGGCGAGCTGGTGCAATATGTGCCGTTCACGCGCCGCGCCTGGCACGCCGGCCACTCGTGCCATCGCGGGCGTCAGGCCTGTAACGATTTCGCCATTGGTATCGAACTCGAAGGTGACGACCAGACCCCCTACGCCAGGCCGCAATACGAGCAGCTGGCCCGGCTGATCCGATTGCTGCGCCAGCATTACCCTGCAATTGACGCCGAAGCCGTCGTCGGCCACTGCGACATCGCGCCCGGGCGCAAGACCGACCCCGGCCCGGCCTTCGACTGGCGGCACCTGGCGACCCTCCTGGCTTGACAGGCCGCTCGGCCAGACGTTAGCGTTGAACCTGTTTCCCTCGGCAAGTGCAGCCATGACACTCATATCCGCCCTCCTGGGCATCGCCATCGACCGGTTGCTGACCCAGCTGCACGAGTACCGGCGCTACGACCACTTTCTGCAATATATCGATTGGGCTCGGGCTCGATTGCACGGTGGCGTCTGGGACAGCATCGGCGGCCTGCTGCTGGTTTTGTTGCCGATCTGGTTGGTGGTCGGTCTGTTGCAGGTGTGGTTCCACGACTGGCTGTTCGGCCTGGTGGGGCTGCTGTTCTACGTGGCGGTGTTCGTCTATTGCCTGGGCCCGCGCGATCTTTCCGCCGACGTCGGCACCTGGTGCGAAGTCAGCGATTCCAGCGATCACGAATTGCGCCAGCGCGCCGCCGGACGCCTGTTGCGCGAGCAGGTCGCTGCGCAGGAGCCCAATGCCTGTGCACGGCAGCTCAGCGAGGCGGTACTGCTCGAAGCCGGCGACCGGTTGTTCGCCGTGTTGTTCTGGTTTGTGCTGCTCGGACCGCTCGGCGCGGTCATGTATCGCAGCGCCTCGGTGCTGTACTACAGACCCAGCGACGCCGGTGAATTCGAGCAAAATATCGGTTGGCTATATGCCGTTTTACTGTGGCTGCCGGCGCGTGTCAGTGCGCTCGGTTTTGCTCTGGGTGGTCACTTCGATTCGGCCCTCGAGGGCTGGCGGCAGGCGCACCAGGAGCCGCCCGCCGGCGTCGCCGGCTCCGAGCGCGTGCTGCGCCTGACCGGTCGTGGCGCCTTGGGGGAAGATGTCGAGGAACTGGGTGCCGACCCGACCTCACCGGTCAAAGCGGCGATGCGCCTGGTCTGGCGAGCGCTTACCGTCTGGTTGGTGGTGTTGTCCCTGCTGGTGTTGGCCGGTTGGTTGGGCTGAAACCCGGTGCCGCCGCCGGCTTATCCGTCGAGCAGTTGGTAGTGCACCGGAATCGACAGATTCAGCGGCCGACCGTTCAACAGGCTTTCGGCCCGTTGCAGCTGGCGGATGCGGCGGGCCGCCTGCAGCGCGGAGCGGTCGAGCAGCCGGTAGCCCGAGGTCCGCACGACTTTCCAGCCACTCAGGGCGCCGTTGCGGTCGACGTGCAATGACAGCATGACCGAACCCTGCCAACCGCGCTTGCGTGCCAACCAGGGGTAGGCAAACACTTCATCGAGCTGGTCGCGCAGCGCGGCGCTGACGCGTTCGTTGACATTGAGCGAGCTGGACTGCATCGGAGCGCTGGTCGCCTCTGCCGCGGTGACTTGCTTGCGCGACAGCGGCGGCTGGGCGGCTTGCTCGGGCGACGGCGGTTGCTCGCGCTGCGGTGGCTTGCTCGCGGCCGGCGCTACCGTGATTGCGGCGTGCGCCACCGTCCGGTTGGCGCCGGCAACCGTTGCGGGCGTTTCCCGCGTAGCTACTGACGCCGGTGCCGGGCGCGCGGGTACAGGCGCCGGTTGATGATTCCGGGGCGAGTTCTCCGGCGGCATCAGGGTAATGCGTATCGAACTGGCTTCGCCGCCGATAGGCACAACCGGGGTCGGGCCGCGGCCGCTCCACAACAGGCCGGCATGCACCAGGCAGGAGACGCTAATAAATGCGGTCAGGCGGAAATTCATGGCGAGCGCTGCGGGGTTTCGTAAAGCGAATCGCACTGTACCGCCGCGGTTGCGTTATTGTCAACTGTGGTTCATATTAAGTGCATGACTACATTATAAAAAGCAGTGGGCCTAAAGCCTAGCCCGGCAGCGGGGGACAGCCGCGTCGATAGCGAGCTGATTACGCCGCCGGTTTTACCCAGAGAACATGAATACAGCGGAGCAGACCTATGCAGCAGCAAACTGCCGCTTTCCAGCAGGCGTTCAGGGGGACCTTTTCCGGCGTTCTGCGTTGGGAGCAACTCGACGAATTGTGGGCGCGGCTGCGTGCCGATGCCGACGGCTGGTATCTTTACGCCATCGGGGAACCGCCACCGGCCGAGACCGTGGACGAGACAGTGCTATTACGCTTTATCGAAGAAATCGATGTCCTGTTGCGGCGCGAGCACCAGGAGGACTACTGCGGTATCGTCTATGTCGACGATGCGCAGTCGCCTACGTTCGTGAAGATCTTTGACCCGAATAACCTGGGTGTGTCATGCGGCTATAGTGACAACCCGCCGTTGCCCGGCTGGATTCTTTCCAGGCTGCCGCCAAGCGATTTGCAAGCGCCGATGCCGCAGCCGGGGAACCGGCGCCGCTGGTGGCAACGGTTGTTTGCCAGTTAGGTTTCGCAGTCATTCGATCACCCCCAAGAGAACAATTTCCCACCCGATAAGTAGCCCGTAAACGCTGGCCAGCAATTGCAGCATATGCTTGCCGCTGGTGACCCGGAGCAGACGGAAATGCGCGTGCATGAGCAGAAACAGGACCCCGCCGGCCGTCAACAGGACTTTGGTCAGAATGAACGGCCGTACGCCGACTTCGAGCAGACGCGCCATGAAATAGTTGGCTTCGTACGCACCTTTGGTCAGCAGGGTCAGCGTCAGTAACGCATCGAGGCAGCTCAACAGCAGAATCAGCACACCGATAAGTACCAGCCGGTGTTCATAGCGGTCCAGATAATAGCTGTGATCCCGGCGGCGGGCCTGTTTGCGCCGCCCGCGGCCATGCAGTCCGCAGTAAGTAACGGTGCGCCAACTGTGCCGCCGGCGGTCGGCACCGCGGCGGCGTTCACTGCCGGCGGCCGTCGCGTTGCGCGGCATAAGAGCGGATGCGTTCACTTCTTCTGTGGACATGCGACTTCCCGACATTGACGAAAGGCTCCACCTGTTTTCAGCAATAGCTGTGCCGATACTATTAATTATTTATTTTTCAATAATGTAAGGCCATATCGCACAAGGATCGAGAATTAATATGTAAAATACTTCGACAAATACCTGAGGCTACGCCGACAGCGCGGCTTCATAAAACCCTGTTAAATCAGAAGCAACCGGCATCGCCCCAAAAGAGTGCAACTAACTGACTGTAATTTATCAACTATTGAAATTGTAAAAAAAACCGACGTATCAGCCGGGTAACCAGGCCCGTCCAACAGGGGTTTCGATTTCCAGCATCGGGTGACCGTACAGCCGTTCCAGCGTGGGCGCGTCCAGTACGGCGGCGATCGGCCCCTGGCGGATTTCGCCGTCGCCGAGCAGCAGCAGCGCGTGGCTGCAGAAACGGATCGCCAGATTCACGTCGTGCAGGCTCATCAACAAGGCGCGCCCGCTGGCGCAGTAGTCGCGTTGCAGGAGGGCAAGCAGCCGCAGGCGATGTTTGACGTCCAGATGGTTGAGCGGTTCATCCAGCAGCAGAATATCGGTCTGTTGCGCCAGCAAAGTGGCGATCGCCACCCGTTGGCGTTCGCCGCCCGACAGGGTTTGCACGTTGCGCGTCTGCAATGCACGCAATTCGAGCTGGCTGAGCAGATCGGCCACCAGCGCTTGATCGGCCGCGCTTTCCCACTGCCAGGCACGCAGATAGGGGTGGCGGCCCTGGGCGACAGTTTCGCTGACGCTTGCGGGGAAGCTGTCGTGCTGGTGCTGCAGGAGTATCGCCAGACGGCGGGCGATCTGCCGCCGGTTGAGTTCGCCGAGCGGTGTGTTGTTGAGAAACAGCCCGCCACTGCGCGGCGCGCGCAGGCCCGCCAGTGTGTGCAGCAGCGTCGTTTTGCCCGCGCCATTGCCGCCCAGCAGACACCAGCTTTGCCGCGCTCGCAGCCGGAACGACCAGTCCTGCACGATCCGCGTGTCGCCGACCTCGACCGTCAGCGCCTCGGCCGACAATAGCGGCATCGGCTCAGTCATAGACCGAGCGCTGCGCGCGGTACAGCAGAAAGAGAAACAGCGGCACCCCCAATAACGCCGTCAACACGCCCACGGGCAGCTGTCGCGGTTCCACCACCAGTCGCGACAGGGCGTCGGCCAGCGACAACAAGGTTCCGCCCAGCAGCAGCACCGCCGGCAGCAACAGCCGGTGGTCGCGGGCGCCGGCCAGCCGCAACAGGTGCGGCGCGAGTAAACCGATAAAACCGATATTGCCGGCCTGGGTGACCGCGCTGGCGGTCGCCAGCGAGGCGAGCACATAAACCAGGATGCGCAGACGGGTCACCTCGATGCCCAGTGCCGCGGCCCGCAGTTCGCCGCCGGCAAGTAGATTCAACGCCGGTGCGATCAGCAGGGCCGCGGGTGTAACCAGCAACAGGGTCAAGGTGCCGAGTATAGAGGTTTGCGCGAATCCCAGGTCTCCCATCAGCCAGAACAGCATGCCTTGAAGTTGCGTATGGGTGTTGAGTGCCAGCATGAGGCTGATCACGGCGCCCCAGCCGGCGGCCAGCACCACGCCGGTCAGCAACAATCGGGTGGTGTCCCAGCTGCCGCGTCCATGTGCCAGTGAGAACACCAGCAGCATCGACAACAGGGCGCCGCCGAAGGCGGCCGAATGCAGCACCAGCGAGCCGGCGCCCGCGCCGAGCGCGAGCAGGGCGCCGACCGAAGCGCCACCGGAAACGCCGAGAATATAGGGGTCGGCGAGCGGGTTGCGCAGCAGCACCTGCATCAGCGCCCAGGCCACGCCGAGCAGGGCGCCGGTGACGAAGGCGTTGAGCGCCCGCGGCAGCCGTAACTCGTACAGCACGCGCGTATCCAGCGACTGCGGATGACGCAGGGCGTCGATCAGATCCAGTGACAACACGCCGGTGTGCAGATTGAACCAGAAGCTCAGCAGGCTGAGCAGCAGCAGTCCGAGCAGGAGCGGGAGGAAGCGCAGCGGCTGCACGGGCGCTAACGCAGGCTGATGACCGGCCAGCCACGGGCGTCGGCCAGGGCGCGCAGCTTGTCGTCCGGGTCCACGGCAACCGGATGGGTGACCAGCTCCAGCAGCGGCAGGTCGTTGTGTGAATCGCTGTAGAACCAGCTGCCGTCGAGGTCGGCGCCGTGGGTCCGCAGCCAGGCTTGCAGGCGCTCGACCTTGCCCGCCTGGAAACAAGGGGTGCCGCTGACTTTGCCGGTGAAGGCGCCGTCGATGCGTTCCAACTCGGTCGCCAGCAGATGACTCACGCCATAGCGCGCGGCGATGGGGGCGGTGATGAAACTGTGGGTGGCGGTGATGATGATCAGTTCGTCCTGGCGCTCGCGGTGGTGGGCGAGCAGGTCCCAGGCTTTGGGAAGTAGGATAGGCTCGATCTTTTCGCGCAAAAACTGCGCCCGCCAGCCCTCGAGTTCGCCGGCGTCGCAGCGCGTCAGTGGCTGCGCCTGAAAGTGCAGGAACTCATGGATGTCCAGCGTCCCGGCCAGGTACTGGTCATAGAAGCGCTGGTTCTCCGCCTCATAGCGCTCGCCGTCGACGATCCCGTGCTCGACCAGAAAACAGCCCCATAAATAGTCGCTATCGCCGCCGAGTAGCGTATTGTCCAGATCAAAAAGAGCTAAAGCCATGAATTTTATATACTATCGTTTGCCGGCACGGACGCCGGCTGGTCAGCATAGTCGTCCCGGGAAAAAACGCAAATGCAACCCGCCCGGTTTGCGCCGGCGCCCGTGCTGTGTACAATGAAATTATTCGCATTTTACCATGGCTTGCGCTTTCAAGTGATTGATTCAGATGGATATAGGCCCAACGTCGGCATTATACTGACCAACTGTCAGGGACGCTTGTTGTGGGCCCGCCGCATCCGCCAGGACGCCTGGCAGTTCCCGCAGGGCGGCATCCGCGCCGAAGAGACGCCGGAACAGGCCATGTACCGCGAACTGGAAGAGGAGATCGGTCTGCAGCCGAAGCATGTGAACATGCTCGGGGCCACCCGCGGCTGGCTGCGCTATCGCTTGCCGGAGCGTTATATCCGCCGCTATCAGCAACCGGTCTGTGTGGGGCAGAAGCAGGTGTGGTTCATGCTGCGCCTGGTGGGCGAGGAGTGCCACGTCAGGCTGGATCTCAGCGACAAGCCCGAATTCGATCACTGGCGTTGGGTCGATTACTGGTATCCTCTCAAAGAGGTGGTGCCGTTCAAGCGCCCGGTTTATAAAAAGGCACTGAACGAACTTGCACCGCTGCTGTTTGCGCAAGCGAAACCCCCGCGTTCGATGACGCGATAAAGCGATGTCCGGCGGCACGGCGCCCGGACCGCCGTATGGAACCTGACCTTTGCTCGACACCCTGAGAAGAATCATCCAGGAAGTCAATCGTGCTCCGGACCTGCCGCGCGCGCTGGAAGTGATCGTAACGCGCGTCAAGCAGGCCATGGCGGTCGATGTGTGTTCGGTGTACCTGGTCGACAGCGACGCCGAGCAGTATGTGATGATGGCGACCGATGGCTACCACCCGAGCGTGGTCGGCCAGGTGCGGCTCGAATTCGGTCAGGGTCTGGTCGGCGAAGTAGTGCGACGCGAGGAGCCGCTCAATCTCGACAACGCCTCCGATCATCCGAGCTACATTTTCAGCCGTCAGATCAACGAGGAGATCTATCACGGTTTTCTCGGTGTGCCGATTATCCAGCACCGCATGGTGCTGGGCGTGTTGGTGGTGCGCCAGCGTGAGCGTCGCCGCTTCGCCGAGCAGGAAGAGACCTTCTTGTTCACCCTGGGCGCGCAGCTGGCCGGCGCCATCAGTCATGCCGAGGCCAGCGGCGAGATCGACCGGCTGTTGCGCGAGTCGGCCGATGCCCGCTACGCGCTCAAGGGCGTCTCCGGCACTCCCGGCGCGGCGGTGGGTCGGGCGCACGTGGTCTATCCGCAGGCCAATCTCGAAGCGATCCCGGATCGACCGGTAGAGGATGTCGACAGCGAAATCGCCAACTTCCATGCTGCGGTGGCGGCGGTCGAGCGCGATATGCGGACCATTTCCGCGCGCATGGTGGACACGCTTTCGACCGAGGAGATCGCGCTGTTCGACGCGTTAATTCTGATGCTGCGCAGCGAAAACCTGGTCGAGGGCACCCTGGCCGGCATCCGCGCCGGCAACTGGGCGCCGGGCGCGTTGCGCAAGAACATCGACGAACACGTCGCCGCGTTCGAGAGTATGGAAGACCCTTACCTGCGCGAGCGCGCCGGAGATGTGCGCGACCTGGGCAGGCGTATCATCGAACGGCTGCAAAGCACGCATCCGGTGGCGCACGCCTATGTTCCCGACACGATTCTGGTGGGCGATGAAGTCAGCGCCAGTCAGCTGGCCGAAGTGCCGGCCGGCATGTTGGCCGGCGTGGTTTCCGCGCGCGGTTCCAGCGCCTCCCACGTCGCCATTCTGGCGCGCGCGCTGGGCATACCGGCGGTGATGGGTTTTGACGACCTGCCGGTCAGCCGTCTGGAGGGGCAGGAACTGGTCGTCGACGGCTATCAGGCGCGCTTGTTCGTGCGCCCGTCGGATGCGGTGCGTAAGGAGTTCAAGCGGCTGCAGCGCGAAGAGGCAGAGCTTTCCGACGAATTGCAGGAGCTGGCGCAAGAACCGGCGCAGACACTGGACGGTTTGCGCGTTCCGCTGTATGCCAATACCGGCTTGCTGGCCGATATCACCGCCTCGCTACGTTGCGGCGCCGAGGGCGTCGGCCTGTATCGGACCGAGGTGCCGTTCCTGGTGCGCGACCGTTTTCCCGGCGAGGAGGAACAGCGGCGCACCTATCGTCAGGTGCTGGAGGCGTTCGCGCCGGCGCCGGTGACAGTGCGTACGCTGGATATCGGCGGCGACAAAATGCTGTCGTATTTTCCCGTGCAGGAGGACAACCCGTTTCTCGGCTGGCGCGGTATCCGCATCTCGCTCGACCACCCGGAAATTTTTCTCGCCCAGGTGCGGGCCATTTTGCGCGCTAACATCGGGCTGGAAAATCTGCAATTGTTGCTGCCCATGGTCAGTAGCGTCACCGAGGTCGACAGCGCCCTGGGGCTGATCCACCGCGCCTATCACGAATTGTGCGCGGAGGTCGACGGTGTGCGCATGCCGCCGGTGGGGGTCATGGTCGAGGTACCGTCGACGGTCTATCAGATACCGGCGCTGGCGCAGCGCGTCGATTTCTTTTCCGTCGGTACCAACAACCTGACCCAGTACCTGATGGCGGTGAATCGCAACAACGCGCAGGTGGCGCAGCTCTACGATACCCTGCATCCGTCGGTGTTGCGGGCCATTCAGCAAGTAGTCGACGCCGCCCACGCCGCCGACCGGCCGGTGAGTGTGTGCGGGGAAATGGCGGGGGATCCGGCCGCGGCGATATTGCTAGTGGCTATGGGGGTGGACTCGCTTAGCATGAGCGCCGCCAGCCTGTTGCGGGTCAAATGGGTGATCCGTAGTTTCTCGAAACAGCATATGCAACAGTTGCTTGCGGAGGTTCGCGAGCTCGAGGACGGGGCGTCGGTGCGGGCGCTCCTGTACAGCGGCCTGGAAGAGGCCGGCCTGGGTGGCCTGATTCGCGCCGGACGTCGTTGATCCCGGCCCGAATTTTTAATTGACAATAGGAGTCATTCTCATTTACATTAGCGTCCTCTGAGGGAGGTCGCATGTACGTTTGTATTTGTAAACAGATTACTTGTGGTCAAATCCGCGCGGCGGCCGGCGCCGGCGCCAACAGTGTGCGCGATCTGAAGCAGCAGCTCGGCGTGGCCAGTCAGTGCGGAAAATGCGCCGGTTGCGCCCGCGGCATCCTGGAGCAGACGCGCAATTGCAATCTTAACGGCGGCGCGGCGCGCTCCTGAGTCTTCTTTTTGATGGGCGGCTGCGCCTGGGCGTAGTCGCTCTCCTACCTTTTTCCCTTTTGCATTGACCCTCTGCCCGGCTGGGGTATAGTTTTCGCGCGGGTGCGCCCGTTCTTGTTCAATTTGCACGGAGCCAGTGAATGAAAGGCGACACACAGGTTATTCAATACCTCAACAAAGCACTCAAAAACGAGCTGACCGCCATCAATCAGTATTTCCTGCATGCGCGCATGTACGAAAATTGGGGACTGAAAGCGCTCAACGAAAAAGAATACGAAGAATCCATCGACGAGATGAAGCACGCCGACGAGCTGATCAAGCGCATCCTGTTTCTCGAAGGACTGCCGAATCTGCAGGACCTCGGTAAGCTGAAAATCGGTGAAAACACCGAGGAGATTTTGCGCTGCGATCTGGAGTTGGAGATGGAAGCGGTGCCCTTGTTGCGCGAAGCGATCGAGCACAGCGAGAAGGTGCAGGATTATGTCTCGCGCGAGCTGTTCGAGGACATCCTCGAGAGCGAGGAAGAGCACATCGACTGGTTGGAAACGCAGCTGGAGTTGATCGGCAAGGTCGGTCTGCAGAATTATCAGCAGTCGATGATGTAGATCGCCGCTGCCGCGGCGGTGTGCTCAGCGCCGTCGGCGCAGCCAGATCCAGGTGCCACTCAAGGCCAGCAGGATCAGCAGTATTGCGGCGATGTCGAAAACCCAGGGGCCGGCGCGGCCGAAAAAGCGGCCGCTGTGCAGGTCCAGCAGCACCCGTTCCACGGGAAGTACCTCGCCCCGGTAGTGCGCCCGCAGAGCGGCGGCGAGCGCCTTGTCGGTCTTGGCCGGGCGCGCCCAGCGCACGCCGTCGGCGCCGGCCGGGCGCCGCGTCCAGCGGATAAAATCCTGGTCCGCCGCGTAATAATCGTGGCTGCCCGCCGCCACCACGCTGCCTTGTTTGTCCGCACCGATGGCACTGATGCCGGCCGGCACGCCGTCGCTGTCGCGAAGTTGCTCGATGATTTCACCGCGCTCGCTCAACAGCACGATGGAATTGTTGACCGCCACCACATACATGCCCTGTATATACAGGGCGCCCACCAGCCGGTGGTAATTGCCGTCGATTTCCCTGCGGTTGAGATAAAGATGTTCGCCCATCAGGGTGATGAACTGATCGTTGGCGGAGAATGACAGCAGCTGTTCGGGAGCGGCGATACCGTACCAGTCGAGCACCCAGTCGCTTTTCACATGCCGGCTGTCGAATTCGAAATCCTCCGTGTGATTCAACAGCAACCCGGTGACGGCGATAATCAGCACGAACAGTGCCGCGCCGACACCCATATAGCGGTGCCAGACGTAAAAGGATTTCAGCTTGAGGCGCTGTTTTCTACGGTGTTGGCGTGACATCGTCCTGCCGCGTCGCCGCGTCCAGATACAGCGCCAGGCGCGCCAGCTTTTTCATGGCGCGTACCGACAGCGTGGCGCCGGAAATGCCGTCGATATGCCGGTCGAGCTGCTTGTCGTCGTTCAACCGCGCCGCGCGGAATTGATCGGTGAAAAAACTGTGGCGGATTTCCCAGCCACGGCTTTCGCGAAAAACCAACACGCGGATCGCTTCTATGCGTTGATCGTTGACCGCGATACCGACGGTGATCGGCAATTCCTTGCCGATCTCTTCAAGTATCCAGGCGCTGCGACCGCCTTTGCGCCAGTAACGGACGCGCAGTGCCGCGTAGGGGTGGCCAAGAATTTCCTCGACCACCTGCTTGCGTTCGCCGGTCAGCCACACGACCTCGGGCTGCGGAGGCTTGCCGGAGAAAGCGAGGTCCAGAAATTCGGCCGGCGTCTGATAGGTCACAGCCGCCTGCGCCAGTGGACCGAGCAGCAGCAGCAAGAGCGTGATCAACAGGTTTCTGGGCATACCATACGGCCTTCGGAAAAAAACAACGGGGCGCAACAGCGCCCCGTATTGTGCCCGAGCGGGCTTGACGGATACAGCTTAAAACTGGTAACCGACACCAAGGTTGAAGCCGTTGTCGTTCTTGGCCCCCTGATTGTCCTGCTGCTGGAGGTCGGCTTTGAGGACAACATCCGGGTGCGGCCAGAAGTTCACGCCGGCGTTGTACTGAACCCGTTCGCTGTCGATGCTGCTATCGCCCGCCTGATTGTCCCACTCATTATAGCGTGCGAACAGGCCCCATTTCTGCGAGATTCTGAACGACGGTTCGATGTAGAAGCCGGTCTGTTCGTCGGCGCCGACCGCCGCCGGACCGTTCCCTTCGAGATCCCACGTCGCATAGAGTGCGCGCAGGCCAAACGGTCCACGCCTGATGTCCGCGTGTGTTTCGAACAACCAGGCGTCGCCGGCGGCTGCATCCGTGCCCTGCGTCATGTCCTGCTGATACTGGACGCTGGCGGCCAGTTCCACACCCGCAATACCGGTCCACTTGACCCGCAAGGTACTGGCCAGATCGTTGGCGTCGGCTTCGCTGGTGCTTTGGCGGCCGCTTCTGACGGCATAATTGTTGGCAAGCGAAGTTTTCATGCCTTCATGCACAGCGAAATCATAGCTCCAGCCCGGTGCTATCTCACCAATCAGGCTGGCACCGCCCACCCACCAGGTCGTGGGCACGATTTTGTTTTCGACCGGGTTGCGTTCCACACCATAAAAGGTCGCCGGTTCGTGGGTTTCGTTAAGAATGCCTACCGGCACCAGGAAGAGACCGGCGCGTGCACGATGAGACGGGTTTAAATCGAATTCCAGATAAGCCTGCTCCAGTTCCACCGCACCGTTGGCGTCGGTGTTCGCGTGTTCATACTCGATTTCGGAAAAAAACCGGATGCTGTCGGTGAATTCATGACCGAGGAACAGAATGGCACGATGGAAATCGATTTCGTTCCCCGAGTCCAGATTGTTGTAATGCATCTCCCCATAACCGCCCACCACGGTTTTGCCGAATTTGCCGTGCGCAAAGGCGTCGTGTTTGTCGCCCAGAGCGCCCGACATGCCGGTTTGCGCATGCGACGGGCTAGTCACCGCCGAATCGATGGCCTGACCAGCGGCTTCAACCTTCTCATCCGTGATCTCTTGTTGTTTTTTCAGGCTGTCGATTTCCTGTTGTTGCTGACGAATGATCTGCCACATTTTCTCTGAACTGGGCATTTCGGCCGCGTTGACGCTGCTTGCGGCGAGCAGCGCGGTGGCCAGTCCCAGGCTGGCGCGTGTTGCGTAGGTCATGTTGATTTTCCTCTGTGTTATGGTGCTCCGAAAGCCGCTCATTATAGGTAGGGAAAATATTAATGCAAACGATTCGTATTTAGTATCTTAAACTATACGAGTGAGCCTGTACTCGATATACAGATGCGGTAGCGGTGGTCGCTGGACAGGTCAGGCAGGTCGTAAAACGGCTAGAAATACTATAATAATCAGCGTGATGGCGGGAAACTCATTGAACCAGCGATAGAACTTGCCGGAATGCCGGTTTTGGCCGTCGCGGAACTGCCGTATCAGGCGGGCGCACCAGAGGTGATAGCCGACGAGACTCGCCACCAGCAGGAGCTTGATTTGCAGCCAGGTCTCGGTCAGCGGCCAGTGCCAGCGCAGCAGCAGCCACAGGCCGAACAGGATGGTCAGCAGACCGCCCAGCGTCATAATGGCGTAGAGCTTGCGTTCCATCACCACAAAGCGCTGATGGCCGGTTTCGTCGTGACAGTCGGCGTGATAAACAAACAGGCGCGGCAGGTAAAACAAACCGGCGAACCAGGTGACCATGAAGATGATATGCAGCCCCTTGACCCACAGCATGTTCAGTGGCTCCTCGCCAGTGTGGGCGCCAGCATCGCCTGCACCAGGTGTCGCAGCCGTTGCATGTCGGGCAATCCGGATTTGCGATAAACGATGCGGCCGTCGGGCGCGATCAAAAAAGTCGTTGGCGTGACTTTCACGTCGCCGAAAGCGACCGCGGCGTCACTCCGGATATCCAGCGCCAGCGGATAGGGAATAGCCAGGGACCGGCTCATGGCGATGACCCAGTCGGGACGGTCGTAGTCCATTGAGATGCCGATGATCTGCAGTCCCTGTCGGGCATAGTCGCGGTGCAGCGCGATGAGCTTCGGCATTTCCTCCAGACAGGGCGCGCAGGTGGTCGCCCAGAAGTTGACCAGCAGTGGCCGGCCGCGCAACGATTGCAGATCAATTTTTTCGCCTTTGAGCGTGGTCAGGCTGATCGCCGGTGCCTCGGCCGGTTCGGACGGCGCCAGTCGCACAAGAATCATGCCGCCAAGCAGCGTGAGGACGAGCAACAGCAGGACTAGATGTTTCAAGCGCATAGTGACCGACATGATACCCGCAGCCGCGGATGCGGGCATCTGGGCGCGGATCAGCGTTCATCCGGTTCTTTCGGCGGCTCGGCTTTTTTCGGCGGTGGTAGAAAACTCAGCGCCAGTTCGCGGTAGATCGGGCGCGGGCAGACCAGCCGGGAGGTGCCGTAGGCGACGAAGGCGGTGGCCATCAGCGGCAGCAACAGCTCCTGGTTGTCGGTCATTTCCATGACAATCACAAATGCCGTGATCGGCGTCTGCACCACGCCGGTGAAATAGCCGACCATGCCGAGAATGATAATGGCCGAGACCGGCAGTGCCGGCAGCCAGTGGGCGATTTGCGCGCCGAAACCGGCGCCGATGGCCAGCGATGGGGCGAAGATGCCGCCGGGAATGCCGCTCAAATAGGAAAATATGGTCGCCAGCATTTTCATCAGCGGATAGTTGTCCGGCAGCATGGCTTCGCCGGTGATGATGGCGCGCGCCTGATCATAGCCAGTGCCGTAGGCGGTGCTGTCCGAGAGCAGGCCGGCGGTGGCGATGCCAAGCCCGCACAACAGCGCGACCAGCGCTGGTTTGCGTGTCATATAAGGGGCGATGAGGCGCGAACCCTGAATCAGCGCCGTACTGAACAGTCCTCCCATCAGGCCACCGACCACGCCGCAGACCAGTATCGGCAAAATGAACTGGGA
>JASBST010000025.1 GCA_030148775.1 Thiogranum sp.
GCTGGGCGATATCGGTCACCACTTTCCGGACTCGGACGACACTTACCGCAACGCCGACAGTCGCGGTTTGCTGCGTACCGTCCGCGAGCGACTGCAACAGCGCGGGTATCGTCTGGTCAACGCCGACCTGACCCTGATCGCCCAGGTGCCGCGACTGGCGCCCTATATCGCCGCCATGCGAGACACCATCGCCGCCGATCTTCAGGTCGAGGCCGAGGCGATCAACGTCAAAGCGACAACCAGCGAACGGCTGGGATTCACGGGTCGCGAGGAAGGTATCGCCGCGATGGCCGTGGTGCTCATCGACCGGTAAACACGGGTGGATGCGCTGCCGGAAGCTTTTTCACCTCTATTGCAGCCGCGTCCGTGCGCCTGGGGCGGGCCGGTCGGCAAGGGTCGCATCCGGGTGCTGGCGGATGATTTCCGCGTCTGGGAAGTGCCATTGATCAAGCCGGAAGGCGAGGTCGAACACTGCTGGCTGCGGGTGCGCAAGCGCAACTGCAACACCGCCTGGGTGGCGCAGCAATTGGCGGCCTGCGCCGGCGTGGCTCCGTCGGCGGTCAGCTACGCCGGCATGAAAGATCGTCGCGCCGTCACCGAACAATGGTTCTCGCTGCACCTGCCGGGCCGGCCCGATCCCGCTTGGACCGACTTTCATGGCGCCGATTTCGAGGTCCTGGAACAGCACCGGCATCGGCGCAAGCTCAAGACCGGCGCGCTGCTCGGCAACCGCTTCTCGATCCGTATCCGGGATCTCGAGTGTGCTGAGCCGGCATTGTCGTCGCGTCTGCAACAGCTGGCGCGGGGCGGAATGGCGAATTACTTCGGTGACCAACGCTTCGGTATCGACGGCGGCAATCTGTTGGCGGCGGCGCAAATGTTCACCCGGCCGCGACGACGCCTGGCACGTGCCAAGCGGGGCATTTACCTTTCGGCGGTGCGCTCTGGGCTGTTCAATCAGGTGCTGAGCGCCCGCGTGCAGACCGGGACCTGGAATCACGCGTTACCCGGGGAGGCGCTGCAACTGGAAGGCAAATCGGCTTGTTTTGTCGCCGCTACGATCGACCCGCAGATCCTGCAACGGTTGCAGGCGCTCGAAATCCACCCCACCGGCCCGCTGTGCGGTGATGGCGACAGCCTCTGTCGGGCCGAGGCGCTGGCCTGCGAGAGCGCGTGTTTGTCCGGTTATGATCCCTGGATCGACGGACTGCGCGCGGCCCGCGTAGGCAGCGCGCGGCGGGCTTTGCGCGTCGTCCCGCGCGATCTGCAGTGGCAATGGGAAGCCTCGGATCGCGGCGTGCTGTCGTTTTATCTGCCGGCCGGCAGTTATGCCACCAGCCTGTTGGCGGAGCTTTTCGCGCTGGCCGTCGCCGCATGACCTCGCTGGCATCACGACTGGCCGAGGTTCGTGAACGCATTGGCGAAGCTTGTGCCCGCAGCGGACGTGGGCCCGGCGAGGTACGCCTGATCGCCGCGTCCAAAACCCGCGACAGCGGGGAGATTGAATCCCTGCACAGGCTCGGGCTGGACGATTTCGCCGAGAGCCGTATCCAGGAAGCGCTGCCCAAGATCGCGACGCTGGAGCAACGTCCGTTGACGTGGCATTTCATCGGCCATCTGCAAACTAACAAAGCGCGCCAGGCGGCCGGCGGTTTCGTCTGGATCCACACGGTGGACAGCCTGCAGCTGGCGCAACGCCTGTCCGCCGCGGCCGTCCGCGCGGGGGTGTCGTTGAATCTGCTTTTGCAGGTGAATGTCGCCCGCGATCCGGCCAAACACGGGCTGGACCCGGACCAACTCTATGCCACGGTGGAGGCGCTGCAGCGACAATCGCTGCCGGGGGTGAATGTGCGCGGTCTGATGACGATCGGTTTTCAGCAGGCCGACGAACCACAAAACCGCGCCTGTTTCGCCGCCTTGCGCCGGCTGCTCGAAGGCTGCCGGCAACGCTTCGGCGACCAGTTCACGGAATTATCCATGGGGATGAGCGCCGATTATGTCCAGGCCGTCGAAGAGGGCAGTACCATGGTGCGTCTGGGTACGGTCCTGTTCGGCACGCGCCGATGAGCGAGCGCCGCGGCCGTGCAATAAGGTCGGTCAATTGCGTTTGAGCAGAACGTAAACCGCGCCGGTGCCGCCGTCGCAGTTGCGCGCCGAACAGAAGGCCAGGACCTCATCGCGCTGGCGCAGCCAGTGGCCGATTTTCCCTTTCAACACCGGCGCGCGGTGACGCGAACCGCGGCCCTTGCCGTGGACGATACGCGCGCACTGCACGCGCCGTTGCCGACAGGCGTAAAGAAAACGTGCCACCGCCTCGCGCGCCTCGGTCACGCTCATCCCATGCAGATCCAGTTCGGCGCCGAGAACATATTGCCCGCGACGCAACTTCTTCAACGTACGCTGTTGCAGACCGGCATGGGCGTAAAGCAGTTCCTCGCCGGTCTCGATGTCGGCGGCTTCATACTGCTCCGAGAGCGAGTCGTGCAGGACCTGCGCCTCGTCGCGCTCGCGGAATTTCGGCCGCGCGGCCGGGGGCCGCCGCGTCGGTGTCACGCGATCGTACTCGACGGGGCGCACTTTGCCGACGCTGTCGCGAAATAATCGGCGGTCCTCGGGCGCGGGTTTCTTCATAAGGTCATTAACCGGGAATGGGCGCAGCGGGTCAAGTCCGGTATGATTTGGAGGTGATGCATATTCTGATCAGCAACGATGACGGCTACCGGTCACCGGGTATCCGCTGTCTCGCCGCGGCCGTGGAAACGGTGGCGCGGGTGACGGTGGTGGCTCCCGACCGCGACCGCAGTGGCGCCAGTAATTCCCTGACGCTCGACAGCCCGCTGCGCGCGCGCACCGCCGACAACGGGTTCACCTATGTAGAGGGAACCCCTACCTATTGCGTCTATCTGGCGATCACCGGGCTGCTGGACGAGGAACCGGATATGGTGGTTTCGGGTATCAACGCCGGCGCCAATCTGGGCGACGACGTGATTTATTCAGGCACGGTGGCCGCGGCGATGGAGGGACGTTTTCTCGGTCTGCCGGCGATCGCCGTCTCGCTGGCCTCGTTTCAGCCCCGACACAACGACACCGCCGCCCGGGTAATTCTGGATCTGCTGGCGCGCATCCAGTGCAATCCGGTGCCGCCCAATACTATTTTGAACGTCAACGTGCCGGACCTGCCCTACGCAGAGCTGCGCGGCTGGCAGGTGACGCGTCTGGGGCACCGCCACAAATCGGAACCGGTGATCCGCCAGCAGGATCCCCGTGGCCGGCCGATCTACTGGGTCGGTCCGCCGGGCAGCGAGCAGGACGCCGGGACGGGCACCGATTTCCACGCGATTCGCCAGGGTTTGGTCTCGGTCACGCCGATTCATGTCGACCTGACACGCCATGACGTTCTCGACAGCGTAAGAAACTGCCTGGGGATCGCCGCAGAGCCCGCATGAAGGCGTTCGACAAAGGCATCGGCATGACCTCACAACGCACCCGCTATCGGCTGGTGGAGCGGCTTCGCAGTTAGGGGATAGGGGACAGCCGGGTGCTCGAAGCGATCCGCTCGACACCGCGCCACCTGTTTGTGGACGAAGCCCTGGCCAGCCGCGCTTACGAGGACACCGCGTTGCCCATCGGTTACGGTCAGACGATCTCACAGCCCTACGTCGTCGCCCGCATGACCGAACTGCTGCTGGAAGTGGCACCCGACACCGTGCTCGAAGTGGGTACCGGCTCGGGCTATCAGGCGGCCATCCTGTCGCGGCTGGTGGGCAAAGTGTATTCTACCGAGCGTATCGAGGCGTTGGCGACGCTGGCGCGCCAGCGCTTCCGCAAGCTGGGTTACCGCAATATCCGTGTGCAGCATAGCGACGGCACCTGGGGCTGGCCGCAGTTCGCGCCGTTCGACGCCATTATCGTCACCGCCGGCGGCGAGGAGATCCCTCAGGCGCTGCTGGAACAACTGACCACCGGCGGTCAATTGATCATGCCGCTGGGGGATCGCAGCCGGCAGACACTGGTCACTGTCACGCGCACACCGATGGCTTACGAACGCGTCGACCTGGAACCGGTGATATTCGTCCCGCTGCTCGGCGGCACCGGTTGATGGCGATTTTCACCCGTATGTACGATGCCTGTTTGCGCTGGTCGCGGCATCGCCACGCGCCGCACTACCTGGCCGGCCTGAGCTTTGCCGAATCCTCGTTTTTTCCGATACCACCCGACGTCATGCTCATGCCCATGAGCCTGGCGCGCCCGCAAAAAGCGATCTATTTCGCTACTATCACCACGTTCGCCTCGGTGTTCGGCGGCGTGGCCGGCTATGCCATCGGCCACTTCGCACTGGAGTGGGTGGCGCCGCTGATCGAGGCGGGCGGGCGCTGGGCCGCCGCCTACGGCAAAGCGTCGCTCTGGTTCCGGGAATGGGGTTTTTGGGCGGTATTGATCGCCGGGTTTTCGCCGATCCCGTACAAGGTGTTCACCATTTCCGCCGGCGCGCTATCAATGGCCTTTCTGCCATTCGTGCTGGCCTCCGTCGTCGGCAGAGGCGCGCGCTTTTATCTGCTTGCGGGGCTGCTCGCCTGGGGCGGCGTCGGCATGGAAACACGGCTGCGGCGCTATATCGAGCGTATCGGTTGGGCGCTGGTGGGCGTGGGGGTGGCCGTCTACATCGCTATCAAACTCTAGAACCGATGCAATATGCGCTGCCGTTTCTGCTGCTGATCCTGTTTGTCAGCGCCTGTGCACCCCATACGGTGCGGGCACCCGTCGGCGAGCGCGGTCACCGGCCGCTGCACACGCCCGCGTCGCACCGGGTCAGCCAGGGTGAAACCCTGTATTCTGTGGCCTTTTTGTACGGTTTCGAAGTATCCCAACTCGCCGAATGGAACCGTCTGAAACCGCCGTATACCATCTACAAGGGCCAGGAATTGCGGTTACGGCCCGTGCCCAAAACGCATCGTCCGCCGCCGCACATCGCCGCCTCGGCGCCCAAACCACGATCGCAGCCCCCACCACCCCCTCAAGCCAGCGCCAGTCGCCCCAAGCCCCCGGTGATAGCGCCCTCACGACCGAAAACGAAACACCGCGCGGCACCGGCCGCCGCGGCGCCGACCACCACAGCACATGTCATGCCACCCAGCGGACGCCTCAGCTGGGCCTGGCCCGCCACCGGGCCGCTTCTGAGCCGCTTCAACGCCCGCCACGAGGGCCGCAAGGGCATCGATATCGGCGGTCGCAACGGGCAACCGATTCGGGCCGCCGCCGCCGGCAAGGTGGTTTACTCCGGGAGTGGACTTAGCGGCTATGGACGACTTATCATCATCAAACATAATAAGGAGTTTCTGAGTGCCTACGCGCATAATCGGAAATTGATCGCCAGTGAAGGCCAATGGGTCGGCAAGGGGCAAGAAATTGCCCTGATGGGTAACAGCGGTACTGACCGGGTACGGCTGCATTTTGAAATAC
>JASBST010000039.1 GCA_030148775.1 Thiogranum sp.
CCGATACGCCTATGGGGTCCATTCCCATAAACCGCCCCACGAACGGATCGTAGTGGCGCGCGCCCATATAATTCAGCCCGAGCTCAGCGTCGAACGTATGGCCCCCATAGGCTACCTTGTCATCCGTCGCGCCCGGTGCCGTCAGTTGGTCGCCATACGGACTGAACTTGGTACGGGTGACCAGATTGCCGGCGGCGTTTGTTCTCGCTAATGGCGAGCCGCCTATATCGGTGTGCACATACACCATCTCGCTGGTGCCCGACGGCACAGTGCCGCTGCGGTAGGTCGGGCTGGGCGAGACGATCACCGGCGGCGGCGCGGCCACTTGCAGGCTGAAGGTTTGCTGAACCACGGTACCGTTGCTGTCGGTGGCGCGTACGGCGACAGTGTAAGTCCCCGGGGCGCTCGGACTGCCCGCTAACAAACCCGTCGATGCGTCGATCGCCAGGCCCGCCGGTGCACTGATCAGCTCGTAGGTGACGGGGTCGTTTTCACGGTCATCGGTGACTACCTGGTAGATAAAGGTGTCGCCGACAACGATGTCAGTGGTCGGCGGTCGCGACACAATGTCGTGGGTGCTGTTCGCAAGCACTTCCACGCAGATATCGTAGGTGTGGTATACAGTGCCGCCATATACGTTCTGCGCTTTAACAATGTATTTTCCCAACTGGGTTTGACCGGGTGACCAGTGAAGAAAATGTGTCGGCGATAACGTGCTGCTAGGCGGTACGACAAGATTTTCGTCGGTCAATGTGAGCCCAATCGGTCCACTTAACAATTTGCAGCTTCCGAAACCCATTGCCAAGCAGTTGAATTCGAATTTCATGGGCTGCGTGGCACGCGCAACCACGTTGGGATAGATGCCCGCACACAGCGGCGATTCGGAAGGTGTAACGTTAACGGTGAATGATTGTTGTGTCTTCGAACCGCTGGCATCGGCTACTTCAATGATAACGGGATAGTCGCCGGCAATCGTGGGGGTCCACTGGAGGAGTCCGCTTGCGGCATCCAGAGTCATACCGGGCGGGCCTTGCAACAGGGCGTAGCTGACAGCCTCACCGTCGGGTTCCGTGACTCTTACGGTATAGGCAAAAGTGCTTCTCAGCCCAATGGAATCGGCCGGTGGGCGCGAGTCGATCACGGGCGGGCGATTGGCGGGGTACACTGTCAGGCAGATGTCTTTGCTGATCAACGGCAGTAGTACGGTGAAGCCGTTCAGCGGTACGACGGTAACCAGGCGGTGACCCACGGTAATGGCGTGAACGCCCTGATCGGCGCCGCCGGGTGTCCAGTTAATAGTGCCTAAGGCCGGGTTGATAATGCCTGGCCCCTGGGCGACTACGCATTGGTATCTTTGGCAGGTGTCGGCTTGTTCGGCAAAGTAGTACGACCAGGTTTTGCCGGCCCCGACCCCCTGCTGAAGATAGGTCGGGTCGAGGAGGCAGGTGTTGGCGGAAACGGCCAGGGGCAGCGCCTGAAGAACTAAGCAGAAGAGGGTTTGGAATACATGATTTCTAGTGAGCCACATAATATTTCCTGATGTTATTCGCTGTGCTTATGCATTGGCCTGTTTGCTCTTTGACCGCTTGTTGTGCTTAAGCGCCGCAATTTGCCATGGCGGCACCGCCGGAACAGATTTTCGATACGCCCACTAAGGTTCTGCCGACATAGAGATATTCCTCGATCAGGCCGCTCGCGCGGTTTTCTTTGTAGCGTAGCAGGCCGTCCCGGGAATACAGGCTGACTATGTGTTGTCCGGCGCTGTTGATGCTGACCACCTTCCAGTTGTTTCCGTCGTAAAAATAGCTATTACTACCCGATTGGATCAGATTACCGGAATCGTCGTAGGTAAATGCCCTGGTACCGTTACTGGATACATTGCCGTAGAGGTCGTAAGCAAAGTTATAGTAAGAAGATTAGAACACCCGGTTGATATCCCGTGAGCCCTGTAACACACGGACCAACTCGATCCCGCCGGTATTGGCCCGGTAGTACAAGACATAGCGGTCAACCGGGAAGCTTTTCAGGTCAGGCGCCAGTTCCGGCCTATCGATACCGATTTCCGTAAACTCGGCAAGTTTCAGGGCCTTGCCTTCCAGCCGATCCAGGAAGCGGTCAGCATTCACGGGACTGTCTTCTGCGATATAGAGCCAGATATCGAGCAGGTCTTGCTCGGCTTCCGGGGAGATGATCAGCGATGGCATTATTGACCGTTTCCGGCCAGGCGTTTCCGCCCCTTGGCTTTGATCGCCTTCATGTCCAGCGGCTTACCCTGTCCATTATCCAATGATTCCAGGCCTTGGTGGATGTCTTTGCGCAAGGCCTCCAGCTTCATCGCCTGGAGGGCGTCTCGCTCTTCCAGCAGCCGCAGGGCTTCACGCACGACCTCGCTCACCGAGTTGTACATGCCTTTTGCAACCTTTTGTTTTATATAGTCTTCTAGTTGGGGTGTCAGGGATACATTCATGGTTTTGACCTCTAAATCCAGGTTTCCGATACTGCCGTAATTATAGCAATCTTTGCTAATCATTGTTATCGGCCTTTTTGGCTGTTTCAGCAGCTAAGGAGGTATCGGTTCGCGCCATCCTCGCCGGATGCGTCGCCGTGTGGATCTCTTTTAACTGTCTAATGCTCACCTGCGTGTAAATCTGTGTGGTGCTCACATTCGCATGACCTAACATCGCCTGGATAAAACGGATGTCCGCGCCGTTCTCTAACATCAAGGTCGCCATGGTGTGTCTAAAAAGATGACAGCTTCCGCTCTTGCCAATGTCGGCGGCGTTCACATAATCTCTGACTGACTGCGTCATGCGGTTGCGGGTAAAGGCTTCGCCCAGGTTGGTTAAAAACAGCGTACCGTCATCGTCGGGCATGGCCAGTTCCGGGCGCACCTCATCGCGGTACTTGATCATCCAGCGCAAGGCCCGTTCCCCTACCGGCACCACGCGATCCTTTTTGCCTTTACCTTGCCGGACCATCAGCGTGCCGCGATCACTGTCGATGTCATACAGGTTCAAGTGGATGACCTCCATGCGTCGGATGCCGGTGCTGTACAGCGTTTCCAGGATCGCTCTGTCTCTCACGCCGATACGCCTATGGGGTCCATTCCCATAAACCGCCCCACGAACGGATCGTAGTGGCGCGCGCCCATATAATTCAGCCCGAGCTCAGCGTCGAACGTATGGCCCCCATAGGCTACCTTGTCATCCGTCGCGCCCGGTGCCG
>JASBST010000040.1 GCA_030148775.1 Thiogranum sp.
CGAGAGGACCGGAGTGGACGTACCTCTGGTGTTCCGGTTGTCACGCCAGTGGCATTGCCGGGTAGCTATGTACGGACGGGATAACCGCTGAAAGCATCTAAGCGGGAAGCCCCCCCTAAGATGAGGTCTCACTGGACCCTCGAGGTCCCTGAAGGGCCGTGGAAGACCACCACGTTGATAGGCTGGGTGTGGAAGTGCGGTAACGTATGAAGCTAACCAGTACTAATTGCCCGTGAGGCTTGACCATATAACACCCAAGCAATTTGGGTGCTGGCTCAAGAAGCAACAACCCTAACCTCTGACAACTTTCCAATTCGTTTGAAAGGGCTTTTTATCAGACCCTTTCAGGCAGCCGGTTTGCCTGGCGGCCATAGCGAGTGTGAACCACCCGATCCCATCTCGAACTCGGAAGTGAAACCGCTCAGCGCCGATGATAGTGTGGGAGATCCCATGTGAAAGTAGGACACTGCCAGGCTTTTAATACTCAAACCCCCGCTCATGCGGGGGTTTTTTTTTAGCCCTCCAAACCGGTGGGATCTTTGCCGGCACCGCCGGTCCATATTCCGGCTCGTGTCGCTCGACCCTGTCTGTGCCACAGTCCTAGCGGCCCTGCCGCTACGACATCTTTCACCTTCTGTTTCAGTCTGATCCGCGCCCGCGGCGGCGCAGCCTGGGCGCCATCAGATCAGGGTGATGACCCCCAGGCTCCTTACCGGGTGGCGGGCCATAATCGCCTGTGGCGGCCCCGTATCCCCGTCTTTACCAAGCTGAGGATATTGCAAACCCCTGTCGTTGGGGCTATAGGTTATTAAGAACCCTGCCATTCCGAGGTGCCTCGTGACAGACGCAAAACTGCTTCCCTTATATCCACTGGCCGGCGTGGTCCGCTGTTTCGAACCCGCTCAGGAGCTGCCGGACAACGTCAACCGGGACAGTCCGGCCGTGTTTGTCATGACCGATCTGCGCCAGCAGGTGGCTTACACCATCGAACCGAACGCGACCATCGGCCAGGCCCTGCGGCATATGAAATCCGCCGGCGTGCGCCTGCTGTTCGTGGTCAACAGCGACAAAGACGTTCTGGGTCTGATCACTACCACCGATATTCTTGGGGAAAAGCCGGTACAGTTCCATACCGAGCAACAGCAGCGTTACGAGGAAATTCTGGTGCGCGACATCATGACGCCACACGCGCGGCTCGAGGCCATGGACATGAACGATGTGCTGCGTGCTTCGGTGCGCGACATCGTCGCCACCCTGCAAAGCAGCGGGCGCCGGCACGCCTTGGTGCTCGATCGCAACGCCACCGACGGCCGGCCGGGTATACGCGGTATTTTCTCCGCGTCTCAGATCAGTCGGCAGCTGGGCGAGGCGATCCATCCCGCCGCGGTGGCCACCACCTTCGCCGAGGTCGAGATGGTGTTGAACAGTTGACTGCCGCGACCTAAAAGGCCGGTTGTGCCACCAGCAGCGCATCGGGCACGGCGTCGTTGATTTCCACCGGCAGGTTCCAGCAGATGCCCGGGTTCGGTCGCACCACCACCCAAAGTACGTTCAGCTTGAGATTCAGATCGGCGAACACCACATCGGTGGCGTGGCGTGCCAGCACGCCTTCGATCCGGCCGGTGATCTCAGCGATCAGGTGCGGCGCGCGCGTGCGCAGATGCGGGATCAGCATCATGAAATCCGACAACGGTCGGCCCTGTTCGTCTTCACGGGGTGCGCGTTTGTAAAGCGGTTCCGCCGGCATCACCGCACCGGGGGCGGGTAACTGATAGGTTTTTTTTTCTTTCACGGGCATCGTTTGTTTTGCTCCCAGCCCAACGGTGTGGCGCCAAGTTCCTGTATCGGCGGGCTTACCCGGCCTATCGGCGAAGTTGCGCCAAGATTGAGGAGCAGTGGAAAAAGCCTAACAAACTTAGAAAGATAGACCGACCGATGTGATAAACTCACAGGATGTCGATGCGTTATCGTCTAATAGCGTTGCTCGCCGATGGCTCGGTTCAGTCCGGTCAATCGCTGGGCCAGCGGTTGGGGATCAGCCGGGCGGCCGTCTGGAAGCACATTCAGGCGCTGCAAGCGCTTGGGCTCGATGTGCACGCCGTGCGCGGCCGCGGTTACCGGCTGGCCGATCCGTTCGAGCCGCTGCAATCGTCGCGCGTCCTGGCCGGTCTGGACGCGTCGGTGCGCGAGCGCCTGCAGGCGCTGGAGATCCTGCCGCAGGTCGACTCCACCAGCGATCATCTCAAACGCGACAGCGCGCCATTGCCGGAGGGCCATTTGCGTGTCTGCCTGGCCGAGTGGCAGAGCGCCGGTCGTGGCCGTCGCGGCCGGCGCTGGGTCTCGCCCTATGGCACCAATCTGTATCTCTCCGTGGCGACCAAAATCAACGAGAGCGGTCTGGCCGCCGGCGGCCTGAGCCTGGTCAGCGCCATCGCCGTGGCGCAGGTGCTGCGCGCGCGCGGCCTCGATGGCGTCGGCGTCAAATGGCCCAACGACATCTATTATCAAGGCCGCAAGCTGGCCGGGATTCTGCTCGATCTGGCCGGCGAAAGCGGCGGGCCTTACCGCGTGGTCATCGGTGTCGGCATCAACCTCAAGGTGCCCGACAGCGCGGCGCGCGCCATCGACCAGCCCTGGGCCGATCTGTCGCAGGCGGGGCTACACTTGTCGCGTAGCCAACTCGCCGCCGATGTCATCAACAGTCTGGCCGAGGCGCTGCGGCGTTGTGACGCCCACGGCCTGCCCGACTTCATCAACTCCTGGAATGAGCTCGATCTGGTAACCGGTCGGGCGGTGGAACTGCACAATGAACGTGAACCTATGATTACCGGCATCGCGCGCGGCATCGATCCCCGCGGTGGCCTGTTGATTGAACACCAAGGCAAGACCCGCAGCTACCATGCGGGAGAAGTCAGCCTGCGGTTGTCCTGATGAATCTGCTAGTGGATATCGGCAACGCCCGCATCAAGTGGGCCATGCAGGACGCCGACGGCTTTCGCGCCGGCCGGCCGCTGGCGCGCGAGAACAAGGCCTTCAAGGACCTGGCGCGCCCGGCGTGGAAAGAACTGCAGCCGCCGCAACGGGTCATTGTCTCCAGCGTCGCCGGCGGTGAGTACGACAAGTCGGTCGTCACCTGGGTGAAACGGCGCTGGAAAGTGCAGCCGGAATTTCTGCGCGCCGGCGCCGAACAACTGGGCGTGACCAATGCTTACAAGCAGCCCGAGCGCCTCGGCGCCGATCGCTGGGCCTGCCTGCTGGCCGCACGCGCGCAGTACCAAACCCCGCTGATCGTCGTCGACTGCGGCACCGCCATCACCGTCGACGCGCTCACCGCCGCCGGGCGTCACCTGGGCGGCCTGATCGCCCCGGGCATCGAACTGATGAGCGCGGCGTTGACGCAAAAAGCGCCCGGCATCGAACTGCTGCAACAGGACAGCGGCGACATCGCCCTGCTCGGCAGCAGCACCGAAGTGGCGGTCGCCGGCGGCACGCTGTACGCCGCGGTCTCGCTGGTCGATCGGGCGTTGCTCGATCTGAACGCCGAACTGGGCCGCGCCACGCAGGCCCTCATCACCGGCGGTGACGCCGAGCGCATTCGTCCGTTGCTGAGCCTGCAGCCGGTGCACAAGCCCGATCTGGTGCTGGAAGGGTTGGCGGCGTTCGCCGACAGCAGCGAAAAAACCGAGGCGCCCGTGCCCAGCGCCGGCGCGGCGCCAAGAGAGCCAGCGGTGTGCGATACCTAGCCTGGCTGTTGCTGCTGGCCAACCTCGGTATGCTGGTGTGGCTGCTGACTCAGCCGGAACCGCCACCGCAACAGTTCCGTGCCATACCGCTGCCGCCCGGCATCGAACCGCTGGTATTGCTGTCCGAGCGCGCGCCGCGCGCGGCCACCCCTGAGCGACGCAGCGAACCCGCGGACGCTGTCTCCTCCGCCAATCCGTCCGCCACCAATCCGCCCGCGCCGTCCTCACCCGCCACGCCGACCGCCGAGCCTTCACCGCCAGCGCCAGCGCCGACCACCTGTCACGCCATCGGCCCGTTCACCGAGCAGGCCGACGCGCGTTCGGCCGACGCCCAGCTCGAGAGCGGCGGCTACCGCACCCACTCGCGCGTCGGCGAAGTGCGTCAGCCCTCGGGCTATTGGGTCTACATGCCGGGCATGCCGGCGGCGCAGGCACGCCGCATCGTCGCCGAGCTGGACGCCAACGGCATGAGCGACTATTTCATCGGCAACCAGAGCTACATCTCGCTGGGCATCTTTTCGGACAAGAGCAAGGCGCAGACCCGGCTGGAACAAATCCGGCAACTGGGCTTCGACGCGGTACTCGACCAGCGCTACCGCACGCGCAAAGTCTATTGGATCGACATCGACCCCGCCGCCCAGCCGCTGCTGGTTTCGGCGGTGTGGACCCAACTGCAACAGCGCTATCCGGATATCCGCGTACAGCGGGTCAGTTGCGACTAGGTGTCGCACGGCATGCCGCGCACCGCGGCTTTCGTAGGGGGCGTCCTGCTGCTTTCCCGCTGCGCCCGAATTGACTCGCGCCTCCGGCGAGCGTAACTTGTTTGGCTATTTCATAAACCCGTAGTTCGCGACCGAGGGATTGCGACATACGATGCAGGGATTGCAGGGTTCTTCTGAGCAGGGAATGCAGGTCTGTGCGGCCGCCGACAGTCACCGGCGCCGATTGGCGTGTTTCCAGCGCCGCTGTTTGCTGATATTGCTGTGTCTGGCCGTGGTCGTGGCGGCGCCCGCGGGTGCGCTCACCCGTCCCGCCGGTGATATCGCGCCGCTGGGCAATCCCGACGGTCGGGTCGATGCAGCGGATCTGCTGATTCTGCAGCGCCTGGTGCTCGGTGGGCTTGACGCCACGCCCGAGCAACTGCTCGTGGCCGACGTGGCGCCGCTCGGCAACCCCGACGGCGAACTCAACGCCGGCGATATCGTCGTTCTCATGCGGGCCCTCGCCGGGCAGGTGACTCTGTCACCCGTGTACCTCGGGCCGGATGCACCGCGGCTCGATATCAGCGCAGGTACTGTAGCCACAAATCCCTATACCGTATCGGGCAGCGCCGCGCCCGGGTTGGAAGTCCGCCTCTATGTCGACGGTCAATGGCAGGCCAGCACAACCGCCGCGCCGGACAGCGGCAATTTCAGTTTCTCAGCCATCCTGGACGATGGCGCCAATTCAATCAGCGCCAGCGCGGTGGACACCGGCCTTGAGGGGCCGGCTTCCGATCCCGTGACATTGGAATACACCAACAGCGTGCCGCGCGAGCAGAGCGGAGTGCTCGCGGACGACACGGTGTGGACCGCGGGGGCACCGGTGGCGCCCTACGTCATTGGCGCCGATCTAACCGTGCCGGCGGGCGTTACCCTAACCGTGCAGCCCGGCGCCATCCTTAAGTTCGCCAATGGTGCGACGCTGTTCGTCGATGGGACCCTCGATATCCGCGGGCGGGGCTCGGCGCCGGTCCATTTCACGGCCGACGCCGCGTCGCCGGCCAATGGCGATTGGGCGGGAATACGTCTGAACAGTGGCAGCAGTGGCAGCGTCATCGATTATGCGTTGATCGAATACGCCAGCCCGGCGGTCAGCGTCGACGGCGCGCCGCTGCGGCTTGAGCACAGTACCATCCGCAACTTCGGTACCGCCTGGGGTGATCGGGGTGTCGCCTTCACCAACGGCGCCAGCGGCGCGATCTCCGCCAATACCATTGACAACGGTATTGGCGGCTACGAAAGCGGTATTTTTATCGAGAATGCCTCGCCGGAGGTCAGCGCCAACAGCCTGCGCAATACCGGCACCGGGGTCTGGGTGCAGGCCCAGGGGTCGGCCGCCGCTTCCCCGCATATTCGGAACAACGACATAGGCAGTACCAGAACCGCCATTTTCGTCGACACGGCTTCGCCGTGGGTGGATGGCAACAGGCTGCATGACGGCAGCACAGGACTGGAGCTCTATGGCGGAGCGAGAGCGTTGATCAACAACCAGAACATCATCGTCGATAACAATTCGACCGGCATCCAGTTCGTCGGCGATGGTTTCAACAACCCCGATTCGATAGTCAGCAATAACAGTATCTACAACAATCGGCTGAACGTCTACATCACGGGCTATACGGAGCCGCTGGCCACCGAAGTCGAACTCGGTGGCAACTGGTGGGGGAGTACCTCGCCGTCGGTCATATCCGCGGCTATCTTCGATCACAAGGACGTTTGGGGTACCGACGCCCCGCCGGCGAAAGTGGTTCCTTTCCTCGACGGGCCGGCGGGAAACCCGGTCAGCGGGAATTTCCTGAACGGACGCGTGGCTGCCGATACCATGTTGGCTGCCACCACACCTTATATCGTGATCGGCTCGTACGTGGTGCCGTTGGCCACCAGCCTGCACGTGCCTGCCGGTGCAGTGCTCAAATTTGCCAGCAACGCCATGCTGCATGCGCGCGGCCAGCTGTCGGTCCAGGGCGAGGCGGACAATCAGTCGCGTTTCGTCGCGGCGGACGATATCGCCGCACTTGCGCCCTGGTGGGGCGTGCTGATCGGCGACAAAGAGAGTCGAACCAATTACAACACGGGCAGTGTTATCGCTAACGCGCGATTCGAGGACGCCTTTATTGCCACCGAGGTGTTTGCCGAAAACCTTAGTATCAGCGACAGCCGCTACCTTAACAACTTTACCGCTCTACAACTGGATGGCAGATCCAGCGGTGTCGTCTCCAATAATCTCATCACGGGTTACAAGGACACGGCGTCGGGCGGCACCTCAGGCGTGAAGTCGTCCGATAGTGCTCAATGGTTGATCAGCAAAAACATCATCAGCGGCTTGGTCAAGGGCATCGTCGTTCATTGGAAAGGCGCGCCTTTGGTGAAAGAGAACAATATCACCGCGAACACCTATGGCATCTATATAGAGGAATCCGGATCGAGCAGCCGAGTCAGGCCTGTGATCAACGCAGGCAATTCCATCTCAGGCAATGACTACGGTGTATTTTCCTGGGGCGTTTCTGCAGGCAGCGTCAGCGTCAATCAAAACAATATTTTCAGCAATCTCGTCAATTACTATAAAGCCAATTCGTCGACGACCGACGACGCAACCAACAACTGGTGGAACACGACGGTAGAGGCTGAAATTGCCGCCGGCATCTCCGCGCAGAGCGCGGGTTCTGTGGACTACGTGCCCTATCTTACCGGGCCGGTGCCGGTGGCGCCTGTCATCAACAGCGGCGAGTCGTTGACCAGGAGCGCCAGCTATCCGCTCAGCGGCCTGGCGCAGGCCGGCGTCCAGGTGCGGATTTTCGTCAACGGCAGCGAGCAAGTCGTCGTCGCCGCCAGTGCCGATGGCACCTTTAGCGCCAACGTCACATTGGCCGAAGGCGACAACCGACTCTATGCCGAGGCTTTTAATGCCAGCACCACCAGCAGCCCCTCCGCAACCCTGGCCGTCACCCTCGACAGTATCGCACCCGTGATCGGCCTGACCTCTCCTTCCGCAGGCGCGGTCGTCAACGCCTATCCCATCTTCAGCGGGACGTTGAGCGAGGCCTCCACCCTGACCATCGACGGCCAGGCCGTGACCGTCGCGGCTGACCTGAGTTTCAGCCATGGACCGGTAGCGCTTGCCGAAGGCGGCAGTACGGTCAGTCTGATCGCCGTCGATGCGGCGGGCAATAGCGGCACATTGCCGGTGGCACTGACCCTGGACACCACGCCCCCCCCGGACCCCGATATGAGCCGGGTGAATATCGGTGCCCCGAGCGGTGGCAACGTCACTGTTACGGGGGGCGTGGGCGCCATCGAGGCGGGCGCGACCGTGACCCTGGTCAACGCCCGCAGCGGTGAACTGACCACCCTGACGGCGGCCGCCGACGGTAGTTTCAGCGCCGGCATCGCGGCACTGGACGGTGACCTGGTGTCGCTGGTGGTCAGCGACGAACTGGGTAATCAGGCCGCCTGGGGACAGCAACAGCTGAACGGGCCGGCCGCGGCGCTGGCGATCACTGCTATCACTCCCGCAGACGGTGCCAGCATCGACGGTGATCGCGTGACCGTCAGTGGCACCTTCGAGGGGCCGGCCAACACGGGCATCGTCGTCGCCGGCCGGAGCGCCGCGGTGCAGAACGGCCGCTTCATGGTCAGCGATCTACCGCTCGAAGCCGGCAGCAACAGCCTCGACATCACCGCCACCACCGCGGATGGTCTCAGCGCGAGCCGCAGCCTGACTTTGATCGGCTCCGGCGCACCGCCTTTCCGCGTTTCCGTAGCGCCCGATCACGGCGTCGCGCCGCTCGCCTCGACGCTGAGCATCGACAACAACACAGGCGAGCCGATAAAGCAGCTGGGGGTGGATTTTAATAATGACGGACAATTTGAGATGGAATTCTCCGATCTTGATTACAGCCGGTTCTATATCGGGCCGTTGGGTTTCCGTGCAGGTCACCATCAGGGTACCGTCCTGATAATCGACAGCGCCGGCAACGGCCACACCCTGCCCTTCGAACTGATGGTCGACGAGCTGATAGGGGCCGAGGCAAGGATACGGGCGGTTTACAGGAGAATGGTCGAGCGCCTGAGCAACAGCGACGTCACCGGCGCCCTCAGTGCGTTCAGCGCCACCTCGCGCAGCCAGTATCGGTCCCTGTTCGACGCGCTGGGCACCAACCTGCCGGCGGCGGTCAGCGAGTTGGGCGAGATCCGTCAGGCGGTGATCGGCACCGGCTGGGCGGAACTGATCCTGGTACGCACCGGGGCCGGGAGCGAGACCGCCTTCAAAATCAACTTCATTCAAAGCGAGGACGGAGTCTGGCGAATTGAGAATATGTAGCTTCAAACCGGTCAGCGCCTACAACGCGTCCGCTTCCGACAGCCACCGCGGAAACTCACAGTCCGTGGGGGCCGGGGCGACCTCCCGGTGGCAGCATGCGATGAGATGAGTTGACGTCTGGGCGTCGCTTAAAAGCCGCGTGTGGCATAACAAGGATCGAGATACTAACTATGAACTGGGCTGCAACGGTTTGCATTTTTTTTCTGTGGGTAAGTATAAGCGCGTGCTCGCTTTTACCGCCGACCAAAATTTCACCCGTCGCCGGCAGGGTTTTGGACCAGGACACAGGCCAGCCTGTCGCGGGTGCCATCGTGGTGGTTCGTTGGATAGGCACTGCCACCAAGGCCTTTGTGGATCAGCATACTGCGTGCTACCACGTGGAAACAGCGAAAACAGATGCCGAGGGGAGGTATGCGACCACGAGTTGGTTGGAGGCCTCAAAGTATCGGGATCTTGGCTCTAAAGAGCAACGGATTAAGGTTTACAAGGCGAGTTATCGACAAGTTGATAGCGAGGCGGCGAAACACTACTTGGTAAAAGACAACAGAGGCACCGAAGACCGTCTGCAGTATATCCTGTATTCGGTGATCTCCTGCGGCGGACGACCCACGCCTTTCGGGTCATTGGTCGAACTATATAAAGCGCAGCACGAGGAAGTCGCGGCGTTGCCTGAGTCGTACGAGCAGAAAAAGCTCGAATTCTGGTTGCAGAGTCTGATTGATGAGCGGGAGATGGGATTGGATAAGGCGCGAAGGTTGTATCAGGACAGGCTGAAAGCCTTGTATAGGAGATACTTATAATGTCACGGACAGAACAGTATTTTCTTGCTGCCATCTTCGTTGTAGTGAGTATAAGCGCGTGCTCGCTTTTACCGCCGACCAAAATTTCGCCCGTCACCGGCAGGGTTTTGGACCATGACACAGGCCAGCCTGTCGCGGGTGCCATCGTGGTGGTTCGTTGGATAGGCACCGCCACCAAGGCCTTTGTGGATCAGCATACTGCGTGCTACCACGTGGAAACAGCGAAAACAGATGCCGAAGGGATATATGAGACCACGAGTTGGTTGGAGGCCTCAAAGTATCAGGATCTTGGATTCAAGGGGCGACGGATAATGGTTTACAAAGCGGGATATCGGCACATTGCCGGTGACGAAGGCGGGATGCTCTACTTAGAAAAGGAGAGAGTAGCAGTCGATCAGCGTTTGGAATACTTGCTGTGGCTGTCAGGGTATCTGTCTTGCGGTTCCTGGAAAAACCAGCATAGCGTTTACACGGAGCTTTACGAAGCGATGTATCAGGAGGCATTAAGTATCGCTGCCAATGATGCGCGTCAAAGAAAAGTGGTGAACAGCCTTAAGTATAACTTGGACGTGGTTAAACTGGGCTGGGAAGAAGCGCATAGGCGGCGCTTGGCAGGAGCTTACAGCGAATGAGTCTATATACTAAGTTCTCGCTGTGCCTTGTTCTCTGGTTGACGCCACCAGTGCATGTAGATGCCTATGAACTCTCCACGCATGCCAGGATCACCGAGTTTGCCCACAGCGTTTTCGTTGAGAAATACCAATTGCAGGTCTGAAGAGAACCGCTCATGAATCTATTAAGGATCATAATCATCGTCGCGTCCGTCTCGCTTCAAGGTGCCTGCTCCATAGGATCGGTTCGGCATTGGGACGTTCAGGATGGACTGGTGTTGGATGCCACGACTCAAAATCCCATCGAAGGCGCAATCGTGGTGGCGCGTTGGCAAGGTTGGATTTCGGCGCTGGTGGACGCCAGCTCGGTCTGTTATCACGTGGAGACGGCGAAAAGCGATGCCGAGGGACATTTTCGTATTCCCAAATGGACCAAGCTGCCGGGTAAAGTTCATCATGGGGATGTGGTTTTCAGTACCTACAAAGCTGGCTATCGGCAAGTTCATGGTGAAAATAAAAAACTTTATGACGTGCAGTCTCTCAAGCGGGACTTGGGGAGTTCTCAAGATCGGCTGTGCTACCTATTTCGGCTGCCGACCGTGTTGAATTGCGGCGTGGACGGAAGCGAGGGCCAGTATTATTCAGTATTAAATATAATCTTCGCGGAAGCGAAGCAGTTGTTTGATGGGTTGGTCATTGTGCCCCAGGATCTGGCGGTGAGTTATCAGGTGTTCAGGCGTCAAGTGGCGAGCGTAAATGTTGATCCGGATTACAAGTTGTCCCGTGCAGCCAGGGAAAAGGCGATAAGCGCTTACCTTGAGGGCCTGTGAGATGAATAACATGAGATCGCTGCTATTCATTCTCTTGCTGGCAAAGTGTTCGTTGGTGGTTGGCTATGAGTTGGGGACTCATGCTCGTTTGACAAAACAAGCTTTTTTGCAGGCGTCGCTAATAAGCAATGCTTTTTCAAAAGAGACGTTTGGATTTGGTGTAGACGACCCTTGCTCCTCTGTTGGTTGGCTGGTGCGAGGCGCCGTCCGCATTGACAATCCTATCAACCGCGGCGATGCGGAGGATCGCTCATGAATGTGTTAAAGACACTCATCGTCGCTATTTTTGGTTTGAGTCTGTATGCCTGCTCCATAGGATCAGCTCGGCATTGGGACGTTCAGGATGGGCTGGTGTTGGATGCCACGACTCAAAATCCCATCGAAGGCGCAATCGTGGTGGCGCGTTGGCAAGGTTGGATTTCCGCGTTGGTGGACTCCCGTTCGGTCTGTTATCACGTCGAGACGGCGCGAAGCGGCGCCGATGGGCGCTTCCGTATCGAAAAATGGACCAAGCTTCCAGGGAAGGTTCATCATGAGGGTATCGAGCTTAGTGTTTACAAAGCGGGATATCGGTACGTCTCCAGTAAGGACGAATTTTATTATCTTGAGCAAGATACTAGGAGCGCGGATCAACGGCTGGATTATCTTTTTAATGTCGCGGTGAAATGTGATCTGAATGCCGAGAATCAGAAAAAGTTACTTGTCTTGTACACCGCCATTTACGACGAGGCGCAGCGAATTGCAGAGACTAAGCAG
>JASBST010000042.1 GCA_030148775.1 Thiogranum sp.
TATGAGGGCGTCGATAATCTGCGCCATCGGTTGCAGGGAGAAGTGGCAGTAGTCGTCCGGGGTCAGGGCACCGCCCCAGGTGTCGAAAATCATCACTGCCTGGGCACCGGCCCGGATCTGCGCGTTGAGGTAGAGCGCGACCGATTCGGCCACTGTGCTGAGCAGCTTCTCCAGCAGGCGCGGGTTCTCGTACATCATGGCTTTGACGGTACGGAAATCCTTGCTGGAGCCGCCTTCGACCATGTAGGTGGCGAGCGTCCAGGGGCTGCCGGAAAACCCGATCAAAGGGACCCGCCCGTCGAGCTCGCGGCGGATCAGGCGCACGGCGTCCATGACATAGCTCAGTTTCTGTTCCGGATCCGGCACGCCCAGTGCGAGGATTTCCTTCTCCCGCCGCAGGGGCCGCTCGAAACGCGGCCCTTCGCCGTCTTCGAAATACAGGCCCAGCCCCATGGCGTCGGGACTGGTGAGGATGTCGGAGAACAGGATCGCGGCGTCCAGCGGAAAGCGTTCGAGCGGCTGCAGTGTCACTTCGCAGGCCAGCTCCGGGTTGCCGCAAAGATCCATGAAACTGCCGGCGCGCTGCCGGGTTTCGCGGTACTCGGGCAGGTAGCGGCCGGCCTGACGCATCATCCACACCGGGGTGACATCGACGGGCTGGCGCATCAGGGCGCGGAGGAAGCGGTCGTTTTTCAGTTCACTCATTAGTTGCTTTCGGGCGCTATGCGTTGGGGTGTCCGCCGGGGTGTTTTCGTACTTCACCGGGCTTGGTGGCTACCGCTGTCAGCGCCGTTATCGGTGGCGTGCGTTGAGCGTACTGTGATCGGGATACAGAAATCAGCTGTGACGTGCGGTCGGCGTACTCGGTCCGGGATAACGTTTTTGGCTTAGGGCGTAAGGCGCATGCACCAAAAACGTTATCCCGGACCGAGTACGCCGGGGGCGATCGGGTGACGGTGGTGGTGGCGAAAATTTCCCCGTCCGGCATCAGCGTGGCAGGTCCGAGCAGCCCATCAGATACTCGTCGACGGCGCGCGCGCATTGCCGGCCTTCGCGAATGGCCCAGACCACCAGCGACTGGCCGCGACGCATGTCGCCGGCGGCAAAGACTTTGTCCACCGACGTTCGGTAGGCGTCCGCGCCTTCGGTATCGCCGCGCACGTTGCCGCGGTTGTCGAAGGCGACGCCCAGATCCTTGAGCAACCCCTCCTGGACCGGATGCACGAAGCCCATCGCCAGCAGTACCAGATCGGCCTCCAGTTCGAACTCGCTGCCTTCGATTTCGCTCATCTGCCAGGCGCCGGCATCGTCTTTGTTCCAGGCCACGCGTATACAGCGGATTTTCTTCACTGCGCCGTTTTCGCCGAGCAGGGCTTTGGTGGCCACGCACCAGTCACGCTTGGCGCCCTCGGCCTGGGACGAGGAGGTGCGCAGTTTGTTCGGCCACAGGGGCCAGACCAGCCCCTTGTTTTCCTTTTCCGGCGGGCGCGGCAGGATTTCCAGCTGGGTCACCGAGGCGCAGCCCTGGCGGATCGAGGTGCCGATGCAGTCCGAGCCTGTGTCGCCGCCGCCAATGACGATGACGTGTTTGCCGGTGGCGGTGATGGAGCGATCGGCCGCGATGCTGTCGCCGGCAACGCGCCGGTTCTGCTGCTGCAGAAATTCCATGGCGAAGTGCACGCCGTCGAGTTCGCGCCCCGGCACCGGCAGGTCGCGCGGCAGCTCGGAGCCCCCGGTCAGCGCCACGGCGTCGAATTGTTGCACCAGTTCGTCAGCGCGGATGTCCACGCCGACATGGGTGTCGGGCCTGAAGGTCACGCCCTCGGCCTGCATTTGTTCGATGCGCCGATCGATGTGATGTTTTTCCATTTTGAAATCGGGAATGCCATAGCGCAACAGTCCGCCGATGCGGTCGTTCTTCTCGAATAGCGTCACGGCGTGACCGGCACGGGCCAGTTGCTGCGCGCAGGCCATGCCGGCCGGTCCGGAGCCGACCACGGCGACCGACTTGCCGCTTTTGCTGGTGGCGGGTTGCGGCTGGATCCAGCCGTTTTCCCAGGCTCTGTCGACGATGGCGCATTCGATGGTCTTGATACTCACCGGCACGTCCTGCAGATTGAGCGTGCAGGCCTCCTCGCACGGCGCCGGGCAGATGCGACCGGTGAACTCGGGGAAATTGTTGGTCGAATGCAGCACCTGAATGGCGCGTTCCCAATCGTGCTTCCATACCAGGTCGTTCCAGTCCGGGATCAGGTTGTTGACCGGACAGCCCTGGTGGCAGAAGGGGATGCCGCAGTCCATGCAGCGCGCGCCCTGGGTGCTCAGTTCGTCTTCGGCGAGCGGAATGACAAATTCGTCGTAGTGGCGGATACGCTCTTCGACAGGTTTGTAGTCGCGGTCACGCCGCGGAAATTCCATGAATCCGGTTGCTTTGCCCATATGACTTTCAGCTATCGTGTTCTCAGTTCCAGGTAAGGGTCAGGACGGCACAGCTGCATTCAGCTGGCGCCTGTACGCATGTCTCAATTGCAGCGCCGAAGGATTTCCAGCCTGCGCTCAGCAGCTCGCGGCCGCCGCGAGCTGCTGGGTTTGCGCCTGTTTCATTTCTTCCAGCGCACGACGGTAGTCGACCGGCATGACCTTGACGAACTTCGTCAGAGAATCGCTCCAGTTGTCCAGAATCCGTTGCGCGGTTGCGCTGCCGGTGTAGCGGGCGTGTTTTTCGATCAACCGGCGTAGTCGCAAGGCATCGAAACGCGTCATGTCCGCCTTGATGTCCACTTTGCCGTGGGTTTCCAGATCACCGCCCTGATGCTCCAGTGCCTCCAGCGCGGCGTCCTCTTCCGGCACCGGTTCGAGTTCCACCATGGCCAGATTGCAGCGCTGGCCAAAGTCGCCGGTTTCATCCAGTACGTAGGCGATACCGCCACTCATGCCGGCGGCGAAGTTGCGTCCGGTTTCTCCCAGCACCACGACCACACCACCGGTCATATACTCACAGCCATGGTCGCCGACGCCCTCGACCACCGCGGTGGCGCCGGAGTTGCGCACGGCGAAGCGCTCGCCGGCGACGCCGCGGAAGTAACAGTCACCGGCGATGGCACCATACAGCACGGTGTTGCCGACAATGATGTTTTCGTGCGGCACGATCGGGCAGTCGCGGGGCGGATAGACAATGATGCGGCCACCGGAGAGCCCCTTGCCGACGTAGTCGTTGCCTTCGCCTTCCAGCTCCAGCGTCACGCCGTGCGCGGCCCAGGCGCCGAAACTCTGTCCGGCCACGCCTTCGAACTTGATGTGGATGGTATCGTCGGGCAGGCCATCGTGGCCAAAACGTTCCGCGATGCGTCCGGAAAGCATGGCGCCGACCGAGCGGTTGACATTGCTGATCGGTGTTTCGATGCTGACCGACTCGCCGCGCTCGAGTGCCGCGGCCGCCTGCTCGATCAGGCGGTTGTCCAGCGCCTTGACCAGCCCGTGATCCTGCTGCTCGCAGTTGTGGATGGCCACGTCGGGTCCGGCGGGGGGCGTATACAGAATACGCGAGTAGTCCAGGCCGCGCGCCTTCCAATGGTTGATGGCGGCACGCATGTTGAGCTTGTCGCTGCGCCCGACCATGTCGTCGAATTTGCGGAAACCCAGTTTGGCCATCAGCTGACGGATTTCCTCGGCGACGAAGAAGAAATAATTCACCACGTGTTCGGGTTTGCCGGTGAAGCGCTTGCGCAGTTCCGGGTCCTGGGTGGCAACGCCGACGGGGCAGGTGTTGAGATGGCACTTGCGCATCATGATGCAGCCCTCGACGATCAGCGGTGCGGTGGCGAAGCCGAACTCATCGGCGCCGAGCAACGCGCCGATGACGACGTCGCGTCCGGTGCACATTCCGCCGTCGACTTGCACCGCGATACGTCCGCGCAGCCGGTTGAGAACCAGTGTCTGATGGGTTTCGGCCAGTCCCAGCTCCCAGGGGCTGCCGGCGTGGCGGATCGAGGTCAGTGGCGAGGCGCCGGTGCCGCCGTCGTAACCGGCGATGGTGACGTGATCGGCATGCGCTTTCGAGACGCCGGCGGCGACCGTGCCGACACCGACTTCCGACACCAGTTTGACACTGATGCGTGCGTTCGGATTGACGTTTTTCAGGTCGTGGATCAGCTGCGCCAGATCCTCGATAGAGTAGATGTCGTGGTGCGGCGGCGGCGAAATCAGACCGACCCCCGGGGTCGAATGGCGCACGTTCGCGATCACCGCGTCGACCTTGTGACCGGGCAGCTGACCGCCCTCGCCGGGCTTGGCGCCCTGGGCCATTTTTATCTGAATGTCGTCGGCGTTCACCAGGTATTCGGCGGTGACGCCAAAACGTCCGGAAGCCACTTGCTTGATGGCGGAGCGTTCCGAGTCCCCGTTTGACAGGGGTTTGAAGCGCGCGCGCTCCTCGCCGCCCTCGCCGGTGTTGGATTTGCCGCCGATGCGGTTCATCGCGATCGCCAGGGTGGTGTGCGCCTCGCGCGATATTGAACCGAAGGACATGGCGCCGGTTGCGAACCGCTTGACGATATTCTTGGCCGGCTCGACTTCGTCCAGCGGCACCGGCTCGGCGGCGAAATTGAAAGCGAACAGTCCGCGCAGGGTGCGCAGGTTTTCGTTTTGTTCGTCCACCAGGCGCGAGAACTCGGCAAAGGTGGCGGCGTCGTTGGCGCGGGTCGAGTGCTGCAGCTTGGCGATAGTGTCCGGCGTCCACATATGGTCTTCGCCGCGGATACGGAAAGCGTAGTCGCCGCCGACATCCAGCGCATTGGCGTAAATGGGGTTGTTGCCGTACGCATCGCGGTGCCAGCGGGCCGCTTCCTCGGCGATCTGTTCAATGCCCACGCCTTCGATCAGGCTGGCCGTCCCGGTGAAGTATTTCTCGATGAACTGGGATTTCAGGCCGACAGCGTCGAAAATCTGCGCACCGCAATAGGACTGATAGGTGGAGATGCCCATTTTCGAGAATACTTTCAACAGGCCCTTGCCGATGGCTTTGATGTAGCGTTTGCTGATCTCGGCCTCATCCAGCGACTCCGGCAATTCGTCTTTCATCGCCGCCAGGGTCTCGAAGGCCAGATACGGGTTGATCGCTTCGGCGCCGTAACCGGCCAGCACCGCGAACTGATGCACTTCGCGCGCCGCGCCGGTTTCCACCACCAGGCCGGTGGCCGTGCGTAATCCGCGCCGCACCAGATGGTGGTGCACGGCGGAGGTCGCCAGCAGCGCCGGTATCGGCAGGCGTTGCGGGCCGACCGAGCGATCCGAAAGAATGAGGATGTTGTAGTCCTCCAGCACCGCCTGTTCGGCGGCGTCGCACAGGTCGTCGACCGCGCGGTCCATCTCGGCGGCACCCCATTCGGCCGGATAGCAGATATCCAGCGTGCAGGTACGGAACGCGCCCCTGGTGGCTTTCTCGATATTACGGACGCGCTCCAGATCCTTGTTGGTCAGAATCGGCTGGCTGACCTCCAGGCGCATATGTTCGCCGCCGGAGTGCAGGCCGAGCAGGTTCGGCCGCGGGCCGATCAGCGACACCAGCGACATCACCAGTTCCTCGCGGATCGGGTCGATGGGCGGGTTGGTGACCTGGGCAAAATTCTGCTTGAAATAGTTGAACAGCGGCTTCGCCTTGTTCGACAGCACCGCCACCGGACTGTCCGAGCCCATCGAGCCGATCGCCTCCTGGCCGCTGACCGCCATCGGCGTCATCAGCATTTTCAGATCTTCCTGGGTATAGCCGAAGGCCTGCTGGCGGTCGAGCAGGGTGGCGCGGTCGCCGCCGTCGCCACTGACGTCGGCCGGCAGATTCTTCAGGTGCACCTGGGTGTTGTCGAGCCATTGCTGGTAGGGGTGGCTCGCCGACAGCTCCGCCTTGATCTCGGCGTCGTCGATGATGCGACCCTGTTCCAAGTCGATGAGGAACATCTTGCCCGGCTGTAGGCGCCACTTCTTTACAATGCGCTCGGCCGGAATCGGTAAAACGCCCATTTCCGAGGCCATCACCACCAGATCGTCGTCGGTGATCAGGTAGCGCGCCGGTCGCAGGCCGTTGCGGTCGAGTGTGGCGCCGATCTGGCGTCCGTCGGTGAAGGCCACCGCGGCCGGGCCGTCCCACGGCTCCATCAGGGCGGCGTGGTATTCGTAGAAAGCGCGGCGCTTTTCGTCCATCAGCGGATTGCCGGCCCAGGCTTCGGGGATCAGCATCATCATGGCATGGGCCAGCGAATAACCGCCGGCGACCAGCAGTTCCAGGGCATTGTCAAAACAGGCCGAATCGGACTGGCCTTCCGCGATCAGCGGCCAGACCTTGGCCATGTCCTCGCCGAACAGTTCCGAGGACATGGAATAGCGGCGCGCGCGCATCCAGTTGACATTGCCGCGCACGGTATTGATCTCGCCGTTGTGGGCGATCATGCGAAACGGGTGCGCCAGATCCCAGGACGGAAAAGTGTTGGTGGAAAAGCGCTGGTGTACCAGCGCCAGCGCCGAGACCATGCGCTCGTCTTTGAGGTCCCGGTAGTAGCTGTCGACCTGGTTGGCGAGCAGCATACCTTTATATAGGAGCGTACGGCTGGAGAGCGACGGCACGTAGAAGTTCTCGCGCTGCGGCCAGTCCGATTCGCTGACCTGGCGTTCGATCAGCTTGCGGATGACGAACAGCTTGCGCTCGAATTCGTCCTGATCGGCGCAGTTTTCGCCGCAACCGACAAACAGCTGACGGATGACCGGTTCGACGGCCAGAACGCTTTCGCCGAGGCTGCTGTTATCGGTGGGCACGTCGCGCCAGCCGAGCAGCACCTGACCTTCTTCGGCCAGGATACGTTCGATCAGCGCCTCGCATTCGGCGCGGGTCTGGTCGTGACGCGGCAGAAAGATCATGCCGACGGCATAGCAACCCGCCGCCGGCAACTCGATCGACAGGCTGGCGCATTCCGCGTGCAGGAACGCGTCGGGCATCTGGATCAGGATGCCGGCGCCGTCGCCGGCGAGCTTGTCGGCGCCGACGGCGCCGCGATGGGTCAGATTTTCCAGTACCTGCAGGCCCTGGCGGATAATCGCGTGGCTCGGTTCGCCTTTGATATGCGCAACGAAGCCGACGCCGCAGGCGTCGTGCTCATTTCGCGGGTCGTACAGGCCCTGCTTATGCGGAAT
>JASBST010000045.1 GCA_030148775.1 Thiogranum sp.
CGAGGTACAGCAACACCACCCCGATCGCATGGGTAGGCAGCCCCCAGATATCCTGCCTATACAGCAGCAACAACAGCGCAACCATCTGAGCCGTGGTCTTTATCTTGCCGATCAGCGAGACGGCGACCTGGACCCGTTCACCGATCTCCGCCATCCATTCGCGTAAGGCCGAGATGGCAATCTCGCGGCCGACGATGACCGCGGCCGGAACCACGAACCAGGGCGTCGGATTACTCTGCACCAGCATGATCAAAGCGACCGCCACGATCAACTTGTCCGCCACCGGGTCTAGAAAAGCGCCAAATGGCGAAAATTGCCCCAAGCGGCGCGCCAGATAGCCATCGAACCAGTCGGTCAGAGCGGCCAGACCGAAAATAGCGGTGGTCAACAGGTGCGCCCATGACAGCGGAAGGTAGTAGACCAGCACGAATACCGGAATCAGCGCTATGCGCAACAAGGTCAGTATATTGGGTATGGTCCAGGGCATGGGCTTTCGCGTTTCAGTTGTCGCCGTGAAAGGTATCATAGATCTGCTGTGCCAGCTCCCGGCTGATGCCCGGCACTTTGTGCAGGTCCTCGACCCCCGCCCGGGCCACTTCCTGCAGGCCGCCGAATTGTTTCAATAAATTCTGTCGGCGCCGTGGTCCGATACCGGGAATGCTCTCCAGGCTGGATTCGCGCCGCGCACGCGCGCGGCGCTGGCGATGCCCGGTAATGGCAAACCGGTGGGCCTCGTCGCGGATCTGCTGGATCAGATGCAGCGCCGGCGAGGCGGCGTCGAGCTCCAACGTGCGCCCCTGCGCCGGGACGTGCAGAATTTCCAGCCCCGGTCTGCGTTCGGCGCCTTTGGCCACGCCCACGACCAGGATTTCCTCGATCTGCAGCTCTTCCAGTACCCGGCAGGCCACGTTCACCTGCCCCTTGCCGCCGTCGATCAGCAGCACGCCGGGCAGGCGCGCCTCGTCTTTCTTGAGCCGGGTGTAGCGCCGCAGCAGCGCCTGTTCCATGGCGGCATAATCGTCGCCGGCGACAATATCGCGGATATTGAAGCGACGATAGTCGCTTTTGCGCGCGCCTTCCTGATCGAACACCACACATGAAGCCACTGTGCCCTCTCCCTGGGTATGACTGATGTCGAAGCACTCCAGCCGGTCCGGCGTATCCTCCAACCGTAACACGTCCTGGAGCATGAGCAACCGTTGACGCATGCCGGCCTGGCTGCCGAGCCGCGCGGCCAGCGCCTGTTCGGCGTTGACCACGCCCAGCGCCAGCCATCGCGCCTTTTCGCCGCGCACCCCGTGCAACAGCGCCACCTTGCGCCCGCAGCGTTCGCTCAGCACCTGCTGCAACAGCGTCTTGTCCTGCAGGGGATGGCTGGTCAACAGCGCCGCCGGCACGGGATGTTCGAGGTAATACTGGGTAACGAACGCGGACAGGACGTCGCCGGCGTCGCTGTCGGCGGGGATGCGGGGGAAAAACAGCTTGTTCCCGAGGTTGACACCATGGCGGATGAAAAAAATCTGCACACAGGCCACACCGGCGGAAATCACACAGGCCAGTATGTCCATGTCGCCGGTTTCACCCACCACATACTGCCGCTCCTGTACCAGGCTCACGCTGGCGATCTGATCGCGGTACAGCGCCGCCGCCTCGTAATCCAGCTTGTTTGCGGCCGCCTCCATGCGCTCGGCCAGCTCCTCGCTGAGCGCGCTGCTTTTCCCTTCCAGGAACAGCAGCGTGTGGCGCACGTCCTCGGCGTATTCGCGCTGTCCGATCAGGCCGACACAAGGCGCGGTACACCGCTTGATCTGATATTGCAGGCAGGGACGGCTGCGGTTACGGAAAAAGCTGTCCTCGCATTGCCGCACGCGAAAAGTTTTTTGCAGTAGATGCAGCGTCTCGCTAACCGCCCCGGCACTGGGATAGGGACCGAAATAGCGGCCTTTCTTACGCCTCGCCCCGCGATGCACGGAGAGGCGGGGATAATCGTCCGCACTGCTTAGATAAATGAAGGGATAACTTTTGTCGTCCCGCAGCAGCACGTTATAGCGCGGCCGGTGCCTTTTTATCAGCGTGTTCTCGAGAATCAGCGCTTCGGCCTCGGTGTGTGTGAGAGTGACTTCCACCCGCGCCATCTGCTGCATCAAGGCCTGGGTCTTGGGCGTCAGACCGGTTTTACGAAAGTAACTCGACACCCGTTTTTTCAAGTTGCGCGCCTTGCCGACGTACAGAATCTCCCCTCCGGCGTCGAGCATGCGATAAACGCCGGGGCGCGAACTGAGGGTGCGCAGGAAATCCCCGCTGTTGAACTGCGCCGTGTATTCCGCCGTATCCATGGGCGGAATTATATCAGTCCGTCGAGTCGATCAACGCCCGTGCCCGCGCGACCACGGCACGAAACATTTCCGGCGTCAGGCGGCGGGTCTGCGTGTTATAGCGGCTGCAGTGATAGGAATCGAGCAATAAATGCCGCTCCAACCCGTGTTCGGCCGCGTGGGCGAACCGGTGGGCGGACAGGGGTATGGCGTGGGCCCGCAACACGGCATCGTGGGCGATCTTGCCCAGCGCGAGCACGACCGCGCCGGCGGGTAAGGTCTCCAGTTCGGCGCGCAAAAACCCGTTGCAGGCACGGATCTCCGCGGTCTCGGGCTTGTTTTGTGGCGGCAGACACTTCACCGCGTTGGATATCCTGCAATTGCGCAGCCGCAACCCGTCGTCGGCCGCTTCCGACACCGGCCTGGTGCCGAAACCGAAATCATACAGCGTCTGATAGAGCAGAATCCCGGCATAGTCACCGGTGAAAGGACGGCCGGTGCGATTCGCGCCGTGCATGCCGGGCGCCAGCCCCACGATCAGCAAACGGGCCCGCGCATCGCCGAAAGCCGGCACCGGCGCGGCGTGGTAGTGGGGGTGCTCACGCGCCACCTGCTCCAGAAACCCGCTCAACCTCGGACAACGTTTGCAGTCCGGATCAAAGAGGCGACTAACCCTGCTCGCGCACATTGACGATCTCGGTATGCCTCGAATGCAGATCCAGCGCAACGATCTGGTGATTGTTGGTATCGGCGATAAACAGCGTGTTGCGGTACAGACTCAGGCCGCCCGGTTCATTCAATTTTGCGCCGATTTTGAAAGTACTCACCTGACTGGTGCGCACATCGATGCGTTTGATCTTCGAGTTATAGGTGTCGGCCAACCACAAGGCGTTACGTTCCGGATCAACCGCGATCCCCAAAGGATGCTGCAGGCGTGCTTCGCGACCGACACCGCTGCGATCGCCGAAATCGAACAACCCTTTGCCCACCACCGTACTGACAACCGCGCGGTTGATCTCCACCTCGCGTACCGCCGAGGTCTCCGCGTCGGCGACGAACAAGCGTTCCTCCAGGGCGGCCAGGCCGGACGGTTGGGCGAAACAGGCGCTCTCCAGCGGACCGTCCACAATATCCTCGCGCCCGCTGCCGGCATAGCGCTCGATCGCCTGGTGATTGAGGTTGATGCGCCAGATCTGGTGTTGACCGGCCATGGCGATGTAGAGATTGCCGTCATAGTAGGCCAGATCCCAGGGCGAATTGAGTTCGGCCTCCTGCGGATCGCGGAAATGATCGGCCACATAGCGTCCCTGACGGCCGGTCCCCGCCAGCGTCATTACCTCGCCGGATTTCAAATGTACGCGTCGAATGGCGTGATTGCCGACATCGGCCACGTAGAGAAAATCCCCGACCACGACCATCCCCTGCGGATTATCGAACATCGCCTCGTCACCCTGGGCATCCAGCAGTCCGGCCGAACCGCTGCCGAAGATCCGCTTTATGCGACCGTCATGGTGGGTTTCAAGAATCCGGTTGCGTCCGCTGTCGGCAATATACAGGCTGCTGCGCGTGGCCAGCACCTTACCCGGGAAGGACAGCAGCGTCGACGGCTCGGGCCGAGGCGTCAACGCCGTTTTCGCTTCCAGCAGCTGACCTTTGTCGGCGGCGATCTGGGTGTACTGGGCGATCAGCTCGTCGAGTTGTTTGCGCCGCCCCTCGCCGCGCAGCACACCGATGACGTAGCCCTCGGGATCGATGAAAATCACCGATGGCCAGGCCTTGATACCATAGGCTCGCCATACCTGAAAGGCCGGATCGTTGGCGATCGGATGCTGGATATGGTAACGGTTGATGGCTTTTTGCAATTGCGCCGGATCGCGCTCGTTCTCGAACTTGGGCGAATGGATACCGATCACCGTGAGTGTTGTCGGATACTTCTTTTCCAGATAACGCAAATCGGGCAGGACGTGCATGCAGTTGATGCAGCAATAGGTCCAGAAATCCAACAGCACAACCTTGCCGCGCTGGCTGGCTAGCGTCAGCGGCTGCGAGACATTGAACCAGTCCAGGTTGGCGGGCAATTCGGGCGCGCGGATTCTCGGTGTCTCGTTCATCGGTCCCCTTCCTCAAGGACGCGGAGCGGTCTTAAGGCGCGAATACTACCATCATACACGGATAAATCGTCGACCGGTTCATGCTTTTCCTTTCCGGCTATGCTTCAGAGCGGCACACTGACCAGGCCGTGACGCATCGCCAGATGCATCAACTCGACGTCCGTAGCCGCCTGCAGTTTCTCCAACAGACGATTGCGGTAGCTGTTCACAGTTTTACGAGTCAGACACAATTCGCGCGCCATCGCGGCGGCCGAATGCCCGCCGGCCACCATCAGCAGAATTTGCAATTCACGGTGCGTGAGATCGTCGAACGGGGTGCATTCCCGCCCGGGCACGCGTCGTTCCGCCAGCTTTTGCGCCAGGGCATCACTGATGTAGCGATCCCCGCGAACCACCGTATCGATTGCCATATACAGCTCTGCCACGGAGCAGGCGGCTTCCAGCATGCCGGCCACCCCGGCCTGCAGCAGGCGCTCCTGCACGATCAAATCGGATTCGTCGGTCACGATCAGCAATCGGATTTCCGCGAACTGGCGTCGCATCTTGCGCACGCCGTCTAGCACCTCGACACCGTCGCCGGGCAGACTTACCACGACCAGCTGCGGCGCATGCGTTCTTGCCCAACGGATGGCAGCATCGAAATCCGCCAGGCTGGCGCAGACCTCGAGCCGCGCAGCGTCGGCCAACAGACGCCCCATGCCGGCGCGCACCAACTGCCGACTATCGATCAGCAGCACCTCGACCGGACGTTCCGCAACAGTGACAAAGGACCGTGAAACCGCCATAAACAGAAATTCTGTGCCTGCACAAATAGGGTAAATGCCTAGCGGCAGAAAATCCGTTTACTTAACAGCTGAAATCCGTGCTTTTATTTTATATTCAGCGGCCTAGGCATCCAGGGCAGCTTCCACGACACCGTGTCGGATCGCCAGCCGGGTCAACTCCACATCGTTGCCCACCCCGAGTTTCTCGAACAACCGGTAGCGATAGGTGCTGACCGTCTTGGAACTCAGGCACAGGCGCTCGGAGATCGCATGCACGCTGTGTCCCTGCGCCACCATCATCAGAACCTGCACTTCCCGCCCCGACAACCGGTCGAAGGGCGACTGCTCGTTACCGGGAAGCATCGACAGCGCCATCTGTCTGGCGATATCAGCGCTGATGTAACGCTCGCCACGCGCCACCACACGCACCGCGTCGACAATTTCTTCAATGCTGCAGTGCTTGGTCAAACAGCCGGACGCGCCGGCTTCCAGGTACTGCGACTGCAGCGGATCGTCGACACGGCGCATCACCACAATAACACTGTTGCCATCGTTGGCGCGAACAAGACGACGCGTGACCTCGAGCCCGCCGATGCCGGGGATGCGCGCTTCCATCAAAACGACCGCCGGCTTCAGTTCGCGCGTACAGGCAACCACCTCGTCGCCGGTCGCCACCTCGCTGACGACACACAGGCCCGGGATATCGTCCAGTAGACGACGCAAGCCGCTTCGGACCAGCTCCTGGTGATCCGCCAGAACTACCCTGATTTGCTTTTGCTCCATAACCCTCAATCCTTGTGGTTTAGAATGAAAACTCGGGGCAGACCATTCCTCCTGAACGGTCCCTCACAAACGGCGGCGCCAATCACTGCCGAGGCTCGCGCCGGAACCTTAGTCTAGCATCTAACAGATTGATACTAAAGGGGTCTATATGGCGGAGAGGGTGGGATTTGAACCCACGGAGGACGTAAATCCTCGCCAGTTTTCAAGACTGGTGCTTTCAACCGCTCAGCCACCTCTCCTGATGTGCTAACTGGGCAAGGATAAACGAATTTAGTGAATCGGGGAAAGAACTAATATCAGCCGCGGCGGGGGAACTTTCGCGGCTTCGAGGTCGTCAAATTGTTAAATTTGCGTTAGTCTTAGGCAGACTTATTGTAACGAGGTAAGACACACCATGAACCGATTGTCCGATACTGTTATTCGCTCCAGACCCGCCGTTCTGGGCGTCAACAAGGTCATTCGCAACACCTACATCCTGTTGTCGATGACACTGCTGTTCAGCGCCCTGACAGCCGGTGTTTCGATGGCGTTGAATCTGCCCCATCCCGGTATGCTGCTGACCCTGGTCGGCTACTTCGGCTTGCTGTTTCTCACCAGCAAGTTCCGCAACAGTGCGATGGGGCTGGTCTTTGTGTTCGCCCTGACCGGCTTCATGGGTCTGACCCTCGGTCCGATCATCAGCCTATACCTGCAACTGCCGCATGGTTCTCAATTGGTAATGACCGCATTGGGCGCCACGGGACTGATTTTTCTGTCGCTGTCGGGTTACGCACTGACCACGCGCAAGGACTTCAGCTTCATGGGTGCCTTCCTCATGGTCGGTATTCTGGTGGCCTTTCTGGCCGGACTGGCCGCGGCCTTCTTCTCCATGCCGGGCTTGTCGCTGGCGGTGGCGGCCATGTTCGTCATGCTGATGTCCGGGTTGATACTGTACGAAACCAGTCAGCTGGTGCATGGCGGCGAGACCAACTACATCATGGCTACCGTCGGTCTGTACGTCAGTATTTACAACCTGTTCCTCAGTCTGCTGCAATTGTTGGGCGCGTTCAGCGGCGACGACTGACAAGGCCGGGCTACCGGCCCGCAGCCCTTTTTCTACCGTGCCGGCATCCGCCGGCACGTTTTTTTTATCCCGTCAACGTGCGCACCAGCGAGGCGCCGGATTGGGCTCGGAAATAGTACCCGCCCTGCGCCTCGTCGCAGCCCAACTCGGCCAGCAGGCACTCTTCCGCCGAATGTTCCACACCCACCGCCGTCACGCGTTTCCCGGTTGCCCTGGCGAAGGCGATAGTGCCGCTGACCAAGGCATGCGCGATCGGATCGTTGGGCAGCCGCCTGATCACCGAAGGCGAAAACTTGATCGCCGAGAGCGGTAATTCGGTCAATACGCTGAGCGGGATGCTTCCGCCGCCAAACTGATCGACTGCCAGTGCGATACCGGCCTGATCCAGTTCCGCCAGCAGCGGTCGGACCAGATGCAGATCGCGGGCGATCACCGCTTCGGAAAACTCCAATTGCAGCGATTCGGCGGCCAGATGGCTGTCGTACAAGGCATCAAGCACACAGAGCATGAACCCGGGGTCGGTCAACTGGCGAAAGGAAATATTCACACCGAGGCGCACCGGCCCGAGCCCGCCGCCGATCAGCTGGCGGCCGCACCGGCATGCCTGCATCAGCAATTCCTCGCCCACCGGCACGATCAATCCGCTTTCCTCCAGCATCGGCAGGAAAATACCGGGATGCAAATACCCCCGCTGTGGGTGCTTCCAGCGCAGCAAGCTCTCGATCGCCCGGGGTCGGCGTTCACTGAGCCCGACCACCGGTTGGTAGCATAAATCAAACTCCTTGTTGCGGTACGCCTGATGCATGCCGCGGCTCAGGTCGAAACGCAACCAAGCTTCGCGGCCGATCTCCTCGGGCAGGATCCGATAGTGGCCGGGGCCGTCGGCCACAGCCGTTTCGAGCGCCGCTTCGGTTTCCATCCACACCCGGGCCACCGCGCGGGTTTTACCCAGCAACAGACTGGCTGCCATGTTCGGTGGCGTCATTTTCCGCTCATCCGTACCCGTGTGCAGCGGCCCCTCCAATGTCGAGTCGATCTTCTCAATCATCAACGGTACCGCCGTGGGCTCTTTGACATCTTCCAACAGCAGCGCAAAACGCCCTTCTCCAAGCCGGCACAAACTGTCGATCGAACGGATGCAACTGCGCAACCGGTATATCAACAGCCCACCATCCTCCTCCCCGTTTTCCCCACGCCTTAAATGTTCCTGGGTGAATTCGAGCAGGATAAAGACCGCGTACTTGTGCATGCGCGCCGAACGACGCATGGCGATATCCAGCCGATCCCGGAATTGGGGCAGACTGCACAGACTCCCCCGGTTTATTTCACACGAATCCGTGTTTACAGATGCGTTTGCATGTATGGCCTCGGTTCCCTGCCACAGTGAGATATGTCTAAAGTCCATCGGCGCCGCCTACCCCGCCCGTTCCATCGGTGCATGAAATTCGAAGACGAAACCGTCCATGGTATCTTCGGCCTTCGCCGCCGACGCGATACGCTTGCCAGCAGCCGCCTGCTTTCTGGCACAACACAACTGCAAGACACCGTTCGCGTCCCACTCCACTTTGCACGCGCGGCTCTGCTCACCCTCCGCGAAAATAAGCCCTATTGCGCGCAGCGACTGGAGAAATTCCTTTTCATCCCCATCCATTCCCGCACCATCGATCAGGATCCAGTCGAAGCGTCGCTGGATCTGCTCGCTGGCGAGCACGACGGATTGGTCGTCGCCGCCGCAATAGGTAAACCGGCACCGCCCGCGCAGGGCGACGGGCAAGTCGGCCTGCGGCTGGCGGCGTTTGCTTAAGACTAAAATCTGCTGTTGCTTCATGAGGTCTGATTCAGGCCGCCCGATCCCGATGTTCCAGGTCATGCCTGATGGGATAGACGACATCGGCGAACTGCTGATTGATATCCACCCAGCAGGCCACGGTCAGCACCCGGCCGACTTTTTGCGCACGGCCATTTCCGAAACGCCTTATAGGCAACCCGGTACGCTTCAACAGTCGCTCCAGCGCGACGCTGGTAACGGTCACGAACTGGGTGATTTCCTTTTCCTTGGCGAAGTCGTACAGTTTGCGAATCATCTCCATGGTGACGCTGTTCAGTGGCGCCTGCTGAGTGGTTTCCTCGCCGCTGGTCGGGTCGACGGCAAAACGGCTCAACTCCCAGATATGGGAATCGCTGGGCGCGGCTTCGCTCTGTAACAGTTGCGGAAAGGTGTCCCGAAGCATGTAGGCGTCCGTAGTGGGCATCAGGCGCCAACAGCCCTCGATGCCCCCCAACGGCTGTTTCGCCAGCATGTAGACCGGATTCATGGTATCGAACAGATCGAATTCCAGGTCATCGCGCGTGTCCACATCCCAGCCGAGCCGACTGAAGAACACCCGGTGACGAAACGCGAACATCCCTTTCAGGGTTCCGGCATCGAGTCCCGGCATTTCACCACCCGCCAATACGATTTCACTCATGACATGCCCTCCGTCGAAAACAGAGTGCAGTAAATCGTTAATCGGTCAGACGAGGTACTGTCAGATATGACAGGTTGAAGCCGGAAAAGCTTAAATTATTGGGTGAACTGAGGCTCGATAATACCCAGGGAAACCGCGCGGGCGACCGCCTGTTGGCGGTTGTTGACGCCGAGTTTTCCCTGCACGTTCTGCAGATGAAAGGTGACCGTACGTTCCGAGATATTCAATATCTGTGATGTTTCCCAGGCGGTCTTGCCTTCGGTGGCCCACAGCAGACACTCCCGTTCGCGGTGGGTCAGGTCCACTTTCGACAAGGCCAGGGCGTCGGCGTTGAAAACCCGCCGTACCGCTTCGTGCAGATAGGCGGCGAACAGCTGGCCCAACAGCAGCACCCGCTGGATACAGCCGCTCTGGCTGTCCAGGCGCTCGCTGGCGAAACTCAACATGGCAAAATCACCCTGCGCCGTATGCACCGGAAAACTCACGCCGCTGTTGAGACCGAAATCGCGTGCCTCGCTCATAAAACGGCGGATCTCACCGGAATCGCTGCGCAACAGACTGTCGTCCCAGGCCATGGGCGTGATGTTCTGGGCGCAGTACTGCACGGTGGGGTCGATCACCATGTAGTTGTTGGCGGTATAGTGCTCACGCCATTCCCGCGGATAGCCGCTGATGAAAATGAAATAAGGCTTGACGAAAGAAGTCGGGATACGCGCGCCATAAATAAAGCGGTCAAATCCGTGGCCCGTGCACACGCCGGCACAGATGCTATGCAGGCGATCGACGCTTTCAGCCTCGGAAACCGCATCGATCACGTCAAGACAATTGGTGGAGTCCATCGGGCCATCTCCGAATCGTTATAATAATCGGCATCTTCTGGACTGCCTGCCATACGGACCGTACAAAGTATAAGTACCCCTTGCGGAAAAGGAAATACGCGACTTTACTGATAGCTCACATCGTCGGCGTCAATACTTCGACGGGACCGGTTCCGGAATTGCTGGCGGACCGATCCAGGCTGCTACAATAACGGTCTCCTGAATCAACCGGCGACCGACAGATGGCAGACATTGCCAAAGACTCCGCACCCTCGACCCCACGGACAATTTTTCTCAAGGATTACCAACCACCTGTGTATCTGATCGAGGAGGTGGTGCTGCACTTTGAGCTCGACCCGACCCGAACTCGGGTCGGCAGCCGATTGTGTGTCAGACACAACCCGTCGCAATCCGCTGACGGACAACCTCTGGTACTGAACGGTAAACAACTGGAACTGGTCTCGCTGCGCGTCGACGGCGAGCGCCTGGAGCCCCACCAGTACCAGCTCGACGAGGAACAGCTGACGCTCGCGCCTTTGCGCGATGGCGCGGTGGTCGAAATCGAGACCTGTATCGCGCCGGCGCAAAACACCGCGCTCGAGGGCCTGTATATCTCCGGCGGCATGTATTGCACCCAGTGCGAAGCCGAAGGTTTTCGTCGCATCACGTTTTTCCCCGATCGTCCCGATGTCATGGCCCGATACAGCACCACCCTGGTGGCCGACAAACAGCAGTACCCCGTTCTGTTGTCCAACGGCAACCCGGTCGCCAACGGCGAAACGAGCGACGGGCGCCACTGGGCCACCTGGGAGGACCCATTCCCCAAGCCCAGTTACCTGTTTGCCCTGGTGGCCGGCAATCTCTATTGCCAGCAGGATCGCTTCACTACCCGATCCGGACGCGAGGTTACGCTGAAGATCTACGTGGAGCCGGAAAACAACGGCAAATGCGACCATGCCCTGCATTCGCTGAAACAGGCGATGCACTGGGACGAGGAAAGCTACGGCCGCGAATACGACCTGGATATTTTCATGATTGTCGCCGTCGACGATTTCAACCTGGGGGCGATGGAAAACAAAGGGCTGAACATTTTCAATTCCGCCTGTGTGCTGGCCAGTCCGGACAGCGCTACCGACGCCGACTACTACAACATCCAGAGCATCATCGGCCACGAATACTTCCACAACTGGTCGGGCAACCGCGTTACCTGCCGCGACTGGTTCCAACTCAGCCTGAAGGAGGGTTTCACCGTCTTTCGCGATCAGGAGTTCAGCGCCGATCTGAATTCGAGGCCGGTAAAGCGTATCGCCGACGTCAATATTCTCAGAGTGCACCAGTTCGCCCAGGACGCCAGCCCGATGGCCCACCCGGTGCGCCCGGATTCATATATGGAAATCAGCAATTTCTACACCGTCACGGTATACAACAAGGGCGCCGAAGTGGTGCGCATGCTCCACGGCCTGTTGGGCCCGGCGGGCTTTCGCAAGGGTTGCGATCTGTATTTCGAGCGTCACGACGGTCAGGCGGTCACCACGGACGATTTCGTAGCGGCGATGGAGGACGCCAATGCGGTGGAATTGGATCAGTTCCGGCGCTGGTACAGCCAGGCCGGGACGCCGATGATCAAGGCCATCTCCAACTACGACGCACAGCGGCAACGGCTGGAGCTAACCCTGGAGCAATCCTGCCCGCCGACGCCGGGACAGGAAAAGAAACTGCCTTTTCATATACCGGTGGACGTGGCGCTACTGGATGAGAACGGCAACCCCGTGCCGTTGAAGCTTGAAGACGACGCGGACGCAACAACCCAACACAAAATGCTGGCATTGCGCGAATACCGGCAGGCATTTCACTTCACCGGTATTTCCCGGCCACCGGTGGTTTCGCTGTTGCGTGGATTTTCGGCACCGGTGAAACTCGACATTCAGCGTAGTACCCGGGAGCTGGCGTTCCTGTTCGCCCACGACCCCGATCCGTTCAACCGTTGGGATGCGGGGCAGACCTTGGCGCTGCAAACGCTGCTGCAACTGATCGACCGGATCGGCCAAGGCGCCCCACTCGAACTCGATCCGGCGTTCGTCGAGGCATTCCGCGCCACGCTCGAGCACCCGCAGCTCGACCCCGCCCTGATCGCGCAGGCACTGACCTTGCCCGCCGAGTCGTACATTGCCGATCAGTGCGAAACAGTCGACGTCGACGCCATCCACGGTGCACGCGAGTTCGTGCGCGCGCGGCTGGCGCAAAGCCTCCAACCCAGCCTGAGTGCGATTTATCAACGCTACGATAGTGATGAACCCTACCGCTTCACCGCCACGGCGATGGCGCAGCGTGCGTTGAAGAACCTGTGCCTGAACTATCTCGCCGAAACCGACGGCGCGCAGGGCCGCGACCGGTGTCTGCGTCAACTCGACAACGCCAACAACATGACCGATTCGCTGGCGGCTCTGTCGATTCTCGCCGATCAGGCCTGGCCCGAGCGTGAAGCGAGACTGGCACAGTTTTACCGCCGCTGGCAGCACGACCCGCAAGTCGTCGACAAATGGTTCGGCATACAGGCCGCGTCACGCCTGCCGGACACCTTGGAGCAGGTAAAAACATTGCTGCGCCATCCCGCCTTCCGCCTGACCAACCCGAACAAAGTGCGTGCATTGATCGGGCGTTTCAGTATGGGCAACCCGGTACGTTTTCATGCCGCCAATGGAGAGGGGTACCGCTTTCTGGCCGATCAGGTGCTGGCGCTCGACGCGATCAATCCGCAAATCGCCGCCCGACTGGTCAGCGCGATGAGTCGCTGGCGACGCTTCGATCCGGGCCGTCAGACGCTGATGCGCCAGGAACTCGAACGTATCGCCGCGCAGGCGAAGCTTTCGCGCGATGTGTTCGAAATCGTCTCCAAGAGCCTCGAAGACTAGCGGCTTGAAACCCCCTGAGAGCGGCCCCATATAAATTCAAAGTCAGTTACAGGAGGCGCGACCGTGAGCCAGGCAAAACATGTGGTGTGTCCCCACTGTGATGCGGTCAACCGCATCCCCGCGGACAAACTGGACAACCGTCCGACCTGTGGCCGGTGCAAAGAGGCGCTTTTTACCGGCACGCCCGTCGATCTGACCGATCAGACATTCAGCAAGCATTTGAAACGAAACGATATTCCTCTGGTGGTGGACTTCTGGGCCGCCTGGTGCGGCCCCTGTAAGATGATGGCGCCTCATTTCAAGACGGTGACCGCGCAGATGGAACCGAACGCACGCTTCGCCAAGCTGAACACCGAGCAGGCCCAGAAGGTGGCGGCGCAATACGATATACGCAGCATACCGACCGTGGCCATATTCCGCGCCGGCCGCGAAATCGCGCGTCAGGCCGGCGCGCTGGACGCGGGCCGGCTAAGTCGGTGGGTACAGTCGCAGTTGCATTGACTGCCGCGGCGGCAGAGATCCGTTCAGTGCGCCAGCGCCCGTGTCGAGGCCGCGTCGGCCGGTACCAGCGCCAAGGCGTTGCGCAACACCTCCGGACCGGCGCCGGCGCGATGGGCGTGCTCACTGAGGTGGCGGCGCCAGGCACGCGCGCCGGGCCGGCCCTGGAACAGGCCGTGCATATGCCGGGTGATTTGCTGTAAACGCGCGCCGCGGTGCAATTCTCTTTCTATATAGGGCAGCATCGCCGCGACCACCTGTCGCCTTGTGCGGGGCGCCGGCGCCTGCGGATCGATCAGCGACTCGACCGTCGCCAGCAACCAGGGATCGTGATAGGCCGCCCGTCCCAACATCACGCCGTCGACACGTTGCAAATGCCCGGCGACCGCGGAAACGTCGCTGATTCCACCGTTGATACTGATCCGCAATGCGGGAAAATCCCTCTTCAGCCGATAGACTCGCGCATACTGCAACGGCGGCAGGTCGCGATTCTGCTTCGGGCTCAGCCCCAGCAGCCAGGCCTTGCGCGCGTGCACCACCAGATGGCGCAGACCGGCATCGACCAGGCCGCCGACGAAGGTCTGCAACTCAGCGTAACTATCACGTTGATCGACACCGACCCGACACTTCACCGTGACCGGAACGGTCACCGCCTCGCGCATCGCGCGTACGCAATCGGCGACGCGCGCCGGTTCCAGCATCAGACAGGCGCCGAAGCGGCCCGACTGCACCCGATCGCTGGGACAACCGACGTTGAGATTGACCTCGTCGTAACCGGCCGCCTGCGCCAGCGCGGCGCAGCGCGCCAGGTCCTCGGGCTCGCTGCCGCCGAGTTGGATCGCCAGCGGATGTTCCTGCCTGTCATAAGCGAGCAAGCGCTCCCGATCGCCGTGGAGCAACGCGGCGGTGGTGATCATTTCCGTGTACAGCCGCACCCGAGGCGCCAGCTGGCGGAGGAAATAACGACAATGACGGTCGGTCCAGTCCATCATGGGCGCGACCGACACCGGGAAAATCGGGGCAGACATAGCCCCTATTTTAGGGGAATGCCGATCGGTGATCGATACGCCATTACATTTTCCAGGGAATAGGCCGCTAGCTCGCCATAGGGCACTCACAGGGAAACCCCGGAGGCGGATATGGGTACCACCATGGAAAGCGGCTATATCGGACAGGCTTTGGATGTCTTCGCCGGTCTGGTGGTAATCGGCCTGATCGCGCTGTGCATAGCGGTCGTGGTGATGTATGTGGCCGATGTCAGCCAGACCCGTCACGCCATCCGTCGGAATTACCCGGTCATCGGCCGGTTCCGTTACGTATTCGAAACGCTCGGTGGTTTTTTCCGGCAGTATTTCTTTGCCATGGACCGCGAGGAAATGCCCTTCAACCGCGCCGAGCGCTCCTGGGTCTACCGCGCGGCCAAGGATCTGGACAATACCACTGCCTTCGGCTCCACCCGTAATCTTTCGCCGCCGGGGACGATTTTGTTCGTCAATTGCCCGTTCCCCACGCTGGGAACCGACGCGGCCGAGGTCGCCGCAGTCACCGTCGGGCCCGATTGCGCCATCCCTTACACCACCCACTCGCTGTTCAATATCTCCGGCATGAGCTATGGCGCGATTTCGCGCCCGGCGGTGGAAGCCCTGGCGACCGGGGCCGCGCAGAGCGGCTGCTGGTTGAACACCGGCGAAGGCGGCGTGAGCCCCTATCATCTCGACAGTGGTGCCGATCTGGTGTTTCAGATCGGCACCGCCAAGTATGGCGTGCGCGACGACGAGGGACGACTCAGCGACGACAAACTGCGCCAGCTCGCCGCCCTCCCCCAGATCCGGATGTTCGAACTCAAACTCAGCCAGGGTGCCAAACCCGGAAAAGGCGGCATACTGCCGGGACTCAAAGTCACCGCTGAAATCGCCGCCATCCGTTGTATTCCGGTGGGGCAGGACTCGATCAGCCCCAACCGCCACCCGGATATCAGTTCGGTGGGCGATCTGCTCGACATGATCGAACGGATCCGCCAGGTGACAGGCAAACCTGTGGGCTTCAAGGCCGTGATCGGCGCCCACGGCTGGCTGGAGGAACTGTTCAGCGAGATCCAGCGGCGCGGGCCCCAGGCGGCACCCGACTTTATCACCATCGACAGCGCCGACGGCGGCACCGGCGCCTCGCCCATGAGTTTGATGGACTATATGGGTCTGCCGATAAAGGAGAGTCTGCCGCTGGTGGCCAATCTGCTGGAGGCTCACGGCCTGAAAGCGCGTATCAAACTGATCGCCTCGGGCAAACTGATCACGCCGGCCGAAGTGGCCTGGGCGCTGTGCGTGGGCGCCGATTTCGTAACCTCCGCGCGCGGATTCATGTTCGCCCTGGGCTGCATCCAGGCGCTGCATTGCAACAAAAACACCTGTCCAACCGGTATCACCACCCATAATCCGCGGCTGCAAAAAGGACTGGATCCGGCGCTGAAGTCCGTCCGTGTGGCCAACTATGTGCGCAACATGGTGCACGAGGTCGGCGTCATCGCGCATTCCTGCGGCGTACGCGAACCCAGACAGTTGCGCAATGCGCATGCGCGCATGGTGCTCAACGACGGGCGCTCGGTCTCGCTGCAGGACATGTATGCCGCGGATAAGATCGTCGCCCCGAGTGTTAGCAGACCCACGTTGCGTGTGCATGACAGTTCCGGTTAGTGCGCGGCTGGCGTCCGCAGCGCGGTATCGTTATCATTGGGCGCCTTGACACCTCAAAAAGTCTTTAATAATGAATGGGAAAATCCTCGTCACCGGCGGCGCAGGCTATATCGGCAGCCACGTCGTTCGCCTGCTCAGCGAAGCCGGACAAGCGGTGCTGGTACTGGACAACCTTTCCACCGGTTTCGCCGATGCCGTGATCGGCGCCGAACTGGTGGTTGGAGACACAGGCGACCACGGCCTGGTGTCGCGTCTGCTGGATGAGCACCGGATCGACACCGTGCTGCATTTCGCCGCCCACACCATCGTTCCGGAATCCGTGTCGGACCCGCTGAAGTACTACGGCAACAACACCTGCTGTACCCGCAGTCTGCTGGCCTGTTGCGAGGCCGCGGGGGTAAAGCACTTTATTTTCTCGTCGACCGCCGCGGTATACGGCATCCCGGAAGGTCCGGAATGCAGCGAGGACAGCCCGCTGGCGCCGATCAATCCTTACGGCGCCTCGAAACTAATGAGCGAAATGATGCTGCGCGATCTGGGTCTGGCCGGCACCATGCGCCATGTCATCCTGCGTTATTTCAACGTCGCCGGGTCGGACCCCGGCGGTCGCATCGGGCAATCGACGGAAAAAGCCACCTTGCTGATCAAAGTGGCGGCGGAAGTCGCCGTCGGCAAACGCGCGCAACTCTCGGTGTTCGGCAGCGATTACCCCACCGCCGACGGCACCGGCGTACGCGACTACATCCATGTCGACGACCTGGCGATCGCGCATATTCAGGCGCTGGATTACCTGCGTGACGGCGGCGATTCCGTCACACTGAACTGCGGCTATGGACACGGTTACAGTGTGCGCGAGGTAATCGAGGCGGTGAACCGGGTGAACGGCGCGCCGATACCTGTGCAGGAAGAACCGAGACGCGCCGGCGACCCCCCCACCCTGATCGCGCGCGCCGACAAAATCCGCACGACGCTGGGCTGGACCCCGAAATATGACGATCTGGATTTCATCGTCAAGACCTCGCTGGACTGGGAACGTAAACTGCTGCGGAAAACAGCGGGCGGAAACTGATTCGCCCGCGGCCGTGGCTTATTCGAACGCTACAGTCGGACAGTAGGAATACCGATGCGCACAACCCGCGCGCGACCGGCGCCAGGTTCGGCCGCGCGACCTCAGGCCGACGCCGGCACCCGACAGGCGCGCCGCTGACGCACCGCCTGGGCGAGCTTTTGCAGCAGCGGCACCGTATCTTCCCAACCCAGGCAGGCGTCGGTAATACTCTTGCCATATTCCAGCGTCACGCCCGGACGTTGGTCCTGGCGCCCCTCAAGCAGATGGCTCTCGATCATTGCGCCCATGATGCGCGCCGAACCCTGTGCCACCTGCGCCGCCACATCGTCGCCCACCACCAGCTGCCGCTGGAACTGCTTGGCGCTGTTGCCGTGGCTGAAATCGATCATCACCTGGGGGGGCAGGCCGGCCGCCTCAAGTTGTGCGGCAGCCGCGGCGACGCCGGCGGCATCGTAGTTGGGCGCACGGCCGCCGCGCAGGATGATGTGGCAGTCCTCGTTGCCCGAGGTCGTGAAAATCGCCGAGTGCCCTGCCTTGGTCAAGGACAGGAAGTGGTGCGGCTGCGACGCCGAGCGAATCGCGTCGATGGCGATTTTCAGCGTGCCGTCGGTGCCGTTTTTGAAACCCACCGCGCAGGACAGACCTGAAGCCAGCTCGCGATGCACCTGGCTTTCGGCGGTACGCGCGCCGATGGCTCCCCAGCTGATCAGGTCCGACACGTACTGTGGCGACATCAGGTCCAGATACTCGGTGGCCGCCGGAACACCCAGGTCGTTGATGTCAAGCAACAACTTGCGCGCCAGACGCAACCCCTTGTTGATATGGAAACTGCCGTCCAGGTCCGGGTCGTTGATCAACCCCTTCCAGCCGACCGTGGTGCGCGGCTTCTCGAAATACACCCGCATGACGATCAGCAGCTGCTCGTGCAGCTGCTCACGCACGGCGGCGAGACGTTGCGCGTATTCCAGCGCCGCTGCCGGGTCGTGAATGGAACAAGGTCCCACAATGACCAGCAGACGATCGTCCTCGCCGCACAGAATGCGGTGAATAGCCTGGCGCGCGCCGTAGGTCGTATGTGCGGCGCGATCGCTGATCGGAAACTCGGCCTGCAGTTCCGCGTAGGGAATCACCTCCTGGATCGCCACAATCCTGAGATCGTCAGTTTTGTATGACATATTGATTAATATAGATTTTTTTCATATCTTGCAGAATAGTCGGCATTATACACCAATAGCGCGGCGTGGATTCCGTGTTAACGCTAAGATCCCGTCTACAGTCACGCGCGGCATATTGCCGAGCCGGCGCGGCATGCGCACCGGCTGCCTAAGCGTCCCGTCCCTCAATCAGATCTCGTTGCGCCTCGATCGCCTCCGCCAGGAAATCCATCAAGACACGAACCCTCGCGGTACGCCTGAGGTCCGGATGACTGAGCAGCCAGAGCTCGGAATGCAACGCCTGCGGAGGCGCCATCAGTCGCCGCAGATCGGTCTCCGGGTCGGCGAGAAAACACGGCAGCGGTGCCGCGCCCAGGCCACACTTGGCGGCCTCGAACAATGCCAGCAACGAATTGCTGCGATACCTGACACGGGCGCCCGGGTAGTTTTTTTTCAGCCATTTGGAGGCCGGCAGCAAAATCAACTCGTCGTCGGGCATCAACCAGTCGAGACGCTCGGGCGGCAGCGCTTTGGCATCGGCGGCGAGACAGGCCGGCGCTGCATAAATCGTGGTCGCCAGCGCGCACAGTCGCCGGCCGATAGCCGACTCGGGCGGTGTATTGGTGGCCCGAACAGCGACGTCCGCCTCACGTCGCGTGAGATTCAGATAGTCATTGGCCAGTGCCAGCTCCACCCGGATGTCGGGATACCGGAGGGCGAAGCGCCGCAACAGCGGCGTCAGCAGCTTCAGCGCCAGCGCGTCGGGGGCGGTAACGCGCAGCGTCCCCTGTAAATTAAGATCACCACCGACCAGCTGGCGCGACAACCCCAGCACTTCGTGCTCGATGCGTTCGGCCGCCACCCGCACCGATTCGCCGGCTTCGGTCATGGCGTAGCCGTCGGGCAGGCGCTCGAACAGACGCACACCCAGTTTCTCTTCTAGCGCATTGACGCGCCGGAAGACCGTTGAATGGTTCACGCCCAGGAGGCGGGCGGCCCCCGACAATGTGCCCTCGCGACACACCGCCAAGACCATTCTGAGATCGTCCCAACCCGGGGTCTGTGCATTCATGCAAAAGAAATACCGTAATTATTTCACCAAATAAGGCATCAATGCACAGGCTAGCACGGTGCAGGCTGAAACGAAATCAGGTCCGGAGCCAGCCCCCGTGTTCAAATCTCACTCGGCGCATCGTTCTCGAGCAGATTCCCGGACTGACTTTTTTCCCTTTTCCCAGCCGACGGTTTTTCGGGCTTGGTATCCTGCACCGCGGCGGCAAACTCGCCGGCAGGTGGCGGCGAAGAGGCCTTTGGGGGTTCGGCCACGCCCCCCGTCGGCGACGGCATCATGCGCAGGTTATAAGTCGGCTCGGGCATCCCCACCCCGGCCGCGTCAAACGCCGATTTGACCGCACGAATGGTTTCGCTGCGCACCTTGTTGAAGTCATGGCTCCCCTGATCCATCCAGCCGTAGATACGCACCAGTACATTGGAATCGCCCAATGCGCGGATCACCGTTTCCGGAGCCGGCGTGGCCAGCACGCCCGGAATGCCGTCCATCACCTGCAACGCCAATGCCTGTACCGAAAGCAGATCCTGGGACGTGTCGATGCCAATATCAAATTCAAACCGACGCTGCGGGTTGCGGCTGTAATTGGTAATGGTCGATTTGAACACCGTGGCATTCGGAATCCGGATATGGTTTCCCTCGGGAGAGATCAGCACGGTCGCGCGCGAAGTCAGACGCGTCACCCGCCCGTGCATGCCGGCGATGTCCACCAACTCGTCAAGCGCAAACGGACGATGCACCGACAGCAGAATGCTGGCGATATAGTTTTCCACCGTATCGCGCACCGCGAATCCAACCGCCAGACCGATAATGCCGGCCGCGCCCAGCAGGGTGCCGATCAACGAAGTGGCATTGAGCAGGCTCAAGCCCAATACCACCCCGGTCAGCAGAAAAACCAAACGTACGATCTGCGCAATCAGATCGATAATAAAACTGTTCGCCGTAATTCGGGCAATCAGCTTCCGACGCGCCGCGGTCCGTACACCGAGCCACCAGAAAAGCACTACCAAAACGACCGCCAGGGCCAGCAACGGCGCCAGTCCGATAATATCCGCCGCCAGCGTCTGCAAACGGCCATAAGTCTGATCAAGTCGCCGTTTGAAGCTGACATTGACCGCCAGCCTGTTTTTTACCTCCACCACGCCATCGACTTGCGCGGCGAGTCTCACCGCCTTATCTTCGCTCGCCTGCTCGCTGACCGTACCGCTGAGCGTCACCACCCCGTTGCTGACATGGACTTGCAGTGATTGCAAATCGTCGAGCTCCGAGTAAATCCGCTGCAGGCGATCGCCAATGGCACGGTCGCGCAAAGGACTGCTGTCGGCGGAAATAGTGCCCGGTTCGATGGTTTTCTCGACGGGTTTCTCCGGCGCGAGGACATCGGTGAGAGGGTTGGCCGCCGTCGTGCCGACCACACATACCAACACCAGTCCGAGGCAACGGATAGCGCAGTTACGCATGCAGAGTTACTTCCCGCGGCCAACAAGAAACCGGTTTGTGAGCAGACATCTTTTGACCCTCGCAATCGACGCGTGGACCGAAACACGCCTTACCGTTTTATGGCCCGCAATGACGCAAGCCATTCTACGCGCCCCGGCGCCGGAGCGCCAAGGTGGCCCGGCGCCGCAGACACCTGAGTGCGCGGCGATTATTCCACCGGCCGCAGGTCATGCAATGCACGCACGGCTGCGTCACCAGGTGCCTTAAAACCCAGCTGCAGATGGCTTTCGGTGGGGCTGGGACCAAAGCCGTCCGAGGCGACGCGCGCCCACAACCACAACCGATGCGTGCCCGCGGTCAAATGAACACGACCACGCTGCGGACGCCAACTCGACCGCTCGGCGAGCGACACCACGGGCCGGTTGTCCATACGCAGATAGGCGCTCATCCGCGTAGCCACGCTGGTCCCCCCCTCGCGCACGGGTTTGGGATAAAGGATGAACTCGTAGTCGCCCGTCTCCCGAATGGTCATATCCCCCTCCACCAACAGCGCGACATGACGATAAGCGACCGGATCCCCGTAGCGGGAAAAAAAACCTTCGTCTGGAAGGTCGTATTCCTTCGGATCGAAGGACAATGTCTCGGGCAGCGTAAAACGCCCTTTCACCGCGGGCCTGGCACCGCTTGGCGGTTGTCGCGCAAAAGCCTGGTCACTGATGTAATAACGGATAAATACAGCAGCCGGCTCGGCGGCGGCCGGCGCGGCGAGCCGCGCGGACAATTCCTGTGGCCGTTCATCCAGCGCCTGTCGCAGCGCCTTTATTTCCTTTTCCAGACGCTGCAAGCGCGCCTCGGGTGTTTCCGCACCAATTTCGCCACAGTGCGCGCCAAGAAGCATCACCAACACACCCGCCAGGACGCGTACATAATCTGCCGCCAGCTTTGCCTTCATCGCAACAACCCCTTTTTAGTCGAGCTGATAGCGCTTGATCTTGCGCCAGAGGGTCGACTTGTCGATGCCAAGTATTTCCGCACTCAGGCCCCGATCGCCGCCGGTTTCACGCAACGTTTTCTTGATAAAATAGGCCTCGATTTCCTCCAGACTTTGCAGCGCCATATAATCCAGTGCATTGCCGAACTGATCGCGGGCGTTGGCGATTTCCGACGGAAGCAAGTGAACGTCGATCACCTCCTCTTCTGCCAGTATAATCATGCGTTCGAGAGTGTTTTCCAACTCCCGCACATTGCCCGGCCACTGGTAACGCATCAGCGCCCCCAGCACCCGAGTGTTCACGCCGCGAACCTGCTTATCCAGACGGGCGGAAATGCGTGCGATCAGGTAATTTACCAGTAGCGGAATGTCGTCGCGCCGCTCGTGCAGCGAGGGGATATGAATTTCGATCACCTTGAGGCGATAATACAAGTCCTCACGGAATTCACCGCTTGCAATCAACTCCTGGATGGAACGGTTGCTGGCGGCCAGGACGCGCACATCCACACTACGCGCAGTGGTGTCGCCCATGCGATAAAAGGCTCCATCCTGCAGCACGCGCAGCAACTTCGCCTGCAACGACAAAGAGGCATTATTGATTTCGTCGAGAAACAACGTTCCCCCGTCCGCCGCCTCGAATAAACCCGGCTTGTTGCGATCGGCACCGGTGAACGCTCCTTTGGCGTAACCGAACAACTCACTTTCGATGATATTCTCGGGAATCGCAGCGCAGTTGATGGCGACAAAACGTCTATCGGCACGTTTGCTCTGATCGTGAACCTGACGCGCGACCAACTCCTTGCCACAACCGCTCTCACCGGTAATCAGAACGGTACAGTCATAAGCCGCTCCCGCATCGATCAGCCTGCGCATGCGCATTACGCTCTGTGAACGACCTACAAAGCCGTCCTGCTCGCGTATCAGTCTGTTCTGCTCACGCAGTTCCAGGTTCTCACGCCGCAGCGCGTAATGTTCCAACGCGCGCTCCACCACGCAGGTCAGTTCGTCATTGTCGAACGGTTTACGGATATAGTCAAAAGCACCGCTTTTTAGCGCTTCGACCGCCGACTCCACGGTCGCGTAACCGGTGACCAATGTGACCTGCGTCAGCGGATTATGAGCCCGTGCAAAACGTAACAGTTCCAGCCCATCGACGCGCGGCATGCGCAGATCGGTCAACAGCAGAGCGACCTCGTTATTCTCTAGATAATCCAGAGCGTGCTGAGAGCTTTCTGCCTGTACCACCTGCACATCCAAACGCGAGACAACGCTAGCCAGCAGTTCTCGCATGGCCGCGTCGTCCTCGCAAATCAGCACCATTGGTCGCTCGCTGAGCGTCGGGTCGGTCATTTCTTTCCTAGTGGCGCTCATTACACTGCCAGCTCCGTCAGTACATGGGGAAGCTCGACGATCATCCGTGTGCCGTCTGTGAAGCTACCGTCGTGGTGGATGGAACCGCCTCTGCGGATCAACATGGCGTGACAGATCGCCAAACCCAGACCCGTGCCGCTGCCGACGTCCTTGGTGGTAAAAAACGGATCGAATATACGACTGCGAATTTGCCGTGAAATACCCGGGCCGTTATCTTCTACAATCAGGCGCAAACTGCCCTGTTCAGCAGCACGCGTACGGATTGTGATGCAGGCCTCGTCGCGGCCCGCAAGCGCCTGTACGGCGTTGGTCAACAAATTTGCCAGTACAATCTCGAGCGGACCACAACCGCCTTCCACCGTCATGCCGTCAGACGAAAGATCCAGGTGAACGTCGATATTGTAACGTTTCATCCGACAGCTGATGAAGGTTTCGCTGACGCTGCGCACAACCTCATTGACGTCGCAGACCTCGCCGTCGCATTTATCGCGGCCACGCGCATACTGGAGCAGATCGTCGATGATACGCGAACAACGCCTCGCCTCGTCGCAGATCACGCGGGTCCATTCATGCACTTTTGGATCGTCGCCTACCGTATCACGCAACAACTGTGCATAGCCCAGTATACTGCCTAGCGGTGTATTGAGTTCATGCGCGACGCCTGCGGCCAGTTCGCCCATGGCCACCAGTTTCTCTTGGTTATAAACATTTTCCTGCAATCGCTTGTAGTCGCTGATGTCCTGCAAGACAATCACGGCGCCCATGTCCGCGCCCGTCTGGGTGACAAACGACAGGTTGAGCGACAAGTGCATGAGCGAACCGCGCAGATCGCATAGGATTTCCTGATTGGCGATACGCTGCTTGTAAAGAAAGGCGTCGCGCAATAGGTCACGATCCGCTTCGTCCAGTGCCAGCAGATCGAACAAACTGCACCCCACCAGTTCGCTTTCCGTTAAGCCGAATAGATCGCCGGCCAGCGCGTTCACGGCGTTGATGCTCAGGTCATCGTCCACGCTGAGCAGCGCCCCCGGCAGACTTTGCAGGACGGCGTTGATACGGTTGCGCTCCGTGAGCACACGATTCTGACATTCCTCGACAGTGGAAAATACACGCCGCAGCGCATTCATCATCAGGTTATAGTCGCCGACCAGGCTGCGTAAATAAGGGTCATGCAGCCGTCCGGCATCGATCGGCTGCAGCGTGCCTTCCTGCGCATCCAGCATACCGGCATGCATCGACTCCAGCACCCGACGGTAGTGCAGCATGCGATGGATGAAAAAAAACAGTCCAAACAGAAGCATAACAACCGGCGCCAGCACGACCAGCAGCGGCAGCTGGACAACGCCGCCCGAATGAAATACCAACAACGCGGCCACAATCGCACCTGCCGCGCCCACCAACCAGCCCAACATGCAATCGCTGCGGGCGCGCTTTGCGTCGGAGACGCCTCTAAACTGGAGCAGCGTCGAAATATCACACCTCCCGTACAGCAATACACCCGGACGTCATAGAC
>JASBST010000066.1 GCA_030148775.1 Thiogranum sp.
GCGCCAACTCGGCGCGCGCGCGCGCCAGCTCCGCTTGCGGGGATTTACCGGCGCTCACCCGCCGCTGCACCGCCTGCACGGTCTGCTGTGCAAGCCGAACCGCCTCCCGGGCGTTGACGCTATGCGCCTGCGCGGACAGGCTGGCGAAGAACCAGCGCGCCGTTTCCGCCGCCGCGTCGAGCCGGATGATATCGGCCTCCACGGCCAACAGCGAAACACCCGCGCGGGCGCTGTCGACTCGCCGCTGGCGCACACCCCGCTCCAGAATCCAGGCGATGCTCAAGGTCGTCTCCGCGCCGTCGGCAGCGGAAAACTGGCCGCTGCCGAGTACGTTTTCGACCATGAGGCTCAGTTCCGGATTCGGCGCCAGGCCTGCCTGCAGAACCCGGCCGTCCTGGATCTGCAGCTGATGACCGAAGGCGACCAACGCCGGATTGCGCGCCAGCGTTCTGGTCACCGCCTCGTTCAGATCGAGTGTCCGGTCGCCGTCGGCCGGATCGGACTGCGCGGCTACGGATGTGCCGAACAGCAGCAGCCAAAGGGCCACGCCGATTCGGCGATTGAGTAAATCCCACATGGAAACATCTCCCGATCGTGCTCGAGAGCACGCATGGAACACGGCTGCCGAGCGGCCTGCAGGCGCTCAACAACCCATCAAGAAAATCAGGAATGTATAGCGGGAGGTGCGCGTAACGGTGGGGGTGTACAGGACCGATGACACCTGGGGGAATTATCAATGATAGTCCGCCATACCAGCGGCTGCGCCGCCAATGTTACCAGCAATATGATGAACAAATTGACAATAAACGGCATCAGCTTGGCCCAGCCAGTGCCGGTTTCGAACGAGAGGACGTCGATATCGGCCGCATGGTTATGGCCGCTTTCATCGGCGCCGGTGTCGTGTATGTGAGTACCATGCAAAGCCACATCCGGATTCTCGACGTTGACATGCAGATGCAATCCGCTTGCCTGTGTCGCCAACAGACTGACACACATAAACGCAATGAGAAACGGGGAAAACAGACGACGCATGGCGCGATACTACACGGCAACTTGCATGAACACAACGCCCGCACGCCTCGCCGGATCCCGGCGCCAGCCGCCGGTCGGTGACTGAATTCCGCGCGCAGTCATCAACTGCGGACGGCTCTCCAGGCGCTGACGAAGAAAACGGGCGCAACAAGGCGAAGATGTGTCTCCCTTCAGCCGTTATCTCCGCCGGCGAGCCAGCTGCCAATACGCCTGGCCGCGGCGAAACCGGCCCAAGTCGTGGCCGCCAGCAGGTCGGCATCACACGGGTGTTGTTCCCGATACGCGGCGACGATCCCGGCGTCCACCTGATGTGGCGCGAAAGCGCTTAAGTACACCAGACGCGCTGCCGGCCGGTCCTTCGCCTCCAGATGCCGAACCGCAGCGTCCAGCCAAGAACGATCCAGCCCTTTTGCCTCACCCCACCATAACTCCAGCGCGCCAAGTAACGCACCACGTACCGTCGACGAGAGCGCGCGTTCGCCGGCGCTCTCGACCAACGCGACGCACCCGGCGAATGCGTCCGCCACGTACGGATTTTCTCCCGCCCAGGATAAATCATCCGGCAAATCCGCCGCCGGGAGATAATGCAAGGATTCTCCGGCCACTGGCACGCGCGCCACTATATTCCGGCCGATGCTGGCGCCGAACACCCGGGCGGCCATCCGCCGCAAGCCAGGTCTGGAACCCGGCACCGGCATCGGGGTAGCCACCAGAAAGATACTCACTAGTCTGTTGATCAAATGATAGGTGACGGCTGTCCCCACCGCCTGTGGCAACTGTTCGGCGGTAAAGGGCGGTTTCTCAACAATAGGGCTATGGGGGTCCAGCGTCGCCAGAGCCTATTGCACGATATCGCGCGTCGGGCGCTGTGAGATTTTGCCCCCATCGTCGTCGAGTATTCCGGAGACCACATCGTGAGCCGATAAAGCGTGTAGCCGACCGCTGTGGGCATCGACGCAATAAGTGCAGGCGTTCAGCCGGGACACGGCGGCGGCGATCGCCTCGGTGCTGGTGCGTTGCACCGGGCCGAGCGCCAGCTGACTTTCGCGCCATATGCTCCAGACCGCCGCCAGAATATCGGGCTGCGCCGACAGCAGGGTAAGGGGCGGTACCAACTGAAAATCCCGTCGGATCTGAGCATAGATTTAAGCAACCACCCCGCCGGCCCGTGCCGGCTGCACCGGTTGAATATAATGAATCTGCTTGGATGTCATGTCGTCGACGACGAGATTTTCCAACGCAGCGGAAATTTTCATCGGATGTTACCCATTCTGTCCGCGGACCTTTTGATCATCTTCACGGCCTTAAACCCATGGCACTTTGGCTTCCAGAAACTCGCCATCATCCAGGGCTTCCGTCTTTAATGCGTCGGTCTCGGACTGGGTCACAATGTAGTAGAGATCGGTGTCGCCCGTATTCCACCAGGCACGGCTCGCAGATGGCGCAATGCGTACCGCGGTTCCTTCTCCGACACTGAAACGGTCCCCATCAACCATCATTTCGCCATTGCCGCCGAGGAAGATGTACACCTCCTCGTGATTCTTATGGCGGTGAAAAAAATCCACACCCGTGCCCGGCGGGTTTTTATTCAGCGAAATTTCCATCGATGTCAGCCCGAGCAATTCCCGCAGAAACACCTTGCCCTCCAGCCGAATGGGCGCGCCCTGCGGCGCGAAAACGTATTGATCAATATTCTCCAGTTTGCCGATGTTGTGCGCTTGATAAGTATTCATCGATGTCTACTCCTGGCAGGTTTGATCGCCGGACCGCGGCGAGTGGAAATAACCAATTGCTTCGCAAGCTGCTGTCTTCGTAATCGAAGACCAATCCCGACAGACACGACAGCCGTCACGCCCGTCCCGCTGTCGAAAGCATATTTTGTAATGATCGTTACATAATAATCTAGAGCAACAACTTGTATCCGTCAAGAGTTTTATATCGACCGGTATAATATATAGGCGCGAACGCTCCCCGTAGAAAACCGACTTGCCCGGGGAACCCCGCCCCGCATGCCAGGCTTCGTCATTTGCCGTCCAAACGACGCCACGCTCAAAGATATGTGACGTTTTTATGATATATTTGGAAACAGTAAACCGATGCCCGGAAACCGCACAATGGCACGACCTAAAGAGTTCGATGAAGAGCAGGCGCTCACTGCCGCGATGAAGGTTTTTTGGGCCAGGGGCTACGCCGGCACCTCACTCCAGGAGCTTGAACAAGACACTGGCCTGACCCGTACCAGCATCTACAACACCTTCGGCAATAAACGGAAATTATTCGAACGGGCGGTCGAGCATTATCGGCAGACCGAACTCTCTCGATTGGCACATCACTTACAACATGAGCCCACCGTTCGCGAGGGCATCCGAAAGTTGCTCATGAAAACGATTGACCTGCATTTTAGGGCCGATACCCCGGGCGGCTGTCTGGTGGTTCTTTCCCTGCTGGAACGCGAACAGCACACCCCGCATTCGGTCCGCCATCTGGAAAGTATCATGCAGGATTTTCAAACCGCCGTCAGGAAGCGCATTGTGCAAGCTCAGCGTACCCACGAACTGAGCGGGCGATTGGACGCCGGCGCCCTGGCGAGCAACATTTTGGTCACCATGGCCGGTATCATGGTCATGGGCAAAGCCGGTGCGAGCCGATCGATGTTGAAAAAGGTCGCCGTCAGCACCTGCCAGCTGCTGGACGGTTGAACCCTCCCGGGCTATTGCCGCCTTCGGGCTGCATCGAATATCGAATACTGCTGTGAAACTGCTGCATGGTTCCTTCCGCCTTGTCGAAATTGACGACTTCCCTATGTTGATTGTTTTTATTGAAAGCGAACTCGTGGCGCTGCCTCGACCAAATTTAACGTTAGTTTAATATTTGTTAAATACGCCGCCCCGGGACTCGTCACGTCTATTGTTTCCGCCGGAATTCCGCTATAAAGGCGACGGGGTCTGGCGCCGCGAAGCCCTCGCGCCCACTTGCAAGACCCGGAAAGTTAAAGAATCCATCACAACAACCGACTAATTGACAGCTCATAAATAAGGACCCACCAGCCCATGAACAAGATTTCCGCTATTTTCCAGGCCCCGGCCGGTCGCCTGTTGACGCTCGCGCTGGCGCTGTTTACGCTCGCCGGCTGCGCCACCGAAGCGCACCGGGCGCTGACGCCGGAGACGGTGGCCAGCCACGGCACCGCCTACAACGGTCCGCGCTATGTGCTGGTGGTGGGCAAGTTCCAGAACCGTTCCAGCTATATGCAGGGCATTTTCTCGGATGGACCGGATAAGTTGGGCAACCAGGCCAAGACCATTCTCAAGACCCATCTGCAGATGACCAACCGCTTCAGCGTGGTCGATCGCCAAAACATGGACGAGATCGCGCGTGAAGCAAAGCTACGCGGCCAGAAACAAGCCCTGAAGGGCGCCCAGGTCGCGATCACCGGCGACGTCACTGAATTCGGCCGGCGCACCACCGGCGACCGCCAGCTGTTCGGCATTCTCGGCGCCGGGAAAAAGCAGACCGCCTACGCCAAAGTGGCGCTCAACGTCGTCGACGTCGGCACCTCCGAAATCATCTATTCGGTGCAGGGCGCCGGTGAGTACGCGCTGTCGAACCGCGAAATCGTCGGCTTCGGCGGCACCGCGGGCTATGACGCCACCTTGAACGGCAAGGTGTTGAACCTGGCGATCACCGAAGCCGTCAACAACCTGGTCGACGGCCTGCAACGCGGTGACTGGTCGCCGACGGGAGCGAAATAATGAAAGCCTATTCACGACTCGCGCTGACAGCGCTGGTCGCGTCGCTGGTTTGCGGCTGCGCCACCCGTCAACCGCCGCTCTACAGCTGGGGCGACTACGAACAGTTGGTCTACGAAATGTATGCCAAGCCCGGCAAGGCCGAGCCGGGCGTACAGGTGGCCAAGCTGTCGCGGGACATCACCCGGGCCGAGGCCAGAGGCCGGCGCGTGCCACCCGGCGTGCACGCACACCTCGGTTACATGTATTACCTGCAAGGCAATCGCGACGCCGCGCAGCGGGAATTCGCCGCCGAACGCGAACTGTTCCCCGAGTCCGCCGCTTTCGTTGACGGCTTGCTCACCCGCCTGCAGGAGAACGAACAATGATCAGTCACCGCTCACGCTTCGCTTCGCTGATGGCCTGCCTGCTGCTGCTGAGCCTTGGCGGCTGCGCCACCGCCCCCCAGCCGCGCGACTACCGCGAATACCGCAGCCACATGCCGCGCTCGTTACTGGTGATGCCGCCGATCAATAATTCCGTTGAGGTCGACGCGCCCTATGTTTATCTGTCGACCGTCACCCGCACGCTGGCCGAAGCCGGCTACTATGTCTTCCCTGTAGCGGTGGTCGATGCC
>JASBST010000049.1 GCA_030148775.1 Thiogranum sp.
TGGGTAACAGCGGTACTGACCGGGTACGGCTGCACTTTGAAATTCGAAAACTCGGGAAACCGGTCGATCCATTGCAGTATCTGCCGAAGCGGTAGATTCTGCCACTGGCGCCGTTACGAACGTAAGTTCTTTGGCGCGACATTGAGGAAACACTGCTCATGGCCAGAAAACGCCAGAATCAGAATCGCGTGGTCGCCGGCGACGAACCGGATACCACAGTGGAGCTGGAAGTAGACGAGGTGGAGTCGACTGCGGAGGCCGACGAAATCGTCGAACCGGTCTCACGCTACCGCGAACCCCCGGACAACGATGCGCACTTCGACGCCACCCGCATGTATCTTAGCGAGATCGGCTTTTCGCCGCTGTTGAGCGCCGAGGAAGAAGTCTATTACGCCCGCCTGGCGCAGCGGGGCGACGAAAGCGGCCGCCGGCGCATGATCGAAAGCAACCTGCGGCTGGTGGTGAAGATCGCCCGCCGTTACATCAATCGCGGTCTGGCGCTGCTGGATCTGATCGAAGAGGGTAATCTCGGTCTGATACGCGCGGTGGAGAAGTTCGACCCGGAACGCGGCTTTCGCTTCTCCACTTATGCCACCTGGTGGATACGCCAGACGATCGAGCGCGCCATCATGAACCAGACGCGCACCATCCGGCTGCCGATTCACGTGGTCAAGGAACTCAACAGCTACCTGCAGGCGGCGCGACGCCTGGCCCAATCGCTCGACCATGAGCCCAACGCCGAGGAAATCGCCGAACTGTTGGACAAGCCGCTGACCGACGTCAAGCGTCTGCTCAAACTCAACGAACGCGTGACCTCGGTCGACGTGCCGATCGGCCGGGACTCGGACAAAACGCTGATCGATGCCATCCCCGATGAAAACAATCTCGACCCGTCGGCCCTGCTACAGGACGAAGACGTACTGGCCAATCTCGAAGTCTGGATCTCGCGCCTGTCGCAGAAACAGCGCGAAGTGGTCGAACGCCGCTTCGGCCTGCACGGCTACAAGATCTCCACCCTGGAAGAGGTCGGTAACGAAATCGGCGTGACCCGCGAACGCGTGCGGCAGATTCAGATGGATGCCTTGAAGCGGCTGCGGGAGATACTCGAAAGCGAGGGCTTTTCCTCGGACACCCTGTTCGATTGAGACGCCCGAGGGCCGCGGTCTCATTCGATCAGCAGGGCCGCGGCCACCTGTCGCTGCTCCGACAAAAGAATATTGAAGGTACGGCAGGCGGCCGCGGTGTCCATGATCTCCACCCCGATACCGCATTGCAGCAGGCTGGCCGTCAACGACTGCGGCGGAAACTGCAGCGCGTTGCCGGTTCCCAGCAACAGGATCTCGGGTCGCCAATCGAAAATCGCCGCGAAGTCCTCGCTGCATAGATCCGCGACCCGGCGCGGGCGCCAGTCGGCGATAAGCCGTTCGGCATTGAGCAACAGGCTGCGACGATAATCCTGCTCGCCGATGCGCACACGTCCGGCCTCATAAGCGCGGATCCGTTGGTCGCTGCGGCAATCTTCCTGAGCGAAATGCATACTCGGAGGATACTTCTCCAGCTTGTTACATTTCAATATTTTCAGTACCCTACGCGCTTTGTTTTCTCGATTCGGCGCATTGTCCAGCAGGCACTCCGTGGAAGAATTTCTCAGAATCAAACGACTGCCCCCCTATGTCTTCAATATTGTCAATGAGTTGAAGGCGGCGGCACGGGCCCGCGGCGAGGATATCATCGATTTCGGTATGGGAAATCCCGACCGACCGACGCCGAGCCACATTGTCGATAAGCTGGTGGAAGCCGTGCGTCGACCGGACACGCACCGTTACTCAATGTCCAAGGGAATCCCGCGACTGCGCAAGGCCATTTGCGACTGGTACCGGCGACGCTACGACGTGCACCTGGATCCGGACACACAGGCGATCGTCACCATCGGTTCCAAGGAAGGGCTGGCGCACCTGGCGCTCGCTACCATGGGGCCGGGCGACGCGGTGCTGGTACCCAACCCGGCCTATCCGATACACCCGTATGGTTTTGTCATCGCGGGGGCGGATATCCGTCACGTACCGCTGATCGGCGACGACGATCTGTTTTTCGCCGAACTCGAAAAAGCGATCAAGGACTCCTGGCCGAAGCCCAAAATGCTGGTGCTGAATTTCCCCGGCAACCCGACGACCCAGTGCGTCGAATTGAGCTTCTTCCAGCGCGTGGTCGACATCGCCCGTGAACACGGCATTTGGGTGGTGCACGATCTGGCTTACGCCGATCTGGTGTTCGACGGGTATCAGGCGCCATCGATTCTGCAGGTCAAGGGCGCGGAAGACATCGCCGTAGAGTTTTTCTCGCTGTCGAAAAGTTATAACATGCCGGGCTGGCGCGTCGGTTTCATGTGCGGCAACCGCGAGCTGGTGGCGGCCCTGACGCGCATGAAATCCTATCTCGACTACGGTATGTTCACGCCGATCCAGGTTGCCGCCATCGCCGCGCTGGAAGGTCCGCAGGATTGTGTCAGGGAAATCGCCGAGACTTATCGCCGCCGCCGCGACGTGTTGTGCGACGGCCTGAAAAGTATCGGCTGGCAGGTCGAGAAACCGCGCGCGACCATGTTTGTCTGGGCCCCCATACCCGAGGATTATCGCGCCATGGGGTCGTTGGAATTCTCCAAGAAATTACTGCGCGACGCCAAAGTGGCGGCATCACCGGGCGTCGGCTTCGGGGAATACGGCGATGGTTTCGTGCGCTTCGGCCTGATTGAAAACGAGCACCATACACGCCAGGCCGTGCGCGGTATCCGCGACATGTTTCGTCGCGACAAAAAACAACTCGCGGCAGCGGGCGAGGGGGACGTTTGAAACCGGTAAAAGTGGGTTTGTTGGGACTGGGTACCGTCGGCGGCGGCACCTTCAATGTGCTGCGTCGCAACGCCGGCGAAATCGCGCGGCGCGCCGGTCGTGGTATCGAAATCAGTCACGCCGCGGCGCGCGAATACGATCCGGCCGGTTTGCCCGGTATCGAGACTGTCACCGTCAGCGACGATGCTTTCGCGGTGGTCGATGATCCCGAGATCGATATCGTCGTCGAGCTGATCGGCGGCTACGAACCGGCACGCGAACTCGTTCTTAAAGCGATCGCCAACGGCAAGCATGTAGTCACCGCCAACAAGGCGCTGATCGCCACGCACGGTAACGAGATTTTCGCCGCCGCCCAGCGTCAGGGGGTGATGGTGGCGTTCGAGGCCGCGGTGGCCGGCGGCATCCCGATCATCAAGGCACTGCGCGAAGGGCTTAGCGCCAACCGCATTCGCTGGATCGCCGGCATTATCAATGGCACCGGTAATTTCATCCTTACCGAAATGCGGGACAAGGGCCGGGATTTCGCCGATGTGCTGGCCGAAGCGCAGCGGCTCGGCTATGCCGAAGCCGATCCTACCTTCGATGTCGAAGGTATCGATGCCGCCCATAAGCTGGCCATCCTCGGTTCTCTGGCCTTCGGTATTCCGTTGCAGTTCGACAAGGTCTATACCGAAGGTATCAGCCATGTGACCCGGGAGGATGTCGGTTACGCCGAAGAACTCGGCTATCGTATCAAGCACCTGGGCATTACCCGACGCAGCGGCGCCGGGGTGGAACTGCGGGTGCATCCGACACTGATACCCGAGCGGCGTCTGATCGCCAATGTCGACGGTGTGATGAACGCCGTCCTGGTCAACGCCGATGCCGTCGGCCCGACCCTGTACTATGGCGCCGGCGCCGGTTCCGAACCCACCGCGTCGGCCGGCGGCGCCGCCCTGGTCGACGTGGCCCGCACGCTGACGGCGGATCCGGAAAACCGCGTACCGCATCTGGCTTTCCAGCCCGATTCGCTGTCCGACCTGGAGATTCTGCCGATGGAAGCGGTGGAAACGGCGTATTATCTTCGCCTGTGCGCCAGAGACCAGCCGGGCGTGATGGCGGAGATCACCCGCATCCTCGGCGACGCCGGCATCAGCATCGAGGCCATCCTGCAGAAAGAACCGCAGCAGGGCGAGCAGGCGGTGACGGTGATCCTGTTGACACGGGCGGTGCGCGAAGGTCAGATGAACAGCGCCATCCAAAACATTGAAGCTTTGGACGCCATCGACGGCGAAGTGACCCGTATCCGGGTGGAGCACCTCGCCAGCTGATTCTCCGCGCCGAATCAGATTTTGGAATAGAAACTTTACAAAACCAATTGTTATTGAAGGTAATTATTTATGCCGTTTCGTCCGCGCTATACCGGCCTGATCGACAAGTACCGCGACCGCCTGCCGGTTCATGACGACACCCGTATCATCAGTCTGGGCGAAGGCAATACGCCGCTGATCCGGCTTAACAACATTCCCCGGGAATGCGGGCGCGATATCGATCTATACGTCAAGTACGAAGGGCTCAACCCGACCGGTTCGTTCAAGGACCGCGGCATGACCATGGCCGTGACCAAGGCCGTCGAGGACGGCTGCAAAGCGGTGATCTGCGCCTCCACCGGTAACACCTCCGCCTCGGCCGCCGCCTACGCCGCACGCGCCGGTATCGCCGCCTTCGTGCTGATCCCTGAAGGCAAGATCGCGCTCGGCAAGCTGGCGCAGGCGATGATCCACGGCGCGGTGGTGTTACAGATCCGTGGCAATTTCGACGAGGGCATGCGCCTGGTCAAGGAGGTGGCGCAGAACACGCCGGTGACCATTGTCAACTCCATCAACCCGTTTCGTCTCCAGGGACAGAAGACCGCGGCCTTCGAAATCATCGAGGAGCTGGAACGGGCGCCCGATTTCCATTGCCTGCCGGTGGGCAACGCGGGAAATATCAGCGCCCACTGGATGGGCTACAGCGAATATCTCGAACACGGTATCGTCAACAACCGTCCGCGCATGATCGGGTATCAGGCCAGCGGCGCGGCACCGTTTCTGCGCGGCGCCATGATCGACAACCCGGATACGGTGGCCACCGCCATCCGCATCGGCCATCCGCAGTCCTGGGAGCTGGCGTGGAAGGTGCGCGAGGGCTCGGACGGCTGGTTCGACGAATGCAGCGACGAGGAAATCCTGGCGGCGCAGAAACTGTTGACCGAGAAGGAGGGCATTTTCTGCGAACCGGCCTCGGCCACCTCGCTCGCGGGCGCGTTGCGCGATATCGACAGCGGCAAAATCCCGGCCGGCAGTTCCGTGGTGTGCACGCTCACGGGTCACGGCCTGAAAGACCCCGACACCGCCATCAGGCAGTGCGCCGGCGGCGTGATCAGCGTCGACGCCGCGTTGGGGCCGGTACGCGATGCCATCGTGGAGAATCTGGCCTGAGGCGCAGCATCAGTCTGCTCGTGCCCGGACTGGCCGCCGAATTCGGCGGATACTCACCCTCGGCCCTGCCGCCGGCACCGGCGCTGTCGCGCTGGCTAGCGCAGGGCGCGCGGGAGACGTTCACCGCCAGCTGGTGCGAACCCGCCATCGCCGACCTTTGTGGTGTCGATGCCGGGCCCGGGGGCGGCGTGGCGACACTGACCTATCAGCAGGACTTTTCAACCCCCGCCCCGCGGTCATGTCTGCGCGCCTATCCGGTGCATTTGCGCGCTGACAGCGGCGGGTTGCAGTTATTCGACAGCAGCGCTTTCGCGCTCACCGATCAGGAAGGCGAAGCGCTGACGGCCACGCTGAACGACCATCTGGCCGCCGACCAATACCGCATCGTCTGCGGCGCAGCGAAACGCTGGTATCTTCTCAGCGACCAGCTGCCGCGCCTGGACACCACCGCGTTGCCTCAGGCCCGCGCCCGGCGCCTCCCCGCCATGCCGTATGGGGGAGGGGATGCCGGCATCTGGACCCGCAGCATCAACGAAATTCAAATGTTGCTGCACAACCACCCCGTCAACCGGCAACGCGCGCAGCAGGGACAGCCGGCCGTCAACAGCCTTTGGTTGTGGGGCGGGGGGGCGCCGGCGGCAGCTCTGTCCTGCGCCTGCGACCAGTTGTTGAGCGACTCGGCTTATGCCCGGGGTCTGGCCCGTCACGCCGGTGTGACGCACGCCGATCTCCCCGCCGGCGTCGAGGCCCTGTTGTCCGACCCAGCGGCCGGGAGGCGGCGCCTGATCGTTCTGGAGGCCTGTCGCGACGCCGCCGCCTATCAGCAGATCGATGCCTGGATGTCCGCCATGGGCCGGTTGGAGCGGGACTGGTTCGCGCCTCTGGTCGAGGCCTTGCGGCGGCGGCGGGTGGATACGCTTCATCTTTATCCGCTCAACGGCTATCGCTACCGTCTCACGCGCGCGCGCCTGCCGGCGTTCTGGAAAGGCCGCGGAGATTATCGACGTGAGCGGGCATTTCGGTGCGCACAGGCGAGCCATGTGTAGCCGCACAGCGGTTTCGAAGCGATGATCCGCGTCGTCACCAGAACTGTTTCGCCCGACGAGCTGCAGCCGCTTGCCGCGCTCGGCCACCCGGTGTTGCAACGCATCTACGCCGCTCGCCGCGTGCGCAGCGTCGAAGAACTCGACCCGGCGCTGGAGCGATTGCATCGTCCCGCGCAATTGCTGCACATCGATGAGGCGACGGCCCTGTTGGCGCGCGCACTGCAGCAGCGCCAGCGCATTCTCGTGGTCGGCGATTTCGACGCCGACGGCGCCACCAGCAGCGCACTGATGGTGGCGGCATTACGCGAATTCGGCGCCGCCGATGTGGACTATCTTGTTCCCAACCGGTTCGAGTACGGCTACGGGCTGACACCGGAGATCGTCGCCGTGGCGGCACAGCGAGCGCCACAATTGATTATTACCGTGGACAATGGAATCTCCAGTCATGAGGGTGTTGCCGAGGCGCGACGCCGGGGGATGGCGGTATTGATCACCGATCATCACCTGCCCGGTGCGCGACTGCCCGCCGCCGACGTCATCGTCAATCCCAATCAGCCGGGCGATCTCTTCCCCAGCAAGGCGCTGGCCGGCGTCGGCGTCGCCTTTTATCTGTTGCTGGCGTTGCGTGCCCGCTTGGATGCCGACGGCTGGTTCGAGCGGCACAACAGAGCCAAGCCCAACCTCGGCGCCTATCTCGATCTGGTGGCCTTGGGGACGGTCGCCGATCTGGTGCCGCTCGACGCCAATAACCGGATCCTGGTTCAGCAGGGGCTGCTGCGGATACGCGCCGGCCTCTGCCGCCCGGGTATACGCGCGCTGCTGGAGGTGGCCGGTCGCAACCCGGGCCGTGCGGTCGCCGCCGATTTCGGTTTCGCCGCCGGACCGCGCCTCAACGCCGCCGGCCGACTTGACGACATGTCATTAGGGATAGAATGCCTTTTGTGCGACGACGCGCAGCGGGCGCGGGAACTGGCGCAGCAGCTGGATGCGTTGAATCGCGAACGGCGCGAAATCGAGGACGATATGAAACGTCAGGCGCTGCACGCCCTGGAACAGCTGCGCCTGGACAACGAGCCCTTGCCGCACGGTTTGTGCCTGTACGACCGCAACTGGCATCAGGGCGTGATCGGAATTCTGGCCGCGCGCATCAAGGAACGCTTTCATCGGCCGGTCATCGCATTCGCCAATGCCGGAGACAATGTACTCAAAGGCTCCGCCCGTTCCATTCCCGGCCTGCACATCCGCGACACCCTGGATACGATTGCGGCCCGACATCCGCAACTGCTGCAGAAGTTTGGCGGACACGCCATGGCGGCCGGGTTGTCGTTGGCCGAGACCGATCTGCCGGCCTTCACCAGCGCGTTCGAGGAGGCGTTGCGCGAACGCCTGGACGGCGAGGCTCTGCAGGGACTGCTGGAAACAGATGGCTGTCTGAGCGAACAGGATTTCGCGCTTGAATTTTCCGAACGGCTGCGCGCGGCCGGCCCCTGGGGACAAGGGTTTCCGGAACCGTTGTTTGAAGGCGAGTTCGTGATACTGGCGCGACGTACCGTCGGCGCCAATCATCTCAAGCTGAGCCTGCGCCCCCCGGACAGTCGCCGCACGCTCGATGCCATCGCCTTCAACCAGGCCGAGCATGCGCCGGCGTGCGGCGAACGATGGTATCTGGCGTTCCGCCTGGACAGCAACGAATACCGCGGCACACTCAGCGTCCAGCTCAT
>JASBST010000092.1 GCA_030148775.1 Thiogranum sp.
ACGCCGCAGGCGTCGTGCTCATTTCGCGGGTCGTACAGGCCCTGCTTATGCGGAATAGCCCCGTGACTCATGTCCGAACCTCTGTAACTTGCTCATTTTACCCGGAGATCATGCGTCGTGCGCGCACGAAAACACCCACACCCGGGCGGGGTGGGTGGCACCCGATCACTAAAATTAGGGCCGAAAAGAATAATGTAGATAGGCCTCAGGCGCCAGTGTTTTGGGATTTATCCCCTGTTTTCTCTAGGGAATGCACGTGGCGCAGGGGCTGCGGCTGGTCACCGGGCGTCGCGGATGGCCTGGTGCACGTCCGCCAGCGTTCGCGGCCAGGGTTTTTCCCGTTGTATCCGGGTCGGTAGCCGGGCCCGATCGGCCAGTGCCGCGGCGCGGTCGGGATAGGAGCCGTAGACCAGGACGTACCAGTCGGAGCCCTGGAACAGGCCGCGATAATAAGCGCAGCGCGCCGGGTCGAGTCCGTTTTGTTCGATATAGCCGATTATCGAGGCTTGTCGGCGCGAGCCCAAGAGCTGCAAGGTGTAATGGTCGGCCGGCTGGCGCAGCAACCAGTCCTCGCGGTGCGGCAGTGCGGCCTGGGCCGTTGCCGGAGTCTGCGCTGTGGCGGTGGAGGGCTCGCTCGCCTGCGCAGCGGCGGCGGGCGCCGTCCTGGTCGGCGGCGATGAATCGGCGGCCGGCGGTTGTTCATCGCCGGTCTGCGTACCGGTCGCCGGCGCCGACGGGGTGGCCGGCGTGGAGGGCGTCGGGCTGGCAGGGGCTACCGCTGGCGGCGTTAGTTTATCCTCCGGGGTCGAGCCGCCGTCTTTTGTCTCATCGGTTACACCCGATGCGGTGCCTTGCGCATCTCCGGTGCCGGACGGCGCCTCTGTTGCCGGCGCTTCCGGCGTAGTTTCCGCAGGCGGTAAAGAACCGTCAGGGGCGATGTCCGGTGCTGGCGGGACGTTGGCGGCCGGCGCGGCCGGTGCAGGGGGCGATGGAACGGCCGGGGGCTGCACCGACGGCGTATCGGCTGGGGGTTCCGTCGAGGCGCCCGCCTGCCCATCGGCGGCGTCGGGCTCTTCGGGCAGAAACAACGGTCGCGCAACCTCGTCGTCGGTTCGGGACGCGGCCGGAGCGGGCGTGTCGTCCGACGGCATCCGGCTCTGCCAGCCGAGATAGGCCGCCAGCCCCAGCGCCAGCAGGAGGGCGAATCCCCAGGTCACGCGCCGCGCCGGTCGCGCCGCCGTCGGCCGTGTGCCTTTGCCGCCGGCGCGCATCTTGTGTTCCTGCAGGGCTTCGTGCGCGAGTTGATTAATCGCACCGGGACGACCGTCCGCGGCCTTGCAGATGGCGCGCACCTCGGTGGCGTTGAACGGGCTTTCGCCGCTGTAGCCGGCCACCGCCAGCCGGTACATGAGATAGGCGGCGGTTTCTTCCTCGGAAAGCTTGGGAATCTCCAGCAATTGGGTGCTCGGTGATGCCGGGCCTTGTTCCAGCGCGGCCTTGATGCCGGACAGCGCCGATGGCGTCAGAAACAGGATCAGACGAACGCGGTCACCCGGTGCCTGCGTGAGCAGATCGCGCAGCGCCTGCACTGCGTGCGCCGGCAACTGCTGCGCATCGTCCACGGCGATTACCGCCAATTGCGATGCTTCGTGCTGGCTCGCCCACTGCGACAACATCTGTTCGGCGGGTGCGGTTTCGCCGATCCCCAAGGCGTCGCCCAGGCGGCGTTCAAACTGTTCGAACTCGTCGGCGTGGATGGCGCACAAGCGCCACTGCCGGCCACGTTCGCCGACAAAGCGCGACAGCAGGGTCGATTTGCCGCTGCCGGCGGGGCCGGACACCAGGATCGCGGCGTCGCCGAACTGGGTCAGATGGCTGAGCAGGTCGAGACGCTGCATGAGCGCGGTGCCGGCGTAAAAAAATTGGCCGTCGCCCGAGTCGGCGAAGGGTTCGCAGGAAAGCGCAAGAGTTTTCAAATAATCGCGCGACGGCGCGAGATCCGCGGCGCTGCTCACGATTTCGCCTGCAGGAACACTACCTGATAGCCCTTTCCGAGCTGGGCGTCACGGTGCTTGATCATGGCGGCCTCGGCGCTTTCTCTGTCCGGGAAATGATCGCGCACCAGGCGTCCGCGGGCGCCCTGATAACCCCACTCGCGGATCAACGTCCAGCCTTCGAGCAGGTCCTCCTGCAGGTGCAGGTGATAGAATTTCGGGGCTCCCGCGTCGCTGGGCGGAATCTGCATGTAGATGCGCATAAGTCATGACCGGCGGCGGAGCCTGCCTCAAGTCAGCTCTCCCGGATTATAAACGCGTTGATGTTCCTTGATCGCGTAACGGTCGGTCATCCCGGCGATATAGTCGGCCACCGCGCGCGCCTGACCCGCCTCGCCTTTGCGTTGGCGCAGATCGTTGACTTTCAGCTGGGTCTCGGCAGGCAGCAGGCGTGGGTCGTCGAAAAAGGCGGCGAACAGCTCGCGGATGACGCGCAGCGCTTTGACGCTCATGCGGTGCACGCGATAATGCCGATACAGTTGGGTGCGCAGGAAGCGTTTCAGCTCCAGGTTGCGCTCGCGCATGCCATCGCTGAAGGCGATCAACGGCTGCGACTGGCCACGCACCGCCTCCAGATCCGGCGGAGCCTGTTGCCGCAGGAGTTCGCTGCTGGTCTGCACCAGGTCGACGACCTGACAGTTGATGAGGCGGCGCACCACCTCGTGGATCACCCGGCGTTGCGACAGATCCGGATAGCGCTGCCGCACCTCTTCGTACTGATCGTTGAACAGCGGAATTTCCTGCAGCTGTTGGATATTGATCAGACCGGCGCGCAGGCCGTCGTCGACGTCATGACTGTTATAGGCGATCTCGTCGGCCAGATTGGTCAGCTGGGCTTCGAGCCCGGGTTGCTGCTTGTTCAGGAAGCGGGCGCCGATGTCACCAAGCTCCGCGGCATTTTTCAGCGAGCAGTGTTTGAGAATGCCTTCGCGGGTCTCGAAACTGAGATTCAAACCGGGAAAGTCGGCGTATTTTTCCTCGAGTTTGTCCACCACCCGCAGCGATTGCAGGTTGTGCTCGAAGCCGCCGTAGCCCTGCATGCATTCGTTGAGCGCATCCTGGCCGGCGTGACCGAAGGGGGTGTGACCGAGATCGTGAGCCAGCGCGATCGCCTCGGTGAGATCTTCGTTGAGCCGCAGGGCCCGGGCGATGGAGCGGGCGATCTGGGCGACCTCGATGGAGTGCGTCAGGCGAGTACGGAACAGATCGCCCTCGTGATTGACGAAAACCTGGGTTTTGTATTCCAGCCGGCGAAAGGCCGCCGCGTGAATGATACGGTCGCGGTCGCGCTGGAACTCACCGCGGTACCGGGGCGCGGGTTCCGGATAACGGCGCCCGCGGGAGACGGCGTCGACCGTGGCGTAGGGCGCCAGGCCGTGGGGATAGTCGACCTCGCTCAGCCGGGTGTTCATGAACCCGTCATGGAAAGGCGACGCGCCAGTGTTTGCTGCAGCAGCCCGGCGTCGTAATCGGCGCAGACGACCGCCTCGCCGATAGCGCGTAGCAGTACCAGCCGCAGTCCGCTGTCCAGCGCTTTCTTGTCCACCGCCATCAGTTCGCCGAAGCGGCGCGGTTCCAGTTCCGGCGGCGGCTCGACGGGCAGTTGGGCACGCAGCAGCAGTTCGCGCACCCGGGCCAGATCCGCGGCGGACAGCCAACCGTGGCGTGCCGACAGGTCGGCGGCCATGGCCATGCCCGTGGCTACGGCTTCGCCGTGCAGCCAACTGCCGTAACCCATGCCGGTTTCTATGGCATGGCCGAAGGTATGGCCGAGATTGAGCAACGCCCGCTGGCCGCTCTCGCGTTCGTCGGCCGCCACGATCCCGGCTTTGCACCGGCAGGAGCGCTCGATCGCGTAGACCAACGCTTCGGTGTCGCGCGCCAGCAGGCGTTCGATATGGGCTTCCAGCCAGGCGAAGAATTCGGCGTCCATGATCAGACCGTACTTGATCACCTCGGCCAGCCCGGCCGCCAGTTGCCGTGCGTCGAGCGTTGCCAGGGTATCGGTGTCCGCCAGTACCGCCTGCGGCTGGTGGAAGGCGCCGATCATGTTCTTCCCCAGTGGATGGTTGACGCCGGTTTTGCCGCCGACCGACGAGTCGACCTGGGCCAGCAGCGTGGTCGGAATCTGTATGAAGTCGACCCCGCGCTAATAACTGGCGGCGGCGAAGCCGGTCATATCGCCGACCACCCCCCCGCCTAGCGCCACCAACGAGCAATTGCGGTTGAACCGGTGTTGCAGCAAGCCGTCGTAGATGCGCTGCAACACCTCCGGCGTTTTGTATTTTTCACCGTCGGGCAGGATGACCTGGGCCAGCTGGTAATCGCTCAGCGCCTCGCGCACGCCGTCCAGATAGAGGGGCGCCACGGTTTCATTGCTGACCAGCATCACCTGTCGGCCGCGGATGTAGGGCCGGTAGCACTCGGGGCGCCCGAGCAGCCGCGGACCGATGAAAATCGGGTAGCTGCGCTCACCGAGATCGAGTTGCAGGGTTTTGTTCATCACGCCTAGCATAATGTAAAGCCGGTTGCGCGCCAAAATATATCGTGAATTCGCCGAAATTCGGACAAAACGCCGGCGTTCAGGGGTCTTGCTGAAGCTGCTGGACGATCTGTTGGACGACGTCGCGCGCCCGGCAGCTGTCGGTTTCGATCACCCAGTCGGCGATCTCGCGATAGAGCGGGTCGCGGGTCGTCATCAGCTCCTCCAGCTTGCGCCGGGGGTCGTCCGTCTGCAGCAGCGGACGATTGCGATCGTGTGCCGTACGTTCCAGCTGTTGCGCCACGGTGGTATGCAAATAAATGACTTTGCCTCTGCCCGCCAGCCACTTGCGGTTGTCCGGGTCGAGCACGGCGCCGCCGCCGGTGGCCAGTACGATGCCCGGGCGGGCGGTGGTGATTTCGATCACCCGCCGTTCGCGGCGGCGAAAACCGCTTTCACCCTCCAGTTCGAAGATCAGCGGGATGTCGACGCCGGTGCGAAGCTCGATTTCGCGGTCGCTGTCGACAAATTCGAGCTGCAGGGCACGCGCCAGCTGGCGCCCGATGGTGGATTTGCCGGCGCCCATCGGGCCGACCAAAAAAAAACTGCCCGGACGATTCATCCGTGCAGTTTTGCCAGAAATCCGGCGCTAGTGCAAATGTGTCGCCGGTGTTTCGGGTCAGGTCGGCATGCGACCTCAGTCGTTGACCGTTGCCGTGCTGACTGTGTTCAGACCGCCCGGGGTCAGCACCGACAGGGTCAGAATGCCGCTGCTCGGGGTGGTATCGGCGCTTACCGAGAAGGTAAAGCGGCAGGACGAGGCTCCCGGCGTAAGATTACAGTTGGTCGCCGTACTCGGAATCGTGAACGAACTCGGACCGGAGATTTTACCGTTGTCGGTCGAGACGCTGACGACAGTGCCGGCCGGCATCACCTGGCCGTTGACGTCGACCACATCCACGCTGAAGCTGGTCGGTGCGGTGAGGGTGGCCGGCATGGTGATCGACGCACTGGAGCCCGACATGACCAGGGTCACGGAATCGCGCACGTTGAGCGTCGAGACGCTGCAGCTGCTGGCGTTGCACACGACGCCATTATAGATCCCGTCCGGGGCGTTGTAGGTGCCGTCGCTGTTGAAGTCGGCAAACGGTTCGCTCAGCTGATAGATACCGTCCTCGTTCTCGTCCAGGAAGGCCTCGGGCAGATCGTCGAACGGCTCGCCGGTGTCGAAGGTGCCGTTGCCGTTCTGGTCGGTGAAGCTTTCCTCGCCGACGGCGGTGGCGCGAATGGTCACGCGCCCGGCGTTGCCGGTGGTGCCGTTGACGGAGTCCGTAGATGGGCGCGGATTCTGGCTGACCCAGTTGACGCTGCAGGCTCCGCTGACAGTCTGACAGGAACCACCGATGGCGCCGCCTTCGGTGGTGAACACCACCGTGGTGCCGTCCGGTACCAGGTTATTGAAGCGATCGGCCATGCGCGCGGTAATGGCCACCTGCACGCCATCGACGTTCCAGGCTTCCGGATTGAGTGTCGCCGCACTGAGCGAGAAGCTGTTGTTGTCCGGGATGCCGGTGGTGACCACCAGCTGATCGGACTGGCTGCTGATGCCGGTGGCGTCGACGGTCGCGGTGACGCGTACCGGTGTGGCCACGGTGCCGGACTGGACAATGGTCTGCACCAGACCGTCGGAGCCGCTGACTGCGGTGCTGCTGCCGGGACTGAATTGCAGGCCGCCGACCGACGTATTCAAGGTGAAGGTCACCGACTGATTGGCAATCGGCGCGCTGGCGGTGTCGCGGACGCGGAAAGTGACAGTCGAGGCTTCGGACTGGCCGGCCCCGCCCATGCCTTTGAGCGCGATGTTGGTGGGGCTGGCCGAGACGAACTCAATCGAGCCCAGCGTTGCCGCCGCGATATTGATGGTGACCGATGCCGATACCGTCGTACCGTCGATCACGGTGCTGGCGGTCACGGTGTCGTTGCCGGTACAGCCCTGCGCCGTATAGGTCGTGTTGGCCGTGCCGGTCGCCGTGGTCACCGGGGAATTGACGGTGGCCTGATTGGCGCCGATACAGGTCGAGGAAAAGCTGACGTCGACCTCCTGTACATAAGGGTTGCCCTGATCGTCGGTGAGCACGGCGTTCAGGGAGGTGCTGCCGCCCGCCGAGAGCGCGCTCAGGCCGGCGTTCAGAGCCATGGTGACCGTGGGCGGCGTGGTACCGCCGCCGCTACCGCCACCGCTGCCGGAGCCCGACCCCGAACCGCTCGAATCACTTCGACCCCCGCCGCCGCACGCGGCCAGCGCCGCTGTGGCGAGAATTACAGCGAATGCCTTACTCATCTTCTTGTACATGGTTTAGTATCCTTTGACCTGTCTGTCTGCCGCGTCCGGGGTGCGGCGGCGAGACGCCGCCGATCGGACAATTCCCTTTAATTCTGTGCCAGCCCCTGTTTGATGATCTTGGGCGTGACGAATATCAACAGTTCCTGTTTCTGATCGGTTTTCGATTCGGTCCTGAACAGCCAGCCGACACCGGGCAGCGAACCGAAGAAGGGCACGCGCTCGGTCTGCTTGCCTTTTTCCTGCTCATAAATACCACCCAGTACAAGCGTCTCGCCGTTATCGACCAGTACCCGGGTATTGACGTTGCGGGTGTCGATACTCGGCACGTTGTTGAAGACTTCGCCGACGCTGTCCTTGTTGACCTGCAGATCCATGATGATGCGGTCGTCGGGAGTGATCTGCGGCGTGACCTTCAGCTGCAACACCGCTTCTTTGAACGAAACCGACGTGGCGCCGCTCGACGTGGCCTGCTGATAGGGAATCTCGACACCCTGCTGGATGGTCGCTTCCTGCTGATTGGAAGTGATCACGCGCGGACTGGAGACGATTTCACCGCGATTTTCCAGTTGCATGGCGCTGAGTTCGAGCTGCAACAACTGGCTGCCGACCTTGCCCAGGGCGATGCCGAGGGAGCCCGATGGATTGGCGACCGGCAGGTTGACCAGCAGGCCTTCCAGGCCGCTGCCGCCGGGGGTTTCGAAGGCCGTGGTGCCACCGAAATTGGTGTCGCCGGGTCGTTTGCTGCCGATGGCGATGAAGTCCTCGTTGTTGTTATAGCCACGGTAGGTGCTGGCGCCGAACTTCACACCCAGATCGCGTGAGAAGTCGTTGTTGGCGATGACGATGCGCGATTCGATCAGTACCTGGCGCACGGGCACGTCCAGGCGCGCCACCAGCTTGCGGATCTCGCCCAGTTTCTCGGCCGTGTCCTGGACCAACAGCGTGTTGGTGCGCTCGTCGATGGTGGCCTTGCCGCGCTCGGACATCAACGAGCTATCCTTGTTCTTCAAGAGTTTGGCCAGATCGTCGGCCTTGGCGTAGTTGATCTGGATATAGTCGGAGTACAGTGGCGCCAGTTCCTCGATCTGTTTCTGCGATTCCAGCTCGAGTTTCTCGCGTGCAGCGATTTCCTCGCTTGGGGCCACCAGCATCACATTGCCGTTCTGGCGTTTGGCCAGACCCTTGGTCTTGAGCACGATGTCCAGCGCCTGGTCCCAGGGCACATTTTGCATGCGCAGGGTGAGATTGCCCTTGACGGTGTCGCTGACGACAATGTTGCTGCCGGTGAAATCGGCCAGCAGCTGCAATACGGACCGTACCTCGATATCCTGGAAATTAAGCGACAGGCGTTCGCCGGTATAACCGAACTCTTTCTTCTTGCGCGCTTCCTTCTCCTCCTTGGAGGTGGCGCGAATTTCCACGGTGAACCGATTGTCGGTTTGATAGGCCAGGTGCTCGTAGTCGCCGATAGCGGTGATCACCATGTGCGTGCCATCGCGGGTGTGTTCGGTATCGATGAGCTTGACCGGCGTGGCGAAGTCGGTCACATCCAGCCGGCGCTGCAATTCCTGCGGCAGCGCGGCGCCTTTCATGTCCACCACCACCTTGCCGGCCTCCTGGTGCATATCCACCGGGATGGACGGATCGGACAGGGTGATGATGATGCGACCCTCGCCCTGATCGCCGCGACGGAAGTCGACGTTGGTGACTTCGGCTTTGCCGGCGGCGGACGCGGACGCCACCGGCGCGCTCGCCGGTGCGCTGGTCATGGCGCCGGCGCGGCCCAGGGTGACAAAAAGCTTGTTGCCTTCGGCGCGGGTTTCATACGGCACCATTTCGAACAGGTTGAGTACCACGCGGGTACGGCCCTTGACTTCGACCGCGGTGAGGCTCTTCGCCGGACCGATGCCGATCGGCTGGGAGCGTTTTTTCAGATCGTTTTTGGTCGCCGGCAGATCGAAGGCGATGCGGGCCGGGTTGTCGATGGTGAAACTAGCCGGGTTCGCGGCCGAGCCGCGGAATTCCATGGTGATCTGCACCTGATTGCCGGGCAGACCGGCGAAGTCGATTTTTTCCAGCGCGTTCAACTGGGGAGCGTCGGCGGCACGGGCGGCGCAATTGAGGGTGAGCAATGCCAGAGCCGTGGCGAACAAGAAGACGTTCAGCGTCATTTGCCGCTTCAGCAGATGCGCACTTTGCGAAACAGATTTCCATGTCATAAGTGTTGCGTTCATCGTGTTATTCTCCAGTTACTCGCTCAGTGCCAGGGCTGCCTGACGTTCCATCCATCCCCCGAGGCCGTCCGGCACGATCTCGGCAACTTCAACTTCGGATTCGGTAATTTTGATGATCTTGCCGTAGTTCTGGCCGATGTAGTTTCCCGGCTTGACGCGGTAGATCGTACTGTCGCTCATGCGCACCAACGCCCACGAACTACCATTGCGCTCGAGGGTGCCGACCATGCGCAGACTGTCCAGCGGCTCCGCTTCCAGCGGTTCGCGCGGACGGTTGAAATCCGGTGAAATTCCGCCCTTGCTGCCTTTGGCCACTTTGGACCGGGGCGCTGAATATACCGGGGCCGTGAACGGGTCGCGTTCGTTGGCCGCGGCATAAAGATGGGTTTCGTACGGTGAGAACTCCGGTAACGGATCGATATGCGAGCGCTGCTGCGCCTTGACGTTTTCCACATAGCTGCGCAGGTCCTCGGTGCTCTTCGCACCGCAGCCGCTCAGCAAGGCGGTGGCGACGGCGGCCGATAGCGCCCACGCCGCTTTGTTCAGGCGGTTCACTGGACACCCCCTTCTTCCTGTTCGTCCAGATAACGGTAAGTCTTGGCCAGAATGTCCATGGTCAGCTTGCCGTCTTTCTTGTCCGGTTCGATGTTGATGTCATGAACGGTGACGATGCGCGGAAGCGCGGCCACGCCGCTGATGAAATTGCCGAACTCGTGATAGTCGCCCTTGACACGGATGCTGATGGGCAATTCGGCGTAGAAGTCCTTGGGCACTTCAGCCTGGGGTTTGAACAGCTCGAATTCCAGCCCCGAGGCCAGGCCGGTCTGGGAGATATCCACCAGCAGTTCGGCGACTTCGGTCTTGTTCGGCAGTTGCCGCAGCATGGCGCCGAAGGATTCTTTCATCTCGGCGAGCTGCTGCTCGTAGGCCTTCAGGTTGGCGGCTTTCTTGGCTTTGAGCTCGAAAGTCTGGCGCAGCTCCTGCTCTTTGGCCTCGGCCTGTTGCAGGGCCGCGCGCTGATCCTTGATATCGACCCAGTAGCCCAGGCCGAGTACGGCGACAAACGCCAGGGCGACGACGAACACGCGCGCCGGCATCGGCCAGTTGGCGATGTTGTGGATATCCAGATCATTGAGTTCGGACAGATTCATCAGCCTTTATCCTCCCCGTGTTCATCCTTTTTGTCGGGGGTGGCCTGGCTGGCACGCAGGATAAATGAGGCCGTGCGGCGCTGATCCCCGTCCTTGGTTTCGATGACATCCAGTTTCGGTTTGCTCATCCATAGCGAGTTGTCGATATTGCGCATGTAGGCAGAGACGCGGGCGTTGGACTGCGCGATACCGCTAAGCGTCAGGTCCTTGCCCTGCTGGCTGATCTTATCCAGGTAAACGCCGTCCGGCAGTGTCTCCACCAGCTGGTCCATCAGGTGCACACTTTGCGGGCGGCTGTGCTGCAGTTGCTGGATGATGTCCATGCGTGCCAGCAGTGCCGCTTTGGTTTTCTCCATATCCTTGATCTTGGCAATCTTCTTGTCCAGCGAGGCGATTTCGGTGGTCAGAAACTGATTGCGCAGATTCTGGTAATCGATCATGCCGCCGATCTGCATGTGTGCCAGCAAGACCAGCAACGCGGCCAGAATGGCGGTGCCACCGGTGACTACGGCGAACTGCTGCTGCTTTTCTTTGCGCAGTTCCTCGCGCCAGGGTAAGAGGTTGATATGTGCCATCAGTCGAAACTCCTCAAGGCCAACCCGCAGGCGATCAGCAGCGCCGGCGCGTCATTGCTCAGCGACTGCGGTTTCACGTGCGAGGACAGGGACATAGCCGCGAACGGATTGGCGATCAGGGTCTCGATGCTGAGCCGGTCCTGGATCAGCTCGGCCGCGCCCGGAACCGAGGCGCTGCCCCCGGCGAGAAGAATCTGGTCGACGCTGTTGTATTTGCTGGAGCCGAAAAAGAACTGCAGCGAGCGGCTGACCTGCTGGCACATGGCCTCCTTGAAAGGCTCGAGGACTTCCGGTTCGTAGTTTTCCGGCAGTCCTCCCTGGCGTTTGGCCATACCTGCTTCCTCATAGGACAGGCCGTAGCGACGCATGATCTCCTCGGTCAGCTGCTTGCCGCCGAAGACCTGGTCGCGGGTATAGATAAGACGGGTGTCGTGCAGCACGTTGAGTGTGGTCATGGTGGCGCCGATGTCGACCACGGCCACGGTTTTCTCCATGCCGCTGTCGGGTACCTGGTCGAGCAGCAGCTGGAAGGCGTTTTCGGTGGCGTAGGCCTCGACGTCGACCACGCGGGTGTCGAGTCCGCCGCTTTCGACCGCCGCGGTGCGCATATCGACCGTTTCAGTGCGGCAGGCGGCCAGCAGGACGTCGACGGTGTCGGGGTTGTTGTCGGTCGGCCCCAGGACCTCGAAATCCAGGCTGACCTCCTCGAGGGGGTAGGGAACATACTGATCGGCTTCAAGCTCGATCTGGGTGTGCATCTCCTCGTCGCTGAGGTTGTTGGGCATCGGCACCACTTTGGTGATGACCGAAGAGCCGGCGACAGCGACCGCCGCACCTTTGATGCGGGCGCCGGAGCGTTTGACGGCGCGGCGCACGGCCTCACCGACGGCTTCGACGTCGGTGATGTTTTTTTCCACAACTGAATTCGGCGGCAGGGGTTCGACGGCGTAACTTTCTACGCGGTAACGGTTCCCATTGCGGCTGAGTTCGAGTAGTTTGACCGCCGACGAGCTGATATCCAGGCCGACGACGGGTGGGGTTTTCCGTGTAAACAGTTGCGCGATTTGCACCTTAATATCCCTTTAAAACACTATAATTACAGTGTATTGATACTGTTAAGGATTAGAGGACAACACCAAATTGTTGTCAATTAACGGCTCTTTATCTCCTATGGTTCGAATCGAGTTATCGGACGCTTTATACTGAAGTTTAGAAAGCCACGACTTTTTAATTTGAACCGGGTCACACCCCCGCCAAATTTATGACACTTCCAATCAGGCTGTTACGTTTTTTCCTC
>JASBST010000097.1 GCA_030148775.1 Thiogranum sp.
TTGATTGAGGTAATCTTCATGACAACTGGTACCGTCAAATGGTTTAACGAATCCAAAGGCTTCGGTTTTATTGCTCCCTCTGACGGCGGCGATGATGTGTTCGTACACTTCTCTGCCATTCAGGGCAACGGTTTCAAAACACTGACCGAAGGCCAGACGGTTGAATTTGAGATCGAGCAGGGCCCGAAAGGCCTCCAGGCCGCAAAAGTACAGCCGCAGTAAGAGCGTCTAAACCGACTTATACGCAACCCCGCCCCGGCGGTGTTCTTTTTCTCCGCTCATGTTACGCGTGAACACTCAACTGAGTATCCCCGAAGAGGAAGTCCAGCTCTCGGCGATGCGCGCCCAGGGACCGGGCGGTCAGAACATCAACAAAGTGGCCAGTGCCATCCACCTGCGCTACGACATCCCCGCCTCCTCGCTGCCCGAAACGGTGAAGCGGCGCCTGCTGGCGCTGGCCGACCGGCGTGTGAGCAAAGACGGCGTGCTGATCATCAAGGCGGGACGCTACCGCAGCCAGGAAAAAAACCGCGCGGATGCGCTGCAACGTCTGCTGGAGTTCGTGCGCAGCGCAACGGTCAGCCGCAAACCCCGCGTTGCCACCAAACCCTCGCGCAGCGCGCGTAAAAAGCGCCTCGACAGCAAGACCCGCCGCGGCCGCACCAAGCAACTGCGCTCCAAAATCGTTGAATAACCACGCCAGGCGACCAGGCCGGCGCCGACGGGCGGTTCCGAGAAATCAAACGCTGCTCCGGTTCTACACCGACTCCGGTTAAAGCTCGCTCTGCATTTGCTCCAGCAATGCGTTGGCTTCGAACCATCGCTGCTCCAGTTCGCGGCAGCGATTATCCAGTTGTCCTTTTTGTTGCAGCAGCGTCTGCAGACGCGCTTTGTTGGCGGCGGTGTACAACTCGCCGTCGGCAAGCTGCGCCTCCAACGCCGCTTGGTCGCACAGCGCCTGTTCGAGCGCCCGCTCCGCCTGTTTGATGCTGTCGCGCACAGGCTGCTCGCGTCGCCGCTGCTCGGCCTGCTGGCGTTTTTGCTCTCGACGCGCCGGCGCGCTGTGGGCGCCGGCCTGCGTTGAATCCTGCTCCGACTGACGGTTTTGCGCCGCCAGCCACTGCGGATACTGCTCGAGCGAAAGCGTGAAAGGTTCCACTTTGCGCTCGTGCACCAACCACAGCTCGTCGCAACAAACCTGCAGCAGATGCCGGTCGTGCGAAACCAGCACCATTGCACCGGCGAAGTCCTGTAACGCCTGCGCCAGCGCCTGACGCATTTCCAGATCGAGATGGTTGGTAGGTTCGTCGAGCAGCAACAGATTGGGCTTGCGATAGACCAGCAGGGCCAGCGCGAGGCGGGATTTCTCCCCACCGGAAAAAGGTTCGGTGGCGCGATCTGCCTGGCTGGCGCTGAAACCGAAACCACCCAGGTAGTCGCGCAGATCCTGCTCGCGGGCGCTCGGATCGAGTTGCTGCAGATGTTCGAGCGGCGAATGCGCCGGGTGCAGCTGCTCCACCTGGTGCTGGGCGAAATAACCGATGTTCAGGTCGCGTGCGGCGACCCATTCGCCGCCGGACGGTTGCAGCTCCCCCGCCAGCAGACGAATCAGCGTGGATTTTCCGGCGCCGTTTCGGCCGAGCAGACCAATGCGCTCACCCGCTGACAGGTCGAGTCGGATATTTTCCAGTACCGGGGTATCGGAATAGCCGACCGCGACCTGTTCCAGTCGCAACAGTTGCGGCGGCAGCCGGTCCGGCAGGCGTAGACTGAAATGAAACGGTGAATTCACGTGCGCCGGCGCAATCTCGCGCATGCGCTGCAACGCCTTGAGCCGGCTCTGGGCCTGGCGGGCCTTGCTGGCCTTGGCGCGAAAACGATCGATATACGACTGCACGTGAGCGATTTCGCGCTGTTGCTTGCGATACTCGGCCTGCTGGCCCGCGAGACGTTCGCTACGCAGCCGTTCGAAAGCCGTGTAGTTGCCACTGTAGAGCTTCAGCTCCTGGCGCTCCAGGTGCAGAATCTTGCCGACCACGCTGTCGAGGAATTCGCGATCGTGCGAAATCAGCAATAAGGTGCCGGCATAATCGCGCAGCCAGTTTTCCAGCCAGATGACCGCATCCAGATCCAGATGGTTGCTGGGCTCGTCCAGCAACAGCAAATCGGAGCGGCGCATCAGGGCACGCGCCAGATTCAAACGCATCCGCCAGCCGCCGGAAAATTCATTCACCGGCCGCGGCAAGTCATCCTGGCTGAAACCCAGCCCCTGCAACAGGCGTCCGGCGCGACTGTGGGCCGCATAAGCGCCTATGGCCTCGAGTTGGGCGTGCAACTCGCCCAGGCGCTCGCCGTCATCCCGCTGTTCGGCATGGGCCAGCTGGCGCTGCAGTTCGCGCAGTTCCCGGTCGCCGTCGATGACGAACTCCACCGCGGCGCGAGCATCGGCGGCCAATTGCTGGGCGACATGCGCGATACGCCAGCCTTCGGGTATCAGCAGCGTGCCGTCGTCGGTGGGGATCTCGCCGAGCAACAGCGAAAACAGGCTCGACTTGCCGCTGCCGTTGGCGCCGGTGATTCCGAGTTTGTCTCCCGGGTTGATCTGCAGGGTGGCGCCGGCGAACAACAGGCGCCCGCCCCGGCGCAGACTGACATCTAGCAATTGCAACATATGCGCCAGTTTACCCGTTGCGGCCGCCGCGGCCTACGGCCCGGCGTCTGACTGGAGAAACCGCCGCCGGAGGGATACACTGGCGGCTTTGGGAAACCCGGATCATTCAGGTGCAGGACTATAACCCGCCGCCCGACGACGGACTGGCAGTGATCTACCATGACCAGGCCCTGCTGGTGCTCGACAAACCGAGCGGACTGTTGTCCGTCCCCGGCCGCGGCGACCACAAACAGGATTCGTTATTGACGCGCGCGCGGCGGCACTTTCCCGACGTCGAGTGCGTTCACCGCCTGGACATGGACACCTCGGGCCTCATGCTGCTGGCGCGCGGCAAGGCGATGCAGCGCCTGCTCAACGGTCTGTTCGCCCGCCGCGGCGTCCATAAACACTATGTCGCGCAGGTGGCGGGCCGCCTGACGCAGGCCTTCGGCGAGGTCGATTTGCCACTTGCCTGCGACTGGCCCAACCGCCCGCGGCAGCGGGTCGACCGGCTTGCCGGCAAGCCCAGCCGCACGCGCTACCGGGTGCTCTCGCACGATCCGGCGGGCAATACCACCCGGGTCGCGCTGCAACCGGTTACCGGTCGCAGTCACCAGTTGCGCGTCCATATGCAGAGCCTGGGACACAGTATTCTCGGCGACCGTTTGTACGCCCCCGCCGATACCGGCCCCGGCGCCTCCCGCCTGCTGTTGCACGCCTGCGCACTTGCCTTCCGCCATCCCGTGCACGAACGCCCCAGTCACTTCATCAGTCGCGCGCCTTTCTGAGCCGCGCCCGGAACAGGACCATGCATCTCGAAGACTATTATTGCACTGACGGCAACCGGATTCGTTTCACCCGTCAGCAGGCCAGCGACTTCGCCAAGCGCATCGCCGGGGATTTCAATCCCATTCACAATGTCGACGCCAAACGTTTCTGCGTACCCGGCGATCTCCTGTTCGCCGTCGCGCTTCAACACTATGGACTGAGCGAGAAAATGCGTGTGATCTTCTCCGGGATGGTCGGCGACGGCGTCGGTCTGGAGTTTCCCGAGGCCGGCGACGGCGCCATCACGGTCCGCGACTCTCACGGCAAGAGCTGCCTCGACCTGCAGCGTTCAGGCGCCACGACGACCGACACTAAGAGCCTGTGCGGCATTATTCGCTGTTACGTTCAGTTCTCCGGACAGGCGTTTCCGCATATCCTGGTACCACTGATGGCAGAACACGGGCTGATGATCAACCCGGAACGTCCGCTGATCATCTACGAAAGCATGAGCATTGAACTCGATAGCCTGCAGTTTGAGGCCCCCAGCCTGGAACTGACCGAGGCGCGCCTGGAGATCCACGGCAAACGCGGCGACACTCACTTGCGCTTCGCGGTAAAGGCCGACGGACGGGTGGTCGGTCGTGGTGCCAAAAGCATGGTACTTAGCGGCCTGCGTCCCTATGTACCCGATCAGATCGAAGAACTGGTCAACGATTATATGGCGCGTAAGAACGGTTTCCTCGCACAGGCCTGATCGCGCGGCTTGGCTGCCGACAGCCACGCCCGGCGGCGGCTCAACCCGTTCCGCGGGTGATGAACAGCAGCGGGTATCAGGGCGCGCAAGCCGTCGGCACCGGTCGCGCTTGGTCAGAGAAATCTCAGGCCGACACCGAGCGCTTCCACCCGCACCACCTGCGCCGACAACAAGGGTGCGCCTTCCACATCCAACGCCTGCACGCGCACCTGATCGCCGATGGCGATACCGGTCTGATTACCGCAGAACAGGAATACACCACCATCGGAAAGATCGCGCATCTGCACGCACCGCTCTCCCACCGAGGGGTGGATCAATTTGACGTCCGCCAAAAAGGTGGTACGCAGATGCTGACGTTTCTCGTGCATGGTCTTGTCCGTCCCTTAATCGTCTTGCGCGGCCCCGAAGAGAACCGGCTCCTGTCCCGGTCGCCAGGCGGGATACTTGGCCATTATTGCTATAAACAGCGGATCATCGAGCAAATTATTTAGCCATTGTTGCAAGCGCGGATAAGGCGCGGCGGCGAACCAGTCGCGATCCACATGGGCGAACTGGCGGATAAAGGGGAATATGCCGATGTCGGCGACGCTCAGATGCCGGCCGAGCAGATAAGGGGCGGCATCGAGTTGCCGCTCCAGATCCCGCAGAAAGGCCTCGCCCGCGCGGCGGTAGTGTGTGGCCGGATACTCGGGAAAACGCTCGGCATATTTATAACGGTCGAGATCCGGTTTGAAGGAAAAATCGTTGATTTCGATCCACTGCCCGGCGCGCTGCAGATCACTGCTGCCGTTGCCGAGCCAGCGATCCGGGTCATTCCTGCGTAACGCCCACAGCACGATATCCCAGCTTTGCGCGATCACTTCGCCATCGGGCAGCCGCAACACCGGCACGGTCGGATCGTCCGCCACCAGGGCGCGCAGCTGCTGCGGCATCTCGGCCAGTTTGACCTCGCGCAATTCCACCAGAAGGCCACTGCGATACAGGCCCATCCTGGCCCGCATGGCATACGGACAACGGCGGAAACTGTACAGAATCGGCAGCGTGGCCGGCTTTTTCACCAACATGCTTTTTCCACCGATTGAAGACTTCGCATGATACTACGTCCGCCCGCGCCGCGAGGGTACGCGCCGTAAAGGCGCCCCCCGCCAGCGCGACCAACGCGCACGCAACCGTCGGACCTGCCCCTCATCGGCGCGCACGCGCGTGACGGCGCGGCGCGGCGCGCAACGGATCGTCGGGCCAGGCGTGCTTGGGGTAGCGCCCCCGCAGTTCTTTTCTGACCTGATGGTAACTGCCACTCCAGAAGCCGGCGAGGTCGCGGGTGACCTGAACCGGACGTTGGGCCGGTGACAGCAGATGCAGCAGCAGAGGGACTTTGCCAGCGGCCACACAGGGCGTCTGCGCCAGACCGAACAGCTCCTGCAAACGCACCGCCAATACCGGTATCGCCCCGCTGTAGTCGACACACAGCCGCGAACCGCTGGGCACCTGCACATGCGTCGGCGCCCATTCATCCAGCCGTTGCTGCTGACGCCAGTCCAGGCGGGCGCGCAGAAGGGCGTACAGGTCCAGCTTTTTTAGCTGCGACAAACGTGTCATGCCGTTAATTTGCGGCAACAACCAGTTTTCGCTGTCGCTCAGCAGCGACGGCGCGGACAAATCCGGCCATTCGGACTCGCCGTCCAATGAACGCAGGAAATTCACCCTGCCCTGAAGCTGGCGCGCCCGCTCATCCCAGGGCAGGCAGTCCAGACCTTGGGCCTGAATGCCCTGGAGCAGCGCGCGCGCCACCGCGGCGCGATCGGGGCGCGGCAGCGGCCTTTCGGCCAGCACCAACTCCCCCAAAAGCTGCCGACCGGTCGCCTGCACGCAGCCGCTGTGCGCGTCCCAGACGATTTGCTGCGTCTCGCGGATCAATGCCGCGTGCCAGGCGTGCAGTTGCTCGGCGTCTACCGCCGCGGCGAGAAAAATACGCGCTTCCTGTCCGCCGGCCAATTCGGCGGCGACAACCAGCTCCTGCGCAGCCAAAGGTTCGGACGCACGCAAGCGCGCCCCCCGACCGTTGCTCAGCACAAAGCGGTTATCGCCGCCGGGGCGGCGTTGCGCGATGCGATCGGGATAGGCGAACGCCAGCAGCGCGCCGCTCAAGGCGTAATCGTCACAGCTTTCGCGGCGCGCATCGGCGCCGAGTCGGCGGCTCCACTGCTGCGCCAGGGCGGAAATCCGCCGCCGTTTCGGATTATCCTCGACCGGTTTGCTGGCGTGCAGCCACTCGAGGCACGATTGTATGTCGCTGTCTGCACCGATGCTTCCGGCTTCGCTCAACAGCGCGGCCAAGTCGCAGGCCAGACGGACACAGCCGTGATCACGGGCGCGCAACATCATGTGCGCCAAACGGGGATGCACCCCCAGCGACAGCAGATCGCGCCCGTGAGGCGTCACCAACCCACGTTCGTCCAGTGCCTGCAACGCCAGCAGCAGGTCGCGCGCCTGCGCCAGGTGCGCAGCGGGCGGCTGGTCCAGCCAGCGCAGACGCCGATAGTCGGTCTCGCCCCAATGCGCCAACTCCAGGACCAGCGGCGCCAGATCCGCGCGCAGGATTTCGGCCGTCGGTCGCGGCAGCAACGACCGGGTGCGCGGCCACAAGCGGTAGCAGACTCCCGCTTCCAGCCGACCGGCGCGTCAGGCGCGCTGGCGGGCGCTGGCCTCGGACACCGCGACCGTAATCAGACGATCCAGGCCGCTGTTGGCATCGAAACGGACCTCCCGCGCCAGCCCCGCGTCGACGACGACGCGAACGCCTTCGATAGTCAAGCTGGTTTCGGCGATAGCGGTTGCCAGCACCAATTTACGCCGCCCTGCCGGCGCCGGCAGGATGGCCGCGTCCTGAGCACGCGCGTCCAGGCGGCCGTAGAGCGGCACGATCTGCACATCCGCCGGCAGTTCCTGCTGCCGCAGCGCGGTTTGCACCCGGCGAATTTCCCCCTCACCGGGAAGGAACAGCAGCAGACTGCCGCTTTCACGCGTGCAGATTTGTGCCACTTGGGCAGCCACCTCGGCGCACCAGGCGGCGCGCTGACGCTCGAAGGCCGTACGCAACGCCTGATAGTGCAGCGTCACCGGATAGTTGCGGCCCTCGCTGGTCACTACCGGCGCCGCCGAAAGCAGCGACGCCACCGCCTGATCGTCCAGGGTGGCGGACATCACCAACAGGCGCAAATCCGGACGCAGCGCGCGCTGACTGTCCAGGCACAGCGCCAGTCCCAGATCGGACGCCAGGTTGCGTTCATGAAACTCATCGAAAATGACGGCGCCGACGCCTTCGAGCGCCGGGTCCTGTTGCAGCAGGCGTATCAGAATGCCCTCGCTCACCACTTCGATACGGGTGCGCGCGCCGACCCGGCTGTCCTGCCGCAGGCGATACCCCACTGTCTCGCCGACCGGCTCGCCCAAACCAGCGGCCATGTAGCGCGCTGCCGAGCGCACCGCCAGACGGCGTGGCTCCAGCAACAGAATCCTCGCGCCGGCCAGCCAGGCACAATCGCGCAATGCCAATGGCACCCGCGTGGTCTTGCCGGCGCCGGGGGCCGCCTGCACCACCAGACCCGTATGCCGTTCCAGCGCCTGGCGTATCCTCGGCAACAGCGCGTCGATCGGCAACGCCATATCAGCGGGGCGTCTCGCCGGCGGGTTTGACCGAGGGTTTGGTGAGGATAAACCAGGCGCCGTAGGCCATCACCAGCAGGATCACCAGCTTGAACCAGAGTTGGAAATGGGTGAAAAACAACAAATACGCCAGACTGACCGCCATGGTCAGCAGCGCCAGGAGCTTGGCTCGCCGGGGAATGACGCGATACCGGTGCCAGGCCTGTAGCGGCGGACCGAAGGTGCGATGGTGGTACAACCAGGCGTGAAAGCGATCGGAGCTGCGCGCGAAGGCCCACAAGGCCAACAACATGAACACCGTGGTGGGCAGGCCGGGCACCACCACACCCACCGCCCCAAGGCCGAAAAACAAGAAGCCGAGAATCAGATAAAACGCTTTCATTCAGCCCTGTCCAGCACAGCCGATACGGTCGCCGTCCGCCTAGCCGCTCTTCTGGTACTTCTGTTTTTCGGGGATGACACCACGCACACCCCCTTGCGGGTTTTCCATATCGCCCCGGTAACGCGGAATGACATGAATGTGGATGTGAGGCACCGACTGTCCGGCGGCAACACCCACGTTGACGCCGACATTGTAACCGTCGGGATGGAATTCCGCGTCAAGCCTGTCCTTCATCGCATCCACCAGCGCCCAGATCGCCGCCTTCTCCTGCGCGGTGGCTTCGAAGTATTCGGCGACATGCCGGCGCGGGAGGACCAGGCAGTGGCCCGGATTCACCGGATACTGATCGTAGCGGACAAAAGCGAGATCGTTTTCGAGCACGGCCCTGGGTTCGCGACAAAACGGGCACGCAGGGGCGGAAGAGGCACTCATCTAAAATATTTCCAGGCTGACCGACGGAGAAAACCAGTTTAGCGCGACTGCACCGCCGCTGGCCAATGGTACAGCGGCATCAGCCGGTCGCGAGTGGCAACGCGGTCTTGTCCACCACGTGACGCAAGACAAAACTCGAATGCACCCCGCTCACCCCTTCGATACGGGTGATTTTCTCCAGCAGCAGATCCTGATAGGCATCCATGTCCGTCACCACGACCTTGAGTTGATAGTCGGCGTCCTGCCCGGTGATCAACAGACATTCCAAAACCTCCGACAGTTGCGCTATACGCTGTTCGAAGTTCTCGAAACGTTCGGGTGTATGCCGGTCCATGCTGATGTGCACCAGCGCGACCAAGGTGAAGCCGAGTTTTCTGGCGTCCAGCCGCGCCTGATAGCCGACAATCAGACCGGCCTCCTCAAGCGCCCGCAAGCGGCGCAGACAGGGCGACGGCGACAGACCGACCCGATCGGCGAGGTCCTGGTTGCTGATACGGCCTTGGGTCTGCAAGATCCGCAGAATTGAGCGATCGTATTTGTCTAGTTTCACAAATAAAGCCTGAAATGGTTTATTATTTCAATAATAATTTATATATTAGCATAATATTTCTTAAATATTAAACTTTAAAGCATAATTAACAATAAAATTTCGAAGCCTTTAACTTAGTATTTCTCCTGTTCCCAATTCAGACCCGAGGCAACCAGGATGATCCCCACACCCGCTCAGAAGTATGCCGCCTTTCCCGGCATCGACTTGCCGGATCGCGGCTGGCCCGCACGCCGCATCGACACAGCGCCCATCTGGCTGAGCACCGATCTGCGCGACGGCAATCAGGCGCTGATCGAGCCCATGTCGCTCGCGCAAAAACTGAAATTCTTCCAGTTGCTGACCGCCATCGGCCTGAAGGAGATCGAGGTCGCGTTTCCGTCCGCGTCGCAGACGGATTTCGATTTTGTGCGCCACCTGATAGAGAACCGACTCATCCCCGACGACGTGACGATCGGCGTGCTGACGCCGTCGCGGGAGGATTTGATAAAGCGCACCATCGACGCGCTCGAAGGCGCGCCACGGGCCATTGTTCATCTGTATCTTCCGCTGGCGCCGAGCTTCCGCCGCGTTGTGTTCAAGGCCGACAAGGCAGCGATGAAGCAACTCGCCTTGTCGGGCACTCGCGTTGTCAAAACCTTAACGGACGCACGCCCCCAGACCGACTGGGTATTCCAGTTCTCGCCCGAGACCTTCTCGGCCATGGAACTCGACTACGCCAAGGAAGTCTGCGACGCGGTCTGCGCACTGTGGCGGCCATCGGCGGAGAAAAAGATAATTGTGAACCTTCCCGCCACGGTCGAATTATCCACCCCGAACTGTTTTGCCGATCAGGTCGAATGGATGAGCCGGCATCTGCAGCGTCGCGCCGCCATCACACTGAGCGTCCACCCGCACAACGACCGCGGTACCGCGGTGGCCGCCGCCGAGCTGGCGCTGATGGCCGGCGCCGATCGCGTGGAAGGCTGTCTGTTCGGTAATGGCGAAAGAACCGGGAATGTGGATTTAGTCACACTCGCGCTGAATCTTTACACCCAGGGCGTCCATCCCGGCCTGGATCTGTCGGATATCGATCAGGTCAGACAGGTGGTCGAGCAGTGTAATCGGCTGCCGGTCCACCCGCGTCATCCCTACGCCGGGGACTTGGTCTACACCGCCTTTTCCGGCTCGCACCAGGACGCGATCAAGAAAGGCTTCGCCGCCCACGCGCGCGGCTCCCGCTGGGAGGTCCCCTATCTGCCGATCGATCCGGCCGATCTCAACCGCAGTTATGACGCCGTCATTCGCGTAAACAGCCAGTCCGGCAAAGGTGGAATCAGCTATCTGCTGCAACAGGAATATGGCCTGGATCTTCCGCGTCGTCTGCAGATCGAGTTCAGCCGAGCGATCAAACGGGCCACCGACGCGAGCGGGAAGGAAATGGACGCGGCCGGCATTTACGCCCTGTTGCGCCGCGAATATCTGCAACAGCTCGCCCCATATCGCTATTTGAGCCATAGCCTGTCGGATACCGATACTCCCGGCAAGGTGTCTGTACGGGCTCGGATCAGCCATGACGAAACCGTCCGCTCGATCTGCGGCAGCGGTGACGGCCCCCTCGACGCCTTTGTACGGGCGCTCGGCGCACCGGTGGAAATTATCGACTATCACGAGCACGCCGTGGGCCGGGGCGCGGCCGCCGAAGCCGCCTGTTACATCGAAATGAAAGTCGACAACCGGCCTCCGCTGCACGGCATAGGCCTGGACCGGGATATCGTCACGGCCGCCATCAAGGCCCTGTTATGCGGTCTGAACCGCGCCGCCCGCGAGACTGGCACCGAGACCTTGTCGCTGACCGGCTGATCGCGGCGCCGGCGGGGACCGCCGGCGCCCCCGGAGCCGCCCCGCCCAATCGTCGCTCAAGTAAAGGCCATCGCGGCCGATCTTCCACCCAGCGTTTACTCCGGCAGATCCCCATTGTCTGTCAACCTGTCACCGTCAGCGGCCCGCCACAGCAGCGAGCCTGAGCCTTTACCGCTGATACGCCGAGTAACCAAAGGAGATGGATTGTGAAGAGAATCACCTGGGTACTGCCCCTACTGGCACTGTTACTACTCCCACTCGAACCCCTGATCGCGGCCGAATCGGTTACGCTGCGCTGGGTCGGCTGCGGTATTTCAAAGAAATCCTATATGACGGCGCTGGCCAAAGCCTACACTGCCAAGACCGGCGTCAAAATCGACATTCAGGGCGGCGGCGCAACCCGCGGCATCCGTGAAGTCGCCGCGGATAAAGCGGATATCGGCGGCAGCTGCCGCCGTTTCATGTGGGGCGCCAGCGAGGAACGCGGTGTCACGATGATCCCGGTGGCCTGGGATGCGCTGGTGGTCATCGTCAACGAAAACAATCCGCTCGACAACATCAGCATAGAAGATCTGCGCAAGATCTATCTGGGCCAGATCACCAACTGGAAGGAAATCGGCGGTGCCGACGAGCCGATCAAATTGTTCGCCCGCAAAGGCAAGATTTCCGGCGTCGGCCGCACGGCCCGCAAGTTGCTGTTCGACAATTACGATCAGGAATTCGCCGCCACCGAGCTGTTTCCATCCAGCGGCCCGCTGGAGCAGGGGATCGAGACCGATGTCGCCGCCATTGGCATGACCGGCGTCAGCAGCGCGCGCAAACGCAAAGTGAAGATCCTCGAACTCAACGACAAATCGCCCAGTTACGAAAACGTCAAAACCGGCAATTATCTGCTTTATCGACCACTCTATCTGGCCTATAACAAAAACAACCCGAACGCGGACATCATCAAGAACTTCATCCAATTCGCGGACAGTCTGGAGGGTCGCGAAGCGATCCGTTCCAACGGCACGGTGCCGTACCTGGAAGGACTCAACCTGCTGAAGAAAAAATTACAGGAATCGCGTCAGGCACAGCGTAACAACGGTCTGCACTAAGCACTAAGCGCTTAGCCGGCGTCGCCGGACGCCGGCTAAGCTTTACCGAACAAGGATCCCAACAGCCCGCGGGCGATGCGGCGCCCGAGCTGGCTGCCGACGCTGCGCAACGCACTTTTGGCGAACGCCTCGAACGCCGATTGCCGCGACCGCCCGCCCGAACGTGACGCCGGGGGATCGGCCGCATCCGCCGCCTTCTTCTGCGCCGCCTCGCTGGCGGCGACCTGGGCACGCTTTTGCAACAGTTCGTAGGCCGATTCGCGCTCGAGTGGCTGGTCGTAACGCCCCTTGAACGGCGAACGGGCCATCTGCTCCTGCCGCTGCTGTTGGCTCAACGGCCCGATCTGCGACTGCGGCGGATGGATCAAGACCCGTTCGACCGGCGTCGGCCGGCCCTTGGCGTCGAGGAAAGACAGCAACGCCTCGCCCACCCCCAGCTCGGTAATGACCTGCGCGGTGTCCAGTGCCGGGTTGGCTCGAAATGTCTCGGCGGCGACACGCACCGCCTTCTGATCGCGCGGGGTAAAAGCCCGCAGGGCGTGCTGCACCCGGTTGCCCAACTGGCCGAGCACCGAGTCCGGCAGATCGGCCGGATTCTGGGTGACGAAATAAATACCCACGCCCTTGGATCTAATCAGACGGACCACTTGTTCGATCTTCTCGATCAGCGCGTCGTTGGCATCGTCGAACAGCAGATGCGCCTCGTCGAAAAAGAACACCAACCGGGGTTTGTCGGGATCGCCGACCTCGGGTAGATTTTCAAACAGCTCGGCGATCAGCCAGAGCAGAAACATGGCGTACAACCGCGGCTCGCGCATCAACTGGGTGGCGTCCAGAATACTGATCACACCGTTGCCGGAAAAATCCACCTGCATGAGGTCGCTGAGACTAACGGCCGGCTCGCCGAAAAACTCAGCGCCGCCCTGGTCCTCCAGCATCAGCAGCCTTCGCTGGATGGCGTCGACGCTGGCTAGCGCCAGGTTGCCGTAGGTACGGCTCAACTCGCCGCGGTTTTCGCGCACCCAGGCCAGCAGACTGCGCAGATCCTTCATGTCCAGCAGCAACATGCCCTGGTCGTCGGCCAGCCGGAAGGTGGCGTACAACACGCCGGTCTGGGTATCGTTAAGCCCCAGCAGGGAAGCCAGCAGCAGCGGCCCCATATCGGAGATCGTGGTCCGCATCGGGTGCCCCTGACGGCCGTACAGGTCCCAGAACACCACCGGAAATGGGCGATTGGCGTAGCCGTCCAGACCGAGTTGGTCGACGCGCGCCTGAATTTTCGGGTTTATCGCCCCGGGCGTGGCGAGCCCCGACAGATCACCCTTGACGTCGGCGAGAAAGACTGGGACGCCGAGCGCGGAAAAGCGCTCCGCCATCACTTGCAGGGTTACGGTTTTCCCGGTGCCCGTCGCCCCGGCCACCAGCCCGTGACGATTGGCCATACGCGCCAACAGGCCCAATCCGTCGCCTTCGCCGGCGATTTTCACCCAACCTTCACTCACTCTGACCTCCCTCTCCCTGATTAAGCGTTATAATCGACAGCGAAAAAGTTATCCGGCTTCAGGAGTCGGACTACCCGAGGCGGCCCGTGACACTGACAATCCCATACATCCTGTCGAGTATTGCCATCCTATACCTGTTGCTTACCGGTTCCCAGTGCACGGAAGTCACCGAATCCAGTCAAGTGGCCTCGGCGCGGAAGGTCTCCGCGCAGGAAGGCAACTTTAGCGGCGGCCTCAACGATGGCGACAACTGGGGTGCGGCGCTGAGCAATATCGGCGATCTGGAAGGCGACGGCGTCGTCGATCTCGCCGTCGGCGCGCCCGGCGACGATGACAACGGCGACAACCGCGGCGCGGTCTGGATACTGTTTCTCAATGCCGACGGCAGCGTCGACATCTCGACTAAGATCGCCGACAACAGCGGCGGTTTCAACGGCGACCTGGACGATAACGACCGTTTCGGCAGCGCACTGGCCGGGATCGGCGACCTGAACGGCGACGGCGCGCGTGATCTGGTGGTCGGCGCACCCATGGACGACGACGGCGGTGACGATCGCGGCGCGCTCTGGGTTCTGTTCCTGAATGCCAACGGCACGGTGACCGCGAGCAGCAAAATCTCCGACCAGAGCGGCGGCTTGCCGAGCAAGCTCGATGACGGCGATCAGTTCGGCGCGGCGGTTACCGACCTGGGTGATCTGGACGGCGACGGCATCCGCGATCTCGCCGTCGGCGCACCGCTGCGCCAGCAAAATGGGGCGGCGAAAGGCAGCGTCTGGATTTTGTTCATGAACGCCAATGGCAGCGTGCGCGCGGCCAACGAAATCGGTGACGGCGAGGGCAAATTCAAGGATAGCCTCGATGCCGACGACCGTTTCGGCGCCGCCGTGCCCGGCCTGGGCGATCTGGACGGCGACGGGATCCCCGACCTGGCTGTCGGCGCGCCGCAACATGACGCCGGCGGCAGCAACCGCGGCGCGGTCTGGATACTGCTCATGAATCGCGACGGTAGTGTCAAGGACCAGCGGATGATCGCCCAGGACGAGGCCGGCTTTTCCGGCCGTCTGGCCGACGACGACCGCTTCGGCAGCGCCCTTGTCCGCAGCGGCGATCTCGACGGCGACGGCGTGCGTGACCTGGCGGTCGGCGCGCCGATGAGCGACGACGGCGCGGGCGATAGCGGCGCCATCTGGCTGCTTTTCATGAAAGCCAATGGCAAAGTCAAAGGCGAAGCGAAAATTTCGCAGCAGGACGGCAAGTTCAAGGAGAATCTGAACAGTGGCGACAATTTCGGCGCTGCGCTGACCGACCTGGGCAACCTGGACAACGAGCGCAGCGACGATCTCGCCGTCGGCGCGCCCTTCGACGACGATGACCATACCGACGCCGGCGCGCTTTATATGTTGTTCATGGAGCGCACCCGCGACGAGAAGCGTGTCAGCATCTTTTCCAACTGAGCCCTAACCCGGGCTCTCCTCCAGACCGCGTGACGGCGCCGTTTGAGCGCGGCGGTGGTCCCGTCCCAACAACAGGTAGACCGCCGGGACCACGAACAGCGTGAACAGGGTGCCGATTCCCAGGCCGGTGGCGATCGTCAGGCCGATGTGAAAACGGCTCACCGCTCCGGGTCCGGTGGCCAGCAACAGCGGTACCATGGCGACAATCATCGAAACGGTCGTCATCAGAATGGGGCGCAGGCGAATCGCCGCGGCGCGTTCGACGGCGGCGCGTTTGTCCAGACCTTGCGTCAGTTGCAGCTGGTTGGCGAATTCCACGATCAGTATCCCGTTCTTGGCGATCAGCCCTATCAGGGTGATCAGCCCGACCTGGGTATAGATGTTGATGGTGGCGAATCCCAGCGTGATGAATGCCAGCGCGCCGGCAATCGACATCGGCACCGACACGAGAATCGTCAACGGATCGCGCCAGCTCTCGAACTGCGCCGCCAGCACCAGATAGATCACCAGAATCGACAAAAAGAAGGTCACGACCAGCGCACTGCCCTGCTGCGCGAACTGGCGCGACTGGCCGGAGAAATCCCAGCTGAAGCCACGCGGGAACAGGTCCCGCGCCGTCTTTTCCAGATAGCCCAGCGCATCCCCCAGGCTGACGCCCGGCGCCATCACGCCCTGGAGCGTCAAGGCGTTCAACTGCTGGAACTGCGTGCGCTGATTCGGCTCGACGCTGTTTTTGAAGTGGACGAAGGACTCCAGCGGTACCAGCGTGGGACCGTTTGCGGCGCGCGCCGCATCGGCCGCCGCCGGCGTCAGTCTGACCAGGTCGCCCGAGCCGGGGCGGATGTAGTAATGCTTCAGCACCTCGGGTTGCAGGCGGAACTCGCGCGCCACTTGCGCGATCACCCGATAGCTGCGGCCGTCGAGGCTGAAGCGATTGATATAGTTGCCGCCGAGCAACGTCGCCAGATTGCGGCCGATATCGGCCATGCTGATCCCCAGGTCCCCGGCGCGGTCGCGATCGATCTCCAACGTGGTGCGCGGACGGGAGTACTGCAGGTCCTTCATCAGGAACATGAAACGGCCGCTGGCCATGGCCTTGCCCAACAACTCATCGGCCACCGCGTTGAGATCTCTGTAACCGGCATCGGCGGTGATGACAAACTGCACCGGCAGACCGCCACCCGATCCGGGCAGGCTCGGACGCGGGAAAACCGCCGTCTGGAAACCGGCGATATTGGCCAGCTTGGCCTGGATTTCCGGCTGCACCTCCATTTGCGAGCGGGCGCGCTTGGACGGCTGCTCCATCTTGAAGCCGCCAAAAGTCGTCGTCGGCTCGCCGCGCCCCAACAGGAAAAAGCTTTCGTGATATTCCGGCACGCTGGTGAACGCGGCCTGGATCTGGCGCGTGTAGGCCTCATTGTAGTCCAGTGTCGCTGTCTGCGGCGCGGTGGCCTGAAAAAAGAGAATGCTCTGATCCTCTACCGGCGCCAGCTCGTGCTTGCTGGAGACGAACATGAAAAAGATCGATATCAGCACCACGGTGGCGAACAGCAGCGTCACCGGCAAGGCGTTCAGGGTAGCGTGCAAACGACGCTGGTAGGCGACCGACAAACGCTCGAAACGCCCTTCCACCCACTGTTCGAAACGGCCCTGCTGGCCATGCGCCTTGAGCACCCGCGAGGCGAGCATGGGCGATAGCGTCAACGCCACCACCCCCGAGATCAGAACCGCGCCGGCCAGAGCGAAAGCGAACTCGGTGAACAAGGTGCCCACCAGGCCGCCCATGAAGCCGATCGGCGCGTAAACCGCGATCAAGGTGGTCGTCATGGCGATGACCGGTAGCGCCAGTTCGCGCGCGCCGATCAACGCCGCCTGCATCCGGCTCTGGCCGGCCTCGATATGGCGGTGCACGTTTTCGACGATGATGATGGCATCATCCACCACCAGACCGATGGCGAGCACCATCGCCAGCAGCGTCAACAGGTTGATGGAAAAGCCCATCAACAGCATCAGGAAGGCGCCGCCTACCAGCGACAAGGGGACGGCCACCGCCGGAATCAGTGCGGCGCGCATCGACCCCAGCGACAAATAGACCACCACCAGCACGATGCCGACGGCTTCCAACAGCGTACTGAACACCTCGTCGATGGAGTCCTCGATAAACACGCTGGCATCGTAGGGAATATGAACCAGCAGGCCTTCAGGCAACTGGGAGCGGATATCCGGTATCAGTTCGCGCACCCGCTTGGCGACATCCAGAGGATTGGCGCCCGGCGCCTGTTTGATCCCGACGAAGATGGCCGGCTTGCCCTTATACCAACTGGTGGAGTCGTAATCTTCGGCACCCAGCTCGGGGCTCGAGATATCGTCCAGACGCACCAGTGTGCCGTCGGCCGAGCTGACCACCAGATTACGGAAATCGTCCACCGTGGCCAGATCCGTGGTCGCGCTCAGGGTGATGGCGGTATAAGCGCCCTTGGTCTCGCCGATTCCGGCGAGATAGTTGTTCGCCTGCAGCACCGCGCGCACGTCGTTGGCAGTGACGCCGAGCGCGGCCATGCGCTGCGGATCGAGCCAGATGCGCATGGCGAAGGTCTTGTTGCCGATCAGCTCGGCCTTGGCCACGCCCGGCACCGCCTGGAGTTTCGGTTGCGCCACCCGCAACAGATAGTCGGTGATCTGCGACGGCTTCATGCTGTCGCTGTAGAAAGCGAGATACATCAACGCGGTGGTCTCGCCGGTGGTCGAATCGATCACCGGGTCTTCGGCTTCCGCCGGCAACACATTGCGCTGACTGGCGACCTTGGCCTGGATTTCGGCCACGGCGGCGTTGGAATCGTAGTTGAGTTCCATGTGGGCTTCGATGGTCGACCGGCCCTGAGTGGAACGCGCAAGCAGATAATCGATGCCGTCGGCTTCGGCAATCGCCTGCTGCAACGGGGTGGTTATAAAGCCCTTGATCAGGTCACTGCTGGCCCCGGGATACGACGTGGTGACGGTGACCACGGTATTCTTGGTTTCCGGATACTGGCGCACCTCGAGGGAAAAGATCGCCCGCAGCCCGACCAGCAGGATCAGCAGGCTGACCACGCTGGCCAGCACCGGTCGGCGCACAAACAAATCGGTGAAATTCATCCGCCGTTGACCTTGCCATCCAGCTCCACGCTGTTGTCGATCTTGACCGCCTGACCGTTGCGCAACTTGTTCTGGCCGGCCGATACCACCACTTCGCCGGCTTTCAGGCCGCTGGTGATCTCCACCCTGCCATCGCGCACGGCACCGGTGGTCACCGGGCGATTGCGCACCACATCGCCGTTATCGCCCTGCTGGATGACAAAGACAGATTCACCGTAAGGATTATAGGTGACCGCGGTGCGCGGCAGGGTCAGCACATGGTCGCGCAGCGGCAATACGGTGTTAACCTCGGTAAACATGCCCGGGCGCAACAGGTGCTCGGGATTATCCAGCGTCGCGCGCAGCCGCAAGGTACGGGTCGCACGATCGATGCCGGGGTCGATGGCGCTGATACTGCCCTTGAACACGCGTCCGGGCCAGGCCTGCACGCGGACTTCCACCGCCTGCCCCGGCTGCACGTCGGCGAAATGACGCTCGGGCAGACTGTAGTCGACGAAAACCGGATCCAGCGACTGCAGCGACACAATCGCGTCGCCCGGCGACAGATATTGACCGAGATTGATATCGACGATTCCCAATTGGCCGCCGAACGGCGCGCGGATCGCCTTTTTGCGGATCAGCGCCTGTTTCGCCGCCACGGCGGCCTCGGCGCTGTCCAGGCTGGCACGCGACTGATCGAAATCGGAGCGCGACACGGAACGGTCCTTGAGCAGCTTGCTGTTGCGCTCGTATTGCAATTGCGCCAGTTTACGCTGAGCGATCAACCCCTGCAGGTCGGCCTGATCGACACTGTCGTCGAGGCGCAGCAACAGATCGCCGGCTGCGACCCGCTGTCCGGAGCTGGCGAGTATCTTATCCACCTTTCCCGCCAGCTCGGTGGTGACAAAGATCCCCTGCACCGCCTCCACGCTGCCCACGGATTGCAGATAAGGCTGCCAGCGCTGTTCCTTGACCTCGGCCGAGGCAATGACCGCCGCCGGCGGCGGCCCCGACATCTGCGCCGCCATTTTCATTCCGGCATAGTATTTCCAGCCGAAGATTCCCCCAAACACCAGCAATAGAACGAGGATGACCAGAACCAGTCGCTTGATCACTTTATTGTTACCTTAATTACCGACAACCCAAACCAGAAGTAGACAGCGCACTGTAGCAAAAATTCATTAAACATGATGTTGCCGCAACATGACCGCTGTTAAATTGTTTAACCGCTGCCCGGCAGGCAGCCTCCAACCATCGCTGCCTGAACTGCGGTTGGCTCCGCCCTGCGGATTCTCCCGACGATATATCCTTCTCGACCGGTTTGTCATTTATTCACAGAATGCATCCGATCAGGCGAAACGCTGAACGAAGTGCCTATCAGCTCATTATTAATTCAGATAAGCACTCTATCTAACTGTAATAAAATAGATAAATTACATGGATTAAAAATCACCAATTCGTCCGCCGCCCCGTCCTTCCTGACTCGGAGACCCTTTTCACCCCGCTGATCCACACACTTATCCACAGCCAATGTGGATATCTTTCTTTAATGCACCGGACCGGTTTACGCGTTGAAATGCTGGCCGAAGAACCCCATGTGAGCTAGTGGAAACTATTCCGCCCAACCAACTAATAAGACCGAGCTAATGGAAATCGAATCCCCCGACAACACATCCTCCAATCACCAAGCGCCCAACAGTGAACTCGTGCGCGCGCGCGACATCCTGCCCGGCGCCAGTCCGGTTTTGCCGGTATCGGAACGCCCCTTTTTCCCGGGTCAGGCCATCCCCCTGTTGGTGGATCCGAAGCCCTGGGACGCGACCATCCGCGCGGCTCAGGAAAATGCCCATAACATTATCGGACTGGTGTTGGTCAAAACCGACCGCGCCGAACAGGCCGGGGTGACGGACTTCTATCGCATGGGCACCGCCTGCCGCATCCACCGCGTCGCGCGCCAGGACGGTCGCATGCAGGTGCTGCTTGAAGGCGTGGAGCGGTTTCGCATCGTCGACTGGTTGAATCGCCAGGCGCCGTTCAGCGCGCGCGTGGAATACTTCCCCGAGGCCCGTTACGAGGAGATTCCGGAAATCAAGGCGTACGCCATCGCCGTCATCAACACCATCAAGGAACTGATACCGCTCAATCCGCTGTACGGCGAAGAGTTCAAACTGTTTCTGGACAATTTCCATCCCAACGATCCGTCCCATCTGGCCGACTTCGCCGCCAGCCTGACCACCTCGGCGCGCCAGGAGCAGCAAGAGGTGCTGGAAGCGGTCGATCTGCTGACCCGTCTGGAACGCGTCCATGTGCTGATCAACAAGGAACTCGAGGTCGCCAAGGCGCAGGCGCATATCCGCAAACAGGTCGAGCAGGAGATGCAGGCGCACCAGCGCGAACATATTCTGCGCGAACAGATGAAGGTCATTCAGAAAGAACTCGGCATCTCCAAAGACGACCGCACCGCGGAGATCGACAAATTCCGCGAGCGCATCGACGCGCTCAGCCTGCCAGCGCCGGCCAAAGCCCGCCTGGACGAGGAAATGCAGAAATTTTCCGTGCTCGAGACCGGGTCGCCGGAATACGCCACCACCCGCAACTACCTCGACTGGCTGACCCTGCTGCCCTGGGGCAAATACACCGAGGACCAGCTCGACCTGGAACGCGCGCAGGAGATCCTCGACGCCGATCACGATGGTCTGAACGACATCAAGCAGCGGATTCTCGAATTCATCGGCGTCGGCATCATGAAAGGCGAAGTATCGGGCTCGATCATCCTCTTTGTCGGCCCGCCCGGCGTCGGCAAGACCTCCCTCGGGCGCTCCATTGCGCGCGCCCTGGGACGTAAATTCTTCCGCTTTTCGCTCGGCGGCATGCGCGACGAAGCCGAGATCAAGGGGCACCGGCGCACCTACGTCGGTGCCATGCCCGGCAAGTTCGTCCAGGCGTTCAAAGACACGCAGTCGGCCAATCCGGTGATCATGCTCGACGAAATCGACAAAGTCGGTGCCTCCTACCACGGCGACCCGGCCTCGGCGCTGCTCGAAGTGCTCGACCCGGAACAGAACAACGACTTTCTCGACCACTATCTCGATGTCCCCTTCGACCTGTCCAAGGCTTTGTTCATCTGCACGGCCAACCAGCTAGACACCCTTCCCGGGCCGCTGCTCGACCGCATGGAAGTCATCCAGCTGTCGGGCTATCTGGCGAGCGAAAAAATGGATATCGCGCGCAATCACCTGCTGCCGCGCCAACTGGTAC
>JASBST010000107.1 GCA_030148775.1 Thiogranum sp.
CGGATGATCGCGCAGTACATTGGTGGTTATTATAGCCAGTACCGTCCTCATCAACACAATGGTGGTTTGCCACCAAACCAGGCAGAGGAAAACTATTGGTTTTTCTCTAAAACGGTGGACCAAAATACTTAGCCACTACAGTCTAGGGTCGGCGTGGCTTTGAATTAGGCTGCGCTTTCAGAGAAAAAGGAATATGTTTTTCTTTCAAAAGTACATCAGGGGATGCTCTTACAGCGATTCCTCGCGGGCGATCGTATTTTATCACCGCCAGGGGCCGCCGGGTTCCCACATTTTACTGAAATCTTTATCTTGGAGTACTACCTGTATGGGTGAGCCAAGAAAAGTTTCCAAGAAAAGACAGACGTCCTTTAGCGTGACCGCTTGTGTGGTAAGCCTGCCTTTTTGTAGGAAGGCATTCCATTGCGCATTCTTTTGAACATCTTCATAGAATGCAGGGCTGAGCCCTGACGGGGTAGTTTCCGGCAAGGCAGTTTGCCGACGTTGGAAGGTGTTGCGGATCGCTGTGGATAGCGTCTTGCCATCAAAGCCAAATTCGTGGGCAATGATCCATAGATCGTAAAAATCTTTCATGCGGGTATTGGCGATACCGAGATTCACCAGTGCCTGGTATTTCTCAGCCACTACGGTTCCGGGGGAAGTCCAATAGCATCAGTCGGGAACGGCGTCGAGTACAGCGCGGGATATTGCTAAGATCGGGCGTGCTCGGTAGTACAGAGCGTCGCGTGTATGGCAACGGTAGGCTAATAATAAAATAGTTAAATCAAACAACTATCGCCCTGCTGATCGACGGGGAACCAACTCATTGGGGGTTCGGATCCCTCTGGGTGTGAGATTCCATAGCGCAAGAATCGGGTCGCCTGGGTTTCGCATTCCGCAATAATGACTTTTTGTTGCAAGCGGAGAGTCCTCCTAATGATGAACCTCGACCACAAAGTGGCCCTTGTAACGGGCGCCAGTTCCGGTATCGGCCGGGCCACAGCCAGGCTGTTCGCCAAAGCGGGGGCCAAAGTGGTGGTTGGCGCAAGGCGCGCCGTGCTACTCGACAGGCTGGTGACCGAAATCTCTCACCAGGGCGGCATCGCCATCGCACTCGCGGGCGATGTTGCGCAGGAGGATTACAACCAGGCGCTGGTCGATCTCGCCATGAGCGAGTTTGGTGGTCTCGACGTCGCTTTCGATAACGCGGGCATGTTGAAAAAGGCTGCCGTCACCGACATCGATCTGGACGACTGGGAGCTTTTACTACGGACCAATTTGACCAGCGGGTTTCTCGCGGCGAAATATCAGATACCGGTTATGAAGGACCGGGGCGGTTCTATCATCTTCACCGCGTCGTTTGTCGGTTATACCTTGGGAATGCCGGAAATGTCCGCCTACGCGGCCAGCAAAGCGGGACTGGTCGGCCTGACAAAAGCGCTGGCGGCCGAATACGGAAGTCACGGGATACGTGTGAATGCCCTGGTGCCCGGCGGGACTTTGACCCCGAAGGCCGATGAATTTGGTACGGATCCGAAAATCGGGGCGTTCGTAAACGTTATTCACGCGCTGAAACGCCAGGCGAGTGCGGAAGAAATCGCCCATTCGGCGCTCTATTTGGCGTCGGACGCGTCCAGTTTCACAACGGGTAGCGCTATGCTTGTCGATGGTGGGGTGTCCATTTGTAAAATGTAATAGACAACCCCGTACGACGAATCGGTCCGAAGATTTCGCCACGCCGCCCAGGCAGACGTATGTCGTACACCGGCGCACCACTGCATCAGGCTTATCGCATCCGCTCGGAGGCTACAGCCCCAACTCGCTCAGTCCCGGGTGCTCATCCGGACGACGACCCAGCGGCCAGAAATACTTGCGCTCGGACTCGCGGATTGGCAGGTCGTTGATGCTGGCAAAGCGTCGGGCCATGAAGCCCTGGGGGTTGAATTCCCAGTTTTCGTTGCCGTAGGAGCGGAACCACTGATTGGAATCATCGTGCCATTCGTAGGCGAAGCGCACGGCGATGCGCTGGTCGGTGAAACTCCACAATTCTTTGATCAGCCGATAGTCCAGTTCCTTCGCCCACTTGCGCTGAAGAAACTGGTGCACCTGCTCACGGCCCTGCGGGAATTCGGCGCGGTTGCGCCAGCAGGTGTCCTGTGTATAGACGAGCACCACGCGATCCGGATCGCGGGTGTTCCAGGTGTCCTCCGCCAGGCGGACTTTCTCGGCCGCGGATGCGGCCGTAAACGGCGGGACAGGGGGTTTGTTTTCCATTTTGCGTGCCTCCGAGTGTATGTAGACCGATCTGTCTACATACGGAGACTAGCCGATGTAGACAAAGTTGTCTACACTTGATAAATGGAAATTCCGGATGCCAATACGCTGACGGGTGTGCCGTCTGCCCGCCAACGCTTATTGCTGACGGCGCATCGTCTCTTTTATGGTCACGGCATTCGGGCCACCGGAATCGACCGGATTATTGCCCAGGCGAAGGTCACCAAGGTGACCTTCTATCGCCATTTCCCCAGCAAGAACGATCTGATTCGTGCCTACCTTGACGACCGCCACGAACGCTGGATCAGCTGGTTCATCGACGCCGTGACGCGCCATGGCAACGATCTGAATGCTTTGGTGCCGGCGCTGAGCGAATGGTTCGGGCGGCCCGATTTCCGCGGCTGCGCGTTTATAAACAGCGTCAGCGAGCTGGGTGATGAATTCCCGGACGTCGTCGCCATAGCACAGCGCCATAAGCACGCGATGGCGGCTGTCATCATGCGACTGCTACCGCCGGGCAGAGGGCGTAAACAACAGGCCGAGGCCATCGCTCTGGTTGTCGATGGCGCTATTGTGCGGGCGCAGTATGAACCGGATCCGCGGGATACGGTTCGATCCCTGCGGCGTGCATTAAAAACGATAACGCTTGTCTGATCTTTCTGTGGTATCTGTACGACGGTTCGATCCGGCTTGATTTTTCTGCCTGGTGGTTTAGTCTATTTAAAGCGGATGCAAAAAAGCCGCATTTCCAGTCTCGCCGCTGTTCTTTGTCGTTCTTTAATAAATCTGCCCGAGGTTGGGCTGAATAACATTATGGAGGATGTATGAAGCGCTGTGTCGTTGTCGCAATCGCACCAATTTCATCTTTTATCAACCCATAGGCGATATCCAGCTTGGCTGCCGGTGACTTTACAGCCGGTACGGACGTCCCTGGGTCCGATCGGACCGGCTTGACTGTGCCACTACGAACCCGCTCTGTCGTCACAATGCCGGCGGCCAAAGGTCGCCGCCGAATTGCGGGCGGTTCGTGGAAGGTATGGGGATGTACCCGAGTCACCCGGGGCAAAGCCAAGATGTCCAGCAGAAGTCGGGCTGTCTGCCCGCTGACGCTATCGAAAATAAAACGGAGGATCTATCATGAGGATGGTTTCAGTCATTTCCAGCATTATCCTGTTTTCTTCACTGTCTGCACAGAACGTATCCGCTGTCGATACGGATACCATTTTTTATCGTAAGGACTGCAGCAGCCATACCGGCTCAACCTGCTTTACTGATATAACCGCCATGCAGGACTGGTTGTGGAATACCCGAAATCCCACCGCTGCCGCGCCTGTGACGGTCAAGATCGGCCCCGGCGTTTACGATAACGAGCTCTTCGTCTGCAATAACAAGGGGAACGTTTCTTTCATCGGATCCGGTGTGAACAGTACGATCTTCAAGACGGGCGGTAATGTCGCCCAGATCACGAATTGCGAGAATATCAGTTTCCAGGATATGACGCTGGATGCGAGCACCGGCTCGTATGCTGTCAGATGGATGGGGGGCGGCAGTTCCCGCTGGGTCAACGTCGACGTCCTAGGGATGTGGAATGCCTGGCGCGATCAGATCGAGGATTGCAACGGAGCGCATCCGGTTCATTACTGGTTCGATTCGCGCTTGATCAGCAATCAGAGTTTTGAGGGTGCCTATTTAACGGAGTGCGGCGAGTCGTGGTTCTATGCCTCCGAAATCAGGACGGAGTTAGGCCCGTCTACCGGTACGGCTCCCCGGGCAAGCGGCGTCGTCGATGTCGGCGGGAATGCAATGGTGCAGATGTTCGGTTCGTCGGTCCGGGCAACCGTGCCGGACCCGGCGGCGGTCAACGCCGCCCTGTCTCTGATCATCGGGGTAACCACCCAGGACAGCGGAACCTTCCATATGCACGGGGGCATCGTCGGGCTGAATCTGGTGGCCGCTACCCAGACTATCGATGTAATCGGTATTCGGAGTGATTCGAGTGGTGTTGTGCACACGCCGGGTACCGCATTCACCTTGAACCCGGGCGGTAGCGGCAGGGCGCTGCGCGCTACCACGGGTGTCAACTCCTCCGGCAAGGTCTTTTCGCCCTTCCTGTGGCAGGCCGGTAGCACGTTGCCACCACTGGATACTTCGTATCCGGCTGTTCCGGCTGTCGCCACGTCGGTGACCGGCAACGACCTCTTTGTGGAGACCGATTGCGATGTCAGCGGGAATTGCGACACCGCGGCGGCGGGTAGCCAGATTCCGCACCTTATGATTTACGCTCCTGCCTGTGATACCGCGACCAGTTCCACTGATACCCCCTGGTTCGACGTCGCAATGAATGCCTGCCGGGGTCAGTAGGTCTAAGGGCTGCTAGCGGTTGGGTCCTGTCTGGCGCTTCCGGAACATTGAGAGCGCCGGGTTACCGCTTGGGCGACTGAGTTCTTCAGTCGCCCAAGCGGTATTGTTATTTTCGATATAGAAACTTTATTCTTATGGGATTGAACGGTTATAAGGAACGAAAAAATATATGCTCGTCAGTCACAGAAACAGGTTCATCTACACAAAGACGGTCAAAACGGCCGGAACCTCCATAGAATCCTATTTCGAACAATATTGCATGCCTGAAGGTGAGTGGGCGTTTTCCCATGCGCGGGAAGAGTACGTCAGTTCGACGGGTATCATCGGTTATCGGGGCGCCGACAGCTCGGGCAAGGACTGGTTCAACCATATGTCCGCCAGCGATATCAAAACCAGGTTGGGTGACGAGATATGGGATCGGTATTTCAAATTCTGCGTCGTGCGTAATCCTTACGACAAGCTGGTTTCTTATTTCTTCTTTCTCGAAAAGCAGGGCGGCACGGGTGTCTTGGAGAGCGGCACTATATCCGCAAGATTTCGGCAATGGATCAGAAGCGGCGTTGAGGCCATGGATAGGGACAAGTATGTCATAGATGGTGAAACCTGCGTCGACTTTCTGATTCGGTACGAAGATCTGGAAAACGGCGTCGGCCGGGTATGCGATAAAATCGGGGTGCCCTTCGAGCCGGAACGTATTCCTCGGTTGAAAGCGGACAGCCGCGATGCCTCGGTTTCCATCGGCGAACTCTACGACGAGGAGAGCATACAGGCGGTTAAGCAGGCATATGCGTTCGAGCTGGAAGAGTTCGGCTACAGCTTCCCGGGATGAGATCGGTTTCGCTGCGGCGCCAGAAGACGCTCCGAAATAGGTCTTTCTGTTGTTGGGGGGGCGACGGACTTCGGAGCGAAGTCAAACTGCGGACTCGGTACCCCGACAGGCCGTCAGACGGGGTCGCGATGGGCACAGCGGCCCGAGTTCAGAGCCGAACAGCTAGGTCGCGGCGGGAACGATCCTGGTGAGGGTGAGGGCCCCGGTAGTTGTCGTCACTATTGCTTAGTTTCATGCTCGGGCATTGTGCGCTGCGACAGGTCTTCGTTAAGGCCGGAATGAAAACCAAAGGAGTTCATAGTCTTGATTACGGCAGGCTGCCAACGAATAAATAAGATTTCCCCCTAGGGAGAATTTTACGATGCTGCTTCGCGGAACGCTCGAATCGGAACAGGTGATCGGATAACTGCGCGCTACGGTTTTGTCGCTGACGGACTGGACGTAGATCACATTGTCCCGAATGGATGCGATATACGCCCCATCGGGGCTATAGGCCGGCGTGGTTTCTCCTATCCAGGTGCTGGATTTCAGTGTCAAGGTAGCCGCGTCAAAATCAAGTACTTCGCTTATGCCCCCATTTACAAGTGCTACTTGGTTGCCATCCGGTGATATGCCGATAGTGCGGTTTCCGTTTATCCGGCTAAACACGGGGGTGGATGTATCATAAGCCAGCGACGGATTGACCGAGTCGTAACTATACCGGTCGATTGCAACTTGTCCCGTATTGTTGCCCATTCTTGAAATAAACAGTTTGTTATGTTTTTCGTCGAAACCTAGTCCGGCAATCGAGAAGGCAGAAGGATTCAGTAGTTCTATCGCACTCTGTGTCTGAAAGTCGAGATAATAAATCCTGGGGTCATACGACGCGGTGGCATTGGCATAAACGAGGGCACTATCGTTTGTCGTTCTTAGGATTTTATAGGCTCGGCGATCGAGCGGCACAGAAACCACGTTTGCCGTCGAAATATCCAATTTTGTTACCGAATGGCCACCGGCGAATAGAGTGCCTTGATCGGCTGTAAGCCCCAGGCTTGTGGGCGAGAAAGGTAGTTCCCAGTGCGTCAGTTCGAACCCTTGTATGGCATTGACCAACGTTACCCCTATGCCATAGGTGTGATAAAGCCAGCCGTCACAAAGGGGTAAAAAATCCCAAAGCGGACCGCCTAGTTTAGTGTCGAGCGTTAGACGACCTTGTGCGCTGGGAGCGTACAGCTGTTCAGTTGAGCAGGTAAAATCGGTTTGCGAATAGACATGAAAGCTATGACTGCTGCTCTTGTTGTACTGAGCATCAGTAACCGTCAACGACATAGTGTAGTCACCCGGTGTATCAGTGGAAAAGTAAGCCACCGCGCTAGTATCTCCAGTAAGGGAGACCAGACTGCCTGGAGGGCTTTGGGTGACCTGCCACTGGTAGCTTAGTGGGTCTTGTTCCGGATCGGAACTTCCTAGACCAGAAAAGCCAGCCTTATCTTTCTGATACATGACGCGGGCGCCGCTAATAGCTGCCACCGGCGGTCGATTCATCGCGGTTACAGTCATTTCGTCTGCTATGCTGTCTAACTTTCCATCATTGACGATCAGCGCTATGTGGTACTCTCCTGTAAGGTCTGGTGTCAGCGAAGTCGAGGAACGGTCGAAATAGGTCAATTGCGCACTACTGCCCGCAGGTTTAGATACCAGTGACCATCGAAAATTTATTAAGTTATAGTCAGGGTCGAAGCTGTCACCGCCATCAATAGTGACTTGCTGATTCCTGAAAATTGATTTGTCAGATCCGGCTTTCGCCACCGGCGGGGTGTTTTGTGGCGATGCCACCTGACCGAGATTGCTCCAGGGAATAGTCCCTGCAACGTCAATGATCGAGTCACCATTGACATCGACTTCTAGCCGTACTGTCCTGGCAGAGACGATAATCGCTGAGACCTTGGCGCCGTTACTTCCTTGAATAATGAGAGGCCCGCCAGCTGAAGGGTATTTGGAGGCGAGATCTGGAAATCGAAGTCCCGTTTTAGTCTGGACATCAACATACCCTAACTGGCTGTCATAAAGCCTTCCTCCCAGCGACATCGTAAAGGGAGTTGGGTTGTAGGGTGAGTAGTAATAACCGACCACAAAATTTTCTGTTTTGAGGGCATCACCGTTAACGTTGTCTATAAAGACAACGTTAGCAGTCAATATTTCGCTGTCATTAGTGATTGTCGATGATAAAGTTCCACCCATAGAAAAGTCGCCGTCGATCCCGACAATGCTGAGATTCTGGATGATATAGACAGACTTTACCGGTAAACCGGCAGTAAAATCGAATTGCTCGACATTGAGTTTCACGTCCCCATTGAAACGATCGCCATCAATCGAGCAATTTTTGAACGAGACCGTGAGCGTTCCGGTACCATTGTTTGCCAGGGCTCCCTTCAGTGTGGTCTTTCCCTGGCCTTGATCGCAGGCCTGGACTTGGCTTACAGGTACCGCTGCAATCTGTACGCTACCTGTGCTACTGCGGCTTTGTTCCGCAGGGCTAAAATCGGTTGACCGGATTAGCTCGGTCAGCTGGCGCAGTGTAGTGGTCAAAGAGATCTTTCGTTTGGGCAATGCTCCGGTCGTCGTCGCGATCCGAAAGGCGCCGTACTCATCCCCAGCACCGAGGATGTCGTCCACCATTGTCGCGGCGTCTGCGCGCGTAATCTCCGCCGGGTTGGTATTTCCGCTGTACTTAATCTTGCTTGCCGGAGTTTTGCTCGGATTGCTTCCTCCGCTGCCGCCGCAGGCAGTCAATAAGATAACCACTATGATCGACGACAGCATGATTATTGTTGGTTTTTTAAATCGCATGAGAATTTTCTCCAGCCGGCAGCCGGATTAGTGTGCGTTGGTTTAGGGCTCGAATAAGGTTGTCTTTTCTCGCAAAAATCCGGGCCGGAAATCCGTTAGCTATTACGTTTTGGGCTGTGGCCATTCTGGGTAAAAGGCCTGGATCTGGCGTGTGCCAATTATATGGCGGTCCTAAGTTCGAGTCTACCTACAGGTTTGTCTGTGGAGAGGCTGGATTTTCAACCAGTTAGCGCTGCTGCGCGGTGTGCCGGCATTTGCAGCCAGGCCGGTGACGTCGCGCGTTTATCTTTGCGGTCAAAAAAATCCGGGCACCCATCGGTCAGTTCTCCAGCGGCCAACAGGCCTAGGGACGTCCCTAGTCAGGGCTCGGGTAGAACCCAGTTATTTCCACAATGGCACTGCCATAGACTGCAGCGGTCGCTACCGAAAAATACAACCCGTTTAGGGAGGAGAGACCCATGTCGACAATGAGAACACTGCTTGCATTGGTGGTTTCGGGCGCGCTTGCGTTCGGTTCCACCGCTTACGCAGGCAAGAAGCATCACGACGACGATCATGACGACGATCACGCTTACGGCAAAAAGCAAAAAATCGTCTTTATACACACCGGTGACTTTCATGGCGACTTGGAAGCGCACGCGAATTTGCGTGCCGGATCCGCGCTGGAAGAAGGCGGTCTGGCCCGTGTGGCACATGTAGTGAAGAAGATCCGCAAAAAGAACAAGGGCAGAGTGGTTCACGTGCATACCGGCGATACCATTTCCGGCAGCGCCGAAGCGACATTCACCCGTGGCGAGGCCCTGGTCCGGGTGGTGGACCAGCTGGGGATAGACGCCTTCACCCCCGGAAACTGGGAATTCTCCTACGGCATTTACCGCTATTTGCAGTATTTCGGCCTGCCGGGCGACATCGAGCCGATCGCCGGCGACGACTGGAAGAGCATGGCGGTCGGCATTCCGCCGTTCGAGCAGGGACACAAGCCGACCTTCGGCAAGCCCTTTCCCGACGCCTATCGCTGGGGTGCCGTGGCGTCCAACGCTTATATCAACGGCACGCGTCCGCTGGACGTCGGCGTGGTCAATAAGGGCGTCGGCAATCTGCTGACCCGTCCGTACAAAATCATGACCGTCAAAGGCATCAAAATCGGCATTTTCGGTTGTACCACCAACCGCGGGCCGCAGGTGGTCAGTTCGTTCATTACCAATGGCGTCAGTTTCACCAACTGCAAAGGCGAGGTGCGTTTCCCGCAGAACCGGCCGATCAACTGGAGTGGCGCGCATCCGAACCAGGATCCCAACGATCCGGGCAATGGTTTCCGGGTCGACCCCGAGATTCCGAAGATGGTGAAACTGCTGCGCGAGGATGAGGGCGTCGATCTGGTGGTGTTGTTATCGGAAGCAGGTCTTGCCGAGAACATCTACAACGGCGAGAACTTCGACGGCATCGATCTGATCTTCTCGTCCGACATGCACGAGCGCACCCTGGTACCGGTGGTGGTGACACAGCCGAGCGGTGGCAAAACGCTGATCGTCGAAGAGGGCGAAGACGCGGCTCAGGTCGGCGAGTTGGAGATCTCTTTTAAGGGCGGCAAGCTCGACGAGTGGGAATGGACCCGGCACGACATCACCGAGGACACGCCGCAAGACAGCAAGATCGCCGCGCTGGTGGCCGAAGTGCTTGAGCCTTATGAAAGCGGTGGCTTCGCCGACGGGCAGGCCAATCTCGACGCCTGGTACTACACCAATCCGTACAACGACGCCACGCTCGACGAGCCGCTGGACACGGTGATCGGAACCACCGAGATCGAATTGTCGCGCAACCGCTTCTCCAACGAGTTCGATCCGGCCAACTTCATCATGCCGGCGGTCATCGAAGGAACCGGTCACGATATCATCGTCGATGCGTTCCGCGCGCTGACCGGCGCACAGGTGGGCGAAATTCGTGGCTTCCGTTACACCAACACGATTCCGCCGGGCGACATTACGCTGGGTGACCTGTACCACTACATACCGATCGGTCCGCAGGTTGCCAAGGCGGGCATCCCATCCACCCCGAGCAACGACAACAAGACCGGCAATCTGGACTGGCCGCGCAATTTGTTGCAGAACATCGAGCTGGGCGGCAACAGCACCATGAACCCGCTGGTCACCCGCTGGTCGGGCGGTTGGGCATGGGATTACAGCGGTATCACGTTCGACTTCGATCCGTTTGCGGCCAACTTCAACCCGGCCGTACACCTCAACGGCTCGCGCGTGTCCAACGCCAAGTTGTGGGACGGCACGCCATTGCAGGACGTGCCAACAATCGTCTATGCCTCCTACTATTACGACGGTGACCCCAACCGCATCAACCATAACCAGATCGTTCCGGGCGGCGCGTGCAACAACCAGTTCCCGGGGGATCCGGATGCGCTACGCAAGTGCGTCGAGGACAAGACGCTGATCCTGGCGAAGAAGCCTGACGGCACGCTGGTGCTGGTCGATCCGGTGGCCTACAAGACGGCCCGTAGCGCCGGCGACATTGAAGTGGTCGATGCTGTCGAGGTGGTGCGTCGCTATATCGCCGAAACCGCCATCGATGTCTACGACCTGGACGGTACCCTGGTGCATACGGCCACCGGCCTGGGCGGCAACGTGGCGCCGTCGGACATGCCGTTCTTCCCGCGCTACAATCTACTCAACCAGTTGGTCGACTCGACCATCGAGTTCGGCTCCCCGGCCATCTAGCCGCTGCGCGGCGCGCCGCCTCCGGGCTTCGTCTATCCGCCGGATTACATCTCCGGAATGGCCGATACGCCGGATGACGAGGGCGAGTTCTGACGCCAAAGGGCGGCTGCGACCGTAGGCCCCCACTAAGCCCCGCTCCGTTCCTGGAGCGGGGCTTTTCTTTGTCATTGCGCCCGGCGCCGGCTTTACGTTGACAGCCGCCAAAGGGAACGCTTATCCTGCTGCTGTTCCACGGAATTATCTTCGAAAATCGACTGCAAAAGGAGAGATGCATAATGAAAAGAGCGACTTTGGCAATGGCGTTGCTGGCCGGTTCGGGAACAGCACTGGCCGCCACCAATTCCGGTCCGGGCTGCGGTGTCGGCGCCATGATCTTTGAAGGGCAGAGCGGTGTCGCCCCTCATGTGCTCGCGGCGACGACCAACGGTACCCTCGGCAACCAGACGTTCGGCATGACCAGCGGCACGTTGGGCTGTGATGTCGATCAGCCGATCGACGTGGCGGCGGCCGATTTTCTCGACAAGAACATGGAGAAGGTTGCACGCGACATGGCCAACGGCTCGGGTGAGTCGCTGGACGCGCTGGCCAGTCTGATCGGTATCGAACCGCAGGACAGAGCCCATTTCCAGCAAGTCACTCACGAACGCTTCACTGCCATCTTCACCGGCGAACAGGTCCGTAGCGGTGAAGTGATCAGTGCGCTCAATAATGTTATGAAACAGGATCCGATACTGGCCCGATACGCCGGTTGATCCCCAGCGCCCGCCGCGGCAGCGGCGGGCGGCTTGCGCGGCCCGGTGGTGGTTGTGCCGCCACCCGCGTCAGCCTGACTTTCCCGAACTCGTCGACACTCACTGGATGAATTTTCGCTGGTCGCTGCTGCCCGTCGTCTGGGCAGGCGTATTGCTGTTGATGTCCGCCGCCTGTGCGCAGTCGGCGCCGCTGGACCGGGCGATCGCCCAGGCCCGCGCCGCGGGTCTGGCGCAAGACGATTATTGGCTGCGTCTGCTGCACTATCAGCGACAGGCTTCGGGTTTCCGCAGCCAGGCCGACGACCCGCGGTTTTTCAACGCCCGCAATGGCAAAACCTCACCCGAGGCGGAACTGGAGGCGACCGTTCGCGCCTTCTTCCGGGAGGGGGACGACGACCAGCACCCGCAGTGCCGTTTTCCCGCCCGTCTGCACTGGCTGGATCAGCGGCTTGATCTGCGTGCCTTCGGCCTGCCGGTAAAAACCTGCGCGGAGTTCCACGCCTGGCTGCAGACGCTGAAAACCGAACGCGTCACGCTGATTTTTCCGGCCTCCTACCTGAACAGTCCCTCGTCGATGTTCGGCCACACGCTGTTGCGGTTGACGCCGGCCGATTCGCGTCGTGATACCCCACTGGCGGCTTTCGCACTGAATTACGCGGCGGATGCGGACGCCGGCGACAACGGACTGGTTTACAGCTACAAGGGGTTGTTCGGCGGTTATCCCGGCATCTTCTCCATTGTGCCCTACTACGAGAAGATCAAACAATACAACGATATCGAGAGCCGTGACATCTGGGAATACGATCTGGATCTCACGCAAGCGGAAATCGATCAGCTGTTGCGCCATGCGTGGGAACTCAGGCGCATTCGTTTCGACTATTATTTTCTTACCGAGAACTGCTCCTATCACGTCCTGTCGCTGCTCGACGTGGCGCGCCCGGGGGCGCGACTGACCGACGACTTTTCCGTCAAGGCCATTCCGTCCGACACCGTGCGCGCGGTGGTCGACAACGGCATGGCGCGACACGCCGCATACCGCCCGGCGACGACCACGCTGATAGAGCAACGCCTCGGTATTTTTCGCGGCGACGACAGCCGGATATTGCAGCTTGCCGATCCCTCGGCGGGGAAAATAAACGCGTTGCTTGCGCCGTTGACCGGCACGGTCGAGCGGGCGCGGGCGCTGGAACTGGCCTACGACTACAATCGCTACCGCGCCGTGCAAGCGTCCGGTCCCGATCCTTATGCCAAGCGCAACTACCAGCTATTGACCGCTCGTAGCCGGCTACCGGCCGGGCGTATGTGGCCGGACGCACGCCGCCCGGCGTATCAACCCGAACAGGGTCACCGCACCGCGCGCCTGGCGACGGGCGGGGGCTGGCGCGACGGCGACGGGTTCCTCAGTCTGCGCTTTCGCCCCGCTTACCACGACGTGCTCGACCCCTTGCCCGGCTACACTCGTGGTTCGCAAATCAACTTTCTCGACCTGCACGCCCGCTACGTCCCCGACGACAGCAGTCTGCAACTCGACCGTTTTACGCTGATCGATATCCGCTCGCTGACGCCGCGCGACGCGTTTTTCAAGCCGGTGTCCTGGAGCGTGGATACCGGCATCGAGCGTGTGCTGACCGACAACGGCCGGGATTCGGCTGCGCACCTCGGCGGCAGCACGGGCGTCAGCTACCGACTACGGCAACGGCACCTGGCGTATCTGCTGTTGCAGGGGCAGCTCAACGCGAGCAAGGCCTATCGCGACAATTACAGCCTGGGCGGTGGCGTGTCTGTCGGTACGCTGCTGTTCTGGCGACACTCGAGCGCCGAGCTGTCGCTGGGCGGCATCCGCTATGCGTTGGGGGAGACCGACACGACCTGGAGCGCCCGCTGGCGGCAGAGTTTTCCCGTAGGCCGCCAGTCCGCGCTGCGCTACCGATTGGAGCAACGGCATGAGCGCGGCCGCTACGTCACCGAGGTCGAATTGACGATGAACTGGTACCTCTAGGTAGTCACAGAGCCGACATATTCAGGCGTTACTATCTTAACGGATCGATCACCACCGTTAAGGAGACATCCGCCCATGAATTCCCTACCCACCTGGTCGGCGCTGCTGGCAGGCGTCGCGATTGCGCTTGCACATGTCGGTGTCAAGGCTCAGCCCGAGGCGAAAAAGCCCCATTTGCACCGCCAGCAACAGGCGTACTTCAATCGCGTCGCCGTATTTCCCGCATATTTGAACGCAGCCATCGACCGGGAAAGCGTAGCGGAAATCGTGGCCGCGAGTGAAGACGGCAATACCCTGGTGTATACCGACGGCGAAAATCAGGCGCTGGGTTTCGTCGATATCACCGACGCCGCGCATCCGGTGGCTCTCGGCGCCTTGGCCTTGAACGGCGAGCCTACCTCGGTTGCGGTCAAGGGCCGCCACGCGTTGGTTGCGGTCAATACATCGGTGGATTTCATCAACACCAGCGGCGAACTGGCGGTAGTGGATATCGCGAGCAAAACGGTGGTCGCCACGCATCCCCTGGGAGGTCAGCCGGACGCCGTCGCGGTCAGTCCCGACGGCCGCTATGCGGCCGTCGCCATCGAGAATGAGCGCGACGAGGATCTCGGCGACGGCGCACCGCCGCAGCTGCCCGCCGGCTTCCTGGTGATAGTCGATCTGCCGGGAGAACCGGCCGACTGGACGCTGCGAACCGTCGCGCTGACGGGACTGGCCGGGCTTTTCACGCAGGATCCCGAGCCGGAGTATGTGGCTATTAATCGGCACAATGTCGCCGCTGTCACCTTGCAGGAGAACAACCACATCGTCCTGGTCAACCTCGCGGACGGCAGCGTTCGCGCCGATTTCAGTGCCGGCACGGTCGATCTCGAAAAAATTGACACGCTGGAAGAAAAACCGGCATTGATTTCGCTGAACGCAGCGCTGCAGGACGTCCCGCGTGAACCGGATGGCGCGACATGGCTTGCGGAAAATTTGCTGGTTACCGCCAATGAGGGCGACCTCAATGGCGGCAGTCGGGGGATCAGTGTTTTTGATAGCAGGGGTCGGGTTCGTTACGACTCCGGCAACAGCCTTGAGCATCTGGCGGTGCGTCTGGGCCACTATCCCGACCGGCGCTCCGGCAACAAAGGAAACGAAACCGAAAACGTACTGTTCGCACGGTTTGGCAGGGATAAGCTGCTGTTTGCCGGTTCCGAACGGGCGAACCTGATTTATGTCTACGAGATCGACGGTAAAATGCCGCGCTTGCTGCAAGCCCTGCCGGCCGGCGTGGGCCCCGAAGGCCTGCTCGCCATTCCGCAACGAAACCTCTTTATCGCTGCCAGCGAAAAGGACGATCGCGGCGACAAATTCCGCTCGGTGTTGAATATCTATCACCGCGCTCGACAGGCGCCAGCCTATCCGAGCCTGATGTCGGTCGATCGGAGCGACGCCACCCCGATTCCCTGGGGTGCCCTGTCGGGGCTGGCGGTGGACACGGAGGACGACGCCGTGGTTTATACAATCCACGACAGCTTCTATCAGCAAAGTCGTATCTACCGCTTGAATGTCGCACACCAGCCCGCCCTGATCGACGCCGAAATTGCGCTGCATGACAGCATGGGCAAGCTGGCTGCCGTCGAACCCGCCCTGGTCAATGCCGATAGCAGCGTCAATCTCGACCAGGAAGGTATTGCGGCACGCGAAAAAGGCGGTTTCTGGATCGCGGCGGAGGGCGATGACGCACCGCTTCGTATTCAGAACCTGTTGCTCAGAGTGGCCGCGGACGGCTTGATCGAACAAGTGGTCACGCTACCGAGCGCCGTCGATGCGCGCCTGCGCCGATTCGGCTTTGAAGGCGTGGCTGTCTCGGACTCGGAGTTTGGCGAAGTACTTTATGTGGCTTTCCAGCGCGAGTGGCAGGACGATCCCGCCGGTCTGGTTCGCATCGGGCGCTACCAGGTAGCCGACAACACGTGGACCTTCTACTACTATCCGTTGGATGCGCCGCAATCGGCCAACGGCGGATGGACGGGCTTGTCGGAGATCGTGTCTCTGGGTGAGGACGAGTTGGCTGTCATCGAGCGCGACAATCAGGCCGGCCCGGATGCGGCGATCAAACGTATTTATCGCTTCTCCATCGGGGATATCACACCCTTGCCCGATCCAGGTGCCGGGGTGGTTCCTGCGTTCCCCCTGTTGTCCAAAACATTGGCACGCGATCTGCTGCCCGATTTGCGGGCATCCGGCGGTCTCGTCCTGGAGAAAATCGAGGGCCTGGCGGTGACCTCGGAAGGTGACGCGTTGGTGATCAACGATAACGACGGCGTTGATGACTCCAACGGTGAAACCCGGCTGATAAGAATTCGTCAGCTGTTTGATTGAGCAGCCAACGCTCGCAGGCGTAGGGCCGGCATAATGCCGGCCTTTGTTGTTTTTTCTATACCGGTCTTGTCATGCGCGCTCATTGGAGGTTTCAGTCTGTGAGACCCCGCGCTTCGACGGGATTGCGGGTATCGGGCATGGACGGGATCAGCGAGTCGCCCAGCCGCAGCGGCTGAATTTTCTCTGCGCGTCCTGTTTCCGCAAGCGTGACCAGCACACCACATAGCGTCATGTAACGGTTGGCGGGAATGAGTTTCTGCTTCTGCGGATCGGCGCTCAGGTGTTGTAAATAACTGTCTTTGCGGATCCCGACGATACTGTCGTAATCGCCGGTCATGCCGACATCTGTCATATAAGCGGTGCCGCCGGGCAGGATACGGGCGTCGGCGGTAGGTACATGCGTATGTGTCCCGATCACTGCCGAAACGCTTCCGTCGAAGCGGTGGGCGAAGGCCATTTTCTCGCTGGCGGCCTCGGCGTGGAAATCCACGAAGAGGTGCGGACGGCCGTTTGTCGTGTTCAGAGCGTCGAGGATCCGGGACATGGTGTCGAAAGGATCGTCGACGGGCTGCATAAATCGCCTGCCGATCAAATTAACAATTGCCAGCGTTCTTGCATCGAATTCGTGCAGATACAGTCCGTTTCCGGGTGCTCCCGCTGGATAGTTGGCGGGACGCAACAGCGTCCGGGTCTGTTGGATATAGCCTGCCGTGTCGTCCTGATCCCAAATATGATTGCCGGACGTGATGCAATCCACGCCCAGGCTGTGAAGGTTGCGGCAATGAGCGGCTGTGATGCCGCGTCCGTTTGCGGCGTTTTCGCCGTTGGCGATGACGACATCGGGTTGCAGGTTTTTTATCAATCCGGGGATATAAAGTCGAATGGCGTTGCACCACGCATCACCCATTATGTCCCCTACAAAAAGAATTCTCATGGACGCTTGATTAATAGCCAGAGCCGTCGACCGGTTCGAGCGAATCGGGGTTTTTCCATAACATGGTGTAAACCGAGCGGTCGGTGTTGCCGGTATTGTCGGCTACGATGATTTCCGCAAATTCGGCAGCGACGCTTTTGTTGATCGGACAGCTGAACAATAAGCGCCGAAACTGCCTATAGTCCAACGGACGAAAAACCATGTATCGATGCTTTAGATAGAGATGCAGTGCCGGCAGCGTGAAATCCCAGGCATTACGGGTGACGGAGAACGCGGGCTCATCGCGTAGCGGTGAAAGCTCCAGTTCATCGCGACGGGACACGCGGATGAAAAAAGACGTGAGCGCTTGTTCGGCGGCTGTCATGGGCTGACTCCAGCAACGGGTGCGGGCAAACCATCGGGTCGCAAGCGACTCGCGGTTCCGCCCCGACAGGGTAGCCGTTTCTATTTTTTGCTGCAATTGGCCCGGGTATCGGATAACGGGCAGGGTCTCAATCTTTGCGTGGGAGTTTCTTTATGCCGCTGGTTCGACCATTCGGACGCCAGCTTGGTGAACGCTATGCAGGCCTGGCTTTTGTAACCGTCTTTTCGGCTGATGACGGTGACGGCTTTGTGTGGGAGGTCAGGCGTTATCATAATCGGGTGCAGTCCGCATTGGCTGCGCACGATACTGATCGGCAGCACCGTGGCGAGCGGGCCGACCTGAATCAGTTCGATGATCACACTGAGTGAGTTGGTGTTGATGACATTGCGCGGAGACACAGCCTGCTCGACGCAATACTGATCGACAATATGGCGCAGCGCGAACTCTGTATTCAAAAGCGCCAGTGACTCCTGCCCGAACTCCTGCGCGCTCATGCGCTTGCGTTGACCCGCGCGAGGGTGTTCATTACCAACGGCGAGACAAAGCGCCTCGTTAAAAAGTACACAGGTTTCGATTTCACTGGAGTCGTCTTCGGGGGACAGCGGCTTACTGAAAGCGATGCCGACATCGATCAGACCTTCGGTGAGCGCGACTTTGATATCGTCCTGTGGCATTTCCAGCGTATTGAGCGTGATGCCCGGATAGAGATGATTGAATTTCTCCAGTAACGGGCAGGTCATGTAGTCGGTGATGGGCGTCCAGCCCAGGCGTAGCGAACCGCGGCTCAAGTCCTGAACGTCGTGGATAGCGCGGGTACCGGCGTGCAACTCTCCCCAGGCGCGACGCGCATGGCGCAAATAAATCTCACCGGCGTCCGTCAGCCTTACGGTTCTTCCCGAGCGATCGAGCAACGGCGAACCCAGCGACTCTTCGAGTTGTTTGATTTGCTGCGATAAAGTCGGTTGCGATACATACAGCGCTTCGGCAGCCCTGGTGTAGCTGCCGTACTCGGCGATGGCAATCAAGTACTGCAGCGAACGGGGAAAAATGTCGCGTCGATCCATAGCTATTGCCTATAGGGTTGATAGCAACAAAGTCATGGACTAATAGCACATCTCATCTAGACTTGTCATCAGGTTAATTAAATGCCCCATTAAAAGGGCTTATTAGAATATCCATAATATGCTTATTTTCCAGACATCCCGGGATGTCTGCCGAGATCGCACCAGCCACTGAGGAGGATTCAAGGCCCATGTTAACGCCCACCCGTCAGCAAGTGTTGCGCCACATCGATCTCGTCGGCCAATTGCAGCCGGCGCTTCATCAACCACAGCACGCGCCGTTTCCTGAAGCCATCGACCACGCCTTGTTCCGCGCCTATATGCGCACCGCGCACGACGTCGGCGGTGAGCCCGATGTGCCGATCCAGTACGAGGAGAAAGAAGAAGAACAGTGGGAGTTGAATACCTACGTGACCTGCGAGTGCCTGGCCTGGCGCGGTTTGTGGAACGCCGAAGAGCGGCGTCGGCGTCAGAACGTCGATCTCGGCCAAACGCAATATCTGGGGTTGCCCTATTACGGTCGCTGGTTGCTGTCGGCGGCCCGGATTCTGGTTGACAAGCAGGCGATCACGCTCACGGAACTGATCAACAAGATAGACGAGGTCAAGAAACGCTATGAATAAAAGCCATCACGCGCAAAAAGCCACGGGCAAGGGCGATCCGCAATGTTTCACCGGCGAGGCGGGTCCGCCCAAATTCAAGGTGGGCGACCGGGTCAGAATCAAGGATCTGCCCGATATTTTTTATACGCGCTGCCAGGTGTATACGCGCGGTGCGGTCGGCGAAGTGGCGGTGGTCACCCACGAAAGCCCGGCGCCGGAAGACGAGGCCTGGGACAACGTCGATCGGCCGGAGTGGTTTTACATCGTGCGTTTCAAACAAAGCGAGCTGTGGCCGGATTATCCCGCCGCCTACGCCAACGATACCTTGCAGACCGAGTTCTCCGAGCGCTGGCTGGAACCGGTGTAGCGCTACTGATCGACACAGAACCGAGAGGGAAAAACAAATGGCAAAAAAAAGTCCGGGCGAGCACAAAGCGGCGCCAATGGTAGAAGAGGTCAGCGATTTCGAGATTCTGGAACTGGCGGTGCGCGAACTCGCCATCGAAAAAGGTCTTTTTACCGCTGACGACCATCGTCATTTCACCGAATTCGCCCACAGTATCGGTCCGTTACCGGCGGCCCGTCTGGTGGCCAAGGCCTGGCTGGATCCGAAGTTCAAGAAACTGGCGCTCGAAGACGGCGTAACCGCGAGCAAGGAGGTCGGAATCGATTGGTTGAATCCAACCGGATTCGGCACACCCAGCGACTACACGGATCTGCGCGTTCTCGAGGATACGCCCACAGTGAAGCACGTGGTGGTCTGCACCCTGTGTTCGTGCTATCCGCGACCGATTCTCGGTCATTCGCCGGAATGGTACCGCACACCCAACTACCGGCGCCGTATCGTCCGCTGGCCCAGGCAGGTGCTTTCGGAGTTCGGTTTACAGCTGCCGGAAAATGTCGAGATCCGCGTGGAAGACTCCAACCAGAAGTGCCGTTTCATGGTGATGCCGATGCGCCCGGACGGCACCGAGGACTGGAGCGAAGAGGAACTGGCCGCCATCGTCACCCGCGATTGTCTCATCGGCGTGGCGCTTCCGCGCCCCGATCGCAAGCAGAATGCGCAGCGACCGGTACACAAGGCTATTCACCCCGTGCAACACGACCATTAGGAGGCTTGGCGATGGGCGGCACTCACAAAGAATCCGACGCTGGTGATTCGAACAACACCTCCGGCGAATACGCTTCCATTGCGCTATTGGAACAAATACGACGGCGCGGGCGGGTGTGGCGGGACTTGAGCGCTCAGTATGGCGTTGAAAATCCGGATCCGCCCTGGAAGGTCTGTCTGGAAGGGACTTGCGAGGCACTCGCCGTGCAAGCCTGCGCATTGCCGGTGTTGGAGCGGCGCTGGGCCGAGGACGAACTTTCCGAAACTCTGTATCAGGGTGTGCCTTTCCCGGAACGACAGCTGTTGGCGCTGGCGCACACCATGATCGAACGCGGTCTGTTCGGCGAAGACGAGTTGGCACGGCGAATAGAAAAGGTCGGTGAGCGTCTGAATAGTGTATAGGGACTGCATTATCCCGCCATCGATTGCCGCTCGCTGCAATTTCCCTTGCATTGGCGATAAAAAAGGCTTTCGAACCATGACAAAAATAGCAAAGAAATTCCTACGCATGGACGCCAGTAGAGCAGATACCGATAAATCGACCATACAAGTGAGGTGTTTCTGATGGCTGCCCGTGGCGTCAACATTCGTATCGAAAATTTATCCCACCGCTATACTTCCAAAAGCCCCGTTACCTTTGATCGGGTCAATATCGAAGCCGAGCCGGGCGAGTCGCTGGTAATCATCGGTCGGTCGGGCTGTGGGAAATCCACGTTGCTGCATATCGTCGCGGGGCTGCTGGCGCCCACTAACGGTACGTTGCTTCTGGACGATGTTCAGGTTCGGGCGCCCTCGTCGCGCTGGGTGATGATGTTTCAGGCACCCCATCTGTTTCCCTGGATGACCGTCACGCGCAATGTCGGCATCGGTCTGCATTTCGCCAACTGGCCGAAGAGGGAAATGCAGGAACGTGTCGCCGAAGCCATACGTCTGGTGAATCTGGAAGACTACGCCCATAACAACGTCCAGGATCTGTCCGGCGGTCAACAGCAACGGGTGGCACTCGCACGTTCGCTGGTTATGGAACCGGAGCTGCTGCTGCTCGACGAACCGTTTTCCGCGCTGGACGCCTTTACCCGAACCGCGCTGCAGCGAGATGTTCGCTCAATCGCCAAGCAACTGGGCATTAACCTGATGATGGTCACCCACGATATCGACTAAGCGGTGCTGATGGCCGACCGCGCCTTGGTCATGGCGGGCTCACCCGGCAGGATCGTACACGATCTGCCTGTGGACCTGGAAGACCCCCGCGAGCGCGACGATCCGCTGGTGCAGTCGAAACGCGCCCATCTGATGCAGATTTTTCAGGATGCGGCGAAGCCTTCGCCCTTACACAGAAACGCGACCGAGGCCACGACCCGTTTGGTGGGCATTACTTGATCTGTCAGAGCGTGCAGTTTGGTTCTGATCACCCAGAGAGGAAGTGCGAGATGAAAAAAATCTACCAGAAGCACGGCGACAAGATACAGGACCCCAAGCTGGTTGTGGACTACGACCCGTTGTTCAAGGGCGTATTGGGGACGGGAATCAATCGACGCGAGTTTCTCGCCATGGGCGCGCTGGCGGCGTTAAACGGCGCCATGCCGGCGCCGTTGTTCGCGAAAGAAAGGAAGTGGAACCCGGTGGTGAAAATCGGCTATATACCGATTACCGACGCCGCCGCGCTCCTGGTTGCACACGAGTTGGGATTTTTCAAGAACGAGGGCATCGATTCGGTCAAACCAACTCTGATACGCGGTTGGTCGCCCCTGGTCGAGGCTTTCGCCTCCCACCGTTTCAATCTCACACATATGTTGATCCCGATTCCCATCTGGATGCGGTACAACAACAATTTCCCCGTCAAGATTACCGCTTGGGATCATACCAACGGCTCGGCCGTGGTGGTTGGCAGGCACAGCGGCATCGAGTCCCCCAAGGACTTCGGCGGCAAGCAGTTCGCGGTACCGTACTGGTATTCGATCCACAATATCGTATCGCAGCGAATTCTGCAGGAAGCGGGTATTAAACCGGTGATTCGTCCGCAGAACGCCAAGCTCGCGCCCGACGAGTGCAATTTCCTCGTTCTGGCGCCGCCGTCCATGCCCCCGGCGCTGGCGGCAAAGAATATCGATGCCTACTGCGTGGCTGAACCGTTCAATGCGCTGGGCGAACTGAAGGCCGGCGGAAAGGTGCTGCGTTTCACCGGCGATGTGTGGAAAGGCCATCCCTGCTGCGTGGTGGTCATGCACGAGGCCGATACCATGGACCCGGACCGGGCGGCCTGGTCCCAGGGGGTACATAACGCCGTCGTGGCGGCACAGATCTATCTGGCCGAAAACCGCAAATCGATGGCACAGATGCTATCGCGCGATGGCAAAGGTTACCTGCCCTTCCCGAAAGAGATCGTCGAGCGCGCCATGCTCTTTTACGATCCGGCCTATTATAAGAATCCCAACGCGATCAAACATCCCGAATGGGGCATGGATAGAATCAACTTCCAGGCCTGGCCGTACCGATCGGCCACCGAGCTGGTGGTCTCCGATCTGAAAAGAACGGTGGTGACCGGCGACGCGGCCTTCCTCGATACGCTCACGCCAGAGCATGTGGCTAACGACCTGGTCAATTACGACTTTATCAAAAAAGCCCTGGAAGCAAACCCGAAATGGCGCGCCGATCCCAGCGTTCCGGCCACGGGGGATCCCTACACGCGTAAGGAGGTCGTCGAAGTATGAATACCAACGCCGCCCCTACCGCGGCTGTGGTAGACGCCGCGCTTTCCGATTCCACCCGGGCGATGAAATCGGCCGGACGGCGCAGTTTCAACTGGGTGGCCGGACTGAGTATTTTGTTGGCGCTCTGGTGGTTCGGCGCGTATCTCATCGAAATCAATCCGTCCACGCGGCACTTCGCCGACTTCGGGCCCATACCGACCTTCCAGGCCTTTCCGGTTCTGTGGCACGACGGCACCATACAGAACGCGGTGGCCGCCAGCGGCTACCGGCTGGGTGTGGGTTTGTTGATTGCCATTGCCATCGGGATTCCGATCGGCATCATGATGGGCCGCAGCCGGACTTTCCGTGAGCTGAGTAATTCGCCGTTCCAGTTGTTGCGCATGATCAGCCCGCTGTCGTGGGAGCCGATCGCGGTGATTGTCTTTCTTTCGTGGAATCACGCCATTATTTTTCTTATCGCCATCGCCTCGGTCTGGCCGGTGGCCTTTTCCACGGCGGCCGGACTGGCCAAAGTCGATCCCGCCTGGTTCAAGGTTTCGCGTAATCTGGGCGCGAAGCCCTGGCACACACTTACCCAGATCATCCTGCCGGCCATTGCCTTCGACATTCTGACCGGCATCCGCGCAGCCCTGGGTGTTGCCTGGATCGTACTTGTTCCGGCCGAGTTTCTCGGCGTCACCTCCGGTCTGGGGTATTCGATCGAAGATGCGCGCGAGACGCTTTCTTACAATCATTTGACCGCCATGGTGCTGGTGATCGGCGTGATCGGCTATATGCTCGACAGCACCTGCGCATTAGCCATAAAACGGTTCAGCTGGCATCGCGGCGCCGTTTGACGAACCCTAATCACAAGAGGAGAACTGACCATGCAAAACGCTGTATCAAATGAGACCGTACTTGACGGCCGGGCATTGTCCGGAGTTGTGGCTGCACCCGTCCAGTTGCTGATGGCCGGCCTGATCGGCCTGGTGATTCTTTATGGAGCGGTGTTCGTGGAGAGCCCGGTAGTGCACAACGCCGCGCATGACATGCGTCATTCGCAGGCGTTTCCCTGCCATTAGACAGAGGGTGGAGGCCGACGGCCATGCTATTTCGACAAATCGTCAGCTATGCGCTGCTAATCGGCGTACTGTCCGGCATCGTGGTCACTGCCGTGCAAATGTGGCGGGTGATACCGATCATACAGAGCGCCGAGCAGTTTGAGCATGCGTCCGCGGCGGCGCATTCCCACGACCACGCCATATCCGGTCATGGGCAAACGCCGTGGGCGCCGGCGCCGGGGCTCGAGCGAACCGGCTATACGTTACTGTCAAACGTGTTGATAGCCGCGGGGCTGGCGCTGGTCATGTTGCCGCTCATGGTCGCGCGCGGCGCAACGCAGACCGCCGGCAGTATCTGGCGGCGGGGGCTGCTGTGGGGATTGGCGGGGTATACCGTGTTTTACCTTGCGCCCGCGAGCGGACTTCCGCCGGAGATTCCCGGTGCCGGCGCGGCGCCGCTGGAGGCGCGCCAGATCTGGTGGCTGTTGAGCGTAGCCTGCACCGCGTCGGGGTTGGCCTGGATGGTGTTTGGCAGGAGTCGATGGCGTTGGAGTAGCGTCGCCTTGTTGCTGGTGCCGCATCTGATCGGAGCGCCGCAACCCTCGGTCGCGCCGTTCTCCGAACAGGCACCGGCGGTGGCCGCGCAGCTGACACAGCTCGCCGAGCAATTTATCACGGCCACCGCCATGGCTAATGCGGCGCTCTGGCTTGTGCTCGGCCTGAGCTCGGTCTGGGCAGTGCGGCGGATGCTCCTGTCACGGCATTGAGTTTGGCGGCAGCCCGGATGGAGGGCGCACAGTGCACGTTCGGCGGATCGCGTTCTACGGGCTGCTGGTCACCATGGCGTTGGCCGCGCTGATTGGTGACCCAAGGCCGGAGCAAGAGTATCGGCTATCAACAAATTTCGCTCCCGGCGGTCTGCAGACAGCGACGGACGCTTGGGAGCCGGGTTATCCGGCGGTTGATACGGGTAACCCCGTACCGCGAGGACTATACAGCGTCGTCGCCTATCTGTTGAGTGCCGCCTCGCTGATGACGGTGCTGATAGCCTCGGTTGCGACCTCGTGCAGGCCCAGGCGCGGACCAAGGTCGGCGTGGAGCGACGGATTACTGTGGGGTATCGCGGGCTACACCGTATTCTGTTTGTCCATGAGCGCGCTTAGCTATTTTATGAAAGCCCACGGTCATCTGCAGTTGACGCAGGCGGCTGCGGCAGGCGGGAAGATGCCTGGTGTCGATAGTCAGTACTTGCCGGGTCTCTTGTCCGCCCCTGCGAGCGGCGCGGCGAGCCCGGGCGATGCGGGATGTCGGGGCGAAGAGGGCAGGGGCGAACGGACGGACGAGGACGGCCGGCGGAGTCAGCCCCAGCGGTTCGCTTATCGTAAGCCAGCGGAGTCGCCGGGGGGCATGCCCGGCACAGTGAGCGGCGGCAGGCGCCAGTAGTCGACCAACGGCATCAACTAACGGCAAACACGAATCTTAGGAAACATGGGGTTTCACCAATGTCCAGAAAAATTTGCATCGTATGTGCCTCGGGTAGCCGGGAGAAGTTGCAGATGGCGGCGATGCTCGCGTCGGTCGCCGCCGCGAGCGGCGATCAGGTCACTGTGTTTTTCTCCATGAACGCGCTGACCTATTTCATCAAGGGGCATGTCAGCGAAGCCCCGAATGAAGGGGAGTTCGGCCAGCTGTTGAAAACCGACGGTGTGCCTACCTTCAGGCAGCTGTTTCATCAGGCCGCCGAACTCGGCGACGCCAGACTGTTGCCATGCTCCATGGCCATCGACCTGTTGAAGATCGACGCGGACGCGCTCGATCCCGAATTCGGACCTCCCACCGGCTTGACGGTTTTTCTCAACGAAGCCGAGGGCGGTCAACTGCTGACATTTTAAGGCGCGCCCCGGTGCGATCAGAACGAGGAATTGAAAAATGAGTGAAGTGAAAGTTATCGACGCCTGCAACACCTTTTGTCCGGGTCCGCTAATGGAGCTGATCACCTATATGAAGCAAGCCCAGATCGGCGACACCCTGGAGTTGCTGTCGACCGACCAGGGCTCGGCCGCGGACGTGCCGGAATGGGTCGAGAAAGTCGGCCACCAGATGGTGGGCAGCGAAAAGATCGGCGATGTCTGGCACATCAAGGTTCGCAAGGCGAAGTAAAGGCTTTGGAGACGATTTAACGCCGTCGCTGCCAAAGACGGTTGGAGAAGGGAGTATATCATGCGAATTCTAGTTGTCGGTGGCGGAACGGGTGGAACCATTATCGCCAACAATCTGGCTCGCCGGCTATCCGCCGAACTACGGACCGGTAAAGTCAGTTTGACCATGCTGTCGGCCAGTGACCGGCATATGTATCAACCGGGTCTGCTGTACGTGGCGTTCGGGCAAATGATGCCCGATACCCTCTACCGCGACCAGGCCAGCCTGTTGGAGGCCAGTATCGAGTTTCACGTCGATCCGGTAAAGCATTTCATGCTGGATGAACGGCGGGTGAAGACACAGTCAGATCGGGTGTTCGACTATGACATCCTGGTGATCGCCACCGGTTCGCGCATGGTGCCCGAGGAAATACCCGGTCTGGTCGAGGGGTCGGAAACCTTCTACTCCGAGGCCGGCGCAATAAAGATGTACAAGGCGCTGCGCAACTTCAAGGGCGGCAGAGTGGCGATCGTCGTGGGTGTTCCGCACAAGTGTCCTATCGCACCCGTGGAAGTGACCTTCTCACTGCACGATTATTTCAAGACGCGTGGTATCCGTGACAAAGTCGAAATCAAGTACCACTATCCCATCAATCGGATTCACAGCATTGAGAATGTCGCCAAATGGGCCAAACCGGAGTTCGATCGCATGGGTGTGGCCTATGAAACCTTGTTTAACCTCAAGGAGGTCGATGTGCAAAACAAGGTTATCCACAGTGAAGAAGACACCGAGTACGCCTACGATCTGCTGATCTCCATCCCGGCCCATCGGGGTATGGCGGTGATCGAGGAGAACCGGCTCGGCCAGGCCGGCTGGATACCCACCGACCGGCATCAACTGACCATGGAGGGTTATGACAATGTTTATGTTCTGGGAGATACCACTAATCTTCCCGTCAGCAAGACCGGCTCCGCGGCCCATTTCGAGGCCGAGGTGATCGCCGACAACATCGCTTCAATTGTAAAGATCGGCACACCGGTGCGCGAATACGATGGCAAGGTGTACTGCTTCATCGAAGCCGGTCACGACCAGGCCACCTACGCGATGTTCAACTATCTAAATCCCCCCGACCTGAAGCCCGCGAACAAGTCCATGCATTGGTTCAAGATGTCATACAACCAAATGTACTGGAGCAGCGTGCGCGGATTGCTTTGAGGAACCCGACCATGACCTCGCAGATAGAAGTCTCCGATCGACCCGCGCCGCCGTCCGAGCCTGGTGTCGGTCCGGCCGAACTCGCCCGACTCTCGGAACTGGCCACGCTTGTTACCGCCGCGCAGGATGCGATGTCCGACGATATCGTCACCCGGTTGTCCGCCGCGCTGAACGAGGGGATGATCCTGCTCGACCGTCTCACGCGTAATCAGGCGTTGATGCGTCTGCTTCACACACTCGAGCGTGCGGAATGCCAGAATCTGCTGGAAGCGCTGGCCGAGGCATTGGCGGCGACCAGTCGGGACCTGGCCAAGGGGCGGGCCGCGGATGGCGGGTTAGGCGGCTGGGTTCGGTTACTGCGGGATCCGGACACCTGCGAAACCCTACGCCTGGTGTCGGTGTTGGGCAGTCACCTCAGCCGTAACCTGCAGGCATCGCGGGCGCCCGATTCTTCGTCAAGCTAAAATTCGGCCACAGCGCGCAGGCCCGCGATCCAGCCCCGCGGACTGCGGCCGTCTTTGCGCGTGTCGTTCAGATACTGGAGATCGGCGCTGAGGCTGAGCGTTGTGTTCAGTTGCCAGCGGTAATAGCCTTCGACCACCCAGGATCTGGCGATGTCCAGGCTACCACCATCGAGGCGGGCGAAGCCAAGCCCGAGGCGATCGACGCCGCGACCCCATGCCGCCCCATCCAGCTCGATGCCCGCCGAATAGATCGCATTGTGCTCGACTGCGGCCTGGTCGCTTTGCCAGCCGAAGCGAGCCCAGGCGCCGAGGACGGCGCCGAACTGTTGGTCGAAGGAAAACAGTACGCCGTGGCGGTTTTCCGTGTGGGCGCCGCTGTGGTGGAGGAAGTCGCGGCTGCCGGCGGCGAGAATCATCCGGTAGTTGCCCTCGCCGTAACGGCTGTGGATGCCGCGGGCGATCTGTAATCCATAGAACCGATAGGCCTTGCCGTCGTCATTTTCACCGACCTCCATCGCCACCGCGTGCAGAGACCAATGGTCGAATTGCCATTCCACTGCGGCGCCTAGGTCGTAAGAGGGTAGAAAAACATTGGGACCGTTGGTCATCACCGCGTTCATGAATTGGTGGTATTCATCGTTGGCGTAACGGTTGTTGTCGAGATAATCCGTCGCGTCTATGACTCCGAAGGTGACGCCGATCTGTTGTGTGTCGGACCGAAATTCGTGCCGATACCACGCGGTAAGCAGGTGGTCGTGACTATGACCGTTGATGTTCTTGACGTCGTGTTCCAGGTCGGCGGACCAGGGCGCGACAGTGAAGGGTGCATTTCCATTCAATCCGTTGCCGATCGCGAAGCCGAACTTAGTATGTAATTCGTCGAACCGGGTTGGCCGGTAGCTAAGTTCAGGTTGGACGATGGTCGCGCCCTTGCAACCGTTGTCGTACCCCGCTGCGTCGGTGATTCGCTGGCACTGCATGCCGCCGGCGAGGATGCTGCCAATGGATAGATGCTGATTGATTTCGAATCCATGAACGGCGTCGACCAGGGAAGCCGGCGCCAATAGCGCCCCGATGCGCAAAAGTGTCGTTCCGATCCACTTCGGGTCCGCCCGGGGCGCCACCGCTGGTTTACTTGAACTGAAACTCACCCCATACCCAGGCCTTGTTGGTGTCCACCATACCCGCGATGGGGTTGTCGTTGGCACGTTCAAAAGTGGCGAATTTGATCCCGGTCAGCCAGTTTTTACCATATTTCTTCGCCGCAAGAAAGTTCCACTCGTCACCATAATCGTTACTGCCGGCGTCGGTTTCATACTTGTGGTAGGCCGCCACGAGCTTTATACCGGCGATCTTGGTGGCGACCACAAACATATTGTCGTTCAGGCCCTGCGCGGGGTTGGTGGAGTTGGCGCCGACAAATTTGTCCGCCCATCCATTGAAGGCATGCACGGTGGCCAGTGGCGTCTGCAGTGAGGTCGTACCGTTGCCACCGAGATGCTCACGCGCCGCCTGTAGCGTCAATGGCAGTGTGCCGACCTTGAATTTACCGCCCAACTGTACGAGGTAATAGTCCTCATCGATGTTCAGTGGGTTATTGTAGGCGTCCTGTTGATTGGCCCATTCCAGTTCGTAGAGCAGCGTGAACGCCTTGCTCAGTGCGCGCGCACCGGTCAGCCGAATACCAAAAGTGTTGGTCGAAAGTCGCTGTTCATTGAACTGCGCCGGCGCCGGTATGCCCGAGTTCGTTCTCTTCAGATTCTTGAAATCGAGTAAATAGGCGTAGCCCACCCATTTCCCCCAGGGCGATTGATAGGCGAGATTGATCAGATGAGCGGCGTCGAACTTGTACTGCTGAAAGGCAGAGTCATTGCCGAAGATACGGTTCGCTCTTTCGACGAATGCGTATTGAAGTGTCGTCCGTGGGATGACCGTACTGTAGAGACTGACCGCGTCGAGCGTCTGCATATTCTGGCGCCAACGCACATCCCCGACCCAGCGGTCATTGTCCAGCACCAGGCGCTGGCGACCGACCCGTACCTGGGTCTTGTTCAGCAGGGCGGGGCCGTTACTCGCATGGATACCGATATAGGCCTGGTTGATTTCTGTCGCGGCCGGGTCGGGCACCAGCGAATCCGTACCTACCTTGCTGAAATCGGTGGTGTCGAAGTAATCACTGTCGTTCAGGTGGGAGACGGCTTCGCCCTCAAGCCGCATCCAGAAGGCGTTCCAACGCTGGCTGGTATAACCGACCCTGGAGCGTATGGTAAACGCCTCGGCATTGTTTTTACTGTTGTCTTCGTGCACGTACTCATAGCGAGGCCGGAGCTCGACATTGGGACTGCCGCTTACCAAAGCCTGGGTGAAGCCGGCGGCTTCGGGCGGGGATACCGGTGCCGGCGGGGCCGGTACACCGACGCCATAGGCCGTTGAGGTGGTGCAAAGGGCAAGCGCGAACAAACCGCGCGTGCGTGAGCTGAATGGTGGCGTGTGGTGAACGGACATAACCGGTACCTCCCTTGGGTTTGGCTCGCCGTATGATCGGGCGCCTCCGGGGTCGTGCCGATTCTATGTTTTCGCATAACCGCGCTTCTAGGACCGGCTATGGCGAACAGCGCTCCCCGATTGTTGATCTCTCTAAGCGTCACTCGCAGCGGAAGGCTGCACGTTATCCAGCCTAGTCATTGGCTGATTAGCCGTCCAAGACTTTGTTGCTATTGCACTCATAGGCGTTTCTTATGGATAAGTGCAGCGTTTCGCTGGGATTAGGCCAAGCCTATATGGATTAGGTCTGGGAAGCAGATAAGCTGGATGAAACCATAACGCGGTTACTGCGCGGACATCGACAGCCAATGGACGGGTTGGATAAAGTCGTGGCTTCGAGAGACCAGATGCACACGATGCGAAGGCGCTGCGGCGGACTGCCTGTCGATATCCGATACATGAATTATCGCGAGTTGGACGGAAAATTCGACAAGCTGTTTTCCGTGGGTATGTTCGAGCATGTTGGCGCAAAAAACCACACGATCCATTTCGACACGGTCAACGAGCTGATGAAAAACGGCGGGCTGTTTCTTTTGCATACTATCGGCGGGGCGGAGTCGGGATTGGCTTGTGCTGGCGCCACTAGCCCGGTTATGCACACCAAGATGGATATTAGTATCGGCATTTCCGATAATAGCTGCAAAAAAATATTGTTTTACAAATATTAAATCAATCTCTAGCCTCCCTTACACAATGCGCACTCTGCTAACAGATCAAAACAAGAGAAGGCTGTAGCCATGCTGAGAGAAGAAGAATTTTCCAACAACGGAAGTACCTATCTGGGCGCGACCGCGGATACCGGCATTCCCAAAGTTTTGCAGCGACTGTCAGCAGCGGCAAATATCCGTTTCGACGGCGACGCACCGTGGGATATTCAGGTTAAAAGCCACCGCCTGTACCGGCACATACTCACTAAAGGTTCACTGGGATTCGGCGAGGCCTATATGAATGGAATCTGGGACGCCGACAAGCTGGACGAAACCATAACGCGGATATTGCGTGCCGACGTCGACGGTCAATTGAACGGTTGGATGAAGCTACGGTTGCTCGCCGATATTTTACGGCAGAATGTGCTCAATCTGCAATCACCCCGGCGGGCATTCCAGATAGGAGAGCGGCATTACGATATTGGCAACGATATTTTCTCCGCCATGCTGGATAGAAGCATGAACTATTCCTGCGGCTACTGGGAATATGCCGACAGCCTCGACCAAGCACAGCACGACAAGATGGACATGATCTGCAGAAAGCTGGACTTGCAGCCTGGTGAAAAGTTGTTGGAAATCGGCTGCGGCTGGGGCGGGCTGGCACGCCATGCCGCCAAGTATTACAAGGCCGAGGTCACCGGAATTACCGTTTCGAAGGAACAGCTCCACGCGGCGCGAAGGCGCTGTGCCGGACTGTCCGTCGATATCAGATATATGGATTACCGTGAGCTGGACGGAAACTTCGACAAGTTGGTCTCGGTGGGGATGTTCGAGCATGTCGGACCGAAAAACTATACGACCTATTTCGACACGGCTACCGAACTGATGAAGGACGGTGGATTGTTCTTGCTGCACACCATCGGTATCCATGCCACCTCGAAAACGGTCGACCCGTGGATCAACAAGTATATTTTCCCCAACGGCAAGCTTCCTTCCGCCAAAGAGATCGCCAGTGCGATCGACAATCGCCTGGTCATAGAGGACTGGCACAACTTCGGCCACGACTATGACCGCACGCTCATGGCCTGGTGGGATAACTTCCAGCGTGCCTGGAGCGCGTTGAAGGGGCGTTACGACCAGCGCTTTTACCGAATGTGGAAATACTATCTGCTGAGTTGTGCCGGCTTCTTCCGTTCCCGTCAGGGTCACCTGTGGCAGATCGTGCTGAGCAAAAGACAGCGTACCGGGATATATCGCTCGATCCGCTAGCTTATAGCTTGACGGCGGATGGAGAGGTTACGCGATCTGACGGATAAAAACCCGCGTGCCGGCAGGCCCATCCGGGAAACTTTTAGGCCTCTTACCCCGACGTTTCTCGCCTCGGGCATATAACAGGCCATTAAAAGTGTAAGGCAATAACATTTAACATGTGCTTGCAATACATCATTAACGAAGTTAACATGTATATACGATACATCAAAAGGGAGCGCCCAATGAGACCGTTGAATCTGATCACCTGCTTTTGTTGTGCCGTTCTATCCTCGGCCGCGTTAGCAGAGACTGTAAAAGTGGAAATGACCGTCAAGGAACTGCAGTTGAAGGTGGACAATGCCGGCCACATGCAATCGATGTGGACCTACGGTGGCACTATCCCGGGGCCGCTGGTGCGGGTGCGGCAGGGCGATACCGTTGATTTCACCCTGCACAACGACAAAGCCAATCATCAGAGCCACTCCATGGATTTTCACGCCGCTCAGGTCGACGTGCTGGATGAGTTCGCGCCGGTCAAACCCGGAAAGACAAAAAAGTTCAAGTATAAAGCTGAGGTTCCGGGCGTCTTCATCTATCACTGTGGCGCTGAGGCCATGTCCGAACATATCGCCAGAGGAATGTACGGTGTGATTATCGTCGATCCCAAGGGCGGCTATAGCGAGGCATTCCCCAAGCCCGACCGTGAGTACGTGTTGGTGCAGGGAGACTTGTTTGAGGAGGGTACCAAACCCAAGGATATCACCATGAATAAGGGCTGGAAGGCTTCGCTGATCAACGGCAAGGTGTTTCACTACGACCCGGTTCACGACAGCAACGCCAGTGTCGCCCTGGAATCGAAGCCCGGCGAGCGTGTGCGGATCTATTTTGTCAACGCCAGTATCAACGAGTCGGCGGCATTCCACCCCATAGCCGGCATCTGGGACCGGGTGTGGGATAACGGTAATCCGAAAAACGTGCGTTATGGCATGCAGACGGTGGATGTGCCTCCCGCGCACGGCCTGATATTCGATATCGTCAGCCCGGCTTGTAGAAATACCAACAACGCCTTGGTCGACCATCGCATGAAGCACGCGCTGAACGGCGCCGTCACGGTGCTGATGAACTTCAAAGACGCCGATCCCGACAAAGGCAGGAATGGAAATCTGATTCTCAGATAGGTCGCCGAGAATATTCCGAATACGACATTACTGAATGGGGATACGCCATGTTTCATAGTGTTCGCAAGGGGGCGGTGCCTGGCTCTCTGAAAGTCTTGTTGTCCGCCATGGCCTGCTGGTTGCCGCTAGCTACGGCGCTGGCCGAGGACGTCGGGCAGTACGTGTCCAAAAGCTGCGCGGGGTGCCATGCGCTGACGCAAGCGGAGATAAAAAACGCTGACGTCAGCGAACGAGCGCGAAGAAAGGGGCCTCCGCTCTATTATGCCGGCGACAAATTCAAACAGAAATGGCTCGAACGCTGGCTGGCCAAGCCCGTGCGTCTGAGGCCGGCTGGTAGTTTCCCACCGGATCACACCATCGTCACCGACGATGGCGATGTCATAGATCGGGCCACACTAAAGGATCACCTGGCGCTTCCGGCTGGTAAGACCAAGCTGGTCGCCGGGTATTTGATGGGTTTGCACATGGGCGATAAGCCTCTGCTTAATAGTCAGTACAAGCCCAAGAAAATCTCAAAAATGCTCGGCAGTATGGACTTCAACAAGTTCAAGGGCTGTTCGGCTTGTCACCGCGACGCGGCGGACAACGGCGGCGTGTCCGGTCCCGAGCTCTATACGGCCTGGAGTCGGATGCAGCCGGAGTTTCTGATCTCCTATATAAAGGACCCTGTTGCCTGGGATGTGCATACCATGATGCCCGATAAGCATCTCAAGGAGAAGGAAATACACAAACTGGTGGATTATCTCAAACTCATCGGGGAGGCGGCTCAATGAACAACCGGATTTTCCTGGCGTTGTCGTCTTTGACGATCTTGGCAAACTTCGCCTATGCCGGTTCACCGCCAGCTGACGCGATCAGAGGTAAAACACTTTACAAGATCTATTGTACCCAGTGTCACGGTCTCGAGGGTGACGGTTACGGCATCAATGTGGCGGATATGGAGGTGTTGCCGCGCGATCATACGGAGACAAAGGAAATGAAAACGCGCACTGACAAGGATCTTTTCAAAGCCATCAAGTTCGGCGGCAAAGCCATCGACAAGTCGGTGTTGATGCCGAACTGGGACGGGAATCTGTCCGATCGGCAGATCGACGATCTGGTGGAGTATCTGCGAGTACTGTGTTGCACAAAGACCGGGAAATAGGAGCTAAGACAGCGATGAACAAGCGTAAAAGTGCGTCCGCGGCGAAACTGGCGTTGCTGCTTATCGGCGCGTTGGCGGCGCTAGCCCCGTTTGCAAGCCTGCACGCGGAGCTGAGAAAGTTTGAGATGACAATTGAGGAGGTGCAGATCGAAGTGGCGCCGGGCTTCAAGACCAAGGTCTGGGCATTCAACGGGCAGGTGCCCGGACCCTTGATACATGTCAAGGAGGGCGACCATCTGGAAGTGACGGTGCATAACCTTACAACGCTTAACCACACCGTGCACTGGCACGGCGTTTATCAAACCAACTCCTGGCGCAACGATGGTGTGCCGAATATAACCCAGCAGGCGATCGAGCCCGGCGACAGTTTTGTGTATAAGTTCGTCGCCGATAAACCCGGCAGTCTGTGGTATCACTGCCATGTGAATGTCGCCGAGCACGTGGGTCTGCGCGGCATGTGGGGCCCGCTGATCGTCGATCCGAAAAACCCTACAGAGCTTGAGAAGCAGGTGACCAAGGACGCGATTCTGATGTTTTCAGCGTGGAACTCCGACGTGGCGATGGAGTATGGGAAGGGTGGTGACCCGCGAGAGCTCGCCAATTACTTTTCCATTAATGGTAAATCCTTTCCCAGTGACCAGCCACTGCGCGTCAGGAAGGGGGACGTGGTGCGGCTGCGCTTGTACAGCGTCAGTGCGCAGACGGCCTATCATCTTCATGGGCACGACGTGCTGGTGACCCATAAGGATGGCCTGCCCTTGCAGGCGCCATACTGGGCGGATGTCGTCGACGTTGTGGAGGGCGCCAGGATCGATGCCATAGTGCGAATGAATAATCCCGGCCGCTGGATCAATCATGATCATATCGAACACCACACCAGCAATAACGGCAAAATGCCCGGGGGCGCGGTAATGGTGGTCGAATACGAGGGTATAGAGAAAGACGATTGGTATGTCTGGAAAGACAAGGATGCGAATTACGACCCGGATTTCTATATGACCGAGTCGCTTAAAAAACCTTACGGAATTCACAATCATGCTCAGTTCCGCGGTGAAAAAATAGAAAAAAGCCGCAAGAAAAAGAAAACAGGCCACTAGCGGCCTGCAACCAGGCGGGCTGGAAACGTCCTATTGAACTTGCCGGGACAAGATCCAGCCCGCTGCCAGGCACTATGGGATTTGCGGGACACCTTAGGTAAAATGCCTGCATCATGGATGTCAGCCGCTACACCGATTATGCCTACCGGGTTCTGATGTACCTGGCGGTGAACGATCGGCAGCGGGTCACCATGGCCGAGATCGCCAAGTACTATCTCATTTCGCACGAACATCTGAGAAAGGTCGTCCATCGGCTGTCGAGTCTGGGCTATATCAGAACGTACGGTGGCAAGGGTGGGGGGATGGAGCTCAATAAAGCCGTCGACGCGATCAACGTTGGACAGGTGTTTTTGGATTTCGAAGGCTTTGCCCCACTGATAGATTGCGATAAATCGGCCTGTCCACTAAGAACCTCCTGTGGTCTGAGTTCGGTGTTCAAGGACGCGCAGAAGGCGTTCCTGGAAAATCTGAAGCGACATACGCTTGCCGATGTTCTGGCCGACCGCAAAATGGTGAAAAAGCTGAATGCCAAGGCCTGATCCGCCGGTCACTCCGGGGTCGCACCCCTCGGAGGCCGAGCTTGCGTACAACATACCGAGTTCAAGCCGCGCCTCGTCGCTCATGCGCTCCTGCGACCAGGGCGGATCCCAGGCCAGCTCCACTGTCGCCGTCCTTGATGAGGTCGACAGTCACTGCGTCACTCGGCCGTCTGTTGGCGGACGGTCAGATTCAACCGCCAGGCCGCTCGAGCCGAAAAAGCCAGCCGCTCGGTCCATTTGACGGAGCCTAGTTGAAAGCTCCGTCGGCGAGCTTAGGTAGGTTCAGCAGCACCCGTCCAGTTACCGCCTGAACCACTGAACCACTGAACCAAAACGGGACGCTATTGACGTCGCATCGGCTCTCCGTTGCCAGATTCTTCTGACACTCCTCGTTTTTTTCATTAACTTTACGTCTGTACTGACGTCGTCAAATGCGACTTCTTTTTGACGACCGATTGACACTTCACATCGCGGTCGCCGGACGCGGTATTCCATTCAAATGATAACCGTCCGCCCGCGCTATTCTGGCATCATGACGTTGCTATGATGTCGCTGCTCTACGCACTACGGCGTGCCCTCGTGCCGCTGATCGCCTTGGCCCTGACGATAGCGGCTGTCGGTCTGACGCGTGTGAGTCTGTGGGGCTGGTTTTTATTGCTGATCTCGTTGCCGGTGCTGTTGCTGGGGGCCTACGACTGGTTCCAGCGCCGCTTCACCTTGATGCGCAACTATCCGGTCGCCGCCCGTATCCGCTGGTTGTTATACGATCTGCGCCCCTTTCTCAGGCAGTATATTGTCGAGGACGATCTGGAGGGCACACCCTACAGTTTCGAGGCGCGCAATCTCGTCCACCTGCGCGCCCGCGGGCAAACCGATACCCAGCCCTTCGGCAGCGAACGCAATATGGACGTGGAAGGCTACTCCTGGGTGTCGCACTCCATGGCACCGGAGCGCGAGCCGGAGAAACATCCACGCGTCACCGTCGGCAACGAGCAAACCGCGAAGCCATACAGCGCCTCGGTGTTCAATATTTCGGCGATGAGTTTTGGCGCGCTCTCGCCCAAGGCGATCGAAGCGCTCAACCTCGGCGCCCGGCATGGCCACTTTTATCACGATACGGGCGAGGGCGGGCTCAGCGAATATCATCTCAAGCACGGCGGCGACATCGTCTGGGAGATCGGTACCGGCTATTTCGGCTGCCGCGACCACAAGGGGCGATTCGATCCCGGCCAGTTCGCCGACAACGCCCGGCACGATCAGGTCAAGATGACCGAAATCAAGCTCAGCCAGGGGGCCAAGCCGGGTCACGGCGGTTTGCTGCCGGGCAAAAAAGTGACGCCGGAGATCGCCCGGGCGCGGCAGGTACCTGCCCACGAGGATTGTCTGTCTCCGCGCGCGCACTCGGCCTTTTCCACGCCGGTCGAGTTGCTGGAGTTCGCCGCCCGCATGCGCGAACTTTCCGGAGGCAAGCCGGTGGGTCTCAAGCTCTGCGTCGGTCAGCCCCATGAAGTCATGGCGCTGATGAAGGCAATGCTGAAAACCGGTATCTATCCGGAGTTTATCGTCGTCGATGGCGCCGAGGGCGGCACCGGCGCGGCACCGGAGGAGCTGTCCGACTGGGTCGGTATGCCGCTGATCGAGGGGTTGGTAGTGATGCGTAATGCGCTGGTAGGTAGCGGGCTGCGCCGGCACGTGCGACTCGGTGCCAGCGGCAAGGTGTATTCGGGCATGGGCTTGGCACACAATCTGGCGCTCGGCGCCGACTGGTGCAATGCCGCCCGCGCCTTCATGTTCTCTATCGGCTGTATTCAGGCCAAGCGCTGCCATCTCGGCACCTGTCCGACCGGCATCACCACGCAGGACAAATGGCGCCAGCGGGGACTGGTGGTGGACGTTCAGGCGCAGCGGGCCGCGCGCTTTCACGGCAAGACGCTCGAATCGCTCGCCAATATCGTCGCCGGCGTCGGTCTTACCCACCCGCGCGATCTGGCGCCGCATCATCTGAGTACCCGCATCAGCGCCGCGCAAGCGCGGGCCATGGGCGATGTGCACACCTTTTTGCCGGAGAACAGCTTGATCGAAGCACCGCAGGATACCGCTTATGCGCACTGGTGGGAGGCCGCCGACGCCGACAGCTTCAAACCCCGAATCGACCTGGTGGCGAGAGTGACCGAGAGGCGCTCCAAGGGCGGGGGGGTGCAGTTGTGAAGCCGACGGTAGTCAGCTCGGGAGTCTCGCCGGTTTTGCCGCCGACGTGCGCGCTCGACTTGTCAGGTAACAGCGATCGAGCGCAACTATTCCATCCATACAGAGGGCAACAGGTGCCTGTCGACCAGCCTCGGCGGCGCTTTACGGGAAGGGCTTATGCGGACTGCCAGCCGATGGGCGCGCTATAGCGGACTGATAGGGCTGTCCGTCACCGGCCTGCTGGTTTCCGGCTGCGCCGGCGACTATGGCATGTTCGGCGCCGCGGGGCCTATTGCCGAGGCCCAGCGCAGCCACTTTCTGCTGATTGTCGGCTGGATGCTGGTGGTATCGCTGCCCTTGTTCGTCGCGCTGCCGTTTATTCTCTGGCGCTACCGGCTGGGCAACCGCAAGGCGGATTACCGCCCCGATTGGAAGTTCTCGCCGCTGCTGGAGGCGCTCATCTGGGGCGTGCCGATCCTGGTGGTCGCGGTACTGGGGTACGAGGCCTGGCGCCAGTCCTATCAGCTCGACCCCTACCGACCGATCACCGCCGCGGCGGCGCCGCTGGATATTCAGGTCATCGGCATGGACTGGAAATGGCTGTTCATCTATCCGGATGCCCGCGTGGCGAGCGTCAACGAAGTCCTGCTCCCGGTCGACCGTCCGGTACGCTTCCGCCTGACCAGCGCCAGCGTGCTGCAGTCGTTCATGATTCCGCGCCTTGGCGGACAGATGTACGCCATGCCGGGAATGGTCTCGGAGATCAATCTTATCGCCACCCGGGCAGGGGAGTACCGTGGTTTGAACACCCAGTTCAATGGCGAAGGTTTCGCGCGGCAGAAGTTCGTCGCCCGCGCGGTCAGTGATAGGCAGTTTCGCCGCTGGCTGAACAACACCGCGCAGACCGCGCCGCCGTTGGATGCCGCCGCGCTGGCGCGACTGCGCAAACCCTCGCTGCTCCCGTCGCCGGTTCGTTTCGGTTCCTTCAGGGGTGATCCGTTCCGATCGATTGTGGCCCAGATCGCGCATGCCGGTGATGGCGCCGGCCCGGCACACACCCAAGGAGGACATTGAGTATGGATAGCTGGAGCTGGTGGTTGGGCAAACTCGATTGGCAGGCGCTGCCCTTCGTGCGTGCCTGGCTGCACCCCAGCCTCAGCGAACTGATCGGCGCCGGTGCCGGCGCCCTGGTGGTCCTGGGTGCGCTTACGGTCGTCATGCTGCTGACGCGGCGCAAGGCGTGGCGGACCTTGTGGAGCGATTGGCTGACCAGTCTGGACCACAAGAAAATCGGCATCATGTATATCGTAGTGGCCCTGGTCATGCTGACGCGGGCGCTGATCGAGGCGGTTTTGATGCGCATGCAACAGGCCGCCGCGGTGGGGGATCCGGGCTTCCTCTCGCCCGAGCATTTCTCGCAACTGTTCAGCACTCACGGCACGGTCATGATTTTCTTCATGGCGATGCCGTTTCTGACCGGCGTCATCAACTATGTCATGCCGCTGCAAATCGGTGCCCGCGACGTCAGTTTCCCCTTGCTGAACTCCATCAGTCTGATGTTGACGGCCGCCGGCGCGGCCCTGGTGATGACTTCGCTGGTGATCGGAAAATTCTCCACCGGCGGTTGGAGCGCCTATCCGCCCTATACCGGCATCGAGTTCAGCCCCGGGGTCGGTCCGGACTACTGGATCTGGGCGGTCACCCTGAGTTCGGTCGCCTCGACGCTGTCCGGTCTGAATTTCGCTGTGACCATCTACAAGGAGCGTGCGCCCTGCATGACCTTGTTCCGCATGCCACTGTTCTGCTGGACCACACTGTGCACGTCCATTCTAATGATCTTTGCAATGGCGCCGCTGACTGTCGCCACGGTGATGTTGGCGCTTGACCGCTATGCCGGCTTTCATTTTTTCACCGCCGATGCGGGCGGCAACATGATGAACTACGCCAATCTTTTCTGGCTTTTCGGGCATCCCGAGGTCTATATCCTGATTCTGCCGGCCTTTGGCGTTTACTCATCAGTGATCGCCACCTATTCCGGCAAGACGATCTACGGTTACAAGTCGCTGGTGTATGCCACCATGGCGATCGCGGTACTGTCGTTCACCGTCTGGCTGCACCATTTCTTCACCATTGGGCAATCGCCCAATGTCAACGCGGTGTTTGGCATCGCCACCATGCTGATCGGCGTGCCCACCGGGGTGAAAGTGTACGACTGGCTGTTGACCATGCTGCGCGGCCGACTCCGTTTTACCGCGCCGATGCTGTTTTCCATCATGTTTCTCGTGACCTTTGTGATCGGCGGTATTACCGGAGTGATACTTGCCAATCCGCCGGTGGATTTCGTGGTTCATAATTCGCTGTTTCTGGTGGCGCACTTCCACAACATGCTGATCCCCGGCCTGCTGTTCGGCATGATCGCCGCGACACAACACTGGTTCCCGAAAGCGTTCGGTTTTCG
>JASBST010000108.1 GCA_030148775.1 Thiogranum sp.
TGGTTGTATCCATAGGGCACGCAGGCGATGCGGAACCCGGCCGCGCGTGCCGCCTTCACGTCGCTGATGGAGTCACCCACCATCAGCGCCCGCGACGGTTCTACCTTAAAGAATTCCGCGGCGTGCAGCAATGGCGCCGGATGGGGTTTTTTCTGCGCCAGGCTGTCTCTGCTGACCATGATACCAAAATCGTCATAAATTCCCAGATCCTTCAACAGCGGCAACGTGAACTGAGCGGCCTTGTTGGTCACGCAGCCCAATGCGTAACCGGCGCCCTTGAGATAATCCAGCCCTTCGCGCACACCGGGATAGAGTTGGGAACGCTTGGAGGTGTTTTCGGCGTAAAGCGCGAGAAAGATCGGATAGGCGCGCTCGAAATCCGCGTCCGCCGGCTCGCCATCGAGCTGTCCCAGCAGCGCGCGGCGTACCAGTCGCTCGACCCCGTTGCCCACCCAGTCGCGCACGCGCGTTTCACCCCAGGGCTCGCGCCCCAGGCGCTGCATCATGACGTCGACGCAGTAAGCCAGATCCGGGACGCTGTCGACCAGCGTGCCGTCGACATCGATCAGGATCATTTCCGGCTTTTCGATTGGCATGCGGCTGCTCCCGGGTCCTCGCTGCCGCTCAGGCCTTGGCCAGTTCGTCGCGCATTGCCTTGATCACACTGTCATAACGATGGGCGTCGCTGTCCTTGGCGGCGCCAAAGATGGCCGAACCGGCGACAAAGGTGTCCGCGCCGGCGGCGGCGATCTCGCGGATATTGTCCACTTTGACACCGCCATCGATCTCCAGGCGGATATCGCGTCCGGACGCGTCAATGATCTTGCGCGCGTCGCGCAACTTGTCGAGCGCCGCCGGGATGAAACTCTGACCGCCGAAACCCGGGTTCACCGACATCAGCAGCACCATGTCGACTTTGTCGATGACGTATTGCAGATAATCGAGCGGCGTGGCTGGATTGAAAACCAGCCCGGCCTTGCAGCCTTCGTTTTTGATCAGCTGCAGGCTGCGGTCGATGTGCTCGCTGGCCTCGGGGTGAAAGGTGATGTAACTGGCGCCGGCCTTGGCGAAATCGGGAATGATCCGGTCCACCGGTTTGACCATCAGGTGGGCGTCGATCTCGGCGGTGACACCGTGCTTGCGCAAGGCCTCGCACACCAGCGGACCGATGGTCAGGTTGGGGACATAGTTATTGTCCATGACGTCGAAGTGAACAATATCCGCACCTGAACTCAGGACATTGTCGACCTCTTCACCCAGCCGGGCAAAATCCGCGGACAGAATCGACGGTGCAATCTTGTAATCGGGCATAGCGTAAACCTCATTAAGGCAAAACGGTCGACTGAAAATCAAGACCGCGCACTTTACCGGAAGCGGCGGCGGATTTCAGCCTGCCGATGCGATGACCTGGGATCCGGCCAGCGTGCGCGCGCGCCGGCGGCACCAGAGCTTGTCGCCTGTGGCCGGGACCGACACTGAGCGGGTTTTGGGATAGACCCGACAGAAAAGCATAACTATATATAATTTAATAATTTTTTGGCGGTGCAAAAACAGGGTGATGATATCCGGCATAAAACCTACAAAGAGCATACCGGCAAAGTCTCGACAGGCGACGACGCCGTGCCCGCGTCCAACTTATACCGTGACAACTTGCCTGCGGACACCAACTCCGACGACCGGATCTGGCATAATCAGGATGTGCCACGAACAAGCCCCACCTGCAGACAACGGCACACGCCCAGCAGAGGTCGATAGCAATGAAGAAAAATTGGATCTATCTGTTTGTTCTGTTCTTTTGGCAGGTCTCCGCCGGAGCCTCTGATCTGGCCAAGGAAAAACGCTGGTCGGAACAGGTCAGCGACAGCCTGATCGACGGCGAACCCGTCGAGCTCAAAGCCGCAGACACGGGATTTCTCGGCATCTATACCGAAGCCCAACAGGGAGATAGCGGGCGCGCAGTCATTCTGGCGCACGGCGTTGGCGTGCACCCCGACTGGCCAGACGTCGTCCACCCGCTGCGCGTCGGCCTGCCCGAACACGGTTGGTCGACGCTTTCCATACAAATGCCCATTCTGGAAAACGACGCGGAATTGAAAAGCTACCTGCCCCTGTTCGACGAGGCCGGACCACGATTAGCCGCGGCGGCGGACTATTTACGCAAAAATGGCGCGGACACCGTGGTGATCGTCGCCCACAGCCTGGGCGCCGCGATGGCGGCACGTTATGTCGCCGACAATCCGAAAGCGGTCGACGGCCTGGTCCTCGTCAGCGTGGGCCGGATAGAGATCGACCCGAAAATGGACGCAGTCGCGGCGCTGGAAAAGATCAAGCTGCCGGTGTTCGACCTTTACGGCAGCCGCGACCTGGAAAGCGTGCTCAGCTCGGTGAACGCGCGCGCCGGCGCCGCGCGCAAAGCCGGCAACGACGATTTCCGTCAATTCGCCATGGAGGGTGCCGGACACTTCTATCGCGGCACCGAAGACGCGCTGGTGCGCCGGGTCTATGGCTGGCTGAAAAGCCACTTTGAGAAAACCGACAACGAGAGTACCGCGCCATGATCCATAGCATTGCGATCGCATTGCATGTCTTGTCCGCCACTTTATGGGTAGGCGGTATGTTTTTCGCCTATCAGATTTTACGACCGGTCGCCGCCGCCGAGCTCGAAGCGCCGCAACGCTTGCGGCTCTGGGCGTCGGTTTTCAGCCGTTTTTTCCCCTGTGTCTGGCTGTTCGTCCTCCTGCTTCCGGTTACCGGCTACTGGCTGATTTTCCGTCTCTACGGCGGCATGAGTAACGTCGGCCTGTCGGTGCATCTGATGCAGGGGCTGGGCTGGTTGATGATATTGATCTATATGCACCTTTTTTTCGCACCTTTTCGTCGTCTGAAAGAAGCGGTCATTACCGAGCAATGGCAGGACGCCGCCAGGCGGCTCAACCAGATCCGCCAGATCGTGGCCATCAATCTGTCGCTGGGGCTGATTGTAATCGCCATCGCCACCGGCGGGCGTCTGTATGCCGGCTGATTTGCCATAGCCTCGCTCGCCCGGACGTCATCCTGCCGTCATCCAACACTCATCACCCGGTCACAGCGAGCGCCTAAACTGGTCTTCCGGGGGCTACAGTCGGCGGACTTTTCGGCCGATAACGGTCCTATGCATCCGCAGGAAAGCGCACCACCGCCATGCCACGCAAATTTCTCAGACGCCATCTGCCGTCGGCGGCCAGAGTCCGCGAGCACTGGCTGTTACGCCGTCTCGGCCACCGCCTGCAACATCCCCGGCTGTGGTATTTGAACCGCCGCTCGGTCGCCGGGGCGACCGGCCTGGGAATCTTCGTCGCCTTTCTGCCGGTACCGTTTCAGATGCTCCTGGCCGGTCTCGGCGCGCTGTGGCTGCGGGTCAATCTGCCGCTCGCCGTGGGCCTGATCTTCATCACCAATCCGTTCACCATGGGCCCGGTGTTTTATTTTTGCTACAAAGTGGGGACCTGGCTACTGGGTGCACCCACGCTGGTCCACGCGCACGCGAAAGCGGCTTCGGCGGAATGGCTGTTCGCCCAGATCGCCGTCATCTGGCAGCCGCTGGTGATCGGCAGCCTGGTGGTGGGAAGCCTCAGCAGTCTGTCCGGTTACTGGCTGGTACAACTGCTGTGGTATCGCCATGTGCGCCACAGGCGCGCCGCTCTGTTCCGCAGCGTGGCGAGCCGCTGACGTCACCTGCGACCGGCGGCGCGCAGGTGATTCAGTTCTGCCTCTTGGATGCCGTCACGGTGGACGGTTGAAACGGCGTGATGCGCAGGTCCTGCAGGCGGAAGCGATAATCCTGCGCCTTGGTCTCCAGCTCCACCCGGCCGAACCCCAGTACCGGCTCCTTGTCCTTGATGACATCACCCACACTTTTGTGCTTATACAAGTCCAGCAAATCCAGACCCGCCTGATACAGCTTACGATTGCTCGCGCCGCACTGGCTCACCCAGCTTTCGCGCTCCTGCACGGCGCTGACCAGCAGCTGATTGTCCTGCATCGCGCTGCGCAGCCGACTCTGGGATTGCTCGTATTTCTGCAATAGGCTTTTATACTTGTCGACATCGCTCCTGACTCTGTCGAGCAGCCTTTCCTGATGCTTTTTGGCATCGCCGAGTTTGCCGCGCGTGTTTTCCAGCCCGCTCTCCAAGGCATCGACTTTGGCCTCGAGCGACTTCACCTGCGCGTCGAGCTTCTCCTTCTCGGCCTGCAGCGAAGACTTTTCCGCCGACAGGCTGCGGATCATCAGCTGGGCCTTACGCATGGCATCCGCGGCACCGTCCTCTCGCCGCTCCGCGTGAGCGGGCACCTGCAATCCGAGGAGCAGCAACATTCCCGCTACGGTCAGACAATTTTTGAGCTTCATGGCAGGCTCCTTAAAATTTGGCGTTCAGATCAAGCTGGATCACGTCGATCCCCAGGGGCGGTCCGTCGATTTCATCGCCGGAGAGATAACGCAGCTGCAGCCAGGTGTTGTCATTGATGCCGTAGCTGCCGCCGATCAGCCAACCTTTGCTGTTGGTGCCGCCCAGATGGAAATCCGAGTCGGTGAAGGCATCCAGAACTGCGTCTCGCTCCAGATAGCGGTAAGACAGAAAAGCCTGCCAACGCCGGCGCTCCAGGGTGTTGGGCCAGCCGAACGCCAGCCGCAACAGATAACCTTCAGTTTTTTTACGCGACGGGTCCTCGGTGATCGATGTGCTGTTGACGAACATCTGGCCATTGGTCCGCGCGCGTATCTCGCCGGCGTCGTAGCCGATGTTTTTGACGTAGCTGCCGGTGACAATCCAGTGCACCGGCGCGAACCGCGCCAAGTCGTACTCGGCCGTCAGATCCAGTATATTGAAATCGGAAGCCAGCCCGAAGCGTCGCAACGAGCCGCCGGCGTCGTTGCTGATTTCAAACATGCTGTTGCCCTTCTGCACAAACCGGGGCGCGGTGAAGTCACGCAGACGGCTATCGAGACTGTTCAACTTGCCGGTGATATTCTTATAGTTGTAATAGGCCAGACCGATGCGAAACGACGACTGATCGTCGAATACCTTGTCGAAACCGAGTTGAGCGCCGAACAACCACTTGTCCCTGCCGCTGAGCTCGACTTCCTGCAAAGGGAAAGCGCCAAAGGTGGCGAACAGGGTATTGTCGTGTTCGTCGATATCGTAAAGGCTGCCGCCGCCTCCGACATTATGGCGGACGCTGGCCGCAAAGCCATCGAAGTTGAGATCCTTGTCCCAGATCAGATCGGTGGAAAACCAGGGATTGGGCATGCGCCCGCCGGTCAGCGTCAACCAATTATAGCCATCGGCATTGTGCCCCTGATACTGCAAATAGGCGCGATCCAACACCAGCGTCTCCGGGTTGTTGTAGTTACCCAGGGTCTGGTTGGTGGACACTGGATTGCGCAAGCTGCCGGTCGTCAGACGCACACCTGTTTTGAGATTGGTTGTCACCTTGGCGTCCATACCAAGGCGCAGGCGAACACGGGCGCGTTCACGATCTTCGCTGCTGTTGAGTACGATCGGCTCGCCGCTGTCGTTGCTTTTCTGAAAATCGACGTGTGAAAACGGCGTGTTTTGCGATCCGTAAAGATTGCTTTCCGCGCGCAGGCGGATATCGCCACTGAACTTGATGCGTGAAATCCAGTCTGGCAACGCATCCGGCACCCCCCAGCGCTCCTGCTTGGCCTGCGCCATGACGTCCTCGACCACCTTTTCTCGCACCTCGGCCTCGACCTGCTGTTTGATTTCGTCGCGCACGAAGTCCGGAACATAAGGCACCCGGATCACGCGGCGGTCCGGCTTGGCCGCCTCGCTCTCGGCCTGACGGACCTCATCCCGGGCCTCCCGCTCGGCGTTGGCAATCAACTGGTCGGCCTGCTCGCGATCGAGCACGCCCTGCTTGACCAACGCCTCAATAAGGTTCAGCGTGGTTTTTTTCAACAGCAGCAGATCCCCCTTCTCGTCGGCCGAGGCGCCCGACGGCGCCGCGACCAGTACCAGGATTGCCAGTAGCACGCTGGCCAGTTTCTTCATTTTGGTTTCTCTCCGATAGAAAATTCGGCGTGATTCGTTCGCCTCAGAGCGTCGACTTGATCCGCAGACGTATGGGCTGTGGCATATCCGGCGGCGGCGCCACCGCCAGCGACTGGATTTTTTTGATCGCGGCCTTCAACCGCTCGTCGGTCCGGCGATCGCCGGTGGAACCGTCCAATTCCACCCGCTGGATGTCTCCGCCGGGTCCGACCCAGATACCGGCGACGATCGAATAGGCTTTGCGCCGGGTCGCTTGGTCTTCGGCCAGCATGTCCTCGATGCGCCGCTGCAGTTGCGAGGCGTAGTACATGGCCGGATCGCCCGCGCCGTTCAACAACCCGCGTCCACCCTTGCGTCCCACCAGGCCGAAGCCATCGCCGGCGCCGGTGCCCTCGGCATCCATCCCCAGCGACGCGCTCGGTGGCGGCTCGTCCGGCACCTCCGGCAGCGGCTTCGGCATCTCCGGCTCCGGCAGTTTCACTTCCTGCTTCATCTCCGGCTCTGGCGGCGGCTGCTCGATTTTCGGGGGCGGTGGAGGCGGCTTGAGCAGGGTGATGGTCTGGATTTTGGCTTTCGTCATCGTCGGCTTGTCCGCCAGAAACCCGCGAATCCAATGCACTGTCAACAGGCCGATCCCCGCCACCAGAATCACCGCCGAGATGCGGGGCAGGTATGTGCGCAGGCCAGGCATGGTGTTATTTGACGAGCTTCTGGGTAACCAGGCCTATTTGGGTGATATCCAAACGCCCCAGCAGATCGAGCACATTGACCACCAGCTGGTACTGCACGGCGGCATCGCCCTTGACCACCACGGGTAGTTGCGGATTGGCCGCTTTGTACTGGCGCAGCGTAGATTCGAGCTGCTCGAGCGTCACCGGATAGGTGTCCAGAAAAATTGTGCCGTCGGCGGTGACCGTAATGGCCTTGGTTTGCGGCTTGGCCAGGCTCGGGGTCGAACTGGCCTTGGGCAGATTGACCACAATGCCCTGCACGGTGGCCGTGGTCATGATGATGAAAATCACCAACAACACGTACGCCAGATCCAGCATCGGCGTGATGTTGATGTCGTCGTAGGGCTGATTTTCTTCCTGGACGTTCATGGGGTCAGCTGTATTCTTCCGCCACTTTGGCGAGAAATTCATCGGCGAACACGCGCATGTCCGACTGGATCTCCTTGATGCGCGTGCCCAGATAGTTGTATCCGAACAGCGCCGGAATCGCCACGGCCAGACCCGCCACTGTGGCCACCAGCGCGGCGGCAATACCCGGCGCAATGGCGTTGACGTTGACATCGCCGGTGGCCGCGATCACCGCGAAGGTGATCATCACGCCCACTACGGTGCCCAGCAGTCCAAGAAAGGGGCCGCCGGAGATGGCGATGGTCAGCAATACCATCTGGCTGTTGAGCCGCTGGCTTTCGCGCGTCATCACGCTGTCCATGGTCGCCTTGATGGCGCCGATGGCCTGCGGCGACAACACCAGGTTGGCGCGCGCGCCGACACTCTTGGCCAGGCGGTGCTGGACCTCCTGGACGCCGGCGTGATAGATACGATAGAGCGTCGAACTCTGAAAATTGTCGTGCTTGCCCGCCAGGGCGGTCATCAGCGGCGATTCATCCCGCGCCGCGGGATCCTCGTCTTCCTTGTCCAGATCCTGCAGGTGCCCGGCGGAGAGCGTGGCGAACGTCTGATCGAAGGCCCGGTTGTCGCGCCGCACTCGGTTGATCACCACGCCTTTGTTGAACATCACCACCCAACTGATCGCGGCCATCAGCGCCAGCACGACAATCACCACCCAGCCGTCGACAGTGACATTATGCAGCGTGATCAGAAAATAAGACTCGCCACCTTCGCTGCTGCCCTGATCCGAATCCTCGCCGTAGACCACCATGGTGGTACCGGGCGACTGCGCGCTCACCGAAGCGGCGATCCAGGATGCGTCGCGCGCCACCGAAGCCATTTCCAGTTCGTCGAGCTGGCCGACGAAACCGGCGCGGGCATCGTCGACCTGACCAATCACGATGTCGCCGTCGATCGGCGGCACCGCCACTTGCGCGGTCTGCGCGCGCGCACCGTCCAGAAACAGCTGCAGGCCGTCGGCGTTCAACACCAGCGTGAGGTGATGCCAGCTGCCAGGGGTTACGCCGACGGCCGACGTAGACACGGTTTGCCCGTCCGTTGTCAGCTGCGCGACCACCCCCTCGGGTGTCATCTCCAGGCCCACCGAGCCGGCCTCACCGGCGCGGCTGAACAGCGACTGCGGCTCCTGCGGCAACGCCTCGACGTTAAACCAAAAACCGACCGTCCACCCCTTCGATGGGTCGACCCGCAGCGCCGGCTTATCGGCAATGCGCAATTGCGCCCCGGCCTGAAAGCGCGCGCCGGCGCCGATTAGCGAATCGGCGATGGTCTCCCCGCTCCAGGTCACTGCCTGATTGGCGTAACCGGTACTGTCTTGCGGCAAAGTCTGTTGCGTATTGAAGTGATAAACCAAGGTCTGTTGCGGCCCGTAGGTAGCCGCGGGATCGCCGGCGCCGGTGGCGGCGCGGTTGCCGTAATACATCCACAAGCGGTTTTCCTTCGAGTTCGCCAGCAATTTCGGCACCTGCACCCAGATCAGCGCCATCTCGTTGATCGGGTCGAATTTCTCGACGTGGAATTTCAATGCGGTGGTGTCGTCGCCGGCGAAGAAACGCAAGTCGCGCGCGTCCTCGGCGACGTCGAGAAAGTAACCGAAGTTGCCGGTATGCAAGCGGATGAGCACCGGGACCGTATTCACCTCCACCGGCACATTGGCGCCGCTCGGCGTGGTATCGATGCTGATCGCTTTACGGTACGGCCAGTCCGCGTTCCACCACGCCTGTGCCAACATCGGCGTCAACAGCAGCAGGGCGAAGGTCAAACAGCGGTATTTCATCGGTAGTGGCCTCGAATAGCGAAGTTCGCCATTTTCTTACCTCAAGATGACAGCAATATGACGGACAACCCGTCGGTTGCGGCACGAACCCGCCGCTATTCGCGTCGCTTGTCCTTTTTCCTGTCTCCCGGCTCGCCGAAGCCCACGACTTCGACACTCAGCAACCCGAGCGGTTTGTCGGCCTGCGCATCCTGGTCGCCGCCGGCCAAACCGGCGGCACTCTGCTCGGCGAGCTTGCTGGCGCTGCTGGCGATATTGCTGACGCCGGCAAGCCCGGCCGCCAACCCGCCTACGTTGGCCACCGGGACGCCGATGGCGATACCGCCGACATCGATATTGCCGGCGCCTATGACCTCGCGCGCGCCGAGCGTGAGATTGGCGGTGGCTTTGATGCCGGCGTCGCCGGCGTCGATGACGCCGCGCGGCGCGAACAAAAAGCCGTTCACGCCGAGCAGGCCGCTACCGGAAATATTGGGCGGAAACTCGACGACAGTCTGTCCGGTGACCGGATCAATGCGGGTTTGCGGCGACGGCGATGCCAATGCGGTCTTGGCACCGCGGCCGGCGTCGATATTGCCGTTGGACGACCACATCAACAAATCGCCGTTGAGCGCGAACACCCGTGACTGATTGACCAGAAAGTCCCCATCGACAAACGCATTGATATTGCCCGACCGACCGGTGACGATGCCCAACTCGTCGGCTCCCTTGCTCAAACCGGAAAGATTGGTGGCGCCGCCGTCGATCAGACCGCCCGGCACCAGCAGATCGATGTCGCCGCCATCGAGCGTGAAAATCTTGCTCAGCTTCAGATCGATCCGGCCTTGCGGATTGGGATTCGGGAACAACCTGTCGATAGCCGCAAAACCGCGTGAATAGTCACCGGTGCCGGTCTCGGGATCGGTTGCCGCCACGCCCGCAGCCTTGAGTTCAGCGAAGAACACTTTGTAGAGAAAGCGGTTGCGCTGGGCGACATCGAGCTCGGCCAATGCCGCCCGCGCAGTGGCGGCATCCGGCGCTTCGAGGCCGAGGGTGCCCAGAAAATCCTGCAACTGCGGCAGATAGTCGCTTCGCTCATCCACATACGCCTTTTGGAAAGCGGCGTATTCCGGCTCGCCCTCGTAACCGGCCATCAGGCTGACCGAGGCGCCCTCGGGTGGCAGGAACGTATTGGCCGTGTTGCCGATACTTTCGACACCTTTCGATGCGCCAAAGTCGATCGCGCGACCCGCCTGGAAATGGATATGTCCGGGACCGGAGATCTGGATCACCCGCTCGTCCGCGGTGACGCTTCCCGTGGACGGATTGAGCACCACGTTCTGACGAATATCGCGTCCCGCCTGCACCACCGACAGATCATCGCCGTTGGCGTGTTGAATGAACAACTGGACATCGCGCACGTCGGTGCCCGCCAGCACCCGGGTTTGCTTCGCCGTTTGCAGGGAGAAGGACGAGGTGCTGGCGCTGCCGGAATTGTCAGTGAACCAGCTTCCCTGCCGAGCGACGATCGTGTTAACCCCGCCGTCCCCCTGATGCACAGGCGTCCGCGCATGGAACAGTATGTCACTCGAAGACGCGATTCTGGCGAGAAGATTACCGGATAACGCATCGGAACCAATCAATAGCTGCATGGGTGCAGCCGTGCGCGGCAACAAGCCTGGATCCGCGTCGGATTGGTTCAGGGCACCGGCAGGGACCCCCGTGATATTTTGGTCGGCGAGTATTTCAATCCGTCCATCCACCGCCGGAAGCGACCACAGCGGTTTGCCCCCGGTGAAGGCAATATCTCCCTGCAGGGCCCGCAACGATAGTTTCGCCGGCACGAAGTTCAAGCTGAGGGCATTGATCGACTGCGCGTCCACCCGACTCAGCCCCAGCGCTGGATCCGTTTCGTTGTTGGGCAGAACCCCGGTCTCAACCAGGTTTAACAGCGGTCCGCTTTCGGCGTTCAGTGACACATCACCTGCCAGCGCGGTAGCCTGAAAGGCGGCATTCCCGGATTGCGTGAAATACAAGGTATCGAAACGTTGCGGCCGCGACCCCAACTGGGCGGCATAAACGTCGAACTGGTACGGCGACTGAGGAATCAAGCCCGGGTCGAATATACTGTCGAGCCGGATGTCGCGCCCGGCCAAAAGGCGTAAATCGGCGTCACCCAAACCAAACAGGCTGGCGCCGTCGTCACCCGGCCCGATATCGCGCGCGGCGCTGACACGGCCACGGCCACGGTCGATCTGTACATAGGTATCGAGCAGATCCCCGCCGCTGCGCACGCGCAGCGACCGACCGCCGAACTGCGCGAAACGGGTGTCCGGCCGCTGCACGATCACGGTGGCGCCGCTGTCATTCACGACCCCCAGATTTTCCACCGGCAGCTGCGAAGAAGGCACAGCCAGGGTCAAGCCGCGCACATCGCCCATCGCCTCGACCTCCAGGGCGCCGCCGCCCAGGGCGCCGACACCGTCGCTGAACCGCTCCAGGTTGATGCCACGAATGACCGGCAGTTCACTTCCCGGAAGAATCTGCCGATAGTCGCCGCCGACCTTGGGTTGCCAGTCCTGGTTCAAGCCCGCCACCCCGGCACCGCGCAAATCGCCGGCGGCGTGCAACGTCACGTCCCCTCCGTCGCGGCCAAACTGGATACCCCCGGTGAGAAGATAGAGAATCGCATTCCCATCGAGATCGCCGAACTGGGGAAAGACGACGTCGCCAAAGGCGCCGCTGCCGGCGTCCCGCCCGAAAGTGAACACCGCGGCATCCTTGCCAAGCAGGATGTCGCCACTGGAACTCAGCGTTATATCCCCGCTGCCGGTGCGCACGAAGCGCCCGTCGTCGACGCTTAACCTGGTCGCCGTCTGTCCCATCGCGTCCAGCCCGGCGCCGGTGAAATCCGCGCCGCTCGACAAGTGATAGCTCCAGCTCTCGCCGGCATCTAGGCGCGCGCCGGTTGTAGCATCGCTACTGACGGCATCGCTCAGACTGCCGGCGAGCATCAGATCGCCGCCGGCGCGCAGGATCAGCACGCCCGGCAGCGCGTGCGCACCGAAGCGCGTCGGGCGCAAGTCGATGTCGTCGGCCAGGCGCAAACCGGCATCGGCGCGCACCTCGAGACCCGGCCGCAGGCGCAAGCCGGCCGGCAGCACGTCGGGTGCCGCAGCCATGAATCCCTGCAACCTGGCAAACTCGTCGGTCAGCGCCGTCGCGCGCAATGTGCTCCATCCGCTGACCAGATCCAGTTCGGGGTTACGCAGTTGGCGCAACGCCAGCACTTCGCGCTGAGCCGCCCCGGTAACCGTGGCGTCGAAAGTTTCGAGGCCCATGACGGCACCGGTTTCGCTGAACGGAAGATAGAGCTGCAGGGTTCCGCCGCCGGCCAGTTTTATCTGCGCGCCGGCGTCGCCGCGGATGCCCAGCCGCCCATCGCCATCGGCGTCCAACGACGTCAGCACTATACTGCCGGCGCTGACGTCGTCTCCGTTCGCGCTGGCGTCGAGAGTCCCCGCCAGCAGCACTTTGTCCCCCGCCGCCAGTTCGATACGCCCGCCCTGGCGGCCGCTGGCGTCGATCTCGCCGTCGACAACCACATCGCCGGTGTCGGCCGACAGCAGCACGCGTTGCGCGCGGATGCGTGAACCGCTGGCCAGTTGCAGATCGCCGGCGCGCTGGCGCAACGCCTGCTCGGCGCGGAAATCCGCCGGCCCGACGAGCGCCAGCCACGCCGCCAGCCCGTCGCCTTGCGCGGCTTCGAGCGTGCGCACGTCGAGGCGGTAGCCGCTGCCGTCGGCGACATCTTCGGCGGCGTCATCGGCCTGCAGGCGCAGGCCCGGCTCCAGGCGTAGTGCGCCGTTTGGCGTTTGCACCCGCAGGCGGCCGCCGGCGGCACCGGTAGCGGCGTCCGACAGCGCCAGCAGCCCGTCCAGCCGCACGTCGCCCTGCTGCGCGGTCAGCTCGATGGAGCCGCCGGGCGTACCGATTCTCTGGGCACCAAAAACCTCGATTCTGCCCGCCACATTGGCCACCGCGCCGGACGTCAGAGTGAGGCCGCCCGCGCCGGCGGCGTCAAACGCGAGCCTGCCGGAAGGTAGATCGATCTCGGTATCCAGGACAATGGCATCCGCCTGATACGACAATCGTGCCGCCAAACCCGCCTTGCCGGCCGTATCCTCTTCGACGGCGACTGCGGGGCCCGCGAGTTCCAGACGACCGCCACTGCTGAGGCCGCCGTCGGTGCCGCTGGCGGCGGTGATGCGCGGGGTCTCGACCCGCAGATCCCCGTCGGCCTGCAAGCGGCCGCCGCCCTGGAAACGAACCCCTGCGGTTCGCAGCGTCGCGCTGTCGAAACCCGCCAGCGCAAACCCCGGGCCGCCGTCGGCACCATCGATCACCAGACGATCGGCATCCAGGCTCAGGGAACCGTCCATGGGCGCCGCCGCCACGGCCGCCGCACGCCCGCTGAAGTTGGCCAGCTCCACCTGACCGGCGCGCAGAGCGATGCGGCCACCGAGGAGGTTGTGACCGATCAGACCGGTCGCGTCCAGTGACAGATTGCCCAGCCGCAGCGATTCCCCGGCCGAATCCAGCAACACGCCGTACAGGTCCACCTGGGCACCGCTGCGAAGTATCAAATCGGTGCCCTGCAGCCCCGCAAGATCGGCATTATTCAGCACCAGTCCGTCCAGTCCGAGCGCGTCGGTCTCCCCCAGGCTGACGCGGGCGGCACCTAGTTGCATGGACCCCCCTTGCGCCGACACCCTGCCGCGCAGATCCATCTGGTCCGGCGAATCCGCGATCAACCCGCCTGCGTCGGCGAGCAGCTGACTGTCGTCGCTGACTGTGACCCGAGCGGAAGGTATGGCCGGTAATTCGCTGCGCCGCGCCTGCAGTCCTTTACGGCGGCTGACTGCGACCACGGCCGCATCGCCGCGCACATCCAGATCATTACCCGCGGCCAGCGCGGCGCCTTCGGCGCGTAAAACGCTCTTGCCGTCACCGCCCCCGATGTCGATCTGGTGGGCCACCAGCAGCAGCTCGGGCAACGCCAGTTCGACACCAGCGGCGATCTCCAGCCGCTGCGCCTTGGCATCGACCTGGAAGACATCGCCAACGTCCCGCCGCGTGCCGCCCAACAACAGGCTTTCCGCGCCCAGTTGCGCCAATTCGTCGGCTGTCAGTTCGATACCCTCGCCACTGGGCCGGACGACGACGCGCAAATTGTCGGCGCTGATATCGACCTGAGAGCCGCGCCCCGAGGCGCGGTTCGGCAACACCGTTGCACCCAGACGCAGCGCCTGTCCCGCTTCGACGCTCAGACGTCCGGCATCAGCGCTGCGCGTCACGGCGTCGGGAAACAGCGCGTCCAGATTTTTTTCCACATATTGCGCCCGCAGCCGCACCCGCTCGCCATTCTCTATGGCGTAACCCTGACTGCGACTTTCGACAAAGGCGCTGCCGGCGACACCTCGGCGGCCCGAAAGGATTGGCGCGCCGTCTTCGCGCTGGCGCCGCGCCCCGGCAACCAGATCCTGACTGCCGGCCACCGGCGTTACCAGATAGCCGCCATACAGCGCGTAGCGCGCCGGCGCGAGCGCGTATTCGCCCGCCGCGATCCCGGCGCCGCCTTCCAGGTGCAGCGTGTCGCCCACCCGCAGACCCTGCACGCTTTCGGCCAGCGGCGACTCCAGCGGATCCCAGGGCGCGAAGGGATTTTCGCTCAACGGCAGCAAAGCGAAAGAAGGATTAGGCAGCACCTGGTCGCTGCCCTTGCCCGGGTCCAGATCGGCGAGCAGTAAGTCTTTCGAGCCGCCGGGACCCGGCACAAACTCCCACGCCCGCGTCTCGCCGCCGCCGCTGAGATCCAATTGCGCCCCGGGCGCCAGATCGACCGCCGGAGCCGCGAGCCGGATGGCGCGTTCCGGCGGCGCTGTCGGCACGCTGGTGACACTGCTACTCAGAGGAAACACCAGGTCGGTCTGAAATCTCAGTTGACCGAAAGGCACTGGCTGTCCGGTCGCCGCCACCGACGTCAGGCTGCCGGGCAGCAATGCCAGCCGCTTCGCGGCGTCCAGTTGCAGACTGCCCAGGGGCGCGCGCAGCGTACCGGCTTGTTCGATCACCGCCGCGCTGAGCGTTATGCTGCCGCCCGCGGACAGTGGGGTATGCGCAACCTGGCCGGCGGCGCCGTCGATGCGCACCCGACCGTTTTCGCCGCCTTCGACGGACAGTTGAAACTGCGACAAGGTCGATGGGTAAACCTGGGCGGCTGTCAGGTGGATATCACCCGCGGTGCGCAGGGAACCGGAAATCGTTTTTTCCGGCTGTCCGCCGTCTGACGCCTGCAGACCGCGCAGGCGGATATCGCCGCGGCTGGCTATCTGCAACGCCGAGTGCCCCGGCGAGCCAAAACCCTGCCAGACGCTATGACCGATGACGTCGACGAATGCGGCTTCGACGTCGAGTCGGCCCTCGCCCGGGGCGGGGGCGAGAGCGATACGCCTGCCGCCGCCGGTGGCTTCGCTTTTCGGCAGCGCGCCGTCGACCCGCACGTCCAGGCGTGTCCCCAAAGCCACATAGGGCGCCACCAGACTGACGTTAACACCGCTGTTCTCGAACAAGGGTGCGTCCAGCACAATCGCGCGACCGGCCCGCAGCGTCAGGTCCCGATCAAAACGAATGCTGGCCAGGGAATCCGGTGTCGCCAGAAAATTGCCGTCCTGGGCCGGCCGGCTGCTCAAGTCGAGACTACTGAAGCCACGCGCCAACAACCGTTGCGCCGGCACGAACGCCTGGCCGTTCAGAGCCGGCGACAGCGCGTCGTCCGCGCCCGGCGATTCACCCTCATAGTCTGCCAGCATCAAGGTGCGGCGAGTCCGTGGGAAACGGGTCGCGGGCGGGTTGCTCGCTTCCTGCTCCAGTGGCGGCGCATCGCGCAGATTGGGATCGAAACTGAAGTTGAAGCGTCCCCCTTCGGCGCTGGAGGCGGCGCTGGCAGCGTCGAAATCTCCTTGCAGCAGGGCCGTTTCGGCCGCCGACATCACCACCTCGCCGGCGCGCCCGGCGACGTTAACAGGCGCGTAGCGGATCTGACCCGGTGCGCCGCCGGGCCGCGGCAAATCCAGTGTGGCGGCAACGCCGTGCACGTCAATCAAAGAACCGGGCCGTGTCACTATACTGCCGCGCCTGGCGATCAACTCGACACGGCCGCCGTCCCATACCCGGCCGGTACGTCGGCCATCATCGTTCGGCTCGGCCACGTAAACACCGGAAACATCCAGCCGGGCGCGATCGCCCAACCAGATTTTTTGTTCCGGGCGGTAGCCTTGTTCGTCTGTCTCCAACGCCAAGGCTATACGACCGCCCTTGGCCACCAGACTGCCGTCGACCTGTAAAGAGGTATCGCTGCGCAATGACAGCGTCGCGCCGGGATCGGCCAGTACCGACGCGTCCTCGCCCACATGCAGTAGCGGCGCGCGTTGATAATTATCGGCGTCGGACAACGAGACCAGTTCCAGATCCACCGGCGCGCGCTTCCAATCGGGAAGGCGGACCCGCGTCGCCGGCAACGGTGCTCCGCTGCGCACGCTTTCGTTGCCTGCAGCCAACTGCAGATTGGTTTGTTGTAAGCGCAGCCGGGCGCCCGGGCTGACGTAAATACCGTTACGGTGCGCGGTGAAGCGATAGCTGCTGAAACCATCCAGAGCCACCGACACATCCGGCGCGATATGCTCGCCGTCCAGGGTGAAGCCTTCGGCGTCGACGGTAAGCGTCCCATTGTCGCTGAAGCCGCGCGCACTCATTGTGCCCTCGACGCGCAAATCGGCGGGTGCCAGCGCGGATACGGCGCTTAACGCCACGTCACCGCCATTGCCGCCCTTCACCGCGCCGTCGGCGCTGCGCCAGGCGCCAGCGTCGGCCGCCAGGCGACTGCCCGCTTGCAAATCCAGGTCTCCCCCCGAGTTCAACTCGATACTGCCGCCATCGACGACAACAGGCGCCAGCGCGGCGCCGGCGTTTAACAGCGGCGAATCGTTGCTCCAGAGACCGGCGACATCCAGCGTGACGCCGGCGGCCACTTCGATACCGACATCCTCGGGCGGTATCACGGATGCGGCCGTTTGCGCGCTCGCGCTGATGGCTCCTCCAGGCGTGCGCACACCGTCGTCGAAGACAATACGACCGGCTTTCAACGACAGTTGCGCGCCCGGCGCCAGATCGAGGCCGCCGCCGGGTTCGATGCGGATTTCCCCTGGAGAGCGGATGCTGATACGCGCCAGGCCGCTGCGGTTGAGCATCGCCGCGGACAACGAAGTGGCGAGCCGCGGATCGATCGCCTCACCGGTTTGCGGCAACGGCCGCAGGCGGTCATTGGCGCTCACGACCACGGAGGGCAGAACATCGTTTTGATTGGTGGCCAATACCAGATCGACACTGCCGCCGAACGGTCTTTGGTTGAAAGCGCGCACCGCCTTGGTGCTATTGCCCTCGGTCGGCTGACGTTGCCAGCGACCGGCGTGCGAACCGGCGACGATCTCCGCGGCCCAGGCCAGGCGGGGACTGTTGATCGACAGGGTCCCCGCGTCCCGGCCTTCGGTATAGCCGGGCTCGTACACCGACAGCACACTGCTGCCAAAGCGCTCGACAACCCCCCACTTGGCATGCACCACTTCCTGATCGCCGAGCACGCCACGGTAAACCCGATTGGGATTGGCCTTGCTGATGTCGACGATCTTATAGTCGTCGGTGATCAGGCGGGTGGTACTCATCAGCGCGCCGGTGTAGGTGACACGGCCGCCGCTGATATCGAGGCGGCTGCCCGCTTCGGCCACCAGGTCGCCGTCGGAACTCAGCGTCAGAGTGCCGCCGGTCGCCAGACGCTCGCTGGCGCCACGCTGGATGTTGGCCACCACGCTGCTGATATCGAGCAACGGCGAACCCTTGCGCACATCCACCCGCAGCTTTTTGCCGCGCAACGCGCCATCGCGCTGGCGCGGCGAATCGGCCAGTTCGTTGCCAAGGGCTTCCACGGTAATGATATTGCTTGAGACCGGCAGAACCGTGTCATCGGTGCCGCTGACATCGATCCGTGCACCTTTTTCGATGCGCAACGACACCCCCGGCTGCGCCGCGCGGTTGCTCGTCTGCATAGCGCTGGGCCGACTGAGCGCGCTGACCTGCACATCCGCGGATGGCGCGCGGAGTGTAGCACCACCGCGCACCGTGACCTGCCGGCCCACCAGCTTGATCGAGGAACGCGGTTGCAGCTGACTGTCGGGCGCTTGCTCCGACGTATCGGCACGATCCACCAGCACCTCGGTACGGCTGTCGGCGCCCAGCGTCAGCACGCCGGCGCGCCCTCCCGCCAGCGGTTTCTTCGGCTTGACACCATCGGACCCCTGCACGAACTCGGGGGTATCCTGCGCCAGCAGGCGGATGGACCCGTTCAGCGTGGCGCTGGTGGTGGCGCGCACCAGGCCGTCCTGATTAACGGCCAACCCCAGTAACGAAACATTGCCGCGCTCGGCGATGACCGAGCCCAGGTTGTTCACGTCACCGCCGGTCTCCACCTCGACCAGCAGTCCGCGCACATCGGGGTCGTCTGAGGAGGCCAGGTACACTTTGTCCTGGCTGGCGGCGAGTATCGCCTGACCGCCCGGCGTTTCTATACTGCCGCTGTTAGTGATTTTGGGCGCCAGAATCATGATGCGCCCACCGTCGACCGTTTGCAGCCGGGCACCGGCATCGATGCGGATTTCGCCCATGTCGCCGTCGGCCTGAAACGCGGGCAGGTTACCCGGTTCGTCGATTGCGCCGAGCAGGCCGACGTCTTCGAAAATACGGTCGTCTATATTCAATGTGGAGGCCACCAGCGTCTGCACGTCGACACTGGAATCGCGGCCGAACAGAAATCCGTTCTGGTTGATCAGAAATAGCTGTCCGTTGGCCGAGAGTTTTCCCATGATACGGCTGGGATCACCCTGAAAAATCCGGTTGAGCGCCACCGCCGACGATGACGGTTGCTCGAAACGCACACTGCTGCCGGGATCGATATTGAAGCTCTGCCAATGCAGTACCGCACTGTCGGCGGTCTGCTTCACGGTCATCTGGCTGCCCTCGATCCGTGGCAAGCCGGCGTCTTGCCAAGTCAATTGCCTGCCGTCGAGCCGCGGCAACTCGGCGCCTTGCCAGCGTTGATTCTGGCCGCCTGCCAACGGCACCGGCAGTTCCGCCCTGGCCAGTGGCGCGCTCATCAGCGCCAGACAGATGCCGGCACGCAGCGCGCGTACACCGCCACCCCAAACCGTCGACGAACGGCTGCTCGCACCTTCGCTATCAATAATTATCCCGGAACTCATCAGTCAGTTTTGTCTTTGTAGCTATCTACACAGCCACGATAGCCGCGACCGTTGCGAAAACAGCTCAGGCGGACCCGCTTTGCGCGGGTCCGCCTGACCGTTTACCCTGGCAGCCTTGCGCCGCCGATGTTGCTTAGATCACTTCTTCTTGAACAGCGGCTGACAACTGTCGGCACTGCCGTTGGCCCGTTCACGCGTCCAAGGCGTCTTGGGGCTGCCGGGGGTGTATTTCGCCGGCGCGGTGGCATCGGGAACGATAAAGCCGCCCTGACCCCAGTTGTGCACGAAGCCCTGATCCAGGACAGCAACGATACTGGCGTTGATGTTGGTGCCATTGTTGAAGATATCGTTGATCGCCGCGGACTTGGTCGAGTTGATGGTGGAGCGCAGGGGACCCGTGTTGTAGCCGCTGGTGCGGTTCTGGAAGCCGGAGTAGTACACCTGGCGGTAGTCACCCTTGATCGCATTGCCAACCGTCGGCGCTATGCCATCGATCTTCACGAAGCGGTAGTTCTTGGCCAGATCCATGTTCTTCTCGGTGGACTGATAACCGATACCGAAGGACTGCGTTCCCGCGGTGATGTCAGGGGTGATCTTCGAGGAGGAGAAGCCCACGCCGGTGTCAAGGGCATCGAGACAGCTTCCCAAAGTACCCGAGCTGGAGTTTTCATAAACCAAGGCACCGATCCCAAACCCGCTGGCACCTGGACCGGGCTGATTAAGAATGGGTTGCGCACCCTCATAGCAGTTGGTGCGATGGTAGTGGATCAGATACTCGGCGTGAGTGCCTGAGCCTTTTACGCGGCGGCAAATATGAACGTTGTTTTTCTTCGGATCACCGAAGCTGCTGGGAACGTTCACCGCCTGGCCGTATACGTTGACGTCAGACCAGTTGTTGTATTTGCCGGAGGTCAGGCTGCGGGCCACCGAAGACGGAACGGAGGGCATGCAGGCCTCGGTCTCCTGACCGGAGGTGCTGCAGGAACTGGGCAGCAGGCCGGCGCTTATCTGATCGGCCTGCAGTTCGTCACGCATGCTCTTGGTCACGACCACACCGAAAATCAGGCCCGGTCCGACTTTCTCCTGGACTGTACCGTCGTTGATGAAGTCACCCGAAGCCGGCGCCAAACTGCCGACGAACTTGCTGGCCTCGATGTCGGCCGCACCCATGTCCGGAATCTGGTTGACCAGATCGTTCTGATCGCAGGCGTACAGGTTGTAGCTCGTACCATTTCCGCCCTTCTGACCCGCCGTCACCAGCGAACAATTGGTGGGATTGGCATCCATGAATTGCACCGGAACGCGATTCAGTACCGGGGTGGTGCCGTTACCCGAACCACCGACGTCGGACTTGTAGAAGGCGATGGTCTTGCCAGCGGCGGAACCCAAGCTGCTGTTGGCCGTGCACTGCACCGCCCAGAAGCTGCGGTGTTCCAGAATCGGCTCGGCCAGCGCCGCGTTGCCGTTACCCGGCGCCTGGTCGATGAAGTCCGCATAGACATTGATCGTCTTGGTCTTGTCGCAACCGAACTGCACCACGTTTTCACGTAACATGTTGGAAGGCGCACTGGCGCCCGACATGAAGACTTCGACGTCGACGGGCAGCGACGCATTGGCCGTGCCCGAAAGGGCCAAGGCTACGCCGGCGGCGGCGGTATTAAGCTTGAAATTATGCATTGGATCACTTCCTCTTCAAATTCACTGGGGTTATCGAACCGACACTAAGCAGCGCGCCGGCGACGGGCCACACCGACCATACCGATCAGACCGGAGCCAAATAACCAAACCGCGGCAGGAACCGGTACCGGCGACGCGGAATAGGACACCACACCAGTGGCAGTATCGATGCTCAGCAGCCCCATAACCGTCGATAACGACTCGAAAGTATCAGGGTCATAATGATAACGATAGAGCGTCAGATCGTTGCTGACAGCGGTGTCGGTCGTGGGTATCCACTGCAGCGTGTCCGCATCGCCATTCCAGCCCTGAAAACCATTACTCCAGTCACCGGGAGGAGCACTGGTGCCTGCAGCAGCGGCGACCGGCTGCAACATACCGTCAGGACCGGCGCCTTCCCCCTGATTCACCTGATCAACCCACAACTGCATGTTGGAAACATAACCAAAAAATGCACCCAAATTATTCTGCGCATCAGGCGGCGTAGTGGTGGTAACGGTGTTGGTTAGCAGCATGCCGAATTTGTCGATTTCGGTACTGTCCTGCACGGCACCCGCGTCAAAAAGGAAATCGGAAATCGGCGCGGTGGCGAAGAAATCCGCGACCGCCTGAGTCTGGACAGCGTTGGAAGTAAAGCTGGTTACTGTCCCGTTAATCAAGTCGTTGGCACTGATATTGGTATCCAGCACGATAGTTGCCGGGTTTGCGCTGTTACGGAAAATATTGATAAACAGCTCGCCGTCGCCGGTCTTGCCTTCATCCTTGCTGATGCTACCGGTGAAGGCGGCATTTGCCGTACCAGTTAAAGCCAAAACGACAGCAGCGGCCGCGGCTTTTAGAGTTATGGACATTTGTGCTTCTCCTAAGATCTGTAGGTTTTTAGAAATCCATAGATGGAGCGAGTGTCAACGGCGATGCTTTGGCATCGCCCTCAAGCTCCCCTCATGCCGGCCGATAGGTAGATCCGAACTCCTCCACTCCGATCAGGCACGTGACGCATCCTAGGCCCACTATGTGAAACGGCAGTGAATGCATGTTGAAACTTTTATGACGGACGCGGGAAAATGTATTTTGTTTGTATGACAGTCCTAGGACAAACCCACTAAAACCCGTAGCGCAATCTGAAGTGCGGACGCAGCTCTCCCCGGTCGACTTCGCCGTTGGCTTTCAGCGGCCATGCCAACGCCAGATCGGCTTCGAACCCACCGGGTCCGCGCATGCGCAAGCCGCCGCCGGCGCTGTACAGCAATTCAGTCGAGGGCGTCCCGGGGAGCGCGTCGTTCAGGTAAAGCTTGGCACCATCGGCGAAAATAAAAACATTGAATTTGTTCAAATGCTTCGAAAGATAACGGTAAAGCGCGGCACTGCGCAGCTCGATACTGCCGTGCAAGGCGTTGTCGCCCAGCACCTGTGACTCGAAGTAACCGCGCACGGACTCGGCACCGCCCGCGCTGTATTGCTCGTTGCTCACCAGGGGTGAATCCGCGATCTGCCCCTCAACCCTGGTATACAGACTGGCCATCAGTGGCAACCTGTGTTCGTGCTCGGCGAAAAGTTTTGCATAGATGAAGTTCGGGCGCGCGCGGAAGCGCTTGTCGTCGAATTCCTCCGCTGTGTTGCCCAGGCCACGGACCCCGGCATAGACCCCGCCGCCGAACTCGCTGCGTCCGGCAGACGTCAACAGGCCGGCGCGATACGCCGCACTGAAAGTAACGTAGTCGATCGGCGTCTTGAGCGGCTCCGCTCCACCCGGCCGGAGGTTCTCCTTGAAATCCTTATAGTCCACACCCAGCGTCAGGCTGTGGGAGAAGTTATCGCTTTGTGCGCGTAACGGATGAATGTAACGCCCGCCAAGAATGCTGCCATCGCCCAGCACGGTAATATCCCCGGCCGTGGCCACGTCGCTGCGCGTGACCACTGCGTACCCGGCGAAGACGTCTCGGTTACGCTCGCGCGGCGCCACATAAGTGAAGGCGGCCACGCGCACGTCGTCGGTCTCTTCCGGCGCGGTCATCAGCATCAGGGACGCGCTGTGCGCTTTTTGAAACAGGTTGGCGTAGCGCAATGTCAGGCTCAGCCGGGGACGGGTGGTGTCTTTGGAGTTTCGACCGGTCAGCTCGATGTCGGCGTGCAGCGGCAGCTCGTCCTTGACCCGAAGATCCACCTCGACGGTACCCGGTGTCCGCCCCGGCCGGAATACCGGCGTGACCCGCCGATCCGGGCTGCGCGCATTCACCTCGGCCAGCTCCGCCTGCACCTCCGGAAGGCGCGGCACCTGTCCGGGCGCCAGCGACGGCAGCTCCTGGCGAATATCGTCGAGAGAAAAATAGCGCGAGCCGCTGACCCTGACCCTGGAGACTTTGCCTTCGATCACCTGCAGCCGCACGACTCCCTCGGCCACCTGCTGCTCGGGCAGATTCACCACAACGGTCGGGTAACCGGAATCGCGGTAGAACTTTTCCAGCGCTTCACGCGCCGCGTCGATATCTTTAATAGTCCGGTCGGGGCCCAGATAGGGGTAAACGGTGCGCTCGATCAGCTTGGCATCCAGCAGCGTACTGCCCTCGATATCGTACTGCCAGATATCGAAACGCTGCGGGGCCGCGGACTGCGCCTCCCCATCCGCGGCGACACTTCTGTCCACCGGCCCGGCCACGGCGATTAGCAAACTTATCAGGACGTGCGTAATTCTGCGCGGAAATCGCATGATGTCGTGGAGCCGTATAGTCAGCCAGTATCAGGGCCCGGAAGTTTGACGATCAAATGTTACATTTCGATGACGTCACAAAGGCTGACTATTACGTTCTCAGACGCTATTGAACTCCGTCGTAGGACATCTATAATCGCCACCTCGACCCGTCACCGCAAAGTCAGATCGCATGAACCTCACACGTATTACAACCGCAATCGTCGTCGCCCTGATGCTCACGGCGAGCGGCTGCAAGCTGAACCAGGTGGGCGGCGCCAGCGCAAGCGGCGCACTGGTCGTCGACCTCACGGCGGTCGCACGCGCCCTGGGCAAGGACGATGAAATCAACGCCAGCCTGGTCGCGACCCGTACGGCGCTTAACGAACAGCTTGAACAAGTGGCCGGCAAGTTGAACGCCCAGCTTGAACAAGCCAACAAGGACGCCGGTAAGAAAAATTCGGACAAAGATCAAGACACGGTCGCGCAACTGGCCGAGCAGGCGGCAAGCCGATTACGACAACTGCGACAGACCGCTCAGCTCAAACTGGACAAAAAGCAAGTGGAACTGCTGAACGCGTTTCGTGAAGAAGTAAAACAGGCGGCGTCGGGTGTCGCCAGTGAGCGCGGCGCCAGCGTGGTGCAGCTGAGCGGCGGTGACCTGTTGTGGTTCGACCCGCAGACTGACATCACCGGCGAAGTCATCGCCGCGCTGCGCGCAAGATACAGCTCCGAGACAGGGACCGGAGCTTCCTCCAAGGACAGCAAGCTGCGCGAAGAAACGACCAAACTCAACGAATTGGTCGAATCGGTAAAAACCGAAACCTCCAACGTCAAATAGCGCCGACCCGATCGGCGATCGCTTTATCTAACTCACCGTTTTCATCGCAACAACGACTGCCCCGGCTTGTCGATAGACAGCCGTGCACAACGCCCGTTGTGCTTCGCATACGCGCATAGCCTGACGGCACGCAACTAGTCCACCTATCGTTTTGTTGCACCGATGGCGCTCATCGGTCAAATAATCATCATAAAATTGTCATTAAACCGCCTTGTTTCTGTCACCAATCTGCAACCCCATCGTGCGAAGGTTATGCGGCACAAACAACACGCCCCTAGAGCGGGGGGACGTTCAAACAACGCACAAAGGACAGACAATGGAGAATCAGAAGCAATGCGTTTCTGTGAGGTTGTCCACCAACGACATCAGAAAAATCAAGCGTATCGCCGAGCGGCTAAACGTCAGTGATTCGGATGTCATTAGGTTCGGCATAAAAGGAATGCTTTCGCAGCTCCTGCCTCTCAGCGACGAGACATCCTCCGGGCGGCAACTGCTGCCGGTATTTCTGGAACACGGCAACGAGGTCGTGCGCTATTTCGACTTCGATGCGGAAAGGCTCGACAGGATCATCAACGAGAACGTGCCGGCGGAGCTGCGCATCGATCGCGTCGATATTGAGCTGTTGACGATGCGCAACGTGTTCCCGAACTACCTCAAAAGCCAACTCGAGAATCTGCTCGGCGACACCCTGGAAGACAGGGAGTTGATACCGAACCTGCGCCAGTACCTGTACGCCAAGTATGGCGGCAAGAAAACCGCGCGCTCGGATCGAACCGCGGAGACAGAACTCAACTGAAAGCTTTTCAGGAAATCCCAATCCCAACAAAGTCGGAGGACAGTAAAGATGAATATCTCAAGAAACGCGCTGAAAGCAGGCCTGGCATTGACACTAATGGCAGGATCCTGGGGCGTCGCACTGGCCGGCTCGGTCAGCGGCCAGGCGTTGGACCAGATCGTGCAAAGCCAGTATCGCAATATTCAATACTGCGACAGACGTTCGAACATCGAGGAATTTTACCCGTCGAGCAACGACAATAACGCGCCGGATGACGGCGTCATCTTCGAGAAAGTCAGCTTTCTGGCCGGCAGCGGCTACTTCACCGACCGGTTTTCCATCGACAGTGCGGGCAGCTATCAGGTCACCCTGACCGATTTCAGTTTCCCGCAGCCATTCGTCGAAATGGGTCTGAATATCACTTCCGCCACGCAATCGTTCGGTTCCGTGATCGGAGCGGGTTCTTTCTCCTTCGACGCCGATCCGGGCGACTACTATCTCAGCTTTTTCGGTGAAGCACCCGATCTGGGCCAGTATGGGATCGAAATCGCCCAGTACGGGATTCAGATCTCCCAGCCTGGCAACGTTTCGGCCGTACCCGTGCCGGCGGCCGCCTGGCTGTTCGGCTCCGGCTTGATCGGCATGACCGGAATTCTTCGCCGCCGCAAGAGCTGACACACCGACTCCTCTGAAACTTCTGGCCGCGCTCGCGCGGCCTATTTTTTTTCGCGTCCCGTCTTGATCAACTCGTAAGCCTGTTTGATCTCCTGCGTTCGCTCGGTCGCCAGTTTGATCATTTCCTCGGGTAGCCCCTTGGCCACCAGCTTGTCCGGGTGATGTTGGTTCATCATCCGTCGATAGGCCATTTTCACTTTGACGTCGGTCGCGTTTTCCTCCACGCCGAGCACTGCGTAGGCCTCGCGCAACGCGTTACGTCCGGTCGGCGAGGCGGAGCCAGTACGGTCGCCGCCGGTAAAGTAGCGCGAGTTGTACACCAAAGCTTCTATATGACGGAATTCCCGCGACGAAAAACCGAGGCCAAGGCGGACCTGCTCCAGCACGCGGCGCTCCGCGGCATCGAGATCGCCGTCGGCGTAGGCCGCGTGCAACAGGATTTCTATGAACATCCGTAACAGGTTTCGCCGTCGATGACTGGTCTGGCGGAATTGCCGCAACACCACGTCTAGATTGAAATCCGCCTGTTTGCCTTGATTGAACAAGCCAATCGCCCGCTGGCGCATCTGCTCGTTCAGGTTCATCCGCTGCATGACGTCGCGCGCCAGCTCGATCTCGCTTTCGGTAACGCGACCGTCGGCTTTGGCCAGATGGCCCATTACCGAGAACACCGCGGTAAAAAATGCCTCTTGTACCCGCATCTGGTCGCCCGGTTGCATCTGCTCGCGCAAACTGCGCACCAGGCCGGTGTCGAAATTGTGCCCCAGTAGAATGCCTATAAAAGCGCCCAGCGGTCCGCCCAGCAGGTAGCCGAAGAGCGCACCCAACAGCTTGCCCCACCAGTTCAAGGCCGTGCCTCCGGCTCCCGGCAGCGCAGCACATAGTGGTCGATCGCCGCGACCACGCGGTCGCAGAAATCCTGGGCGCCGGCCGCGGTCGTCAGATCGCTCTCGGCAAACGCCAGAAGCTCGGCGCCGCGCGTCCGGGCGGCGCTCTGATCCACACCGGCGCAGGCCTGGCCGGCACAAATGAGTAATCCGATTTTTGTCATTTTTTTCAGCATGCTCGCGTCGATCGGCGTGCCCAGCGTGATGACGATATCGGCGCGTCCGCAGCGTTCTGCAATCTCATCCCCGCGCAACTGCGGATAATGCTCCCAGTCGTATTTACCAAGCGCGAGAGGCGGAAATTCGACACTGAGCGGCAACCGCGCGGTGTCCAATACCACAACTTTTATGGCCATTAGGCTCCCCTATCTGGAATAAAAACTGCGTGCTTGTCAAAGCCGGCTTATGCGCCTATAAACAAGCAAAGACCGTTTCCGGATGGTCGCGTCAGCCGAACCACCCGGCCGCCAAGTATCAGCAGTTTATTCATGGAGGTAAACCCGCTATGAAGCTTGAGCCCACCCCCCGCGTCGGCGATTGGTACCGTAACACGACCGGCGAAGCCTTCGAAATTGTCGCCCGTGATGACGACGATGACACCCTCGAACTGCAATATTACGACGGCACCGTCGAAGAGCTTGACGCCGAAAGCTGGGAGTACCTGCGGCCGCAACCCATCGATCCGCCCGAGGATTGGAGCGGCTCCATGGACCTGGCCAGGGAGGACAGCCAACACCCTGAAATCTGGTCGGAAACCGAAGATTGGATGCGCCGCCTGGAACGCCTGGACAGCCACCTGGGTTGATTCCGGGAAAAAACAACTATACTGAGTCTATATACGTCCAAGTGACTGAACGCTCCCGGGCAATGCTCTGGGGGCGTAAGGAGAGCGGACATGAGACGCAGACTCTATTTCCTGTTACCTGATATCGCGTGTGCCCGACAGGTGGTTGACGAACTGTTGCTGGCGCGCATCGACGATCACCACATCCATGTCATGGCCCGCGAAGACATCGACGTGGGCGACCTGCCCGCCGCCAACCTGCTACAGCGCAGCGATTTCATCCACGGCATCGAGATCGGTCTGAGCGTTGGCGGCGCCACCGGCATCCTGGCCGGCCTGGTCGCCATCGCATTTCCACCGGACGGCATCGTTCTGGGCGGCTGGACTCTTCTGGTCACCGCGCTGGCGGGTTCGCTGATCGGCGCATGGGTAGCCGGCATGATCGGCACCGACGTTCCCAACAGTCAGTTGAAGACCTTCCAGTCCGCGGTCGCGGCCGGCCAGATACTGATGATGGTGGACGTGCACAAGGACAAGGTGGAAAGCGTCACAAATCGGATCAGAAAGCTGCATCCCGAAGCCGACATGCACGGCGTTGAACCCACCATCCCCGCCTTTCCCTGACGTTCAAGCAACTGGTTTCCTGAGACTAATCCCGTTCGCCAAAGGCGAGCGGGATGCTTTCGTCATCGCCGGCATATAACTTGCTGTACTCTCCTGCGTGACGAGAAATAAACCTTTGCCCCTCGGGGCCGATAGTCTCACTGTAGGCGCCTGCCGCCACATTAACCGCCCGAAGGAGGTCTGCCATGGCTTATATTTTCGATATGGCAAGTGGTACGGAATACCTTGATGTTACGAACGCCGAGCCCGCCGAAAATGCCGTCGCCGGGCTGTTTCCCGGTAGCGACCGGGGTGTGGAACCGCAACTGGCGCAGCTGTCCACAGCCACCACGGCGACAGAGCTGCCCGCCGGTTTCGACATTCAATCCATCCTCGACAAACTCGTCGACTGATACCTGACCCCAAACCGCCGGGGCCAGCGCTCCGGCTGTTTCTTTTCACCCTTTAAGGACTCGCTTCGGTCAGCGCCGGCGGCGTCGCCAAACGGATGCTACCCTCGAAGTTGTGGCCGTATCACGGCTGGTCTTTCGCCGTCATCGAGGTTATGACGGAAACGGGTGGCACGCTTCCAAGGCGCTGCGTTCACGGCTGACGTGACTCGCTCGACACCATAATGCGGTCATCATCTATGCGGATCGCCACGGGACGCAACGACTGACCGGCGCACGGCCCGCGGATACAAAACCCATCCTCGATCCTGAACAGCGCGGCGTGGGTGGCGCATTGAATATGGCGGCCGTCGAGATCTAGAAACTGATCGGGAATCCAATCCAGCGGCCCGCCGGTGTGGGGACAACTGTTGCGGTAGGCGAAAACTCCATGCGCCGTGCGCACCAGAAAGATCTCCTCGTTCAACGGCGCAGGCAGACTGAACCCACGGCTGGCCCCCAACGGCAGTTCGGTCAGGTGGCAGAGTTCGATTTCACGCCCGGACACGTCGTTACGCCCTGCCCGGCGGGATGGTCAGTTGATGTAAACCCTGCTGGGCACATTTCAGGCCGGCCAGACGACAGGCGAACCCCAACGCCCCGGCCGGGGTTTCGTCGCGCAGCAACGCGTCGATGAGTCCGGCATTGAAGGTGTCTCCAGCGCCGAGCGTATCCACCACGGTGTCGGGCGTGCAGGATTGCGCCTTGACGACACGGTCGGCACGATCCAGACCTACGGCGCCTTGTGCGCCCAGCGTGCAGACCAGTAACGCCCGGGGCGAGCGCGTGCGCGCCCAGCGCAACAGTTCGAGCGGTTCGAGGTCGCGGCTGGCGGCGAAAGCCTGCGAAAATGTTATCAGGTCGGCATAAGGGAACAGTGCTACGATGTCAGACCGTGGCTTTTCCACTTCCAGCGACACACCGGCTCTCGGCGTTGCTTGGTCGGCACGTCGCATCATTTGCGCGACTTGCACAGGGTCGCGCCCCTCGAAATGCAGCCAATCAAACTGTTGCAGCGGTATGCGCTCGAACCGCGCCACCGGGTATTCCGGCAGATCGCGCGTGTGGACGATGGTGCGCGTGCCACTGTCGCGACTCAGCGTGACGTAGGATGTCGGCAACGTACCCTGCTTCAGCCGATCGACATGGCGACAATCGATGCGATAGCGCTGTAGCTCTGCCTCCACCAGCGCCGTGTTCGGTTCGTCGGGCAGCACGCCCGCCCAGGCGCCGCTGTGTCCCAACTGGCTGAGTACGACCAGGGTATTGGTCGCATTTCCACCACGTCGCAGCCGCTGCGAAAGCGCGCGCTGTTCGGAGTTCTCCTCGGGATAGGCCGCCACTTCATTGATCACGTCCAGTGTGGCGATGCCCACCGCGAGAATACGCGCCATTTCTCTGCAAATCCTGTTCAACCGGCTCCGGGGCCGCCCAATTTACTCTTTAACGACGCGAAAGCCCAGGTTATCCAGCCGCGTGTCCGCACTGCGGGCGTCACGGCTGGCGCTGCGAATGTTGGCCGAGGGGCTGTCGTAGGCGCCGCCGCGCACCACGCGGCGGCCGCAATCACCGCTTTGCACGGCGCTGCCGTCGCTCGGTACCGCGCTGTAGTCCGACTGATAACAGTCCCGAACCCACTCCATCACATTGCCCGCCGTGTCGTGCAGGCGGAATGCGTTGGCGGCGAAGCTGCCCACCGGAGCGGTCTTGCGCGCTGACCATTTGCTGTCACAGTCAAAGCAGTTTGCGTTACCCGCGCCGACCTCATTGCCCCACCAGAAACGCGCATCCCCGCCCGCTCTGGCCGCGAACTCCCATTGCGCCTCGCTCGGCAACCGGTAGTGGCTTCCGGTCTGCTGCGACAACCAGTGGGTATAGGCCACCGCGTCGTTCCAGCTGACATTGATCACCGGCCGCTCGCCGCGACCCCAACCATTATCGCCCGGCAACACGCGACCGGTCGCGCGGGCGAAGCGGTCGTAATCGGCGAAAGTGACTTCCCGCGCTCCGATGGCAAAGGCCTTCAGAGTGACCCGGTGGCGCGGACGTTCGTCGAAATTCGCCGAACTGGCCGCGCTGCCCATTTCGAAACTGTCGGCGCGAAACTCGACCAGCGTGGGACCGCGGCCCCCTACAGTCAGAGGCTGACTGAACAATCGCAACGGCTGCTGCGGCTTCGGCTTGAGCGGCGTCACCGTAACCGTTTCGGGGACGGGACTTTCAGTCGCCATCGACGCTGCGGGTGGCGCCTCGTCAACGGCCGCGGCCGCCGGTTTTTGCTTCGGCAACCCTGTACCACCTTTGACGAAGTCGGGAAGCGGGGGCGATTCACTACGCTCCTGTCGCGGCGGATCCGGCGCTTCGTTTGCGGCGTCTGGCGTCGAGGTGCGCGCGACCGGATCGAAGGCCTGTCGTTCCTCTTGCCTGGACGGTATCGACGCGGATCCGCTTTGCGGACGGTTTTTGTCGGAGTCAGGGCTCGCGGGAACGGCCTCATCACCCCGCGATTGCAGCTGTTCGGCCTCGGGTGCACGCGCGCCGGAGGCAGGTCCGGCCGGCGTCATCTGCGTCAACCACCACCAGGTCGCGCCACCGGCGACGGCAGCGCCCAACAACGCCCCAGCCAACAGACGTCCCAGCATCGACGGGCGATCGGCGCCTGCCGATGCCGTTGGTGGCGCCGGGCCGGCCTGCGGAATCGACGCCGGGCCGGCTTCGACAACCGCAGCCGCTGTCATATCGGCCGGGTCGACCCGGACAGCCGCCTGCGGATCGTCCGGATCCAACGAGGGGATCACGACCGGTTTCGCACTGCTGGCGACCGCCTGCAACGCTTCCCGCAGACGGTCAATTTCGGCTTCCAGCTGTGCGTTTTTCTCTTCCGCCTGGGCCCGCAGGCGCACCGCCACCTCGACGTTCTGTTTGGCCTGCTGCAATTGTTCGCGCAGATTTTCGTCACCCGCACCAACCTGCATATCCACCAGGCCACGGGTCACCTCCGCCTCCGCGCGCAGCTGATCCAGCGTCCGTTGCAACGTCTGTTGCTGCTCGCGGGCATCTTCGAGCTCCCGGCGCAGCGATTGTTCGTGTTGCTCGGCGACCTCCCGTTCCTGCTCCCATTGTTGTTCGCGCGCCTGGGCCTGCTCGCACTCGCGGCGCAACGCGACCAAGTCCTGCTCACTCGAGCTGGTGTGCGCGGCCAGTTCCTGGCGTGCGGCGGCGACGCTGAGACGCAGTTCCTCCAGTTCCTGTTGCTGTACCGTCAATTGCTCCTGCGAACGGTTGCGCTGCTCGATGGCGGTGTTGAGCTCATCGCGTAGCGCCTGGCGACTGCGCTCCTCGGCCTGCAGACGCGTGCTCATTTCCTCGTTCGCCGCCTGGTTCGTCTCCAGCAACTGCTGCTCGGCCTGCCTGGCGCTCTCCTGGGCCTGCTGCAACTGCATTTCAAGCTTGCCAGAGGCCAGACGGCTATATTCCAGTTGCGCGCTGCGCTCGCCGAGCTGCACTTCCAGTTCCTCGCGCAGTTGCAGGCTTTCGCGCAGTTTTTCCTCCAGCAGTTCCAGCTCCGCCGACAATCCCGCGTCCGAAGCGCCCGCGGCCTCCTTGAGCTCCTTTCTAAGACGATAGAGTTCGCTTTCGTGATCCTGGCGCTGCTGTTGAAGTTTGCGTTCGGTCTGACGCAAGGACTCCATGACGCGGCTGTGTTCGCGCTTGAGATTATCGGTCTCGGTCTTGGCGCGGCTCAGGGCATTGCGGGTATTGAGCAATTCGGATTGGTGTTCCCGGGTCAGTTCCGCGAGCTGCTGCTCGAGTTCGGCGCCACGCTGCGCGTCATCCCCGGCGGCACGTCTTGCCGCACCCAGTTCCTCTTCCAGCCCGGCTATGCGCTCGTTCGCGGTGTCGAGCTGTTGACGCCATTGGCCGTCGCGCGCCTGATCATGCTGCTCCAGTTCCTGCAACCGACCATGCAGCGACTGCTCGCGGGCCGCGGCCTGTTCGAGCTGCTGCGCCGACTCGTCGCGCTCGGTCTGCGCAATCTGCAAGGACGCCTCCAGAGCTTCGATCTTGGCCACCGCGTTGCGCAGTTCGAGCGCGACCCCGGCCTGGTCCTGTTCACAGCCGCGCGCCTGCGCCTCCAGCTGGGCGTTCTCCGCCTGCACGCTCTCGATCCGCGCATCGGCCTGCGTCAGTTTCCGCTCCAACTCCTGGCCCAGGTGCTTGCTCGTCTCAAGCTCCTGGCGCAGACTGGATGCCTCCTGCTCGCGCGCAACCAGCGCCTGCTCCTGTTCCGCCAGGGCCTTTTGCAGGCGCTCGCTCGCCGCGCGCCGTTCCTGGCTGTCGTTGAGGTGTTGCTGGCGCAGATTTTCCAGTTCGGCGCGCACCTGTTGCAGGTCGCGTCCCATGGCGTCTCGCTCGCCGGCCACCGCGCTGGTACGTTGTCCCAGTTGACGGTAGTCCTCGCGCAAGCGCTCGAGTTCCTGTTGTAGTCCATGCAACTGCCGATCGCGCTCCTGCAGAGCGTTTTCCAGCCGCTCGCGGGTTTCGTCCAACTGCCTATGCGCTTGGTTCAACGCCTCGTCGGTTGCGGGATTGCCCTTCTCATCCGAGATACGCCCGATTTCCGCCTGCAGCTCGCCGAGCTTCGCCTCCAACCGGACGACCTCCTGCTGCAGGTTGGCCCTGTCGCTCTCGGCGGCGACAAGTTTGTCGATCAGTTCGCTGTCAACGGCCTCGGCATCCGCCGCCGGCTTTTTTCCGGACGCCGGGGTTTGCGTGGCACTGGAGTCGCCTTCAAACGGAATAATATCGGCCGCCCGCCCGGAACTCGCCGCTGGATCCCGATTCGGCGCCGAAAGCGCGTGTTCCGGAACATCCATCAGGCCGTTTTTCAGCGTGTACACGCCGAAGCCGCGCTGACTCAACACGAAAGCACCCGCGGCGCTGCGGCGGCCGGTATCGCAGCAGACGATATAGTCCATGCTGTCGTCCAGTTCGGCGCATTGTTCGCGCAACGCGGATAACGGCAGGTTCAGGCTGCCGACAATTGAACGGTTCTCAAACTCTCCCGGCAGGCGCACGTCGAGCCAACGGGCACCCTTGGCGACCATTTCGCTGGCACTGGCGTAGTCCAGCTCGTGCACCAGCGGTGCGCGCAGCAGTTCGTTGAAATCGTTTTGCGATAACCGCATCAGCGATCCGTCGGTGATCATCATCACCGAGGCATTGCGCCGGGTGCCGGACACCAGCGCTTCCTCGCCGAAACAGGCCCCTTCGCCCAATTCGGCCAGCAACACTTCCTTGCCATGCGCCGAAGGCTTGCGCGTAACCGCCAGGCGCCCGCTTTTCACGATATAGAAATAATCGCCCTCGTCGCCCTGGCGGACGATGGATTCACCCGCACTGACGCTGATGGACTCCAGCCGCATCAGCAACTGGTGGATATTGGCCGGCGGGAGCTGCAAAAACGCCTGCGATTGCAGCATGCGGGTCATCCAGTCGCCGTCGTCCTGCGAGTCGATTTCGACCACGTCGTAACCGGCCGACTCATCCCAGGTGAGCAGGACGTCCAATAAACTGGTGTCGACGCGCGCGACGGTGATTTTCCCTTTGGCGCGCGCACCCAGCTGACGCGGCTGCTTATGGGCCAACGGATGCCTTGCCTGCTCGGAGCCGGCGCGTAGCGTGTCGACGATGTTACGCGCGACGTCGAGGAACTCGATTTCCCCCTCCAGCAGATAGACGGTCTGGTTGTCGCGCTCACCGATCTTGAAGACGTAGGAATTCGCCTTGATGTCTTCGATCAGAGCCTTGCGGGAAATTTCGTCAATGTGCGTGGCGGACAGTGCGTTGATCGGCACAAGATCACGTAACACTTTCTTATCAATTAGTTTTTTTGCCGCTCCCATGCTTTGCCCGTATATCTCTGTCGTGGTTGAAGCGCTGTAAGAAAATGGCCATGACAAGGCCTGCGCGACATTCGCACGCCCCTTTTCTATCGGCCACGGCGCTAAAAAAATTAGCCGCTCAGGGCGTGTGAAAAACGTGAATCCAGACACATAACGGGTGCCATTCAAGACCGTCGGACAACACGCAAATCCTAGCCCGCGTCAGACCGGTTTTCAGCGTGCGTCGCCGACCAGAGACACGCCGATGGTTACGCGCTGGCGAGAGCAATACACAGCGCACGCCGGCGAGATTCCAATGCTCGCAGCGGTGACGATTTGCAGGAATGCAGCCGCTAGCTGTTCACGCGCTCGGGCGCGGCGGCAAATCGCGACGTCTGTAGCGTTCCGACCTGTAATTTACGGCGCGCGTGCAGATCGACTCGCGTTTGAATCTGGTATAGCAGTGGATAAACGAAAAAGAGCTTTCACTTTTTTTTCTTTGTGCTATCTTTGCGCGGTCACTGTCCCAGTAAACAACTTCATAGGAGCTCACTGAATGGCCGTAAAGAAAAAGACAGCCAAGAAAACCGCCAAAAAGAAGGTCGCAGCAAAGGCGGTTAAGAAGCCCACCACGAAAGCCGAAACCTACACCTATATCGCAGATAAAACCGGCTTGACCAAGAAAGACGTCGGTGCCGTATTCGATTCTCTCGGCGGACTCATCAAGCGCGATCTGCGCCGCACCGGTCCCGGCGTGTATACCGTTCCCGGTTTGATGAAAATCAAAGTCGTGCGCAAACCCGCAACCAAGGCCCGCAAGGGTGTGAATCCGTTTACCGGCGAACCGATGACCTTCAAAGCAAAACCGGCCCGCAACGTGGTTAAGGTATTGCCCTTGAAAGCGTTGAAAGATATGGTTTAATTCGATGATTGCAGGGTACCTGGACGTACCGTATCTCCGTGCCTGGAAAGGCTGAGAAAGAGCAATAAATCCGAACGAATCTTAAAGGCAGCCCATTGCGGCTGCCTTTTTATTTGCCGTCCCGCACCCGGACCCGGTGTTTGGTCCGTATGAAATCGCGGTGAGGCACATAAATCAGGTCGGCGATTTTTCGTACCAACGCTTCCTCGTACGGGTCGAGACAGCCGTCGGCGTAGGCCACGCGCCACAGCATCTCCACCACCTGCACCTTTTGCTCGGCACTGAAATGCTCGTTAATCAGCCCGGTGAAGGGATATAGCGACACCGCGTGATTCGCCTCTCTAGCGGCCAAATCCGCCAGATCGCGCAATTCCTCTTCATCCAGCCCGAAATGCTCGCGCAGCGCCTTTTCCAGCGTGCGCCGCTCCTGCGGGTGCTCTTCATGGTCGGCATGCAGCATTTCAAACAACAGCGCGGCGGTCGCCAGCTGCAGCCCGCGTCGATCGGGGCCTGAGCCTTGCTCAACACCGATACGCAGGCGAAAAAACTCCTGGATCGCACTGATCATTACTCTAACTCGCTACCTGTCCGGAAACGGTATCCCAACCATAGCAGGACCAGCACGATCAGCGTCACGTCGCCCCCGACCGAACCTGATCGTGGGCTCAGCACACATCCGCCACCACCACCGCCGCCACTGTCGCCGGTGCTGACCCGGCTACCGAGTACGGCGGTCGGGTCGGCGGCACCGGCCAAAGCCGCATCGGCGTCCAGCACCCCGGTGCCACACAGACCGGCCGAGCAACTGGAATCCGGGAAAGCACGGCTGGTCGCCTTGACCAGATCCTCCACCGTGGCCGGCGTCAGCGAGCTGTCAACGGCGAACATTAACGAGACTACGGCCGATACCTGGGCCGCGCTGAAGCTGGTGCCCTGTATCGACGCCAGGGCATTGCCCGCGGCGACGGTGGTGCCGAAATTGGACAATGTCAAAATACCGTTAGGTGGATTGAACGGATCGGCGGGGTTCGGCGAGTCGCCTCCGGGCGCGGCAACGTCCACGGCGCCTCCCACATTGGAATAGCTCGCCAGGCGCCCGTCGCGGGCGATGGCATTCACCACAATCACATTCCGACAATTTGCCGGACTGACATTCTGCACATTGCCCCCCGCGTTGCCCGCGGCCACCACCACCACCGCGCCGCGGCTTACCGCGGTGTCGATCGCCTGCTGCTCCAAATTGCTGCAGGCGCCGTCACCGCTAAGGCTGAGATTAATCACTCGCGCCGGATTCGAATTGATGGGCGCGTTGTCGACCGGCACCCCAACCGCCCAACGAATCGCGTCGGCGACATCGGAGAGCATGCCGCCACAAGTGCCCAGCACGCGAATGGGCAGCAATCGCGCGCGGAAATCCATGCCCGCGATATCGCGGTTGTTATCCGACTGCGCCGCGATAACGCCGGCGATGGACAAGCCGTGCCAGGAGCTGTTGTCCTCGTCCGGATTGTTGGCGTAACAGTCATCCCCCGGCGATGCCCAGTCTCCAGGATCTGTCGGATCATTGTCGCGGCCGGGTTGGCTGTCGTGGTCCACTGTCTTGTCGCTGAGAAAATCGTAGCCGGGAAGAATCCGCGAGGGATCCAGATCCGGATGAGCGAGAATTCCCGTATCCACCACCGCGACCACAACCGCGGCGGAGCCGGTGGTACGGTCCCAACCGTTTTGCAGATTGATCCCGGCAGTATCCTCGAACAAATGCCACTGCCCCGGATCGTTCAAGGCATTCGCGCCGGGCGGATATTCAGGGTCGTTCGGCACCAGCGCCGGGAAAAAGCGTTTGTTCGGCGTCACCGCGCTCACGCCCGGCTGGCTGGCGAGCTGCGCGGCCAGCCGCCGGGCCTGTTCCAGGCTGACGCTTTGCGGCAGTTGCACCACCGCGCCGCGGCCGTCGAAGGAACGCAGGAACTTCACATCGCGCCCGTCGGGAAGTTTCAGTCCGGCCAGCGCGCTGTTGCGCCGCGCTGCCTGCACGCTCACTGCGCTGCTGTCATTGAACTGGATGATCAGCTCCCGGGTGCGCTGACGGGCGTCGGCCTTATCCGCGCTGGCGGCGTCGCAGGCCAATCCCGCCAACAGACAACTGGCCATGACAACGGTGCTTTTCAGATTCAACATGGGCTCCCTTTCAGGGTGACTTATTGGGCCTGCATCCTGAAACGCTGGCCGTGAAGCGAGAGAATGACGCCTCCAGGAGTGATTTCGTCCACCACGGGCCCTTCCTGAAGCTTCTCTCCGCTGAGGTATTTGCGCATATTGATCAGCACAAACCGCTCCGCGGGCCGCTCGCTGTAGACATGCACATCCAGATGCAGACTGCCGTTTATTTCGCTCATCAGCTGAGCGGACACCTGCGGCCACACCGGCAGATTGTTGTCATCGCGCCTGACCGCCGCTCGGGCCGGTGGCGGCGCGGGCGCCTTATCCGCCTCGCCCCCCCTGTTTTCGACGCCATCGACGGCGCCAGGTTCATGCAAGGGGGGCAAGGGCCGCAGCGTGGTCGGCGGCAGTCGGGTATCCACCGGCGCCACTGCTTCGGATCGAGCCGACGAGGACGGCGCAGGAGCGGGGCTGGGCGGCCGTACCGGTTCAGTGGGCGGAGTGGTCGAATTCTCCGCCACTTCCCGCGACGGGGCCGTCGATGAGGGCGAGCCAGGCCAGAAGAGAATCAGCAGCAGGGCGGCGTTGGCTGACAGTACCAGTGCCAGAACCCAAGGCCAGCGCGGCGGCCCAGGTCGCCGCAGGGACTCATGCTCGCTGCCGATCCCCGGTACACGCCCGATATCGCGCTGGTGTTCGGCCTTTTTCAATGCATCCAGAATATAAGACATGGTGGCGTCGCTCAGCCTTTGACCGCCCCGAGACGCGGCACAGTCGGCGGCCGCTCCAGGTTATTCAAGTTAATCAGCGTATGCGCCCCGGCAATGCCGTCAGCCTGTAGACCCTCCCGGCGCTGGAATTCCTGCACTACTTCTTTCAGACCCTGGTCGTAGTACGCCGCGTCGGCGCTGATTGCGGCCACACCCGTGACTTTCTGGATACGATCGCGCAACCAGGCGACATCGCTGCTCCGATCTCCCGGGCGCAACACGGCGCTGCCTTTGGGTGGAGTTTTCCACAAAATCCGATAATGACCCAGCCAGACCTGTTTGACTTCGTCCACCGGCACCAGAAGTTCCTTATCAGCGACCCGGAGTCTGACTTCATCACCGAGCAGTTCGAGCAACACCGCGGGCACACGGCGCCCCTCGGGACTGATCAGCAGAACGATGGCCGGACGATCGAGCTGAGCGAGTACGGTCCAGCTGCCGCCGCCCTGCAGACACCTCAGGCCGACGCCCGGGGCCTGCGCGCACGCCTGTTCGTCGCCGAGCACGTGAGCCTGGATGCCCCATAAGCGATACAACGCGGCCCAGGCCTGCGTAGCGGTCTCCGCGCCGGCCTGTGCCAGCAGACGCTGCAAGTCGCTGGCCCGCAGCGCCTGCGCCACTGTCTGCACGCGACCGGTGGTGCCGGGATGGCGCGCCTCTTCCCCCTGATTTCCGACGGCAGCCGCCTCGGAAGACAAGGATTCGGGCGCCGTCTCGGGCGGCGGCCGCACCACGGTGGCCGGCGGCTCCCGCGTCGGCGCCGGCATCGGCGCCGGCAACGCCAGCGTTTGTTGTGACGCGCCGGGCGAGGACGGCCACCGCGCCGCCAACGGCGGATAGCGCGACAACAGCGCATAAGCGCTCAAACCCAGGCCCAATACCAGCGATCCCAGCGCCAGCCAGCGCCAGCCCCGGGCCGGGCGCTGCAGCCCTTCCTCCGGCAGGACTTCGGCCGCCGCCTTGCGCACTATCGGCACCTCGACGTGGCGCTTCCCCTCGACAAAGGCGCCAAGCATCGCCCGATCACATAAGACATTGATCAGGCGCGGCACGCCGCCGGACAAGGCCTGCACCAGATCGATGGCGGCATCGCTGAATATGGCTGCATCGGCACCGCAAACCTGCAGCCGGTGACGGATATACGCGGCTGTCTCGTCCCGGCTGATCGGCTCCAGGTGATAGCGCGCGGTGATACGCTGTGACAGCTGGCGCAAATCCTCACGGGCCAGCAACTGGCGCAATTCGGGCTGACCGACAAGAATGATCTGCAGGAGTTTTTCCCGCGTGGTCTCGAGATTGGTCAGCAGCCGGACCTGCTCCAACGCTTCGGCACTGAGATTCTGCGCCTCATCGATCATCAGCACCGTGCGGCGCCCGCGCGCGTGGGTATCCAGCAAATAGGCGCTGAGTGCGTCGGTCAGCACCTTGAGGCTGTCGCTATCGCGGGGGTATGGGACGTGCAGCTCGTCGCAGAGACTGGCGAGCAGCTCCTGCTCGTTGACGCGCGGATTGAGAATCAGCGCCAGATCGACATGATCGGGCAGCTGCTCCAGCAGACAGCGGCAGATCGTGGTTTTTCCGGTTCCAACCTCGCCGGTCAGCTGGACGAATCCGCCCCCCTCGCCGATCCCGTACAGCAAGTGGGCCAGCGCCTCGCGGTGCTGGCGACTCATGTAGAGAAAACGCGGATCGGGCGCGATGGAAAACGGCCGTTCTGTCAGTCCGAAGTGCTTCTGATACATGAATGATTCAGCCGCCGTATCGGCGAAACCCCTATTATGCCCGTTCGCGCCGGCGCCGTCCTCACCGTACAGGGAAGAAATCCGCCGGCTTCGACGTCTGCCAGTTGTCGGCGCTACCAGATCCAGGTGTCGGCGCTTTTTACATATTGGCGCGACCGCGTGTCCGAGTGTATTAATTGTTGACACTCAACTGCTTACTACGCTATCCATGCCCCAAAAGCGTCGGCAGTATTTACAGAAAAATGCAGGGGCCGATCGGTATCGCTTCGTCTTTTTGTCAGAAAATTGTAATAAATACAAAATCCTCACATTAAGTGGCATAGGCTTTGCTCGCTTATCTTTACGACAAACGGGGTCTGTTAACTCATGAACGCAAAAGTAGAAAAAAAGATAAATGGCGTCTCGGTAACCGCCAACCCCATCTACAAGGGTGGCTTGCTCCCGGCCTACTGGGCCTGCTCAATCAATGACCGGATGATTCCGAAAACGTTCAGTTCCGCCACGGAAGTGTTCCGTTTCGCCGAAACGATAAAACACCACTAGGTGGGTGGAGCGCTATCCAGAAGCGCCTGCTTCAAATCGTTCAGGCGGCCGTGAAAGAAATGGCCGGCAGCGGCGACGAAATCAACCACCGGCGGCTGCGCCAATCCGGCGACGAACGCCTGAATAGCCGCCACCGGCACGATATCGTCGTCCATACCCTGGATCAGCGTCCAGGCGGACGTGCGCGGGGTGGCCGGGTGCGCGGGAAAATAATTGACGGCCTGGGCCACGGTCACCAACCACTGTGGCTCCAACTCACTCGCAGCCTTAATGGCGATAAAGCCGCCAAAGGAGAAACCGGCCAGCCACAGCGGCAAATCCGGCCATTGGCCGCGCGCCCAGGCCACCACGGCCAATAGATCGTCCAACTCGCCCCTACCCTCATCGAAGACGCCTTCGCTGTCCCCAACGCCGCGAAAATTGAAACGCACGCTGACCGCGCCAAGTTCATTGAAGGTACGCGCCAGCTGGTGAACGACCTTGTTGCTGAGCGTGCCGCCATGCAGTGGATGCGGATGGCAGACAACGGCCACCGCACGCGCGGATCCGGATGGCGGCTGGGCGAGTGCCTGCAAATTGCCGGCCGGACCGGCGACGGATACAAAACTCACACCCAGGGCGTCCCGACTAGTTGCTCCAAGCCTCCGCTATCACGACAAACTGTGGCTGGAGTCGTCTCGGCGCCGACGGCGGCATTCCATTCCGGGAGAATGCAAAGTCAGGTCCAGGCGATACCAACCATCGAGATCGACCGTCTGCCGTTTGCCGCTGATGTTCTCCAGCACCACCAACCGGGCTCTGCGACCCGCGTGCAAAACGACCCGCACCTGCTGCAATTGCCCCACCAGATTGGTATACCAATAGCCGGGCATGGGTTTGTGTGCCAGCATGTTTTCTCTCTGCAGTTTGTTATCCAACAGGTTTATCCACATTTCGACTCGCCGCAATTGAGGCAAGTCATGCAACCGTCCATTTTCACTGTCGCCTTGGTATTGCACTTGAGACACAATTGGGCACCCGGCGGAAAATCGCCGCTATTGCCCTGATCGGCGACGTTTTGCGCATGCTCGTACTGGGCCCGTTTTTCCGCCACGAGTTTACGCTGATGCTCGTCCAAACCGTCGTCTTTCAGCATGCCTATCATGCGCAGATGACATTCGATCGCATCCCCGATCTCCGCCACCAGCGACGGCATGTACTTGCCGCCTTTCTTGAAATATCCGCCGCGCGGATCGAACACCGAACGCAACTCCTCCACCAGAAAGGTCACGTCGCCGCCTTTGCGAAACACGGCCGAAACAATCCGGGTGAGAGCGACTATCCACTGGAAGTGGTCCATGTTCTTCGAATTGATAAAGATTTCGAAGGGCCGCCGAAGCTCGTGTTGGGTTCCCGGATTCAGAACCACGTCGTTTATAGTGATGTACAGCGCGTGCTCTGACAAGGGTGTTTTTACCTTATATGTGGAACCCAACAACATTTCCGGGCGTTCCAGCTTCTCGTACAACTGCACCACTTTGTCTTCGGCGATCTCGGCGACCGGCGCGGCGGGCGCGGACGGCGCCGCGTCATTTTCCCGCAGCACTTCGTAACCCACTATCTTCTGGCTAATTTTCTTCACTGTTTGCTACCCCTGGAAACGCGACGCGTTCAGAATTTACCGTAATAGCCCTCTTTCAGGGCATCGTACAGATTGGCGGCGGTATGAACTTCCCCGTCGTATTCGATTTCCTCATTGCCCCTGAGCTGCACCTGGCTGCCGTCCTCCAGGGTGAACTGATAGGTGGTACCGGCCAGATCCTTCTCCTTGACCAGTACGCCCTGGAAGGCTTCGGGGTTGAAACGGAAGGTGGTGCACCCCTTCAGACCTTGCTGATAGGCATAGAGGTAAATATCCTTGAAATCCTCGAAAGGGTAGTCGGTGGGCACGTTGGCGGTCTTGGAGATGGACGAATCCACCCATTTCTGCGCCGCCGCCTGAATATCCACATGCTCCTTTGGCGTGATGTCGTCGGCGGAAAGAAAATAGTCCGGCAGGCGCTGTTCGTCGTCCTCGGCAAACGGCATCGCATCGGGATTGACCAGCGCCCGATAAGCCAGCATTTCGAACGAATAGACGCCGACCTTCTCCTTGGTCTTGCGCCCTTCGCGGATGACGTTACGGGAATAATGGTGAGCGAAACTCGGCTCGATCCCGTTGCTGGCGTTATTGGCCAGCGACAGGGAAATGGTCCCCGTGGGCGCAATCGACGAATGATGGGTGAAACGGGCGCCGGTTTCGGCCAGCGCATCCACCAGCCCGGGATCGATCTCGGCAACCTGTTGCATATAGCGGCTGTAACGCGCGTGCAGCACCTTGCCGGCGACGTTGTCGCCGACGCGATAGCCGTCGCGCTTCATTTCGGGACGCTTGCGCAGCATTTCATGGGTGACCTCAAAGTACTGCTCCAGGACCGGTGCCGGCCCTTTTTCACGCGCCAGATCCAGCGCCACACGCCAGCCGGTCAGCGCCAGCTCCCGGCTTACCTTGCCGGTGAATTCCACCGACTCCGCCGAGCCGTACTTCATGCGCAACATCGTCAGCGTCGAGCCCAGGCCCAGAAATCCCATACCGTGCCGGCGCTTGCTGGTGATTTCCTCGCGCTGCGCGCCCAGGGGCAGGCCATTGATCTCGACCACGTTGTCCAACATGCGGGTGAAAATGGCGACGACTTTGGCAAATTCCTCCCAATCGAAATAGGCTTTTTCGGTAAAGGGATGACGCACGAATTTGGTCAAATTGACCGAGCCGAGCAGACAGGAACCGTAAGGCGGCAACGGCTGTTCGCCACAAGGATTGGTGGCGCGCACGTTCTCCACGAACCAGTTGTTGTTCATCTCATTGACCTTATCAATAAGTATGAATCCCGGTTCGGCGAAATCGTAGGTCGAGGCCATGATCATGTCCCACAGACGGCGGGCGCGAATGATGCGATACACCTTGCAGGCCACCAGGCCGGCCTCGTTGCTCAAATAGTTCCGCTGCGTCGGCCATTCCCGCCAGACCACCTGATTGGTATCGTAGAGATCAATGGTGCCGTCTTCGGCCTCCTGCGCATTGAGCGGAAAGGCCAGTTTCCAATCGGCATCGCGGCTGACCGCCTCCATGAACTCCTGGGTGATCAACAGCGACAAATTGAACTGGCGCAGGCGACCGTCTTCGCGCTTGGCACGAATGAAATCCATGACATCCGGATGCCCCACATCGAAGGTCGCCATCTGTGCCCCGCGGCGTCCCCCGGCCGAGGAGACCGTGAAACACATCTTGTCATAGATATCCATAAATGACAGCGGACCCGAGGTGTAGGCACCGGCGCCGGAGACATAGGCACCGCGCGGACGCAGCGTGGAAAATTCATAGCCGATGCCACAACCGGCCTTCAGCGTCAGGCCGGCCTCATGCACACGCTCGAGAATATTGTCCATCGAATCCTCGATGGTGCCCGACACCGTGCAATTGATGGTGGATGTGGCCGGCTTGTGCTCCAAGGCGCCGGCATTGGAGGTGATTCGTCCCGCGGGTATGGCGCCGTGGCGCAGCGCCCAGAGAAACTGCTCGTACCAGTGGCCGCGCTTTTCCTCGGTCTGCTCGACTTCGGACAGCGCCCGCGCCACGCGCTGATAGGTTTCGTCGATGGTGGCATCCACCGGCACGCCGTCCTTGCTCTTCAAACGGTACTTCTTGTCCCAGATGTCCATGGACGCATCCTGCAGGGGGATTTCGGACACCTGTGTCGGGACGGGCTTCAGCTGCACTGATTTCATCGTGATAACCGACTCCTTGTAGCTTTTATTATCGCAGTCGCCGCAATGCCCAAAGTTGATACAGGACAGATTGCACCGCTTTCCGGGCGACCACAAGATATTGTGTGAACGAGCACTAAGATTAGGCCCCGAAACCAGCCCTGTCAAGCATCGGGCGCGGATAAAAGAAATAATTTTATACTTATATAATTCAATTAGTTATTAAACAACCGCGCTATGGCCATCAGAGCTTTTCCAAGCTTTTACCGATTTGTCCAAAAAACCTCAAAACACTATATATTGTGCTTCTTATATTCCCGGAATCGGTCATAAATCAAGGCGTTTTTCGGCTGCGGAAACTTGCGCACCGCATGCCTGTCTTTAGTATCTTTCCAGCTCATCCGCGGAGAGACCGACGTTGTCATACCCAAAACAGTACCCACGCTTCGCCGCCGTACTCATCCTGCTCACCTCGATCCTTCCATTGACACCGCTGTTGGCATCGCTGCCCGCCAGTGTCGACGGAACGCCGCTACCGACCTTGGCCCCGATGCTAACCCGGGCCACTCCCGCCGTGGTCAACATCGCCGCCATCGGTCACGTCGAGATCAGGCAGAATCCGCTGATGCTGGACCCGTTCTTCCGCCACTTCTTCGCCATTCCCGAGCAACCCCGGCGGCGGCAGACACAGAGCCTGGGATCGGGCGTCATTGTGGACGCCGCGAACGGCTATATCCTGACCAACAATCACGTCATCGAACAGGCCGACAAGATCAGCGTCAAATTGCGTGACGGACGCGAATTCGACGCCAAGCTGCTGGGCACCGACAAGGCCTCGGATATCGCGGTGATTCAGATACCGGCCGAGAACCTGACCGCCTTGCCGCTGGCCAATTCGGAGTCCTTGCAGGTCGGCGACTTCGTCGTCGCCATCGGCAACCCGTTCGGGCTTGGGCAGACAGTAACCTCAGGCATTGTCAGCGCGCTGGGACGGACCAATCTCGGCATCGAAGGCTATGAAGATTTCATCCAGACCGACGCTTCGATCAATCCCGGCAATTCCGGCGGCGCGCTGGTGAATTTGCGCGGCGAGCTGGTCGGAATCAACACAGCGATACTCGCCCCGGGCGGTGGCAACGTCGGCATTGGTTTCGCGATACCCATCAATATGGCCGACAGTATCATGCAACAGCTGATCGAACACGGCGAAGTCCGTCGCGGGGAACTCGGCATCACCGCCCAGGATCTGACCCCCGACCTGGCCCGGGCGATCGGCATCGATCGCAACCAGGGTACGGTCATCTCGCGCATCCAACCCGCCTCCCCCGCCGCCCGCGGCGGCCTCAAGATCGGCGATGTCATTCTGGCGATCGACGGCAAACCGGTACGCAACTCGGGCGATGTACGCAATCGCGTCGGCCTGCTGCGGGTAGGCACCAAACTCAACATGACGATCTGGCGCGACGGCCGCACCCTGCAACGCACCCTGACCATCGAGCCCAACCGTCAGGAAAAGCTGGCCGGCAAAGACGTGCACTATCAGCTTGCCGGCGCCATTTTCAGCGCGCTGCCCGATAGCCTGGCGCAACAGCAAAAGGATGGCATCCTGGTCGTCTCGGTGACCCCTGAAAGTCCGGCGTGGCGCGCCAGTCTGCGTAAAAACGACATCATCCTGTCAGCCAACCGGCGAGCGCTGCACACACTGGAGGACTTCCGTCGAGCGACCAAAGATCAGCGCAAACTGTTGCTGAACGTGCAACGGGGCGACGGCGCCATGTTCATACTATTGCAGTGATCAGCCACCATGGACCGCGCACGACGATGACAACAGTTCTTCAACAATGATACGCTGGGCGCTCGACGGGTATCGCAACAACCGATACTATCGGTCAAACTATCGGCGGCAGGGAAAAGACCCACTAGGTGGAGCGCTCGGTCACTACACACATTCGCACGTGGGGAGCAGCGTATTTATTGGTGGTGATCGGCATCGCCGCCACCCTGGTCGGCGCCCACCGGCATTCGCAGACGGTGGAATTCCAGGAACGAACCTACTTCGAACAACGCGCCCGCGATCTGCACAACACGCTGCAGGAACGCATCAACCTCAACGTCAACGCCTTGGTCGGCGTGCGCGCGTTGTTTGACGCCAGCCAGCAGGTCGACAACAACGAATTTCAAGCCTATCTGCGCAGCACCCGGATTTTGAAGCACAACCCGGGCCTGAGACGGATCGGATATGCCCAGCGCCTGGAGGCGGAAACGGCGGGAAACATCCGCACTCGGATCAAGTACCTTGCGCCGAGCAACCCGGCACTGCCTGGCAACAGACTTTGCCATCCTCCGCTGGTGCATCCGTATTGCGAACTGGCTCGCAACAGCGGGATCCCTATCGGCACACGCTGGGTAGAAAACACCGCCGATGCGCAGCACCGTTATTCGCTGCTGTTGGTACCGGTTTATGGCGATCGCGAGCTGGCGACAAACGTCGCCAAACGCCGTCACGGCCTGACGGGGTTCATTTTCGCAGAGTTTTCATTGGATGAGTTGCTCGCCGATATCCGTGGGCGCCGTCTGTACCGGGCGCTTCAGATCGACGTCCTGGACCATCAGACGGATGCGAAACACAACATAGCGCCATCGCGGGGCGCGCGTGACGGACACAAGCTCAGCTATGTGGCACCGCTGTCGCTCGGCGGTACCGACTGGTACCTGCACGTCGCCCCCACCTCCGAGTTCAGATTTCCCGCGGTGCGCGATCGACTGATACTGATATTGGTCGGCGGCTCGATATTGACCTGTTTATTGACCTACCTGGCGATCGTGCAGGCGCGTGTCATTCGCGACCGTAAACGTCAGACCGACGAACTCGAACACCAAGTCATGCACGACTCGCTGACCGGGATGCCGAACCGTTTTTTTCTTCACCGCGAGCTGCTACGCACGGGCGCTGACCCGAACGTCGCGCCGAGCCGGTTCACGCTGGGATTGATCGATCTCGACGGGTTCAAGGAGATCAACGACACGCTGGGGCACCAGGCGGGCGACAGGGTGTTGAGAGAACTGGGTCCGCGCTTGCGCCACCAACTGGGTGAGCGTGAAATCATTGTCCGCCTCGGCGGGGACGAATTCGCGGTGGTGGATTACAGCGCCCGCAACGTCGCGGCCGCCAATGATTGCGCGCGCCGCATTCTCAAGGCCCTGCACGAGCCGTTTGAAGTCTCCGGCATCAAAATACGCGTGGGGGCGAGCATCGGCCTCGCACTCTACCCCCTGCACGGCGACGACGCCGGGGCGCTGCTGCGCTGTGCCGATGTGGCCATGTACGCTGCCAAACAACGGGGGTCGGGCTTTGAGCTCTACGACGCGCAAAACGATCCGCACACCCCGCGCCGCCTGGCGCTGATGACGGAACTGCAGGACGCGATTCGCGGCGAACAGTTGGAGTTGCACTATCAACCGATTATAGAAATAGCCAGCGGCGCCGTAGTCTGTGCCGAAGCGCTGCTGCGCTGGAGACATCCGGTCCATGGGCTCATACCACCGGACGAGTTCATCCCGCAGGTGGAAAACCACGACCTGATCCGACCGCTGTCACTTTGGGTGCTCGATAAGGCACTGGCCGAGAACCGCGATTGGCAGAAACAGGGCATCGACGTCAAGGTCGCGGTCAACATGTCGGCGCGCAACATCCAGGATCTGGATCTGCCGGAGCAGATCGAAGCCGCGCTCCGGCGCCATGGCGTGGACGCACGGCTGTTGGAGCTGGAGCTGACGGAGACGGCGGTCATGCAGGATCGCGACCGCTCCTACGAGGTATTGGGCAAAATCTCCGCGCTCGGCGTGGGTATCGTCATCGACGACTTCGGCACCGGCTACTCCTCCCTCGCCTATTTGCGCACCCTGCCGGTGCGCGCGTTCAAGATCGACCGCTCGTTCGTGGTCGATATGGCTCACAACGACAACGCCGCGGTGATCGTGCGTGCCTTAATCGATCTGGCGCACAACATTGGTCTGACGGTGGTTGCCGAAGGGATCGAACAACAGGACAGCTGGGACGTATTGGAGATACTGCGCTGCGATCATGGCCAGGGCTACTTGATCGCCCGGCCATTGACAGCCCCTGCCCTGGCCGATTGGATGAAAAAGCGACGGACAAATCACCCGACCCCGGCGCCGACCTGAGCCGGTTGCCCGGCGTCGCGACGTGGCGCTGGACGACCAGACCGTCCGCGCCAAACAATTGGAATATATTGCCGGCAAATAGCGTCTATCCCTGTGAGCAGCATGCCAACGCTGTTCACTCCTTGACGTTCGAGCCCCTCTTCGGAGGGGCTTTTTTTATTCGCTGATGGACACCTGCGCGCGGCACCTCTGCAAACCCCGGCGTTAGCCCGACCGTTTTCCGCCGCCCTACGGATTGTCCACTGTAAGTTCCTTATGTTCGGATTGCCAATCGGTGCAAAACTGCGCTTTACCAACTTTCCGTGTTACGGAAGTCCCGGTCGCCGACTTGTCCGCATAGCCAAATACGGTATTTTCGTCATAAAAAATATCCACTTGCGGAGCACATGTAGGGAACAAGTAATTACTGTAATGTGCTTTTGCCTTCAGACTGACGTAGGGACAACCCAGGACCGAGTCGTTATCGGACCAGGTTTCGCGGTTCCACCCGGACAGTGTCAACCACCAGAACTCACCCTGCGTAGCAACCACCGAGGCAAAGGCGCAGGTTGGCGTCGGTGTCCACCAGATATTGCTCTTGACCTCGTTGATATCAATGCCCAACGGATCCTCGTACCATGTCCTCATGACGGCATGAACGGCAAATACCGATGAGGTTTGAACGTCGTTCGATTGGGCCGTATCTTGCGGAAAAGTTCGAACCGGTCCGCTATCTGTCAATCCGCCCTCGGGGTGTACTAATTTTTTTTTTGCCTGAGTTCTACCCTGTACAACTAAAGAGCGGCAGGTATCAGGATCGTAGGCCAACTCATGTTCGACGACCGTCTCGCCTGCTTTTGCGTGCAACGTTGTCACGAATTCGCACATGCCGTCGATCGGTTTTCCTTCTCTAATAAAACGCGACTCTTCAACAAAATTTTCAGGAGCCTTGAAACGAACGACATTCGGCCCGTCCAACTCGGGCGGTTGCGCCCAACTGCTGGCAGAAATACACCAAGTAACTGAAAACATTATTATTATAGAGATCATTCTAGCCGACACACCATAGCCTCCTCTTGCCAATAAATCTGTCTATGCGCTAATGCTTCGGCACTTGCGAGAATCCGCCTAACGCTGAATATAATATCTACCGCTACTGGCCATTCTGTGACCTTAGATTGAAAACCAACACTGTAAGATTCTACAGGCCGCCCGTGAACAGATGACGCCCCCCTGTCTCACGGCCACACGGTTCGCCAGTCGGGCAGGGACGGCGATCCCGCAAGCCACGTCTTCAGCTCCCTCTCCGCCGGCGCCAGACGATTGAAAGATATCGCCGGCTGTCAGTGAACAGCACGCCAAATGCTGTTCACTCCTTGGCGCTCGGGCCCCTCTTCGGAGGAGTTTTTTGCCTGCATGGCGCCGAGGCCCGGTATACTGACCGCATGCAGGAGACCGGCCCCGAACCCCCTTACGCCCGACTTACCCCGGAGCTGATACTGCAGGCGCTCGAATCCCTGAAGTTTGCCTGCGACGGACGTTTACTCGCTCTCAACAGCTACGAAAACCGTGTCTATCAGGTCGGCATCGAGGACACCACACCGGTTATCGTCAAATTCTACCGCCCGGGACGTTGGGCCGACTCCGCGATTCTGGAGGAGCACGCCTTCGCGCTCGAACTCGCCGCCCACGAAATTCCCGTGGTAGCGCCAATATCCACCGCGGACGGGGTCTCCCTACACCAGTTCGACGGCTTCCGCTTCGCGGTCTATCCGCGTTGCGGTGGACGCTGGCCGGATCTGGAAACGCGCGAACAACGTTTGCAGATGGGTCGCTTCCTCGGCCGCATGCATGCTGTGGCCGCAGCCGGTCGTTTCCAGCACCGCGGCCGCGTGGATTGCGAGTCGCTAGGCACCAGCGCACGCGAATTCCTGCTGCGCCAGTCGCTGATTCCCGACTATCTGCAGGACGCTTACGCCACCTTGAGCGCGGAGCTGCTGGAGACCATCCAGGCCAGGTTCGATGCTGCCGGCGCGTTGCGTAACATCCGCCTGCATGGCGACTGTCATCCGGGCAATATTCTCTGGACCGACACCGGCCCTCACTTCGTCGATCTGGACGACAGCCGCAGCGGCCCGGCGATCCAGGATATCTGGATGCTGCTCTCGGGTGATGCCGCGGAGATGGGAATGCAACTCGAGCAGTTGCTGGAAGGCTATCAGATGTTCTTCGACTTCGATTATGCCGGCACGCCGCTGGTCGAATCGCTACGCACCTTGCGCATCATGAACTATGCGGCCTGGATCGCGCGGCGCTGGAACGACCCGGCTTTTCCCAAGGCCTTCCCCTGGTTCGATTCGCCCCGTTATTGGGAGGAACACATTCTCAGTCTGCGCGAGCAGGCCGCGGCACTGCAACAACCGGCTATACTCTAACGAGCGACCCGTCGCCGCTGATGACAGCCTTCCCTACGGCGGCATACAAAAACCGCCGACGGGGTTTAGAGCGACTCTTCCAGCGCCAACCCGGCGTTCTGGTATTGCCAGACCGTCGCCGGCGGCACATTGCGCAGCACCCACGCGATGCGCCGCGCCCTCAGGGCGTGGCGCGATTCGCTCAAGGGGGAGAACGGCAGATAGGTGAACTGCAGCAGGCGTCCGTCCGCGGCCATGCAGCGCTTGATTTCCCCAATGATCGCCTCGCTGGCCTCGCGCGGCATGTTCACCAGCGGCAATCCCGAGACCACCATGCGGTACTTGCCCACCGTTTCCGGCGGCAGGCTGGCGCTTAAGCGGGTGGCGTCCGCCGCAATGACGGTGGCGCCGGGGAACTGCTGCCGCAGATGGCGACACAAGCCAGGGTTCAACTCGACGATATGCAATTGCTCGACGGCGATACCGGCGTTGATCATTGCGCGCGTGACACTGCCGGTGCCGGCGCCGATTTCCAGTACCGGGCCATGCAGACCGGCCGCCGCCAGACGCCCGATGACGCGGCTGAGATAGCGGGTGCTGGGCACAATGGAGCCCATGGCACGGGGATTGCGGATGACTTGCTTGAGAAACAGGGCATGCTCAGACAGGCGCGAACGCTTCGCCGGTTTTGGATGTTGCATAGAAATAATCAACCTCTGAAAACTGCGCCCGCCTGTCAAAGCGCTGAGCGACTCCCATGCTAAAGACAGCACGAGTCCCGTTTAGTTTCACCGAAGCGCTTCACATAATCTTGATTCCATTGGGTTTTATCAACCCGGACCAGCTACGGCGCATCAGTCTATAGCGTGTACCACCTGCAGGCCGCCGCGCACAATCATATCAACCGCCACGTAGGTGATTATCGCCAGCCCCACCCACGCCAGCCAACGATGGCGATGGATCATGCCGGCCACCAGGCTGGCAACAAAGGCCATCATGATAATGGAAATCAGCAGACCCGCGATCAGTATTTCGGCATGTTCTCCGGCCGCCCCCGCCACGGCCAGCACGTTGTCAAGCGACATGGACAAATCGGCCATCGCCACTTGCCAGATGGCGGCACCGACCGTCAGCGTTCCGGCCCCTTTGACGCCTTTGAGGGCCTCGGCGGGGGTGATTTCGTCGCGGCCATGGCTGCTGGTCTCGCGATACATTTTGTAGGCGACGAACGCCAGCAACAAACCGCCCGCCAGCGTGAGACCAATGATCCGCAATAGCTGCGTGGTCAGAAGCGCGAAGACAATGCGCAATACCACCGCCGCCGCGGTACCCCAGACGATGACCCGCCTGCGCTGCTCGACCGGTACCGCGGCCGCGGCCATACCGACCACGATGGCGTTGTCGCCGGCCAGCACCAGATCGATAAAAATCACCTGGATCAGCGACACCAGCTTGTCGAGCAGTTCAGCGTCCACAGCCTAAGGCCACTTTCCGCAACCTGACATGCGCGCAGCAAAAAGGCGGCCCTACGGCCGCCTTCAAATACTGCTCCACCAAGTGTGTCGTACAGAGCGCCTCAGTTGACGCGGGGATCCAACTCCCCGGAAGCGTAACGCTTCACCATGTCTTCGAGGCTGACCGCCTTGATCTTGGAGGCATGCCCGGCACAACCGAAAGATTCGTAACGCGCTTTGCAGATATCCTTCATGGCCGCGGTGGAAGCCTTGAGGAATTTGCGCGGATCGAAGTTCGACTTGTTTTCCGCCAGGTGCTTGCGGATCGCCCCGGTGCTGGCCATGCGCAGGTCGGTGTCTATGTTGACCTTGCGTACGCCGTGTTTGATGCCTTCCTGAATTTCCTCGACCGGCACACCGTAGGTCTCGCCCATGTCGCCGCCGAAGCTATTGATAATCTCCAGCCAGTCCTGCGGTACCGAGGAGGATCCGTGCATCACCAGATGGGTATTGGGAATACGCGCGTGAATTTCCTTGATACGGTTGATGGCCAGGATGTCGCCGGTCGGCGGACGGGTGAACTTATACGCGCCGTGGCTGGTGCCGATGGCGATGGCCAACGCATCCACGCCGGTTTCCTTGACGAAGTTGGCGGCCTCTTCGGGGTCGGTCAGCAGCTGGTCCATGGACAGTTTGCCCTCGGCGCCGTGGCCGTCTTCTTCGCCCATTTCGCCGGTCTCCAACGAACCCAGACAACCCAATTCACCTTCCACCGAGACCCCGCCGGCGTGGGCCATTTCCACCACCCGGCGGGTGACATCGACGTTATACTCGTAGGTCGCGGGCGTCTTCATGTCGGACATCAGCGAACCGTCCATCATCACCGAACTGAAGCCCGACTGAATCGAGCGCAGGCACACGGCGGGTTCCGAGCCGTGGTCCTGATGCATGACTATCGGGATGTGCGGATACATTTCCGTGGCGGCGATGATCAGGTGCCGCAGGAAGGGCTCGCCGGCGTAAGAACGCGCGCCAGCCGATCCCTGCATGATGACCGGACTGTCGACTTCGTCCGCGGCCTGCATGATGGCGTGCACCTGTTCCATGTTATTGACATTGAAAGCCGGCATGCCGAAATCGTTCTCGGCGGCGTAATCGAGCAGTTGACGCATGGATATCAGGGCCATGATGGTCTCCTCGGTAATCTCTGGTAATTGGATAAACGTAACTTGTGAAACGGTTCGTGCGGCGGATCACTCCATGGTGCGGACTTCCTCACCGACACAGATAATTTTCATGGCGTTGGTTCCGCCATGCACCCCGGTCAGGTCACCCTTGGTGATGATCACCAGGTCGCCGTCGCGGACCGCCCCGCGCCGCCGCAGCTCGTCGATGGCCTCGCGGTTCAGCTGCGGATGATCGGTCGTGGTAACGTCAAAACTCACCGGGTACACGCCCCGATAAAGGGTTACCTTTCTACGCGTCTCGACATGGCGCGTCAAGGCGTAGATGGGGATACCCGAGCTGATTCGCGACATCCACAAGGGTGTGGCGCCGGACTCTGTCAGCGCGGCAATTGCCTTAACTCCCGTATGGTTAGCGGTGTACATGGCGGCTTTGGCGATGGCCTCGTCGACTGACTGAAAGCGCACCGGACTGCGTCGTTCGTGGGCGGCCATGTCGACCCGCTGGCGTTCCGCGCCACGACAAATGCGGTCCATCGCTTCGATCACTTTGGCCACGTGTTTGCCGGTGGCCGTCTCCGCCGACAGCATCACGGCGTCGGTACCATCGATCACAGCGTTGGCGACGTCGAAAACCTCAGCACGCGTAGGGATAGGATTTTCGATCATGGACTGCATCATCTGCGTGGCGGTAATCACCACCCGGTCCATGGAACGGGCGATGCGAATAATCTGTTTCTGTACCGCCGGCAATTCGGCATCGCCGATTTCCACACCAAGATCACCGCGGGCGATCATCACCACATCGGTGGCTTCGATGATTTCCTCAAGCGCCTGCATCGCTTCGGCACGCTCGATCTTGGCGACGATCCCGCCGTGTCCGCCGGCCGTATACAGCAGCTCGCGCGCCTCGTGAATGTCGGCGGCATGGCGCGGAAACGAAACCGCGATGTAGTCAGCCTGCATTTCGGCGGCCACTTTGATATCAGCGCGATCTTTCTCCGTAATCGCCTGCGCCGACAACCCACCACCCTGGCGGTTGATACCCTTATTGTTGGAAAGGATACCGCCCACCACTACACGGGTGACAATCTCGCTGCCGCTGACTTCCTCGACCCACAAAACCACCGCACCGTCGTCCAGCAACAAGGTGTCACCGCGGGTAACATCGTCGGTAAGTGCCTTGTAGGCGATGCCGACGCGCTCCTGGGTACCCGCGTCGCTGGGCAGATCCGCATCCAGGACAAAACGCGCGCCTTCTTCGAGATCCACTTTGCCTTGCTTGAATTTCTCGATGCGGATTTTCGGACCCTGCAAATCAGCGAACACCCCGACCTGACGGCCATGGGCACGGGCGCGGTTGCGCACCTGTTCGGCGCGGCGCAGATGCTCCTCGGGACTTCCATGGGAAAAGTTGACGCGTACCACGTCCACCCCAGCCTGGATCATGGCATCCAGCACTTTGGGGTCGTCGGTCGAGGGGCCCAGTGTTGCGACTATTTTCGTTCTACGCTGCATACTCAGCTATTTCGCACCCATAAAAATCGTTGTTACGGTGCGGCGTCAGGCCTCCGCACCGGTCGTTTACTTGCCGCGGGCTTCCAGCATCGCCACCGCCGGCAGCGTCTTGCCCTCGAGAAACTCGAGGAACGCGCCACCGGCGGTGGAAATATAAGTTACCTTGTCGTAAATGACGTATTTCTGGATGGCGGCGATGGTGTCGCCGCCCCTGGCGAGACTGAAACCCGGCGCGTTGGCGATAGCCATGGACACGGTCTTGGTGCCGTCGCCGAACTGATCGAATTCGAACACGCCGACTGGACCGTTCCATACGATGGTACCGGCCTTGGCGATGATATCGGCCAGCTCCTGCGCCGATTTCGGCCCGATGTCGAAAATCATATCGTTGTCGTCGACGTCCGCGGCATCCTTAAGAACCGCCGGTTCGTTCTCATCGAACTTCTTGCCGCAAACGACGTCCACGGCAATCGGAATCTTGGCCCCACGCGCCGACATTTTCTCGATCAGCGCCTTTGCGGTATCGACCAGATCGTTTTCGCACAACGATTTGCCGACATTCTTGCCGGTAGCCTTGAGGAAAGTATTGGCGATCCCCCCGCCCACAACCAACTGATCGACCTTCTCGGACAAGGCTTCCAGCACCGTCAGTTTGGTGGAAACTTTGGAACCACCGACGATCGCCACCATCGGACGTGCCGGATCGGCCAGCGCCTTGTTCAGCGCATCTAACTCCTCGGCCAGCAACAGCCCGGCGCAGGCAACCGGCGCGAACTTGCCGGCGCCGTGGGTCGAGGCTTGCGCGCGGTGCGCGGTGCCGAAGGCGTCCATAACGTAGATGTCGCACAGCGAGGCATATTTCTTCGCCAATTCTTCGTCGTCTTTTTTCTCACCGGCATTGAAACGCACATTCTCCAGCAACACCACCTCGCCGTCGCCGATCTGCGGTTTGTTGTCGAGGTAATCCTTGATCAGCGGGACGGTTTTACCCAACTTCGCCGACATGTCATCAGCGATCGGCTGCATCGAATTCTCCTCGTCAGCCACGCCTTCCTCCGGACGGCCGCGATGAGACATCACCATCACCCGCGCACCGGCTTTCAGACAGTGCTCGATTGTCGGCATGGAGGCGCTAATGCGCGCATCCGAGGTCACTTTCCCATTCTTGACCGGCACATTGAGATCAGCGCGGATCAGTACGCGCTTGCCGGCAAGATCGAGATCGCTAAGCTTGATGAAAGACTTGTGGAAACTCCAGGTTCTCAGGCAAAAATTTTTGCTAAATCGTGAGGCTTGGCAAAAATCTCTGAAACAAACGAGGCGAAGACGGGCGGGCAATGCAAGCGCATCGCCCGCCCTCTCCGGGCCTACTCAGTTGGCGGCGACGTGACGCACGAAGCGCAGCATATTGCAGGTATAACCGTACTCATTGTCATACCAGGACACCAGCTTGACGAAAGTACCGTCCAGGGCGATACCGGCCTCGGCATCGAAAATCGACGACTGGCTGCAACCGCGGAAGTCGGTGGACACCACTTTGTCCTCGGTATAGCCGAGGGTGTCTTTCATCTCGCCTTCTGAGGCCGCTTTCATGGCAGCGCAGATATCCTCATAAGAGGCATCCTTGTTCAGCTCGACCGTCAGATCGACCACCGAGACGTCCGAGGTGGGGACGCGGAAAGCCATGCCGGTGAGTTTGCCGTTGAGTTCGGGCAAAACCACGCCCACAGCCTTGGCGGCACCGGTCGACGAAGGAATGATGTTCTCGAGAATACCGCGACCGCCGCGCCAGTCTTTCATCGACGGGCCGTCGACGGTTTTCTGGGTTGCGGTAGCGGCATGCACCGTGGTCATCAGACCGCGCTTGATGCCCCATTTGTCGTTCAGCACCTTGGCGATCGGCGCCAGACAGTTGGTGGTACAGGAAGCGGCGGAAACGATCGCCTGTCCGGCGTAGGCAGTGTGGTTGACCCCGTAGACGAACATCGGCGTGCCGTCTTTGGAAGGCGCGCTTTGCACAACCTTCTTGGCGCCCGCATCGATGTGCTTCTGGCAGGTTTCTTCGGTGAGGAAAAAGCCGGTGCACTCGATGACCAGCTCTGCGCCCACTTCATTCCACTTGAGATTGCCCGGATCACGTTCGGCGGTCAGACGAATTTTCTTGCCATTGACCACCAGGGTATTGCCCTCGACGGAGACATCGCCCTTGAAACGGCCGTGCACGGAGTCGTGCTTGAGCATGTAGGCCAGGTAATCAGCGTCCAGCAGATCGTTGATGCCGACCACTTCGATGTCGTCGCTGAAGTCCTGAGAAATCGCGCGAAACGCCATGCGGCCGATGCGACCGAACCCATTGATACCGACTTTAATTGCCATGTTTATCTCTCCGTAATTTTCTAATAGATCAGTTTGTAATCGTTTGGGTGCAACGCCTTCTCAGGCGACGGCGTCGATCGCCTCGACCACCTTCTCCACCGTGAAACCGAAATGCTTGAACAGGTCCGAGGCCGGCGCGGATTCGCCGAAGGTGTTGATGCCAACCACCTTGCCGTTGAGACCCACGTATTTGAGCCAGAAATCCGTGACACCCGCTTCCACGGCCACACGGGCGGTCACGCCTGCGGGCAACACCGACTCGCGGTAAGCCGCGTCCTGCGCATCGAACACGTCCGTGGACGGCATCGATACCACCCGCACTTTCTTGCCGCTTTGCCCGGCGGCTTGCACTGCCAGATCGACTTCGGAGCCGGTAGCGATCACGATCACCTCGGGCGTGCCCTCGCAATCGCGCAGAATGTAGCCACCACGCTCGATAGCCGCGATCTGCTCCTCGCTGCGCTGCTGGTGCGCCAGCCCCTGACGCGAAAAAATCAGGCAACTGGGGCCGCTGGTGCGCTCCACCGCCGCCTTCCAGCAAACGGCCGATTCAACAGCGTCGCAGGGACGCCATACCGACATGTTGGGTATCATGCGCAGCGTTGCGGTCTGTTCCACGGGCTGGTGGGTCGGCCCGTCTTCACCCAGGCCGATGGAATCGTGCGTGTAGACAAACAGCGTCGGAATCTTCATCAACGCGGCCATGCGCAACGCGTTGCGTGCGTATTCGGAAAACATCAGGAAGGTGGCGCCGTAAGGACGGAAACCGCCGTGCAGCATGATCCCGTTCATGATGGCCGACATGCCGAACTCACGCACACCGTAGTAAATGTAATTGCCGTCGGAAACAGTGTTGCTCACACCTGTGGAACCGGACCAGATGGTCAGATTGGAGCCGGCCAGGTCGGCCGAGCCACCAAGAAATTCCGGCAACAACGGACCGAAACCGTTGAGGGCGTTCTGCGAAGCCTTGCGCGAAGCGATGGTTTCGGCTTTTTCATTGACCGAGGCGATAAAATCGGCCGCGCCCTTGGCCCAATTGGTCGGCAATTCGCCGGCCATGCGTCGCTTGAATTCGGCCGCCAATTCAGGGTGCGCGGCTTCATAAGCGGCGAACTTCTCGTTCCATTCCTTTTCTTTGGCGGCGCCACTGGACTTCGCGTCCCAGCCGGCATAAATCTCGTCCGGCACTTCGAATGGTGCATGATTCCAGCCGAGATTCTCGCGTGTAGCCTTGATTTCGTCTTCACCCAACGGCGCCCCGTGACAATCGTGGCTACCGCAAAGATTCGGCGCGCCATAACCGATCACGGTCTTGGTGCAAATCAGGCTGGGCTTGTCGTTGACCGACTTGGCCTCTTTGATGGCCTTGTCCACGGCTGCCGGATCGTGACCGTCGACATCGCGGATGACATGCCAACCGTAGGCCTCGAAGCGGCCAGGGGTATCGTCGGTGAACCAGCCTTCCACATGACCATCGATGGAAATACCGTTGTCGTCCCAGAAGGCGATCAGCTTGCCCAGGCCCAGCGTGCCGGCGAGTGAGCAGGATTCATGCGATATGCCCTCCATCAAACACCCATCGCCCATGAACACCCAGGTGTGGTGATCGACGATATGATGACCCTCGCGGTTGAACTGACCGGCCAGCACTTTTTCCGCAATGGCCATACCCACGGCATTGGTGATGCCCTGACCCAACGGCCCGGTGGTGGTCTCCACGCCCGGCGCGTAGCCGTATTCTGGATGGCCGGGAGTCTTGGAGTGCAGTTGACGGAAATTCTTGATGTCATCGATAGACAGGTCGTAGCCGGTGAGATGCAGCAGGGAGTAGATCAGCATCGATCCGTGACCGTTGGACAAAACGAACCGGTCGCGATCGGCCCAGCCCGGATTGGCGGGATTGTGCTTCAGGTGGTCGTTCCAGAGAACCTCGGCTATATCCGCCATCCCCATGGGGGCGCCCGGATGGCCGGACTTGGCTTTCTGCACGGCATCCATACTTAGCGCACGGATGGCATTGGCAAGGTCTTTGCGAGAGGCCATTGCTGTCTCCTGTCAGTGTTTTAAATCTGTAAAAGCCGCCTGGCGACGGCAAAAGCGGTCCCGTCCGGCACCCGGCCTGGCCCGCTTGGGAATTCGTTTGCGTCGGCACCGGGACCGCCCGACCGTCATTCGATCAGGAAATCGTCTAACCACCACCTTTTGGAGGGTTTTAGCGACCAGTCCGGCCAATTTCGAGCGCGCCATTCTCCACCAGATGGCGGGCTGGGGCAACCGTTGTTTTTAATCGACGACAAGTAATTGACAGACGAGGGCCGCACACGGAGCGTCAACGCCAACGCGGCGGAAGGACAGCACAAATATACCTTATATATGCATAGAGACCCGCATCAGGCGGACTCTTTCCATTTAATGGAACAGCCTATGCTCGGAATCTGGTCGGCCGGGCCCGTGCCGGTACGCGCCACAGTCACCATGGCATCGAACAATTCACGCCGCGCTCCAGTTACCGCCTGCCGCGTACTGGCATCCAGCCGTCCCCGGTATTGCAGCTCCAGATCGCGGTTATAGCCGAAAAAATCCGGCGTGCATACGGCACCATAAGCCTTGGCCACTGTCTGAGTCTCGTCCACCAAGTAGGGAAAGGGGAATTGCTCGCGCCGGGCGACGATCTGCATATTCTCAAACGAATCCTCGGGATACTCGGCGGGGTCGTTGGACATGATGGCGACGCTGTTCACGCCGTGGGTGGCCAATTCGCGGGTATCGCGCACCAACCGCCCGAGTATGGCTTTCACATAGGGGCAATGATTGCAGATGAACATTACCAGCAGACCTTTGTCGCCGCGGCACTGCTGCAGCGTCCACAAGCTGCCGTCCACGCCCGGAAGCGCGAAATCCACGGCCGGCTTACCGAAATCACATACGGGGGTTTGCAAAGAAACCATGACAACAGTGTCCTCATTGACTGGATACCCTGGCCCAGTCTACGCCGGCGGCGGTAAATTAAAACCGTCTCCGATGGGGTCTTTTGACTTCCGCCCGAGCGCTCCCCTACAATGTGCGTCCAGCGCCGATTTGAGTTCATATTGCGGGCGCTTAATAAATGCGGCTAAAGCGAGTAATAAGCTTTTCGAACCCGCTTGAACTCTGTTCCAGCGGGTTTTTCATTATTGCGAGGGAGAAAACATGAGCGAATATCTATTTACATCCGAATCGGTTTCCGAGGGCCACCCCGACAAAATGGCCGACCAGGTTTCGGACGCCGTTCTCGACGCCATCCTCGCCGAAGACAAGCACGCCCGGGTGGCCTGCGAAACGCTGTTCAAAACCGGCATGGTGATGATCGCTGGCGAAATCACCACCACGGCGAAACCTGACTATGAACACCTGATGCGCGAGGCCATTCGCGATATCGGTTACACCAGCTCGGAAATGGGTTTCGATTGCGAAACCTGCGCGGTCATGACGGCGCTCGGCGTACAATCGCCGGACATTAACCAGGGTGTGGATCGCGCCAAGCCACAAGATCAGGGCGCCGGCGACCAGGGACTCATGTTCGGCTATGCCAGCAACGAAACCGACGTATTGATGCCGGCGCCGATCACCTATGCGCACCGGCTGGTACAGCGCCAGTCGGAAATGCGCCGCAAAGGCGTACTGAGTTGGCTGCGACCCGATGCCAAGAGCCAGGTCACCTTCCGTTACAAGGATCACAAGCCCGTGGGTATCGAGGCGGTAGTCCTGTCGACGCAGCACGCGCCGGATATCGATCATCGCGAGCTCGAAGAAGCGGTCATGGAGCACATTATCAAGCCGGTTCTACCCAGCGAATGGCTCAGCAGTGACACGCGTTACCACATCAACCCCACCGGTGCTTTCGTCATCGGCGGCCCCATGGGGGATGCCGGCCTGACCGGACGCAAGATCATTGTCGACACCTATGGCGGCATGGCGCGGCACGGCGGTGGCGCCTTTTCAGGCAAGGACCCGTCCAAGGTGGACCGCTCGGCCGCGTACGCGGGGCGTTACGTCGCCAAAAACATTGTCGCCGCCGGCCTGGCCGATCGCTGCGAAATTCAGGTGTCCTACGCCATTGGTGTCGCCGAACCGACCTCGATCAGCGTATCGACCTTCGGTACGGGCAAAATCGACGACGCGAAAATCACCCAGCTGGTGCGCCAGCATTTCGATCTGCGGCCCTACGGCATTCTCACGATGCTCGATCTGCTCAACGCCGAAAAAATCAAGTACCGCAAAACAGCGGCTTATGGTCACTTTGGGCGCGAGCGCGAGGGTTTCACCTGGGAAGAGACCGACAAGGCGGACGCGTTGCGCGCCGACGCCGGGCTTTAATCCGTCGACAAGACATTTTTACATGTAGCGGCGAATCAGCGATAATTGCCGCTATACGCAAAATCGCTGTGTTCACTGAGGGGCGCTGCAGCGGGGCAATCCCGTCAGGCTCAGAGAAACCAGCGCTATCAAAACAACGGCGCTCATCTTTGCACTAACGGGAGATGAACCATGAACGCTGTTTTGGATTCCACTAACGATTTCAAAGTTGCCGACCTCAATCTGGCCGACTGGGGCCGTAAGGAAATTGCCATCGCCGAGAGCGAGATGCCCGGCCTGATGGCGCTGCGCGAGGAGTTCGGCACACAGCAACCCCTGAAAGGCGCCCGCATCACCGGCAGCCTACACATGACCATCCAGACCGCGGTACTGATCGAAACGCTGGTAGCGCTCGGCGCCGAGGTCCGCTGGGCCTCGTGCAACATCTTCTCGACGCAGGATCACGCCGCGGCCGCCATTGCCGCCGCCGGCATTCCGGTTTATGCCTGGAAAGGCGAAACCGTCGACGAGTATTGGTGGTGCACCGAACAGGCTCTGACCTGGCCCGATGGCGGCATGCCCAATATGATTCTCGATGACGGCGGCGATGCCACGCTGTTGCTGCACAAAGGCGTCGAGTTCGAAAAAGCCGGCGCCGTCCCCGAGGCCAAGGCAGGCGACAATGAAGAGTGGGTAGCCATTCTGGCGGTGCTGCGGCGTACGCTGGAAAGCAAGCCCGGCTTCTGGCAGAAGATGGCGAACAGCGTCAAAGGCGTGACCGAAGAGACCACCACCGGAGTGCACCGCCTCTATCACATGCAGGAAAACGGCGAACTGCTGTTCCCGGCAATGAACGTCAACGATTCAGTGACCAAATCGAAATTCGACAATCTTTATGGCTGCCGCGAATCGCTGATCGACGGCATCAAGCGCGCCACCGACGTCATGATCGCCGGCAAGATCTGCGTGGTACTGGGCTATGGTGATGTCGGCAAGGGCTGCGCCCAGGCATACCGGGGTATGGGTGCCACCGTACTGGTCACCGAAATCGATCCGATCTGCGCCCTGCAGGCCACCATGGAAGGCTATCGGGTGGTGACCATGGACGAAGCCGCCTCTGTGGGCGATATCTTCGTCACCACCACTGGCAACGTCAACGTCATCAATCATGACCACATGCTGGCGATGAAAGATGAAGCCATTGTCTGCAATATCGGGCACTTTGACTCGGAAATCGATATCGCCTCGCTGGAGAAATATCAATGGGAAGAGATCAAACCGCAGGTCGACCATGTGATCTTCCCCGATGGCAAGAAAATCATCGTGCTTGCCAAGGGACGCCTGGTGAATCTTGGCTGCGCCACCGGACACCCGAGCTTCGTCATGTCGGCGTCGTTCACCAACCAGGTTATGGCGCAGATGGAGCTGTTCGGTAACGCCGGCAAATACGAGAACAAGGTTTACATACTGCCTAAGACTCTGGATGAGAAAGTCGCCCGCCTGCATCTGAAAAAGATCGGCGCGCAACTCACCACGCTAACCCAGGAGCAGGCCGCTTACCTCGGCATGAACGTGAACGGCCCCTATAAGCCGGAGCACTACCGCTACTAAGCCGGTCAGCGGCAGGCCAATTTGGCGTGCCCCGGCGATCAACCCTTTGAAGAGTTCCCGCTTCGGCGGGAACGGCGCCCTATATGGAATCACAAAAACAACATCCGCGAGTCTACAGCTTCGAGTTTTTTCCGCCCAAGACCGACGAGGGCGCGAAAAAACTACGTCTAACGCGTGAACGCCTGGCGGCGCTGCACCCCCGCTTCTTTTCCGTGACTTTCGGCGCCGGCGGCTCGACGCGGGAGCGCACCTTCGATACCGTGTGCGAAATTCAGCGCGACTCGGGCATCGAAGCGGCGCCGCACCTTTCCTGTGTTGCCTCCACCCGGGAGAACATCCGCGAGATTCTCAAGCTGTATCAATCGCAGAACATCCGTCACATCGTGGCGTTGCGCGGCGATTTGCCATCGGGCATGGGACGGCCCGGCGAATTCCGTTATGCCAACGAGCTGGTCGCCTTCATCCGTGAGGAGAGCGGCGACCATTTCCATATCGAAGTGGCCGCCTATCACGAGTTCCACCCCCAGGCGCCGAGTGCGACCAAAGACCTGGACAACTTCCAGCGTAAGGTGGAGGCCGGGGCCGATAGCGCCATCACGCAATATTTTTTCAATGCCGATGCTTATTTCGACTTTGTTTACGAATGCGAAAAGCGAGGCCTGAGTCTTCCGATCGTGCCCGGCATCATGCCGATCACCAACTACACGCAGCTGGCGCGGTTTTCCGACATGTGCGGCGCCGAAATTCCACGCTGGATCCGCAAACGACTGGAGGCCTATGCCGACGATCGGGACGCCATCCGCGCATTCGGCGAGGAGGTGGTTACGCGGCTGTGCGCCACGCTGCTGGAGGCCGGCGCACCCGGCCTGCATTTCTACACCATGAATCAGGCGGGATCGACTACAGCCATCTGGAACAACCTTGGCCTGGACTCCTAGCGCGCCTGGCGGGAGTGGACCACATCACACAGTTTGCGGCCGATGAACAATGCTGAGCTGGTAAAACGCGATCTTTCTGTCGTCTGGCATCCCTGCACCAAGATGAAAGACCACGAGTGGCTGCCGATGATTCCCATCCGGCGGGCCGAGGGAATATGGCTGGAAGACTACGACGGCAGACGCTATCTGGACGCGGTCAGCTCCTGGTGGGTCAATTTGTTCGGGCATGCGCACCCCTACATCAACGCTGCCGTGCAACAACAGGCGCAGACCCTGGAACATGTGATGCTGGCCGGCTTCACCCACCAAGCGGTGGTGGAACTGTCAGAAAGACTCGTCCGACTCACCCCCGCCGGCCTGGAGCGCTGCTTCTACGCCGACAACGGTTCGGCGGCCGTGGAAGTTGCCCTGAAAATGAGCTTTCATTATTGGCGCAATAACGGGCGCGCCGGAAAGACCAAGTTCATCACGCTGGAGAACAGTTACCACGGCGAAACCCTGGGTGCGCTCGCAGTCGGCAACGTTCAACTTTACAAGGACACTTACGCGCCCCTGCTGATGCAGACAATCAGCGTGCCTTCACCCGATTGTTTTTATCGCCAACCGGGCGAAAGCTGCGCGTCCTACAGCGAGCGCATGTTTCAACCCATGCGCGAGGCGCTGGAGCGGCACGCGGAGGAGGTCTGCGCCGTGATTGTCGAGCCGCTGGTCCAGTGTGCCGGTGGCATGCGCATGTACGACCCTGTGTACCTCAAGTTGTTGCGTGCCGCCTGCGATGAATTCGGCGTGCACCTGATCGCCGACGAGATCGCTGTCGGCTTTGGCCGCACCGGCACCCTGTTCGCCTGCGAACAGGCCGCGGTCAGCCCGGACTTCCTCTGCCTGTCGAAGGGCCTGACGGGTGGCTATCTGCCGCTGTCGGTGGTACTGACCGGGGACAACATCTATCAGGCATTCTACGACGACTACGGTTCGCTGAGAGCCTTTCTCCATTCGCATAGTTATACCGGTAACGCCCTGGCCTGCAGCGCGGCGCTGGCAACATTGGACCTCTTCGAACAGAACGACACACTGGCCGCCAATCGCTCGCTGGCCGCGGCCATGGCCGCGGCGACCGCCGATCTCGGCGACCACCCGCAGGTGGCGGAGGTCCGACAAACCGGTATGATATTGGCAATTGAAATGGTCAAAAACAAGCTTGAGCGGACGCCTTATCCCTGGCAGGAGCGCCGCGGCCTACGCGTCTATGAGCACGGCCTGGCCAACGGCATGCTGTTGCGCCCGCTGGGTAATGTGGTGTATTTCATGCCGCCTTATATCATCGAACCCGACCAGATTGCGATGATGGCCGATGTCGCCCGGCAAGGCATCGACAAAGCTGTCGCCGACTGATGCGCGCACTGCGCCTGTATACTTCCCAACCCCTGACGATTGCCCAGAGCGTGGTTCTCGAGACCGCGCCCAGCCACCATCTTTTGAAGGTGTTGCGCGCCCGCAGCGGAGACGCGGTGATCCTGTTTAACGGCGACGGACATGAGTACCAGGCAACCCTGGAGGACCGGGAAGGAAAACGGGCGCGCCTCACGGTTTCCCGGAAACAGTCACCGGCACGGGAATCCCACTTGCACATCAGCCTGGGTCAGGGCATTTCCCGCGGCGAACGCATGGACCTGGTGATGCAAAAAGCCGTGGAGCTTGGTGTCAACGAAATTACGCCACTGTGGACGGCACGCTCGCAGGTGCAACTAAAGGGCGAGCGATTGGAAAAACGTCTGTTGCACTGGAAGGGCATTGTAATCGCCGCGTGCGAACAGTCGGGGCGCCTGCATTTGCCCTTACTGCGCCCCCCGGCCGAGTTCGATGACTGGCCGCAGCCGTCAACGCAGGCCTTGCGGCTTATGCTGCATCCGGACGCCGATCGCACCTTACCCATGTTGGACCGGCCGACGCATGTGCAGGTGCTGTTGGGGCCGGAAGGAGGTTTCGATGCAGCGGAAATAGAGCGTGCACAGGCGGCCGGATTCCTGCCGGTGCGCCTCGGCCCGCGCGTCTTGCGCACCGAAACGGCGACACTGGCGACGCTGACCGCCCTGCAGACGCTGTGGGGGGATTTCGCCTAGCGTCCCAACTCGATCCAGCCGGTCTCGATCAGCGCCTGAATGATTTCCAGGTCGGGAATTAATGCCTCTTCACTACCGATCTGGATACAGTCGGCGACGCTGTCGGGAAGATTTCTGGTCGACACCAATGATTCGCCCAGCGCGTCGTCATCCGCGGCAAAAAGACGCGGTATACCCGTAGTCACCATCGCGAAGAAGGACAGGGTGGAATCCGAACGCACGCTATTGAGAATGGAAATACGCGCGCCCTGTTGGTTCTGCCGCAGACCGAATCCGCATATCGTCTCCATCGACACCACCGGCAGATCCTGATCCCGCCAGCGCAAAGAGCCCAAAAGCCATTCGGGCCCGTTCTCGATCAGGTCCAACGGCTGGAAATTGACCACTTCCGCGATGGCCACATTCGGCACCAGCAGGTTGACCCCGTCCAGGGGCACCCAAAGGCTGCGAACAGATTCGACGACGGCATTCATAGCGCTACCTCAATCCTTGTTAGTTGATACGGGCCGGCGCCGGCTGACAGCGTTTTGCCAGCGCCAGCGCAAGTTCTTCCGGTGAACCACTGCGTTCGACTTTACAGTACTTGCGCGCCGCTTCCGGCAAATTGGAAATCACACAACTTTGCGCACTTTGGGCCCAGATGAAACCGCCTTTCAGACTGATGTCCTGACACCCGTCCACTCCATCCTTACCCAGACCGCTGAATAGTATGGCACCGCAATAGCTACCGAAGACGCCGGCAACCGAGCGCAGCAAGTCGTCGATATCCGGTCGTTGCGCCGACTTCCAGCCGGCCTCGCAACGACGCACCGTTCCCTTTCCATCCAGCTCGATCCGGGCATCGGCCGGCACCAGCCAAACCTGTCCCGGCTCGAGGGTGTGCGAATCTGTCATCAGCGCAACCGGCCAGCGGCTGCAGCGGTCCAACTGTTCGACCAGAAGGTCCTGCAGCGATTCCGAAATATGCTGAGCGAGCAAGATGGTCAACGGCAGATCGCACGGCAACGCCTGCAGAAAACGGACTATAGCCTTCGGCCCGCCGATGGACGCTCCAAGCACCACCACCCAATGCGGGGTGGAGTCGGTAGTCTGTCGATCGGAAACCAGGTGGAGTTCCGGCCGGCGCGCCGTATTCGGCGGCACGGGCATTGCGGTCCGGTTGGCAAGGCTTTGTAATTTCCCCACCAGGCGGCGGTGCCAGATCATACTGCTGCCCACCCCGCCGGCATTCAACAGCACCGGCACGGGCGAATCGCGCAAGATACTCTCCACCTGCCGACGCTCGGGCTGTACTTCCATATCGATCAGCAGCACATCGGCGTCGCACCAATCCACCGGCAGCGGCAGCTCGAAGCCACGATCGACCACCACCTCCATACCCGCATCCTCGAGCAAGGCGCGAAATTCACCGCGCTCGCAATCGCGAGCCATCAAGGCGACGCGCAGCGTCTCCTGGGGACTCTCACCCATTCGATCCGGTTTCCTCTAACAAGGCCTGGATGTTCTCCAACAATTCGCTTTCCTGGAACGGCTTGCCCAGATAACGATTCACGCCGATCTGCATCGCGCGCTGGCGGTGTTTGTCTCCGGTGCGCGACGTGATCATGATAATCGGTATATTCCGCAGCCTGGCTTCGTTGCGCACGTGAGTGGCCAACTCGAACCCGTCCATACGCGGCATTTCGATATCCAGCAACATTATATCAGGGATATGGTCCTGCAGCTTGGATACCGCATCCACACCATCCTTGGCGGCGATGACATTCATATCGTTGCGCTCCAGGATGCGCGTGGTGACCTTACGCACGGTGATTGAATCGTCCACCACCATGACGGTCATCCCCTGTCCCCGGGCCGCGGGACGGCCCCCGAGGTGATTCACCTGGTCGCTCATGGAAGCGGCGCCGCCGCGCAATAGCGCGGCCACATCGAGAATCATGACAACGCGCCCATCACCGAGAATGGTCGCACCGGAGACGCCCGGCACCGTGCTGATCTGCGGCCCCACCGACTTGACGACGATTTCGCGACTGCCCAGCAGGTTTTCCACGTGGAATGCCACGCAATGTTCGCCAAAGCGTGCCAACAATACCGGCAGCCGTTTCGGTCCGCTGTCCAGATGCGGGATTCCGGTCACCAGGACAGACCCCAGGTGCCGGACTTCGTATTCGTATTGGCCGTAGGCGAAGCGCGTATCAGGGTCGTCGTAGTGGGCCCTGAGGTCCTCGCGCCGCATGCGCACAATGCCTTCGATACTCGACAGGGGTATAGCGTAGGTATCGTCGCCGACTTCGACAAGCAGGGCCTGATTCAAGGCCAGAGTAAACGGCAAGCGGACGGTAAAGGTCGTCCCCTTGCCCTGAATCGAGTCGATATGAAGCGACCCACCCAGCTGCTTGACTTCGCTGTTGACGACATCCATGCCCACGCCGCGGCCCGCCACCTGGGTGACTTGCTCCGCGGTGCTGAAGCCGGTTTCGAGAATGAACTGCAAAACTTCGTTGTCTGTCAGCTCGGAATTGGTTTCCATCATGCCGCGCTGAATCGCCTTGCGGCGAATCGCATCCAGGTTGATACCGGCGCCATCGTCGGCAATGCGCAACACCACGTCGGATGATTCACGCTCAAGTGTTATCCGTATGGTGCCACTCTCCGGCTTGCCGCTCGCCCGCCGTTGTGCCGGCGTTTCGATACCATGGGAGATCGCATTGCGCAGCATGTGCTCCAACGGAGCGACGATACGATCGACCACGGTACGGTCCATCTCACCTTCCGCGCCGGACAATTCGAGCTCGGCTTTCTTGTTCAGCTCCTGCGCGGTCTGGCGTACGATGCGACGCATGCGCGCGGCCAACCCCAGAAACGGCACTATGCGCGTACGCATCAGGCCTTCCTGCAGCTCGGTGTTCACACGCGACTGCTGCAATAGCAGGGTTTCGGATTCACGCGTAATGTTTTCCAGCATATTCTGAATGCTGCTCAAATCGCTCACACTTTCCATCAACGAGCGCGACAACTGCTGCATATGGGAATAACGATCCATTTCCAGCGGATCGAAATCCTCTCCGGCGGAGCCTTCGTCCATAATCTCGCCTTCGCGTTCGTAGCGATACAGGACCTGCGCCTCGGTTTCAATTTCCAGCTTGCGCAATTGCTCGCGCACACGAGCGACCGTCTGCTCCATTTCCACCAGGTTGAACCCGTAGGCACCGATCTGCTGCTCCAGTCGCGAGCGATAGATGCTGACCTCGCCGGCGTAGTTCACCATATTGTCGAGTAGCTCCGCTTTTACGCGAATCAACTCCTGACTGCTGCGCGAGCGGCTGCGGCGTTCGGCGAACTCATTGTCCGCCGCCAGGGCGACAGCTTCGGATGACTTGGCGCCGGGCGCCTTTTGCGCAACCGGCTTCTCTTCAACTTCCTGCCCGGCACGCAACTTGTCGAGCTTGGCGATAATATCGCTGGCGGCTTCCAGCGCAGCCCGGTTACTGACCTTGTCCACCATGTCGGCCAGCCTGTCCTGCGTGCTTTCGAGCACCATGAAGAGACTGTCGGACGCCGCCACCGCGCCGTCGGCGACTCTGACCATCAGCGATTCCACGGCGTGCGCCAGATCACCGATTTCGGTGATATCCGCCATACGCGCGCCGCCCTTCAATGTATGCAACTCCCGCTGCAACTCCGCAATCAACTCCTGATCGTCGCGCGCCCGTTTCCAGTTCTGCAGCGTCTGCTCGCAATGACCGACGATATCGCCGGCCTCTTCAATGAACACGCCCAGAAGTTCCGGATCCACCTCGACGTACGGATCCGCTTGGGCGTCATCGCCGCCCCTATCGACAGAGTCCGCCGGAACCTCCTCCACCAGATCCGCGGCGTCCGCCGCGGCGGGTACAGCCTCGCGCAGCGCCTCCAGACGATTCACCAGCTCCGCGGCCGGCTGCAGGACCTGTCGGGCACGCACCTGGTCCAGCATCTGCGCCAGGCAATCGTGGGCCTGCTGTACGCCTTCAATATACTCGACACCAGCAGCGGCACCCGCCCCGTCCATCGCGCTCAGCAGCGACTCCACGGCGTGCGCCACATCGCCGATAGCGGGCAGATCCGCCATACGCGCGCCGCCTTTTAACGTATGCAGAGCGCGCTGCAATGCCGCCAGGGCCGCGGAATCGCCCTGCGACTCGCGCCACGACTGCAACGCGCCATCCGCGGATTCAAGATTTTCCGCGGCTTCTTCGAGAAAGACCTGCAACAATTCATCATCGTGGCCGGCATAGGGATCGGCCGGCTCCGCGACCAAATCGACGGCTTGCGCGAGCGCAGGCTGCGGCAGCGGCTGCTCAAACGGCTCAGGTTCCGCTAGCGGCGACATATCGTCGCCACTGTCCGGCGCGAACACGGTTTCCGGGGTCTCGGCGACAACTTCGTCGTCCGGCGCATGCTCGGCATTTGTGCTGCCGGTGCGCAAGGCGCCGTTGGCGCTGGCGGTCGCAAACTCGGCGGCGACTTTTTGCATCACATCGCCGAAGTCCTGCGGTACGACCTTCTCCAGCGGCAGCCGGCTGAGCGTGCTTTCTATGATCCTGATGGTGTCGTCGAGCAGGGTGCAAACCTCGGCCGGCATGGGGAGCTTATTGACCATCAGGGTCTTAAGCAGCTTCTCCATGCCGCCGGCGAGCTGCGCGATCTCGTCGCTGTCGGCCATATGGGCGCTGCCATGCAACGTGTGCAGCGCGCGCACCAGCGGCTCATCGACCTGACTATCCCCCGCCGTGACGCGGGCCAGGCATTGACGGATGACCTCCAGGTGGGCATGAGACTCGGTATTGAAAATATCATAGAGGAGCGGGTCCATGACCGCGTCGGAGTAAACCGTCTGGCTGTCTTCTTCGTTCTCCGATACGTCGCTCGCGGCAACCTCCGACACCGTGATCTCAGCGGTAGCCGGGGGTGTCGCCCAGTCATCGACTTGCGCCGGCATCATCATCCCGTCGGTCGTTTCGCTGGCCGGGTCGACAAACGCGATCTCGGGTTGAACCGCATCGGCGTCGAAGACCTCTCCGCGGCTGATCGCGTCGGCATGTCGCATAAGCGGCTCGATCGGCTGCCCGACCGGACTGCCGTCCTTGATTTGCGCCACCAGAACGGGAAGCGCCGTCGCCGCACTCTGCAACAACGCCTGCAATGCCGGTGTAACAGCAACCGAGCCATCGATGACCCGGTTCAGCATATTCTCGAATGCCCAGGCAAACTCGCCGATGCGCATCGCGCCGACCAGACGACCGCTGCCCTTGAGCGTATGCCAGGAGCGACGCATCATCGCCAGGGCGTCGGCGTCGTCGCTATTGGCCAACCAGACCGGCAGTTGCGCGCTGATACTGGCGAGCTCTTCCTCAGCCTCCTCGATGAAAATCTCGAGGATTTCTTCATCGACGTCGGCGCCGATCACGGCAAGCTCTGACTCATTGTCGTTCGCCGCAGTGACCTCATCCATAGCGGTCTCTGCGCTGCTGTCGCCAATCTCTTCCCAGTTCAGGGGTTCGTTCGCCACGGGTTCCGGCGGAGCAGGCTCGGCCGTCGCCATTACCATTTCTGAAGAGTCGGCTGGATTTTCCTCGACCAGCGGCTGGTGTGACACCGCCTCGTCGGCCGCGACGGCCGGCGTCTCGTCGACAGGCGCTTGCGGCTCGGAGTCGGCCGGTTCGGGTATGGGTTGCTGCGACGCATAACCCAGTTTCTCGATGCCTTGTTCGGCCACATCCATCGCAGGACCACCATAGAGCTTCTGTTCCTGCCTGCTTTCCAGGAAATACTCCAGCCCGCAGACCGCGTCGGCCAGGGCGTCCAACTCGTCCTGGGAAGCGCGCTTGCCGCCCTCAATCAGCTCAATGCTGATGTAGCGCGTAATCGCGCTCACCAAGGCAGCCGGTCGTTCTTCGCCAAGCAACAGCATGCCGCCTTTGACCTGATTGAACCACTGCGGTACTTCGCCGATCAGCGAGATATCATGATCCGATTCGGTATAACCGATGATTGCGTCCTTGGCCCGCACGAGATCGGCAATCGCCTCCTTGATCGCGACCTCCATGACCTGATTGTATTCGCTTTCGGCCAGCTGCTCGGCGGCCGGTTTATCCGCACTCGACGGCGCTCGCGCAGTGCCCATCGCATCCACCGAGGACTCCACCAGCAACAACGTACTGGCGACATCCATCAACGCGGTATCCGCCGCTGCGGCGTCCGTTTCGAGGCAGTCGCGCAGATCCGCCGCTTTTTCGAGCACCGCTTTGCGCGCGGCGCCCAGACCCAACATCCCAAGCGTATCGCTCAGCCGCTGCAACGCGTCCATCAGCGACGGAATACCCTCAGTGTCGCTACAGCCGTTGCGCAGCACGATATCGAGGTTATCCTTCAGCCGCGCGAGTTCCTCTTTAAGCGCCACCGCGACGGTTTCGTACAAGTCAGAGTTGCGGCCGGACAGGCTTTCGCGTGCCGAGGAGATTTCGCTTTCATCGGGCAGCAATTCGCGCAACCGATACGTTTCCTGTATCTCGGCGATACGGGGACTGACGCTGGGTGAAACCTGCGCACAATAGAACAGAAGGTTCTTAAGCAACTCCTCGTGCGGCGTTTCGATAAGTGCCGCTTCCCCTTCATCGATAAGCCGCTTGATTTCCCGATCCACCTGTCCCAGGATCCGCTTGAGGGCCACGTTGCCCTCCATGCCGCCATCGATCAGGGCATCGAGCATTCCGGCGCACACCCACCACAGACGGACGGTAGTAGGGTGCCCGCCCAGCGCAAACAGGGATTCGACGGTTTCACGCAGGATCTGCTGCGCGTTATGCGGGTTTTTGTCCCTTAACCAGCCGAGCAGACCGCGCTGGAACCGGTGACGCAATTCGCGCACCTTGCTCATCATATCCGGCTCGGCGGCAACATTCTGTACGGATGCCGGCAGCGGAGAACCCAGATCGGGCGAAAACATGGTGTTCTCGGACAGCAGGCCCGCCCCGCGAACCGCGCGCAGATCATTCAACAGCGGCAACAATACCAACGGGATATCCCGATAGCCGGCGACCAGGCGGTCCAGATAATCCGGCAGCTGCAGGATCGCACGCATGAGCACTTCGCAAGCATCATCGCGCTGTGCCACACTTCCTGCCAGCATCGCCCGTGAGGTCTGTTCCATCTCCTCGGCGAGCAGGGCGGCCCCATAAAGCTCGACCATCTGCAGCGTTCCGTAGACCTGGTGCAAACGGTTCGCAAGCGTATCCAGATGCCCGGTCTGCTGTGCGTCGTCGACATGGGACTCCAGCGCCTGACGGGCCTCCTTCAAGGTTTCGTCGAGTTCCTTTTTTACCCACGTCAGAGTGCTGCTATCGATGACTTGGTTCATAGTGTTTCCTTTCGTCCCGCAACGGATGCGATACGTCAGTTGGTACGCCGATAAACCAGCGAATCGGGGTATCGCACTTTTTCCATGTTAGAATTAGGCCAGTCCAGCAGCTCACCCGGTCCCAGAATCATTACCCCGCCGGGTCGCAGATTCTCCGCCAGCGAATCCGCCATCTCCAGACGGGTTTGTCTGTCATAGTAGATCAGCAGATTCTGGCAGTAGATCAGATCCACGCTCTGCTGCTCCTGCGCGACCTGGTCGCTGAGACTCCGGGAGCTGAAACTCACGCGCTCGCGGATACCCTCGGCTACCTGAAAATGCGTATCAGAAACCTTCTTACAGTACCGGTACTGGAACGCCACCGGTATATCCCGAAGGCGTCGCCGCAGATACCTGCCTGTACACGCGCTCTGCACCGCGGGTTGGCTGATGTCGGTCCCCACCACCCGCCATGAGACCGGAACAGGCGATCCATCGATGCTGTCGTCGATCAACATGGCGAGGCTGTAAGCCTCCTCGCCGGTCGCGCAGCCAACACTCCAGACTGTCAGCTCGTCACCGCGTTCCAGCACGTCCGGCAACAAACAGGAACCGACAAACCGCATCGACGACTCATGCCTGAAAAAACAGGTCTCGTGCACTGTAAGCCGGTCGATCAACAACAGCCACTCGGTGTCTTGCGCTCCGTGAATCAGCCGCTCGTAGTATTCACGTACATCCTGGCAGTTTGTTGCCCGCATCCGAGCCCGCAAGCCGCTCAGAAGAAACGAACGTCGCTCGGGTGCGATGAACAATCCGGCCTTCTGCTTCAGCAGACGCGACCATGCGGCAAACTGCTCATCGTCGATTTCCGTGGCGAACCCGACCGAGAGGCTGGCCCGCTGAAAATCCCGCGCATAACCGGCGACGTCACTCATACGCTCAGCTCTCTGCGCGTTACTCCGGCAACTTGAAGCCGGCAACCGAATTCCCCATCTCGTCAGCCAGTGCCGCGAGATTACCGATAGAGGCCGCCGTCTCATTGGTACCGGCTGAGGTCTGCGTGGTGATTTCCTGGATGATATGCATAGTCTCGGAAATATTCGCCGCCGCCTTGGACTGCTGGCGCGCAGAGGACGAAATATTCTGGATAAGACCCGAGAGATCTTCCGACACGTTCACGATCTCATCCAGTGCCTCTCCGGATTCCTCCGCCAGGCGGGCACCGTTGACCACACCCGCGGTACTCTGTTCCATCGAAATCACCGCTTCGTTGGTGTCGGTCTGGATGGTTTTCACCAACGCCTCGATCTGTTTGGTCGCATTGGACGAGCGTTCGGCCAGTCGCTGCACTTCGTCGGCAACCACCGCGAAACCGCGGCCAGCTTCGCCCGCCATCGCCGCCTGAATCGCAGCGTTCAACGCCAGTATATTGGTTTGCTCGGCGATATCGTTGATCAGCTCGACGATGTCACCGATCTCCTGCGAACTTTCACCCAGACGCTTGATGCGCTTGGAGGTCTCCTGGATAGTCTCGCGGATTCTATCCATACCTTCGATGTTGCGCCTTACCGTGTCGCCGCCTTTTTTGGCGAACTCCACCGAACGCAGGGCCTTGTCGGCGGTCTCCTCGGAGTGGCGTGACACCTCGTCGATGGACACGGCCATTTCGTTGATGGCGGTGGTTACCGACGTGATCTCTTCGGCCTGATGCATGCTGGCCTCGGTGAGATGCTGGGCGGTTTCCTGCGTCTGCTTGGCCGCGGACGACACCTGCCCGGAGGTCTCGTTAATGGTGGTGACCATGTCGCGCAGCGCGTCGATGGTATAGTTGACGGAGTCCGCGATTGCACCGGTGAAGTCTTCGGTCACCGTCGCGTAGGTAGTCAGATCACCGTCTGCGAGGTTGCCCATTTCGTCCAGCAACCGCAGAATCGCCTCCTGGTTGTTTTTGTTTTCCATCTCAGCGATCTTTCGACGGTTGCCCTGATCGCGATACACCTGCATACCCAGAAGAAACAGCACCAACAAGCTGATGCCGCCGAACATATAGGCCATTTCCGGCTGTATGGCGCGCAGGTCGGCGGCGAGCGAGTAGGCGTTCTGCAGGCGCAGGGATGCCGCGAACAGCTCGTCGGACTGAGAGGAAATATTACGCGCGGCACGCTGCACTTCCAGCAGGTCATCCGACATATCCAGGAGCTCCTCGACATTGTCGGAGACGGTCTTGAAGAGCATGGAGGTCTCGAACAGTTTGGCCTGAACCTCGTCGTTCTTGATCATGCCGATGGTGTCGTTGCCGCGCACCATACCGTCCAGAACGGTGCCATATTCCTGGACGTCTTCGGAAAAACGCTCAATCGCCATTTCCACGTTTTCGCCGTTCAACGCCAGGTTGACGTTGTTGACGATACGCTGGCTCAGCATGAGCTGGCGGGTGGCCAGATTGATGGTGTTGCGATCGGCCTTGGTGTCCAGAAGAATATTGACGATCTCTTCGTCGTAGGCCTGCAGCTTGGGTATAACCTCGTTGATGACGCCGCCGATCTCAGCCACCGCCACGGCTACGGTCTCTTTCGATCCCAGGACGAAATCCACGCTCTTGCGGAAGCCGGACCAGTTTTTCTCCAGGGCCGTCAAGTCATCGTTCACCGTACCGGCACTGGGAGGAAGCCCGGTCGCCACGTTGCCGTTACGTTCCCGCGATAACGCCTCTTCGAAGCGGTCGCGATACAGGGTCAGCTGATCGAAGGCCGGAGTCACGCCGTTGGAAGCCTCAAGCGCATACTTCGCCACCTGCTGCGACAAGACCTGCTGTTCACTGGTATAACCGATGTATTCCTTGTCGTGATCGGCCTGAATGCCCACATACCAGAACACGCCAACCATGGAACTCAATGACAGCAGCAACGCCGCAATCAAGTACATCGTCCGTTTATGTGAGCCCACCTTGGCGTGGGGTTGCTTTGCTGTACTCATGTCAAGTCTCCTGACCTAATCGACTGCTTCTTCCCGGATGTTTTCACCAACTTAAGTCTTTGCTGCCCGCCGCATCACACCGCGGCTTTCAAGAATTGTGGCGCCTCGGCAAGCCGATGCATGCTGAACACGCCCCAATGCTCGTTCCCTGCCCGAAATCCGTGCACCATGTATTCGTGCACACGCTCGTCGGTACCCGGCAACTCGTCGCACTGCTGCTCCTCGCGAAAATGTCGCAGACCGAGAACGGCGTCGACGACCAGCCCGGAGTAGACGCCCTGGTGGTTCACCACGAGGATACGGCTGCGGCGGTTGAGCGAAGGCGCCCGATCGTGCAAATAGCCCTGCAGGTCCAGAATCGGCATCAGATTGCCGCGCACGTTGGCGATCCCGCAGACCCATTGCTTGGTACGCGGAACCTGCGAAAGGGCGGGTGGAGTCAGTATTTCGGAAACCTCTCCCAGAGGCGCCACCAGCTGCAGGTCTCCCAGCCGGAAACCGATACCGATCCATTCGTCTTCCGACTGCTTCTGCTGCGGCAACCCATGCGCATTCGCCAGGCACAGCGTCTCCAGACGGGCGAGTTGCTGCAGCGGGGAAAGAGGCTGAGCGGACATATCCTTTTATCCTCTTATACCAGTTCCAAAGCGCTATTGATCTTTTCCATCAGGACTTTTTCCGATACCGGCTTGGTCAGAAAGTCTCTGGCGCCCTGACGCAAACCCCAGACGCGATCGGTTTCCTGATCCTTCGTTGTGACGATGATCACCGGAATCTCCTTGGTCTGCGCATCCTTGGTCAGCTGTCGGGTCGCCTGAAAGCCGTTGAGTCCGGGCATCACCACATCCATGAGAATCAGATCGGGCTTCATCTCCCGGGCCCGTTCGATGCCTTCGGTGCCGTTTTCAGCGGTCTCCACCTCGAAGCCATTCTTTTCCAGGAAGCCTTTCAGGACGTGCGCTTCTGTCGGCGAATCATCAACGATCAATATCTGTGCCATCGGTCTTACCTCTTGTTTGATTACTGCGCCCAGTGACAAACCTTGTTACTGGATTTACCTGTTACACTAGTCCTGTGTCTGCACATGCTTGCGGATAGCGCTCAGCAGCTCATCCTTGGTGAAGGGTTTGGTCAGGTATTGATCAGAACCCACGATGCGCCCGCGCGCACGGTCAAAAAGACCGTCTTTGCTGGAAAGCATGATTACCGGGGTATCTTTGAAAACCTGATTATTCTTGATCAGCGCGCAAGTCTGGTAGCCGTCCAGACGCGGCATCATGATGTCGACAAAAATGATGTCCGGTTTTTCGTCGGCGATTTTCGCCAGGGCCTCGAAACCGTCGGTGGCGGTCACCACGTTGCACCCTTCTTTTTTCAGCAGACTCTCGGCGGTACGACGTATCGTCTTCGAATCGTCGATCACCATGACTTTTAGACTGCCCACTTCCGACACCGGCGCACTCTCCGCAGCTTCGCTGGCCTTGTCCGCAGGCTCTAATTCTCCGATTTCTTCTGGATCTACAATGGTTTGCATACGGCTCATACCTGACCCAATTGTGCTATCCTAGTTTGCGCCCTGCCCACCGGACACGGCTGTCGCCGCGTGGTCGGCGCAGAATTCGAGCGCCCGATTCGGCCGCCGTATGTACGCTACAATGGCGACTACAGGCTTCTATCGTCCGTTCAACAGTAAACTTTACAGTTATGAAATTGTTCACATTCTGTGCCGTATGATGCGGCCTGAGGGGAACGCATGAGCATCACTCTCGGCATCGTCATGGACCCGATCCCGTCGATCAAAGTCCACAAGGACAGCAGCTTCGCCATGCTACTGGCGGCACAGGCACGGGGGTGGGAGCTGTCCTACATGCAGCAGAGCGATCTCTATCTGCGCGATGGCGTGGCCTACGGGCGACAGCGCCCGCTGCAGGTCTGGGATCGGCCGCGGGACTGGTTCCGCCTCGGTGGCGACGTCGAGCGGCCGCTGGCGGACCTGAACGTCATCCTGATGCGCAAGGATCCGCCGCTGACGCTGGAATATCTCTACACCACCTACATCCTGGAACAGGCCGAGTCGGCCGGCGCCCTGGTGGTCAATCGACCTCAGGCGCTGCGTAACAGCAACGAGAAGCTTTTCACCGCCAAATTTCCACAATGTTGCGCGCCCACGCTGGTCAGCCGCGAGAGTCCGCGCCTGCGCGCCTTTGCCGAGGAACACGGGGACATCATCCTGAAACCGCTCGACGCCATGGGCGGCAGCTCGGTGTTCCGGGTGCGCCAGGGCGACCCCAATATCAGTGTCATCCTGGAAACACTCACCGAACTGGGCCAGCGTAGCGCCATGGCACAGCGCTTCATTCCCGAGATCAGCGCCGGCGACAAACGCATCCTGATGATCGACGGCGAACCGGTCCCCTACGCGCTGGCGAGAATTCCCGCTGCGGGCGAAACCCGCGGCAATCTGGCCGCCGGCGGGCGCGGGGAAGGCGTCGAATTGAGCCAACGCGACCGCTGGATCTGCGCCCAGGTCGGGCCCGAACTGAGATCCCGGGGCCTGTTGTTCGTCGGTCTGGACGTCATTGGCGATTATCTGACCGAAATCAATGTCACCAGCCCGACCTGCATCCGTGAGCTGGACCGGCTCTACTGGCTGGATATCGCCGGCCAGCTGATGGACTGCATCGAGGCGAAATTGGCGCCCGCGATACCGTGAGCCGTCGGCACTTGCGCCTCGTCGCGGTGGCCCTGGCCACGCTGCTGTTCGCCGCCTGCGACTCCGCCCCGCCAGGCGTCTACCGGGAGCAACTGTTCGCATTTGGCACCCTGGTCGACATCAGCCTGTATGGGGTCGAACCGCAAGCGGCGCGGCAGGCCGTGGCCGCGGTGGACGCGCTCTTCCAGCAGCAAAATCGGGACTGGCACGCCTGGCAGCGCGGCGAACTCGATTCGCTGAATCAGGCGATCGCGGCCGGCAAAAGCTTTCGTCCCGATGCATCGGTCGTGCAACTGGTCCGTCTCGGCCAGCGCTTCGAGCGCCTCAGCCACGGGCTGTTCAATCCGGCCATCGGTCATCTGCTTAAACTATGGGGTTTTCAAAAGGACGAACCCGGTCCGGAACCGCCGGATCCGGCCGCCGTCAAACACTGGCTGCGAGCGGCACCGAGCACGCTCCAATTGCAAATCGACGAGGGGCGGATCAGCAGCAGCAACCCGGCGGTGAAGCTGGATTTCGGCGGCTTCGCCAAGGGCTATTCAGTGGCCAGCGCGGTGGAGCTGTTATCCCGGCGCGGTATCCATAATCTGATCGTCAACGCCGGCGGCGACCTCTGCTTGCGTGGCCGGCACGGCGACCGGCCCTGGCGCATCGGCATCCGCGCACCGGACGGCAACGGTGTGCTGGCGAGCCTGGATCTGGAGGGCGCCGCCTGCGTGTTCACGTCGGGCGACTACGAACGCTACTTCGTCTACCAGGGCAAACGTTATGCCCACATACTCGACCCGCGCACCGGTGAGCCGGCCCGCGGCGTACACTCGGTGACAGTAGTCGCCGATGACGCCGCCCTGGCCGATGCCGCCGCAACGGCGTTGTTTGTCGCCGGTGTGCCCGATTGGCGGCAGATCGCCCGTGACATGTCCGTGCGCGAAGTCCTGCTGATGGACGCCGCCGGCGTGGCACACGTCACCGCGACACTGAAGCCCCTGGTGCATTTCCAGCATCCGCCAGCGGCTATCGAAACCGTCCAGCTCGATAACCCACCGCGGCCCTGATCGCGTTATACTATGGGCGTAATCAACACTCCGCTTTCAGGCTATGGATGCTTAAGCAGGCCCATTTCATGAACACCTCGAGCACAGTTGTTTACCCGAGCCCGGGTGCGGACCGCCTGGCATTGACCCTGTTTATCGCCACGGCGCTGCACGCGTTGCTGATTCTCGGTGTCAGCTTCGATGTTTTCGACACCAAATCCGACGACACCCTGCTGCCGACGCTCGACATCACGGTGGTCAATACGCCACAGGCCAAACCCGCGGAAAACGCCGATTATCTGGCCGCCACCAGCCACGACGGCGCCGGCAATACCGAGGAAAAAATTCAACCTCAGCAACAGGCCGTGGAGCAGGCGCCACCGCCCACACCGGCAGCCGCCAGGCCACCGGCGCCGACCCAGGTGCTGACAGCCAAGGTCGCGCGGGAAAAAACGCGCAAACTTCCGCCGGCCGAGGACCCCAAGCCCGACTCCGTGAGCGCCGAGGAGCTGATCAACCGCAGCATGGAAATGTTGGCACTGAATCGTGAAATCAACCAGAACCTGCGGGTCTATTCAAAGGCGCCGAAGAGCAAATTCATTTCCGCACGCACCAAAGAATTCAAATATGCCAGCTACATGCGCGACTGGGTGGCGAAAGTCGAGCGGGTCGGCGACCTCAACTACCCGGATGAAGCGCGCCGCAGGAACCTCTCGGGCAAGCTGATTGTCCAGGTAGCCATCTATCCGGACGGCTCGGTACGGGAAATCACCATACGCAAGCCCTCCGGACACAAGATCCTCGACGACGCCGCGGTACGGATCGTCAAACTGGCGGCACCTTTCGCGCCATTTCCGCAGGACATAAAAAAGGATACGGACATCATGTATATCACCCGCACCTGGGTATTCACCAGCGGCAACCGGCTGCAAAGTGATTGAGAGCCGCCGGGCGCCACGGCGCTTGTGAAATTCCGGCAGCTCGCAGATACTATAAATTATGGTAGAGACGCAGTACCTGACCAACCAGTTCCTCATCGCCATGCCCGGGCTTGAGGATCCCAATTTTTATCATTCCGTCACCTATATCTGTGAGCACAATGCCGAGGGCGCCCTCGGCCTGGTGGTCAACCGGCCGCTGGATATGCGTCTGGGCGAGATCCTGCAGCATATCCACCTGGACAATGCGCTACCGGAGGCACGCCAGATGTCCGTTCACCTCGGCGGACCGGTGCAGCAGGATCGCGGCTTTGTGCTGCACGAGCCGTTAGGCGAATGGGAAGCCACTCTGAAGGTCACCGACCGTATCGGCATCACCTCGTCGATCGATATTCTGCACGCCATCGCCCGTAACGAAGGACCGGAACGCGCCCTTATCACTCTCGGCTACGCCGGCTGGGGCGCCGGCCAGCTGGAGCAGGAAATGGCCAGCAACACCTGGCTGAACGGCCCGGCCGACCCGGAAATCCTGTTCCGCACGCCCGATGACGAGCGCTGGCGCGCCGCGGCCGCCTCGCTGGGCGTCAATCTGGATCTGCTCTCGGGGGATGCCGGCCACGCCTGATGGCGAAACAACAACAGCAATCGGCAAACCACGGCGCCACCACGCTGCTCGGGTTCGATTATGGGCGCAAGCGCATCGGCGTCGCTGTCGGCCAGAGGCTGACAGCCACCGCCACGGCGCTTGGCACAGTCCGGGCGCGCGACGGCAAACCGGACTGGCCGGCGATCAGCCGCCTGATCACCGAATGGAAACCGGGCGCGCTGGTCGTAGGAATCCCGTATCATATGGACGGGAGCGAACAAAAGATGACACATGCGGCACAGCGCTTCTGTCGCCAGCTGGAGGGACGCTACGGCCTGCCCGTGCATTATGCCGAGGAGCGCCTGAGTTCCTACGCGGTGGAAAGCTCCGCGCACGGCCGTCACGAGGTGGATTCGCTGGCGGCCCAGCTCATCCTACAGGACTGGCTACAACAACACGCACAACAATGACCGACACCCACGACATACTGGCCCTGATCGACGACATGGCCGACCAGCTGCGCCGGCGCCTGCCGATCGATGCACGCACCGTCATGGTCGGAATTCACACCGGCGGCGTATGGATCGCCAGGATTCTGCATGAAAAACTGGACATCCAGGAGCCACTCGGCGTGCTGGATATCTCCTTTTATCGGGATGACTTTACCCGGATCGGAATTAACCCGCAGGTCAGGCCGTCGCACCTCCCATTCAGTCTCGATGGTCGTCATATCATCCTGATCGATGATGTGCTGCATACCGGGCGCACCATTCGCGCGGCAATGAATGAGCTGTTCGATTATGGCCGCCCCGCGTCTATCACGCTGGCGGTGCTGATCAAGCGCGACGGACGCGAGCTGCCGATCGAGGCGAATGTGGTGGCGCTTTCGATGTCGCTCGGCGCCAATGAACAGGTCAAGCTATGTGGCCCCGAGCCGCTGGCACTCGAGGTCAGAAACGTTACATGAGCCGGACCAACCTGCAGATCGGAGACGACGGCAAGCTGCGCCATTTTCTCTCTACCGAAGGACTGACCCACGGACTGTTGAACGAAATCCTCGACACGGCGGAATCCTTCGCCGGTGTCACCGAGCAATCGGTGAAAAAAGTCCCGCTGCTGCGGGGCCGCACCATTGTGAACCTGTTCTTCGAGGCCAGCACACGCACGCGCACGACCTTTGAACTGGCGGCAAAGCGATTGTCGGCCGACGTTCTCAATATCAATGTCGATGCTTCGGCGACGGTCAAGGGCGAGACGCTGCTCGACACGCTGCGCAATCTCGAAGCGATGCACGTGGATATGTTCGTGGTGCGCCATTGCGACAGCGGCACCGCCCATTTCATCGCCCGCCACGTACAGCCCCACGTCAGCGTGATCAATGCCGGCGACGGGCGGCACGCCCATCCCACGCAGGCGATGCTGGACATGTTCACCATTCGCCGCGAGAAAGGCGCCGACTTCGGACGCCTGCGCGTGGCCATCGTCGGCGACATCGCACACTCGCGCGTGGCGCGCTCACAGATTCACGCTCTGAACCTGCTCAATACCAGCGAGGTGCGCATCGTCGCACCGCGCACCCTGTTGCCGTTCGATGTCGAATCCCTGGGCGTCAAGGTCTATCACGATCTGCGCGACGGCCTGCGCGACGTCGACGTGGTCATCATGCTGCGCCTGCAAAACGAACGTATGAAAGGCGCGATGCTTCCCAGCGAGCATGAGTACTTCCAGCTCTACGGCCTGACCGAGGAGAAGCTCTCCATGGCCAGCCCGGACGTCACCGTGATGCATCCCGGCCCGATCAATCGCGGCGTGGAAATCGACTCGCAGGTCGCCGATGGTTCACGTTCGGTGATCCTGCAGCAGGTCACCTATGGCATCGCCGTGCGCATGGCGGTCATGTCGATGGCGATGCAACAACGGCCTTCGCAGGAAAACCATGGCTAAACCACGCATCAAAATCAGCGGCGGGCACCTGATCGATCCGCACAACCGCATGGACGCGGTACTCGACGTTTGTGTCGCGCAGGGCAGGGTCGCCGCGATCGGCGAAGGCAGCGCCGATTTCACCTACGACATCGAAATCGACGCCGCGGGACTGTGCGTCATACCGGGCGTCATCGACTTGTGCGCCCGGCTGCGCGAACCGGGCCTGGAGTACAAGGCCAGTATCGACAGCGAGTGTCGTGCCGCCGCCGCCAGCGGCATCACCACCCTGTGCTGTCCTCCGGATACCAATCCCGTCATCGACACACCCGCCGTGATCGAAATGATTCACCACCGAGCCCGCCAGGTGGGCGCGGCCCGCGTTGTCGGCTTGGGCGCCCTGACTCACCATTTGGATGGCGTACATCTCAGCGAGATGGCCGCCCTCAAACAAGCGGGTTGTATCGGTGTCAGCAACGCCTTGGCGCCACTGGCGTCGACATTGATCGAGCGTCGCGCCTTCGAATATGCCGCCACTTTCGACCTTACAGTCTATCTGCACGCCGACGATGCCGCGCTGTCGGCTAACGGCTGTCTGCACGAAGGCCGGGTTTCCACCCGCCTTGGCCTGCCGGGAATCCCGGAGGCGGCCGAGACCGTGGCCGTTGCCCGCGACCTCGCCCTGATCCAACAGACCGGGGTGCGCGCGCACTTCGGACGCCTGACCACGCAGCGCGCGGTACGAATGGTGGCGCGGGCACAGTACGACGGCGTGCCCGTGACGGCCGATGCCGCCATTCCCTATCTCTATTTAACCGATCTGGACGCACTGGACTTCGGTGCCGATTATCATTTCATTCCGCCGTTGCGCACCCAGGAAGACCGCGCCGGTCTGCTCGAGGGCCTACGCGGCGGCGCCCTGTCGGCGATTTGCTCCGATCACCAGCCCCACGAAGCCGACGCCAAGCTGGCGCCGTTTCCGGCCACCCAGGCGGGTGCCTCCGGTCTCGATTCACTGCTGCCCCTGACGCTGAAGCTGGCGCACGACCAACACCTGCCCTTGGCCGATGCGATCGCGCGCCTGACCAGCGGTCCGGCGCGGATTCTTAATCTGCCCTACGGTGAGTTGGGAATAGGCCGGGCGGCGGATATTTGTATTTTCGCCCCCGACGCCGCCTGGCGGCTCAATGCCGCCAGTATGCACAGCCAGGGAAAGAACACGCCCTTTCGCGGCTGGGAAATGCCGGCCAAAGTGCGCTATACCCTGCGCGATGGCACCATCATTCATACGAGCGACTGAACTTGCGACACCCCGCGCACCGCCAGACTATCGAGCTAGAGAACGCCCGCGTCCTGTCGCATCAGGCCTGCGAAGGCGATCAGCATATCCTGCGCCTGGAGGCCCCGGGGTGCGCCGCCGACGCCCTCCCCGGCCAGTTCGTCCATCTCAGTTGCGATCCGCAGCTGGCCATGCGGCGGCCGCTGTCGATCATGCGCGTCGATGCCGCCGCGGGCTGGGTGGAACTCCTGTACAAAGCGCTGGGGCATGGCACCCGTCTGCTGGCTCAGCGCCGGCCCGGTGAGTCGCTAAGCCTGCTCGGTCCTATCGGTAAACCGTTTCAGCCCGACCCCCAGCGTCCGCGCACGCTGCTGCTTGGGGGGGGAGTCGGCATGCCGCCGATGATTTTCCTGGCCGACAGCCTGCGCCGCAACGCCGATTTCAAGCCGCTGGTCTTGCTGGGATCGGAGGTTCCCTTCCCTTTTACCCGCCAACCGTCGCGCATTCTGCTCGACGGCATGCCCGACGGCGTTATCGGCAGCATGCCGCTACTGGAAGACTGGGGTATTGCCTGCCGCCTGAGCAGCCTGCAAGGCTACCCAGGCTGTTACCAAGGCTATATTACCGATCTGGCGCGGATCTGGCTGGACACCCTGGACACCGACCAGCGCCGACAGGTCAGTCTGTACGCCTGCGGACCGCATCCCATGCTGCACGCAGTGGCGCAACTGGGGGCGGACTATGGACTCCCCTGCCAGGTCTCGCTGGAGGAATATATGGCCTGCGCGGTCGGCGGCTGTGCCGGCTGCGTCGTGCAGGTAAGCGCACAGGACGGTCCGGCCATGAAACGGGTGTGCGTCGACGGACCGGTATTCGACGCCTATTCTGTTTTCACTCCGGCTACCTGACCGGACGCCGGACGACACTCACGGCGTCTCCACCAGCGTTACGCCCTGAAGCGCGTTACCGGCATCGACCTCGTTGTCTTTCAGTTTGATCATCAGGCGCACTTCGTTGGCCGAATCGGCGTAATGGATGGCGTCTTCCTGAGTGATTTCGCCGTCGCGATAGAGCTCGTAAAGCGCCTGGTCGAAGGTCTTCATGCCCTGCTGGTTGGAGCGTTTCATCAGATCCTTGATCTTGTGGATCTCGCCCTTGCGTATCAGATCCGCCATCAGCGGCGTATTGATCAGCACTTCGACCACCACCCGCCGGCCCTTGCCGTCCGGCGTCGGCACCAGTTGCTGCGCGACGATCGCCTTCAGGTTCAGCGACAAATCCATCAACAACTGATCGCGGCGATCTTCGGGAAAGAAGTTGATCATGCGGTCCATCGCCTGGTTGGCGTTGTTGGCGTGCAGCGTGGCAAGACACAGATGGCCGGTTTCGGAGAAAACAATGGCGTGATCCATGGTTTCCCGGGTACGGATCTCGCCGATCAGAATGACGTCCGGAGCCTGGCGCAGAGTGTTTTTCAGCGCCACATCGAAAGACTCGGTATCGATACCGACTTCGCGCTGGGTGACGATACAACCCGCGTGCTGGTAGACGAACTCGATCGGATCCTCGATGGTGATAATGTGTCCGGTGCTGTTGTGGTTGCGATAACCGATCATCGATGCCAACGAGGTGGATTTACCGGTGCCGGTGGCGCCGACGAAGATGATCAGTCCGCGCTTGGTCATCGCCAGGTTCTTGATGATCGGCGGCAAATTGAGCGAATCGACGGTTGGAATCTGAGTTTCGATTCGGCGCAGCACCATACCGCAGTGATTACGCTGGTAAAACGCGCTGACGCGAAAGCGCCCCACGCCCGTCGCGCTGATCGCGAAGTTGCATTCGTGTTCTTTTTCGAACGTCTTGCGCTGATCGGCCGTCATCACCCCGAACACGGTCTCGCGCACCTGCTCGGGGGTCAAGGAAGACTGCGTAACCGGCTTGATGCGGCCGTTGACTTTCATGCTCGGCGGCATGCCCGCGGTAATAAACAGATCGGATGCGCCCTTGTGGACCATCATTTTCAGTAGCGAATTAAAATCCATCCCGGCTCCCCGCTCAGCGGAACAATTCTTTATTCATGGCTTTGGCTCTGGCGTCGATGCGATTGACCAGACCACGTCCGACCAGATCCTGCAGGTTCTGGTCCAGCGTCTGCATGCCGACGGCCTGCCTGGTCTGGATCGCCGAATACATCTGTGCCACCTTGTCCTCGCGGATAAGGTTACGGATAGCCGGCGTTCCGATCATGATTTCGTGCGCCGCGATTCTCCCGCCACCGGTTTTTTTCAACAACGTCTGGGAAATGACCGCGCGCAACGACTCCGACAGCATGGAGCGCACCATGGTCTTCTCGGCCGCGGGGAACACGTCGATGATACGGTCGATGGTCTTGGCCGCCGAGCTGGTGTGCAACGTGCCGAACACCAAGTGACCGGTTTCGGCGGCGGTCAGCGCCAGCCGTATGGTTTCCAGATCACGCATTTCGCCCACCAGAATGATATCGGGATCTTCGCGCAGCGCCGAGCGCAAGGCTTCGTTGAAACCATGGGTATCACGATGGACCTCACGCTGATTGACCAGACACTTCTTGCTCTCGTGCACGAACTCAATCGGGTCCTCTATGGTCAGGATGTGCTCGAAGCGCTCGTTATTGACATGATCCATCATTGCCGCCAGCGTGGTGGACTTGCCCGAGCCGGTCGGACCGGTGACCAGCACGATGCCGCGCGGCTGATCGGCGATATCCTTGAAGATCTTCGGACAGCCGAGTTCTTCCAGCGTCAGTATGGTGGAGGGGATGGTACGAAAAACGCCACCGGCACCGCGGTTGTGGTTGAAAGCGTTGACGCGGAAGCGCGCGAGATTGGGGATCTCAAAAGAGAAATCGGTTTCCAGGAACTCTTCGTAATCCTTGCGCTGCTTGTCGTTCATGATGTCGTAAATGAGGCCATGAACGGTTTTGTGATCCAGTGCCGGCACATTGATGCGGCGGATGTCGCCGTCGACCCGGATCATCGGCGGCAGGCCGGCCGATATATGCAGGTCGGAGGCGTTGTTTTTCACGCTGAAGGCGAGTAACTCGGCAATATCCATGCGCTTTCCCTTTTATCGTATTACGGCTTTCCATATCGTCAGCTGGGCCCGGAACTTGACCGCCGGACACGCCGTCGGCCGACATTTGAGCGCATTCCGGACGTCAACGCAAAAAGCCGGCTCAGCGGCCGACTCCGGCCGCGCCAGTCGCTGACCGGACAGCACCACGACGGCTTGTGCCGGCTGTTTGGGTTCCTGTATTGTCTGCGCCATGAACGAGATACGTGTAGCTTTCATCGGCGCGGGCAACATGGCCCGGAGCCTGATCGGCGGTCTTATCGCCGACGGCTGGGACCCGGCCCGAATCAGCGTCGCCGATCCGGACCGGGAGCAGCTCAATGCGGTGGCGCAGCTGTTTCAGGTACACACCGAGACTGACAATCAACAGGTTAGCGGACAGAGCGATGTCGTCGTCCTGGCGGTCAAGCCGCAGATCATGAACGCAGTGGCCAGCGCCATCAGCGCGCAGATCCAGGCCAGGCAACCGCTGGTGATCTCGGTCGCCGCCGGCATCCGCGGACAGGATCTGCAGCGCTGGCTGGGCGGCCGCTGCGCGTTGGTGCGTTGCATGCCGAACACCCAGGCCCTGGTGCAGAGCGGCGCTACCGCCCTGTACGCCAACGACGCCGTTTCGCGCGAACAAAAAGATCTGGCCGAAAGTATTCTGCGTGCTGTCGGTCTGGCACTGTGGGTCGACGACGAGGCCCTGATGGACGCCGTCACCGCGCTGTCGGGCAGCGGACCGGCGTACTTCTTTCTGGTCATCGAAGCCCTGGAGGAGACCGCCCGGACGCTCGGACTGGATGCGAAATCAGCCCGCCTGCTGGCGGTCCAGACCGCTTTCGGAGCCGCCAAAATGGCGCTGGAAAGCAGCGAGGACGCCGCCAGCCTGCGACGCCGGGTGACGTACCCCGGCGGCACCACGGAAGCCGCGTTGGAGGTGCTGGAGAGCGGCGGACTCAGAGATCTTTTCCAAAACGCCCTGACCGCCGCATGCGAGCGCTCCAAGGCGCTGGCCAAACAATTCGGAGCCGACTGATGGGCAGCAGCTACCTGACTACACCGATCGAATTTCTCATCAACACACTGTTCGGACTTTATATCCTCGCGGTCATGTTGAGGTTTCTCCTGGCCGCCGTGCGGGCCGATTTCTACAATCCGGTCAGCCAGTTTCTGGTCAAAATCACCAATCCGCCGCTGCGACCGATGCGGCGCGTGCTGCCCAGTGTAGGCAAGCTCGATACCAGCGCGCTGGTCCTGATGCTGCTGCTGCAGATGCTGTCTTTCACCATCATCGTTCTGCTGCGCGGCGGTCAACCGGCGTTCGGCACACTGCTCATGCTGTCCGTGACCGAACTGATCGGCCTGTTCCTCAATGTGCTACTGTTCTCCATACTAATCCAGGTCGTGATCAGCTGGATCAACCCGGGCACTTACAATCCTGCCATCTCGCTGTTGTACAGCCTCACCGAGCCGGTGCTGCGTCCGTGCCGGCGGTTGCTACCCCCCATGTCGGGCATCGATCTGTCGCCTTTGGTCGCGCTGATCGGTATCCAGCTGGTAAAAATGCTGCTGCTGCCGCCGCTATACACGCTGGCCGGCTGAACGCCGCCTGAGCGCTGATATCGCCTGCACGGACCCCACTCGTAACAGACGGATTCTGATACAAAAGCCGTCCCCGGGCGGGTATCCCGCGGCAGTCGCACCGCGTCCTCCACAAGCCCGGGCGATAGCTCCGTCACCGCGACCCCCGGAGCTAAGCCTCTAATTTTCTGACTAAAGATCAGACCTCGCCGGCCGCTACGGGAGGAGGCGCGCCGAGCGGGCAGCCGTTGATTTTGCTGGCAGAATTACAGACCGGGATACCATTGCATGAAGCAAGACCAGTTTGACCAGAGCCTCCAGTCGTACAGTTTGTGGCGTGACGATCTGATCCACACCGTGGAACAATACCAGTCCTGGCTGGAGGCCAACGACATGGCTTCGCCGGAACAGGAGTTCCGCATTTTCGAGACCATCGACGCGCTGCGCAAGGACCGCCTGACGCTGGCATTCGTGGCCGAATTTTCGCGCGGAAAAACCGAACTCATCAATGCCCTGTTCTTCTCCCACTACGGCCAGCGCCTGTTGCCCTCGGAGGCCGGCCGCACCACGATGTGCCCGACGGAATTATTCTACGATACGGACAGCGACAGCGCCTACATCCACCTGCTCCCGATTGAAACCCGCCTGCAGGAACAGAGCATCGCCGATTACAAGCACGAGCCCATCCATTGGACCCAAATCGCGCTGGACGCCGGCGATACCGCCCAGGTCACCGAGGCGTTGCACGAGGTGATCCGTACCCGTCAGGTTCCGCTGGCGCAGGCGCGCGAACTGGGGCTGTACGATGAACAGAGCGACCCCTACTTCCGCGCTCACGGCAGTGCACCGGCGCAGGTGGAAATCCCTCACTGGCGCCACGCGCTGATCAGCTTCCCCCATCCGCTGCTGAAACAGGGGCTGGTTATCCTCGATACCCCGGGCCTGAACGCCATCGGTAACGAACCGGAACTCACGCTGAACATGTTGCCATCGGCGCAGGCCGTGCTGTTCCTGTTGGCAGCCGACACCGGTGTCACCCGCAGCGACATGGAGATGTGGGAGCACCACGTTCGTGCCGCCCACGCGCGCAGCGGAGACAATCTGGTGATCGCACTGAACAAGATCGATACCCTGTGGGACGAACTCAAGGAACCGAGCCGGGTCAACGCCAGTATCGAAACACAATGCAACAGCGCGGCCGAACAACTGCACGTAGACCGTGGCCGGGTGTTTCCCCTATCCGCTCAAAAAGGTCTGTTGGCAAAAATCCGCGACGATGAACGTCTGCTGCGCGACAGCCGCCTGGGCGAGCTGGAAGCCTATCTGGCCGAAACCATCCTGCCGCGCAAACGGGACATCATGCGCGAGAATCTGATAGCTCACATCGGCGCCATGATCGACGAAAATCTCGCCCTGTTGGAGGGTCGCAAACGCGACGCCGACAAGCAGTTGAGCGAATTGCGTTCGCTACGCGGGAAGAACGCCGATGTGATCGTCCACTTGATGTCAAAATCGCGCGAGGAGCAGGCGGCATATCTGCGCAATGTCGAAAGCTTTCAGAACAGCCGCCGGCTGCTGCAGACCCAGGCACGCAACATGCTCGAAGCCCTGAGCATCGACAACCTGGATCGGCTGATCAACAAAACCCGCGAGAACATGACCCACAGCTGGACCACCACCGGCATGAAACGTGGTATGGAGACCTTCTTCGACGGTGCGCGCGACGCCATGGAGCAGGTCAGCGGCCACGCCGAACAGACGCGCATGCTGATCCGCGCCACCTACAAGAAGTTTCATGAAGAGCATGGACTGCCGCAGATCACGCCCAAGCAGTTCGACACCACCGATTACTCCTCTGAACTCGAGCGCCTGTATCAGGAGGCCGAGGCCTTCAGACGCAGCCCTGTCACCACTATGACTGAGCAGTCGTTCGTCATCAAGAAGTTCTTCATTTCGCTGGTCAGCCACGCCCGTAGCCTGTTCTTCAAGGCCAACCAGGACGCCAACGCATGGCTCAAGGAAGTGATGAATCCGCTGGTGCGCCAGATCAATGAACACAAGGCGACCATGGAGAAGCGTCTCGATACCCTGCGCCGCATCAGCGAATCACGAGACACCCTGGACAGCCGTATCAAGGAGCTGGAGGTCGGCCTGCGGCACACTCGCGGTCAACTGGACGAGCTGCAACAGCTGCGTCATGCACTGCACAATAATGGCAACGGCCGCAAGGCCTCGCTGCCGGCCGAAGATAGCAGGCGCGATACCGCCGGGATCGCTGTCTGAAGACGGCGATGGCCGCAGTTACCGTCGCTCGGCGGCGGTGTTTTTCCGTCTCCCGCGACACGTTCGGCTATACCTCCGCTGCCACGATGGTCTATAGTGAATGAGTAGAACATCTGTTGCGAATAAAAGGAGAAACCGGATGTATAACAAAAACACTATACCCTTCCTCTTTTTCCTGCTGGTGGTACTAAGCTCCGCCGCGGTGGCGGAAAACTCGCAGGACTTCGGCGACTATGTGGTGCATTTCAACGCGCTGAATACCAGTTATCTGCCGCCGGATACGACGCGGGAGTACGACATCAAACGCAGCAAGAACCGCGGCATGGTAAATATCACCGTGTTGTCGAAAACTCTCGGCACCGCGGGCAAGCCGGTCGCCGCCCGCGTCAGCGCGGTGGCCAGCAATCTCACCGGCCAGAAACGCACTATCGGTCTGCGCGAAATTCACGAAGGACCGGCCATCTATTACATCGGCGATTTCCCGATTACCAATGAGGGAACGCTGCGTTTTCGCGTCAGCGTAACGCCGGAGGGGCAGAAGGATACCTACGAGGTTCTGTTCAAACAGCAGTTTTTTACCGAATGATCTGCCACAGGGTGTAAATACCGAACCCCATGACTAACAGACCGGCCAGTTGACGCACGCGCGCATTGCGCGTGTGCGCCGACAGCCGGTCTGCCATCACACCCATAGCCAGCAGATTGGGCAATGTACCCAAACCGAAGCTAAGCAGCAGGGCGGCGCCATAGAACGGGTCGGCGCTGGCAATGGACCATACCAGCACGCTGTACACCAGGCCGCAGGGCAACCAACCCCAGACCAACCCGAGCGCAAAGGCGCCGCTGATCGAGCGCAGCGGCAAAAAGCGTCGTCCCAGGGGCTCGATATACCGCCATAGGTGGGCGCCACCGCGTTCCAACCACACCAGTCCTCGCCACCAGCCGGCGAGATACAGGCCGAGCATCACCATGAACGCCGCGGCCAGCACTTGCAGCCCGAGCTGAATCTGGTGCACGCCGCTCCAGTGTGCGGCCAACCAGCCTATACCGCCCAGCAAAGCGCCCGCCAGGGTATAGCTGGAAATGCGCGCCAGATTATAGGCCAGCAATAGCGGCCAGCGCGCACCGCGCCGGCCGGCGTCCTGCGGCAGGCGCAAAGACAGCGCGGCCACGATTCCGCCGCACATGCCGACGCAGTGCACACCGCCCAACAAACCGACCAGAAAGGCCGCCAGCAAGGAAACGTCACTGGGCATCGTCTTGCCGTTGCAACCAGGGGCGAAAACGTCTCAACAACACCAGGCCCGGCACGGCCAACAACGCGCAGGCAGCGAAGAACACCGTCCAACCGAGCCACTCCGCCAGATAACCGGTCGGCGCGGCGACGATCACCCGCGGCACACCCATCAGACTGCTGAGCAATGCGTATTGCGTGGCGGTGAATTTCTTGTTCGTCAGGCTTGCCATAAAAGCAACAAAGGCCGCGGTCCCCATCCCGGCGCTGAGATTCTCGAACGCTATCACGCCGGCCAGCCAGGGCAGGCTGTAACCGATTTGGGCCAGCGCTGCAAAACCGGCGGTTGAAACCGCCTGCAGAATACCGAAACCCCACAGCGCGCGGTAGATACCGGTGCGGAGAATCAGAATTCCGCCCAGGATACTGCCGATTATGGTGGCCCAGAAACCGAACAGCTTGACCACCGCGCCGATTTCCGTCTTGCTGAAACCCAACTGCAGGTAGAAGGGAGTCGTCATATGGCTGGCCATCGTGTCGCCCACTTTGTACAACAGGATGAACAACAGGATCAGCATCGCATCGGGGCGGCGGAAATATTCCGCAAAGGGCTGGACGACCGCTTGCTGCAGGCTGGTGGGCAATGTCGTATGAATATCGGGTTCCGGCGCCAGCACAGTCGTGACGATTCCCACCAGCATCGTCAGCGCCATCAGCTGGTAGACCAGCGGGAAACCGACCAGATCGGCCAGAATCAACCCCCCTCCCGATGCCAACAACATGCCCACCCGATAGCCGTTGACATAAAATGAGGCTCCCAGGCCCAATTCTCGGTCACTGAGGGCCTCGCGCCGATAGGCATCGATGACAATGTCCTGGCTGGCGGAAAAAAACGTCAGCAACCAGGCGGCGAGCGCCACCACCAGCGGACTGGCCGCCGGCTGCGTCCACCCCAGAGCGGCGATACTCGCCATCAGCAGCAGCTGTACCATCACCAGCCAGCCGCGCCGTCTGCCGAAAAACGGCAGGCTGTAGCGGTCGACCAGCGGCGCCCAGAGAAATTTGAGCGTATAGGGCAACCCCACCAGAGCGAACAAACCGATGGTACCCAGATCGACGTTTTCCTCGGTCATCCACGCCTGCAGTACCGAACCGGTCAGCAGCAACGGCAGGCCGGAAGAAAACCCCATCAACAGGGCGACCAACATGCGCCCCGACAGCAGACTTCGCAGCATCGCCGTCACGTCGAGACCCGCCTACTTGACCTAAAGCGGATAGTCATAGTCCATGATCAGCGGTGCATGGTCGGAAAAACGTTTGTTCTTGTAGATTCTGGCGGACTGGATATGTTTCGCCATAGCTGGAGTGACCACCTGATAGTCGATGCGCCAACCGACGTTTTTCTCCCAGGCCCGGCCGCGGTTTGACCACCAGGTATATTGTTCCGGACGCTGATCGACGACCCGGAACGCGTCGACGAAACCGGCGGCGCCGAAAAGCTCATCCATCCAGGCGCGCTCCTGCGGCAGAAATCCCGAATTCTTCTGATTACTGCGCCAGTTCTTCAGGTCTATCTGACGATGGGCGATATTCCAGTCTCCACAGATCACATAGTCGCGGCGCTTGCGCCTGAGTTTGCGCAGATAGGGCATGAACCGGTCCATCATATCGAACTTGACCTGCTGGCGCGCCTCGCCCGAAGAGCCCGACTGGAGATACAGGGAAATCACGCTGAGCGTCCCGAACTGTACTTCCAGATAGCGCCCCTCGGCGTCCACGTCCGGCCAGCCCAGACCGGTAACGACTTTGTCCGGCTTGCGGCGCGAGTAGATGGCGACCCCACTGTAGCCTTTTCTTTCGGCGTCATGGAAATAGGCATGAAACGAGCGCGGCCGATAGAGTTTGTCGGACAATTCGTCGAACCGGCAGCGGGTTTCCTGCAGGCAGACCACGTCTGCGCGCTGCCGGCTCATCCAGCTAAAAAACCCTTTGCGCGCCGCGGCGCGAATACCGTTTACGTTCAATGTGATAATGCGCATGCGTTCTCCTGACTACGTATCGCGTGTATCATACCGGAGCTTTAGTACGCGGGTGACGTATGCAGCAATACAAGAAAGACTTCCTCCAATTCGCCATCGAGGCGGAGGTACTGCGTTTTGGCGAATTCACGCTGAAATCAGGCCGAACCAGCCCCTATTTCTTCAATGCCGGACTATTCAACAGCGGCCGTCAACTGGCCCGCCTGGGACGTTTTTATGCTCAGGCCATCGTCGATGCGAACATCGATTTCGATATGCTTTTCGGTCCCGCTTATAAAGGCATTCCCCTGGCCGCCGCCGCGGGTATCGCCCTCGCCGATCACCACGACCGGGACGCGCCCTATTGCTTCAACCGCAAAGAAGCCAAGGACCACGGCGAGGGTGGCAGTCTGGTGGGGGCTGCGCTGGCCGGCCGGGTGCTGATTGTCGACGACGTGATCACCGCGGGCACGGCGATCCGCGAGTCGCTGGCGATGATCGCCGCCGCCGAGGCCAGGGCGGTCGGCGTGGTCATCGCGCTGGACCGGCAGGAGCGCGGCCAGGGCGAACGCTCGGCCATTCAGGAGGTGGAGCGCGATCTCGGACTGCGGGTGATCAGCATCGTGAATCTGTCGGAACTGCAGCAGTTCCTGCAGGCAGACGGTGGATATCAGGGGGTACTGGAAAGGATCGCCGCCTATCGCCGGCAATACGGCGTCTGAGCGGCGACTCACCCCGCCATCAGCTTGACCCCGATCACCAATGTCAGCAGCTCGAAGGCTCGTTTAATCCAGCGATTGCCCTTCTTGATCGCCAGGTGTGCCCCCATATATCCGCCGAGGAGGGAGCCGGCCAGGAGGGCGGGCACCCATTCCCAGCGGATCTCGGCCAGCAGGCCCAGGGTCAGCGCGCCGGTTCCGTTCCAAAAGATGCCGACCAGAACCAAGGTATAGGCGACCGCACGCCGGTAGTCGAGGCCGAACCAGCGCACCAGCCACAAGGTCACGAACAGCCCGGTCCCGGAGGTCAACGAACCGTTCAGCACACCGATAACGAACAGCACCAGCCCGCCGACAGCGAAACCCGCGGAATCGCGGTGAATGACGACTTCGTCATGCCCCAAGCCGGGGTTGAGCCACGAGTATAATCCGAGACCGGCGGTGAGCACGCCCAGAGCGATTTCGGCATTGCGGCCCGGGATGTCGACGATCAGCAGTGCTCCCAGCAGCACTCCCGGCAAGCCGCTTACAAGTATAAACAGGGAAAGCTTTTTCTCCAGCCCGCCTTCGCTCAAGTGACGCACCGTGGCGCCGATACCCAAGGCGACACTGGCGACTTTGTGGGTAGCCAGCGCGACCACGAAGGGCAGCCCCAGAAAGATCAGTGCCGGCAGCTGGATAAGGCCGGCACCACCGCCGGAAAACGCCGAAAGCACGTTGGCCGCCAGTGAAATGATGAACAGCAGCAGTTGATCGATGAGCTCCATCGCTGACAAAGTACCCTAGATCAATCGTGACGCCATGAAAACACGCAATCTCTACACAAAGCTGGTCCTGGGCGCCCTGATCGCCGCCAGCGCCGCCGGCGCCCACGCCGGCAAACTCTATAAATGGGTGGATGAAAACGGCCGCGTACGTTACGGCGACAGCATTCCCCCGCAATATGCCGACAAGAGCAACCAAACGCTCAACGACCAGGGTGTGGTGGTGGATCGCAAACCGGCGGCAAAGACCCCCGAACAGTTGGCCGAAGAAGCGCGCCTCAAGGCAGCCGCCGAAGAGGCCGAACGTATTCGACGGGAGAAAGCCTATCAGGATCGCATCCTGCTGGACACCTTCACCAACTAAGACGAAATGGTCATGACCCGGGATGGCAAGATACAGGCCATCGAAGCGGTCATCCGCGTGACCAACGGCCGCAGCGGAAAACTCAAACAGCGGCTGGTGGAGCTGAAACGCCGCGCCGCCAATCTGGAGCGGGCCGGACGACAAGTACCGCAAAGCCTCATCGGCGAAATCGAAGACTCACGCCAACAGATCGAAAAAAACCGCGTCTATGTGGAAAACCGCCGCGCCGAGCAGGACAAGATTCGGGCCAAGTTCGAAGCCGACATCCGTCGCTTTCGCGAACTGAAAACCGCCGCGGCCGCCGGAAAATGAACTAACCGCGTATCAGCGTCCCAACACCTTCGTCGGTGAACAATTCGACCAGCACGGCGTGATCCACCCGGCCGTCGATGATGTGGGCGCTGCGCACGCCCGACTTCACCGCCGACAACGCACACTGGATTTTCGGCAACATACCCCCACTGATGGTGCCATCGGCGATCAAGCCGTCGACCTCGGCCGCGCTCAGCCCGCTCAACAGACGGCCCTGATTGTCGAGCAGGCCGGCGGTGTTGGTCAGCAGAATGAGCTTTTCCGCACCCAGCACTTCGGCGACGCGCCCGGCGACCAGATCGGCGTTGATGTTGTATGAATGACCGTCCTCGCCGACGCCGATCGGCGCGATGACCGGGATGAAACCACCCGACACCAACATATCCACTACCGCGGCATCGACGCTGGCGACCTCGCCGACGTGGCCGATATCGATGATTTCCGGCGCGTCCAGCCCCGGTGCATCGCGAGTCACCTGCAGCTTGCGCGCCCGAATCAGGTCGCCGTCCTTTCCGGTCAGACCAACGGCGCGCCCGCCGTGACGCGTAATCAGACTGACAATATCCTTGTTGACCAGCCCCCCGAGCACCATTTCCACCACGTCCATGGTTTCGCTGTCGGTCACCCGCATACCCTGGACAAACTCGCTTTGCTTGCCGATTTTCTCCAGCACCCGGCCAATCTGCGGTCCGCCGCCATGGACCACCACGGGATTGATGCCTACCAGCCGCATCAACACAATATCGCGAGCGAAGCCGCTTTTCAGCTGTTCATCGACCATGGCGTTGCCGCCGTACTTGACCACCACGGTCTTGCCGCGGAAACGACGGATATAGGGCAGCGCCTCGCCGAGTACGCGAGCGACATCGACAGCTTTATCGGAAGCGGCGTTCATGTTCAAAATGGCAACGACAGACCGGGATCCACCTGCAGCATAACGCGGCGGAACTCGTCCTGGATAGCGCTCAAGGCCAATTCGTCGTCGGCTTCGAAACGCAGCACCAGGCAAGGCGTGGTATTGGAGGCACGCACCAGGCCCCAGCCGCGTTCGAACTCCGCCCGTAGCCCGTCGATCGTCGCCACCCGCGCGTTATCGAAATGGGCGCTGTTGAGCAGTTTTTCCATGAACACCCGCGGCTCGCCCTCGGCCATGGGCACGTTCAGTTCCGGTGTGCTCATGCTGTCGGGCAGTTCGGCAAAACGGTCGCTGGAGCTGCGCGCGTCGTTGGCCAGAATCTCCAACAGCCGCGCGGCCGAATAAAGCGCGTCGTCAAAACCGAACCAGCGTTCCTTGAAGAAAACGTGCCCGCTCATCTCACCCGCCAGCAGCGCGCCGGTCTCTTTCATCTTGGCCTTGATCAGCGAGTGCCCGGTGGCCCACATCAGGGCTTCGCCGCCATGCTCGGTCACCACCCTGGCGACATGCCGCGAACATTTGACGTCATAAATGATCTGCGCCCCTGGATGGCGCGAGAGCACATCCATCGCCAGCAGCATCAGCACGCGATCCGGCCAGATGATTTCGCCCTGAGAGCTGATCACACCGAGCCGGTCACCGTCGCCATCAAACGCGACGCCGAGATCCGCGCCCTCCTCCTGAACCCTACTGATCAACGGCGCCAGATTTTCCTTCTTGCTGGGGTCCGGATGGTGGTTGGGGAAATTGCCGTCGACCTCGCAGAACAACTCGCTGACCTCGCAGCCCAGCGCCCGGAACAGATCCGGCGCGACCGCTCCGGCAACGCCGTTGCCGCAATCGACGACCAGTTTCATCTGGCGCACGATCTGTACATCGGTTTTGATCCGCTCTATATAGTCGGGCAATACGTTGACACTCTCGCGCGTCCCTTCGCCGGTCAGCATGTCGCCGGATTCGATACGCTGACGCAAGCCCTGGATCGCCTCGGTGGACAAAGTCTCGCCGCCGAGAACGATTTTGAAACCGTTGTAATCCGGTGGATTATGACTGCCTGTGACCATGACACCCGACTGCGCCCCCAGATACTGAGCGGCGAAATACAGTACCGGTGTCGGTACCACGCCAACGTCTTTGACATCCCGGCCGGTGGCCAGAAGCCCGCCGATCAGGGCCTCCGCCATTTCCTCCGCGGACAGGCGCCCGTCCCGCGCCACCACCACGCTTTGTTCGCCGCGGAAGTAGGCCTCGCTGCCGATGGCGCGCCCGATTTCAAACGCGACCTCCGCGGTCAGGGTCTCGCCGACGATGCCGCGGATATCGTAGGCTCTGAAAATATCCGCGTTGACCTTGCCCTGCGACAACTCCACGCGACCGATATCCAGGGCGCTTTCATCAAACAACAGGTCACCAGCCACTTCGTCCTCAACCTGCAACTCCGGCGCCGACGCTGCGACGGCGCCGGCTTTTTCCTCGACAGGAACGGCCCGCGGGGCGCTGACGACAGCCACACGGGACATCAACTCGATTGTATCGCGCATCTCCGCCAGCGCATGCGGATACCCACTTTTGCCGCGGCCATTACGGGCTTCCTTCACTACGGTCAGCAGGGTCGCCTGATCACGCTTCAGCGCCGCGCCGACTCTGCGTGACACCAGCCAGACCGCCAGCAACATCAGCGCCGCCGCCGCAGCGCTCACGGCCAGCGTGCTGGTCAACAGGCCGCGGTCCGCCGCGCCCGAGTCTGCCGTCCAGTACGCCAGCCGCCAACGGCTACCGCTGACGGCGACAGCACTACTCGCGGGCCCTCGTTTGAAGGCCGCCTCGCCGCGATCACCCAAAACCAGCGGTGTGGCGCCGGCGACTTGCTGCAACTCGACGTAGCCCTGCCCATCGCCCTGTTTCAGCAGTTCCTGTAATACCCCAACCGGGTAACTGACCATCAGATCGCCGATCAGTCGGCGGCCGGAAGCATCCAGGATGCGCCGCACCAGGGTGATATGCTGCTGCGGCGTGCCGGCCAGGTGCACCTCCATCGGCGGCGGCGTGCTTTGGGTCTCGGCATGCCGCAGCATATCCAGCGCGGCGTAACTGATCGGCGGGTCGGCCTTCATATCGGTGCGATCGATGCCCGGTGGCAGCAGCCTGACCCGGATGGCCTGCGGGAACAGACCCCGCAGCTGCTCGGCCTTTTGCTCCCGTTCCTGCGGATTCGCGGCTGCCATCACCGCGCTCAGCTGCGGATCTTTCAGGGCGCGCGCGGCGACGGCGCTTTGGTGCCCGACCCATTGCATCACGCCGACGGCATATAAGCGGGCGGTCAATTCCGCCTGCGCGTCTTCGCCGTAGCGCAATTGCTGGGTGGTCTGCAAATACACCAGAATCGGCGGCAACGCGATCAGCAACACACCCGCCAGCGACAGCAGCCGCAACTGGTTGCGCAGACTGAGACCTTTTAGCGCCGCCGTGGATTGCGCACCGGCGTTGTCGCTCCTGGCAGGTTTGCTCTTACCCAACCCGAAAGGTAGTTTCATGGTTATTCCCGCTGCTGTATCGGTAATTCGCTGGATTCTTGTTCAGCTGCGTCCCGTATGGCCGAAACCACCCGCTCCCCGGGTACTATCGACAAAATCATCAACAACTTCAAACCCTATCCGCTGCACCGGCACGAACACCATCTGCGCGACCCGTTCCCCGGGTTCTATGGCGAAGGCGCGGGTACCACGGTTCCAGCAGGAGACGAACAGCTGCCCCTGATAGTCTGAATCGATCAATCCCACCAGGTTGCCCAGCACAATCCCGTGTTTGTGCCCCAGCCCCGAACGAGGCAGCAGCACCGCGGACAGCGACGGATCGCCGATGTATACCGCGATACCGGTAGGCAGCAACTCGGTCTCACCCGGATCCAGCGTGAGAGACTCGTCCAGGCAGGCCCGCAAATCCAGGCCGGCGGCCCCCTCGGTGGCGTACTCCGGCAGCGGCCAGGTGGTACCGATACGGCTATCGAGTATTTTCAGTTGTATGCTCTGCATGGGACTCCGTAGTAGTTTGCCGGGCGCGGAAACGATCGGCGATGCATTCGATCAGGCGTACCCCCAGGCGTGTCTTGGTATCCTGTTCCAGCATCGTCTGGCCGCCTTCCCACACCAGCAGCAGCGTATTTTCGTCACTGTCGAAACCCACACCGGGGCCGACCCGATTGGCGGCGACCATATCGATGCCCTTGCTCAGCCGCTTCTTATGCGCATGATGCTGAAGATTGTCGTCGGTTTCGGCGGCAAAGCCGACGCAAAAGGGTGGCCGCGGCATGGCAGCGACCGTCGCGAGAACATCCGCCGCCGGTTCCAGCGCCAGCGTCCGGCCGCCGGCCTGGCGTTTGAGCTTCTGCGCCGCCGTGGTCGCCGGACGGTAATCGGCCACTGCGGCGGCGGCGATGAAAATATCGCATGCGCGCGCCAGAGGCAGCGTCGCCTCGAGCATATCCTGCGCCGTTTCCACCCGGGTAAGCGCGACGCCGGCCGGCGCCGGCAGTGCCACCGGGCCGCTGACTAGCGCCACCTCGGCTCCGGCCTCGCGCGCGGCGACGGCCGCGGCATAACCCATTTTGCCGGAACTACGGTTGCTCAGGTATCGCACCGGATCGAGGGCTTCCCGCGTCGGCCCGGCGGTAACGACTACTTTGAGCCCCGCCAGCGCACCATTGCGAAAACTGTCGGTCAGCATCTGCACCAGAACGCCCGGTTCCAACATACGGCCCGGGCCGACATCGCCGCAGGCCTGCTCGCCCTCGCCCGGCCCGCAGATACGCGCGCCGCGTCGACGCAGCAGCGCCAAATTGTCCTGCGTTGCCGGATTGCGCCACATGGCCTGGTTCATCGATGGCGCCAGCATCAGCGGCGCCTGGCTGGCCAGACAGATGGCGCCCAACAGGTCGTCCGCGCGCCCCTGGGCCAGACGCGCCAAGCGATCGGCGGTGGCTGGCGCCACCAGGATACGATCAGCCCATCGCGCCAGATCGATGTGATCCATGCCACTGCGGTCGTCCGTCCAGTCCCGCCACACCGGCTCGGCGCTCAGCGCCTGGAACGTGCGCGCGCCGATAAACTCCGCCGCGCTCGCCGTCATAACCACCCGCACGCGCGCACCGGCCGCCCGCGCCAGCCGCACCAGCTCGGCGCTTTTATACGCGGCGATACCCCCGCAAACGCCGACAAGAATGTGTTTTCCCGAAAGAAAATCCATGTCCGGCAGTGTACCAGAAGCGTCGGCGACGGGAAGTGGGAAAAGTCTTTACAGGCGCGCCCGAGGCTCACATCATAAGGCCTGTTGCACGCCGCCGGTACGGCGGACGCTGCCACGCGGCACAAGGAGGTGCTGTATGTCCATTCGGCAATGGCCGGAGACGGAACGTCCCCGGGAAAAACTGCTCACGCATGGCCCCGGAGCCCTGTCCGACGCCGAGCTGCTGGCGATCTTTCTACGCACTGGCAGCCGGGGCCGGACGGCCGTGGACCTGGCGCGCCAGTTGATACGGCAATTCGGTGGTCTGCGCGGACTGCTGCGGGCCGAACACCAGCAACTGGTGGCCACGCCTGGCCTGGGACCGGCCAAATATGCGCAGCTCCAGGCCGTGCTCGAACTCGCCAAACGCCACCAGGGCGAATCGCTGCGCTCCGGCACCCTCATCGACAACTCTGTTTTGGTTAAAGATTATCTCCAGTTGCGGCTGCGCGACCATAAACGGGAGGTGTTCGCCTGTCTGTTTCTCGACACCCGCCACCGCCTCATCCGTTATGAGGAGTTGTTCCACGGGACCCTCGACAGCGCCAGCGTCCATCCCCGTGAAGTACTGGTGCGCGCTCTAGCGCTGAACGCCGCCGCAGTCATCCTGGCCCACAATCACCCCTCCGGCGACGCCGAGCCGAGCGAGGCGGACAAGCGCATCACCCGACGCCTGCGCGATGCCCTGGGTCTGGTGGACATCCGGGTGCTGGACCACCTGGTCGTGGGTGACCCCGCCACCGTCTCCTTCGCCGAACGCGAATGGCTCTAAGAGGGGGTAAAAAATTTTATTTATAATTCAATTTATTACCATTAACCGCGGGATTTAGCCCAGCACCGCGCCCGGGGCTTTGTGGTTGCCTGCCGGGCGCCGCTCTGGTATAAAGCGCGGTTCCCGCGGTCCGTTCACAGCGGTCCGAGACAGAATTTTGAGGATTTGAACCATGTCCAGAGTGTGCCAGGTAACCGGCAAGCGCCCCGTAACGGGCAACAACGTTTCCCACGCGCATAACAAAACCCGGCGGCGTTTTCTGCCCAATTTGCATTCGCACCGCTTCTGGGTGGAGAGCGAGAAGCGCTGGGTGAAATTGCGCGTTTCATCCAAGGGAATGCGCATTATCGACAAACAGGGCATCGACTCCGTGTTGGCCGATATCCGTGCCCGCGGCGAAAAACTCTAGGAGATCCGTATGCGTGACAAGATCAAAATGGTTTCCAGCGCCGGCACCGGGCATTTCTATACGACCACCAAAAACAAGCGCACCACGCCCGACAAGCTGGAAATGAAGAAATTCGATCCGGTGGTGCGCAAGCACGTGACTTACAAAGAAGGCAAAATCAAATAACAGCCACACCGCAATAAAAAAGCCCGGCGACGCCGGGCTTTTTTATGCCACGGGTTCCGCGTTCAGGCGGGGACCGGCTGCAGACTATAACCTTTCAGGCGCCGCGCAAACTGTTGCAGGGCGTGCACCCCAGTGGCTTCGGCCTGCTGACACCACTCCTGCAACGCCTGCAGCAGGTGCTCATGGCTTGCCGCCGAACGGTTCCAGATCGCCTGCAGACGCTCGCGGTACTGATAGACCGTGCGCAGATTGGCAAAGCGCTCCAAAACACCTTCCAGCCGCCCCCGACTACGCGCATCCAGAATCGCGGGATGACGCACCAGCAGGTGCCGAGCCCTACGCAGGCGCCGGCGACAGGCCCCGTCATGGCAGCGATACTCCTGGCGCAATACCGGCAGCACCACCTCACGCGCATAATTTGACATCACATTCAAGCGGTTGGCGATTACCGCCCGCAGCGTATCCATATCCACGCGCTCCTTGCCGCTGTGGATATGCGCCTTCGGGGCCAGTTTCTTCACTCGCGCCAGACCCAACAGTTGCAGCAGGCGGATATAACCCCAGCCGAGATCGAACTCCCACCGTCGGCTGGAAAACTTGGCAGAACTGGCAAAAGCATGATGATTGTTATGCAATTCCTCGCCACCGATCAGCAATCCGAACCAGGCAATGTTGCGCGAGGCATCCGGCGTTTCGAAGTTCCGGTATCCCCACCAGTGCCCGAGACCGTTGATCACGCCCGCGGCCCAGAAGGGTATCCACAACATCTGCACGCCCCATAACGCGACACCGGCAAAACCGAACAACAGATAATCCACAATCAGCATGATTGAAACACCCAATAGCGGGTGGCGGCTGTAGAATGTGCGCTCTATCCAGTCATCGGGCGTATTGTGGCCGTAATCCGCCAGCGTTTCGCGGTTTCCGGCCTCGCGCCGATACAGCTCGGCGCCTCGCCACAGCACCGTGGAAATCCCCCGGGTCTGCGGACTGTGCGGGTCGTCCGGCGTCTCGCATTTGGCGTGATGTTTACGATGGATTGCAACCCACTGGCGCGTCACCATCCCCGTGGTCAACCATAACCAGAAACGAAAAAAGTGGCTCACGGCAGGGTGCAGATCCAGGGCCCGATGCGCCTGATGTCGGTGCAGAAAAACAGTGACACTGACAATGGTAACGTGAGTCAATGCCAGCACGGTCAGAAGCCAGCCCCACCAAGGCAGACTGTAAAAGCCCGCATACCAGGAAAAGCCCATGAACATTTGGTTCATCTTCACCTCAGATAATAAACATTGCGACAGTATTCTATCATTAAGAAACAGCGTTAACAGCGCGATACACAAACAGGGCTGTCTGACACCGCAACTGATGCAACCTGCTAAAATCGTTGCCACTGAGTCTCAACGCTGAAAAACATGAGTGACATTTTCATCGGCCGTCAGCCGATTTACGACCGCAAACTGAAGGTTTTCGGCTACGAACTGCTATTCCGTGCCGCATCGGAAAACCGTGCCGAATTCGTCGACGGCGATCAGGCGACCACCGATGTTATTGTAAACACCTTTCTGGAGATCGGCCTCGATAACATTGTCGGCGAACATCTGGCATTCATTAACCTGACCCGCGCGTTTTTTGTCGGTGAGCACGCCATTTCCATGCCCCAGCACCGGGTGGTACTGGAATTACTGGAAGATATCGATGCCGACGCTGAAGTCGTCGCGGGCGTCAAACGACTGGCGGATTTGAATTACACCATCGCGCTTGACGATTTTATCTACCATGAGTCGCTGCGACCGCTGGTAAACCTTGCACATATTGTCAAAATCGATCTGACAAAACTCGACCGGGACGGTATCCGCGAACATGTCAGACAACTGCGCCACTATCCCTTGCGATTGCTGGCGGAAAAAGTGGAAACCCAGGAGGAATACGATTTCTGTCAGTCGCTGGGCTTCGATTATTTTCAGGGCTATTTCTTTGCCCAGCCGAAAATCATCCGCGGACAACGCCTGCCGAACAACCGTCTGACCATTCTCAAACTGCTCAGCCGGCTGCAGACTCCCAACATCACGCCGCAAGAGCTGGAGGACCTGATCTCGCAGGACGTGGCCTTCAGTTACCGTATCCTGCGATTCATCAACTCGGCCTCGCTGGCGCTGCCACGCAAAGTCGAAACCATCCACCAGGCGGTGGTCTATCTCGGCCTGCAGACCATCCGCTCCTGGACCACGCTGCTGGCCATGTCCCAGGTCGACAACAAGCCGGCCGAACTCGTGATCACCGCAATCGTGCGGGGAAAAATGGCCGAGGGCATCGCCAAGGCCATTCAGGCCAAACAACCCGAAACGTTTTTTACCGTAGGACTGTTTTCAGCGCTGGACGCGCTGATGGACAACACCATGGAGGAGATTCTCACCCAGCTGCCATTGGCCGACTACATTGCCGAGGCGCTGCTGCACCGGCGGGGCCTGCACGGCGAGGTACTGGATTGTGTTCTTGCCTACGAACGCGGCCATTGGGAGAGTCTCGGCTGCAATCAGTTGGGCACGCATAAACTCCGTGACTGTTTCTTGGAAGCACTGCAGTGGTCCGCGCAAGTCAGCCAGCAGTTGATTCATAAATAACGTGGCGCGAGTAGCCCCCGGCCACCGCCACCGATTTTTCGGTTGCACCCGGCCGATGTATCGGAAACAATGCGGACAGTTCCCAACGCGCAGCGTCTTTTGAGCCAGACAAACGATCCACGTCCGCTGGCCGCCATCGATCTGGGTTCCAACAGCTTTCACATGATCGTTGGCCGCCTGCAAAACAATCAGCTTCAGCTCATCGACCGGCTGCGCGAACCTGTGCGCCTCGCCGAAGGCCTGACCAAGCAGCACACACTCGAGCCGGGGGTTGCCGCCCGCGCGCTTGACTGCTTACAGCGCTTCGGACAACGGATCCGCGATCTGCCTCCCGAGTGTGTGCGCGCCGTCGGCACCAACACCTTGCGCCGCGCTCACGCCGCGGGCGGATTTATCGATCAGGCCGAAGAAGCGCTAGGACACAGCATCGAGGTCATCTCAGGAATCGAGGAGGCGCGCCTGGTCTATCTCGGCGTCGCCCATAGCCTGGCCGACCCGGGCGGGCGCCAACTGGTGGTGGACATCGGCGGTGGCAGTACCGAGGTGATCATCGGCGAGGGATATCAGCCGATCAAACTCGAAAGCCTTTATATGGGCTGCGTCAGCATGAGTCAACGGTTCTTCGCCGACGGCCATATTACCAAAGCCGCAATGAAAGAGGCCATTCTCGCCGCGCGCCTGGAATTACAAGCCAGCAAACAAGCATTCCGGCGCACCGGCTGGACCATGGCCACCGGCTCCTCCGGCACTATCCGCACCGTTCGCGACGTCGTGCTCGAAGCCGGCTGGAGCGATAACGGCATCACTCCGGAGTCATTGAAGAAGCTGCGCAGCGCGCTGGTGGACTTCGGTTCGGCGGACAAAATCGCCTTTGCCGCCGTCAGCGACGACCGCAGGCCGGTTTTTGCCGGTGGCGTGGCAATTCTGAGCGCCGTCTTCCATGCCCTCAAAATCGAACTGATGCTGCACTCGTCGGGCGCTTTACGCGAAGGATTGCTCTACGACCTGCTGGGACGCCTGCAACACCAGGACATGCGCGAATCCACCGTGCTTTCGCTGTCGCAGCGTTATCACAGCGATATCGAACAGGTGCTGCGGGTCGAAGAAACCGCCCTCGCCCTGGCCGAGCAGCTCGCCGGCGACTGGCGGTTACCGGAGCCGCAGACGACCAAATGGCTGCACTGGGCCGCGCTGTCCCACGAGATCGGCCTGCTGATAGCGCATAGTCAGTATCACAAGCACGGCGCCTATCTGATCAAGTACTCGGATCTGCCGGGATTTTCGTTACGTGATCAACTGTTTCTTTCCGTTCTAGTGCGCTGCCATCGGCGCAAATTCCGACCCTCCATGGTCGAAGCACTGCCCGAAGAGGTGCGTGACTATGCGGTTAAACTGTGCGTGATTTTGCGCCTGTCGGTACTGTTGCACCGCAGCCGTAGCGACAAACCGGCGCCAGAGATCGAAGCCCACGGCACAGATAAGACCTTGCGTTTGGTGTTCCCCCAGGACTGGCTGGTCGAACATCCGTTATCGCGGGCCGACTTGAAGGCCGAGCGCAAACAACTGGCCAATTTCGATATCGCGCTGGAATTTTCCTGAAACGACTCCGGCGCGCCGGATTACTTTATCTTCGCCAGCAGACTTCGCTGAGCACACTTCACCCGCTGCTTGCCGGTTGGCCGGCAGCGCCGGTATTCGCCGTCTCGCTGCAACACCCAGGCCTCGCGATTGTCCGCCAGATATAGCATCAGATCTTTGTAAATGCGTTTGCGCAACGCCTCGTTCTCGATCGGGAAAGCCGTCTCCACACGCTGGAAAAAGTTGCGGTCCATCCAATCGGCACTGGATAAATAAAGCTCGTAATCACCTTTATTGTGAAAATAAAAAACCCGCGTGTGTTCAAGAAAGCGCCCCACAATAGACCGCACGTTGATATTGTCGGATACGCCGGGTATACCGGGGCGCAGGCAGCAGATACCGCGGATGATCAGGTCGATTTTTACACCGGCCTGCGAGGCACTGTATAAAGCGCGAATTGACTCGGCCTCGAGCAGCGCATTGCATTTTATAATAATACGGGCGGGTTTTCCGGCGCGTGCATTCTCGGCTTCACGTTCGATTTTCTCCAGCATTTTTTTGTGCAGCGTAAATGGCGCCTGTAGGATCTTTGACAACGCCTTCACTTTACCCAGGCTGGTCAACAACTGGAAAATACGGTGCACGTCGGCACCCATGGCGGTGTCACAGGTCAGCAACCCGTAATCGGTATACAGGCGAGCGGTACGGGCGTGGTAATTTCCCGTACCCAGATGAACATAGTGGCGCAGCCGTTTGGATTCACGACGCGTGACCAGAAGCATCTTGGCGTGGGTCTTATAGCCGACCACACCATACACCACGTGGGCACCGGCCTCCTGAAGCCGGTTGGCGAGCTGAATGTTGGCCTCTTCGTCAAAACGCGCCCGCAGCTCGATGACGACCGTGACTTCCTTGCCGGCCCGCGCCGCCTCAACCCGCACCGTGACGATGGCCGAATCGGGCCCGGTTCGGTACAGCGTCTGCTTGATCGCCAGCACTCCGGAATCGGCCGCGGCCTGCTTGAGCAGATCGATCACGGGCAGAAAGGAGTCAAACGGATGGTGCAACAGAATATCGCCGGCACGGATCGCCTCGAAGATATTCTGCTCGATGGCGATGCCCTGGGGTCGACTCGGGGTAAATGGCGGATACTTCAATTCGGGCATTTCTACCAGGTCGTAAATGGCCAACAGCCGGTTGAGATTGACCGGCCCGTTGTCGCGATACAGATCGTCGGGGCCAAGGCGAAACTTGCTCAGCAGAAAGTCTTCCATTTTGGATGAGCAGTTGTCCGCCACTTCAACACGTACGCAATCGCCGTAGCGGCGTGACAGCAACTCCCCTTCGACGGCGTGCAAGAGGTCGTCGATTTCCTCTTCATCGACAAACAGATCGCTGTTGCGGGTGACCCGAAACTGGTAACAGCCGGTCACCTCCATGCCCGGAAACAGATCGCTGACGTGCGCATGGATAATCGAAGACAGGAAGACAAAATCATAGGGCCCGGAACCGCAGTCCTCGGGCAGGCGGATCAACCTCGGCAGCGACCGCGGTGCCTGCACGATCGCCGTACCGCTGGAGCGCCCGAAAGCATCCTTGCCCTCCAGCGAGACGACGAAGTTCAAACTCTTATTGAGTATGCGCGGAAACGGGTGCGCCGGATCCAGTCCCAGCGGGCTGAGCACCGGCAACAATTCCTGGTTGAAAAACTCGTGCAGCCAGGCCTCGGCCTTCGCATTCCAATGGGTGCGGCGAACGAAGCGGATGTTGACCTTCTCAAGCTCGGGAATCAACACATCGTTGAGCACCCGGTATTGCTCTTCGACCAGCTGATGCGCCTGCTCGCTGATCTGGCTCATGACCTCCGCGGGCGAGAAATTATCCGGCCCCGCCTGCACTGAGCCCGAAGCGATTTTCTGTTTCAGGCCGGCCACTCGTATTTCGAAGAACTCATCCAGATTGGTACTGGAGATACACAAAAACCGCAGCCGCTCGAGCAGCGGCGTATGCGGATCCTTGGCCTGTTCCAGCACCCGCCGATTGAACTGCAACAAACTGAGTTCGCGGTTGATGTAGAGTTCCGGCTGAGAGAGATTGATGCTGTCCATGGGTCCTGGGAGAAAGCCAAAAACCCAACTATAACCGACTGACCCCGGTTTTATCCCGCTCACCGGCAAAAAAGGCCGAATCCGCGCTCAGCCGCGCTCCAGCGACAGACAGCCGAGCGCATCGCAAACCACCGTCCAGCCGGCGCTGACATAGGTGGTGGAGACGCTGTCCACAATCAGCACAGGCCCGCGCCGCCGTCCCTGCCCCAGTCGGTGACGATCCCAGACCGGCACCGGGGCGTCAACGCCGACCAGTCTGGCCGTGTCTCGTGGTCGGCCGGCGACGCCGGGCACACCCGCCGCCGGCGCCCAGCGTTGCGCGTCGGCGGCGAGGGTGACACGTGCATTCACCAGCTCCAGTGCGGCCGTCAAGGTATGTCCGAAACGCTGTTGGTGGGCGCGCTGAAAGGCCTCCGCGGCCTGTCGCGGCGTTTCATAGTCGACATTCAGCGTATAACGCTGCCCGCGATAACGCAGATCCAGACTGAAGGCCTCACGGATATCGGCGCTCGTCACCCCCTCCGCCAGCAGTTCATTCCGTCCCCGCGCCGCGAGCTGTCGCAGCCGGCGGCGCAAATCCGCGTCGCTCTGGGTCTGTAGTGGCAGGCACAGCGATTGCGACAGCTCGCGACCCCGCGGCGCGACTATCATCCCCAGCGCCGAGAGCACACCGCCGTAAGCCGGCACCAAAGCGCGCGCCATGCCCAGTGCTTCGGCCAGCGCACACACATGCAGCCCACCGGCGCCGCCGAACGCCATCAGGCTGAAATCGGCCGGATCGAACCCACGCTCCACCGAAATGACCCGCAGCGCCTGCGCCATATGTTCGTTGGCCAGCGCTATGACGCCTTGCGCCGCCTGCTCGCCCGAGCACCCCATGGACGCCCCCAGCCGCGCAAGCGCCGCACGCGCCGCATCGACGTCCAACGATACCTCGCCGCCGAGACGCAGCGACCGCGGCAGGCGCCCCAGCACCAGATTGGCATCGGTGACAGTGGCCATGGCGCCGCCGCGCCCGTAGCACGCTGGCCCCGGGTCGGCGCCGGCAGAGACCGGGCCGACCTGCAACATACCGCCTTCGTCCACCCGCGCCAGCGAACCGCCCCCGGCGCCGATGCTGTGGAGATCCACCATGGGGACGGCGACCGGATAGCGGCCGACGCGCCCTTCCGAGGTCAGGCGCAGCCGGCCATCCAGCAAGGCCACATCGGTGGAGGTACCCCCCATATCAAAAGTCAGCAGACGGTCACAGCCGGCGACCCTACCCACCGCCAGCGCACCCGCCAGTCCGCCCGCCGGTCCCGAGAGCAGCAGGTTGACGGCTCGCTGTCCCGCCAACCGGGCGTCAATGGTCAGCGCCGAGCTCTGCATCACATGCACCGGCGCCGGCGCCAGGGCGTCGCCGAGCCGCCGCAGATAGCCGTTCACCCGCGGGCCTACCCACGCGTTCAGCCAGGTGGCGATGCCACGCTCGTATTCACCTTGTTCGGGCAGAATCCGGGAGGAGCGCGAGACGAAAAGCCCGGCCGGCAGCGCCTGTTCGATACGGCGCTCGAAGCGCTCGTCTAGGTACGAATACAATAAATTGATCGCGACAGCCTCGGCACCGCACGCCTCTATCTCAGCGCCCAGGCGCTTCAACTCGGCATCGGTAAGCGGCTCCAGGATGCGTCCGTCCGCCGCCAAACGGCCGCCGACTTCAAAACACAGCTCCTCTGGCACCGGCGGCGGTTCGGCGACGGGCTGCAAATCGTAAAGTGCCGCGCGCGCCTGGCGTCCAATCGTCAGCAAATCCCGTAAACCGCGATTGCCGACGTAAGCTGTGCGCACGCCGCGCCCTTCCAGCACGGCATTGGTGGCCACGGTGGTCCCGTGCACCAGGCGCAATTGTGCGGGGTCGAGCCCCAGCTCCGCGACCCCTTGGAGCACGGCTCGTTCAGGCGCGTCGGGCGTGGACAACACCTTATGGACCCGCAGGCGCTGGCCGTCATAAAGGACAAAATCGGTGAACGTGCCCCCGGTATCGACACCCAGCAGCATATTCAGCCTGCCGACGTCTTAACCCTCGACCACACAGTTCCGGCCGGCAGCCTTGGCACGATACATGGCCTGGTCGGCATGACTCAGCAACGACTGCACGTCGTCACCTTCGACATACAGCGCAAGGCCTTGACTGAGCGACATATTCACCGCCACCCCCTGAACTTCGACCGGTTCGTCAGCAATACGCCGCCGGATGCGTTCGGCGACCTGACGGGCGGTATGCAGCGAAGTATTCTCCAGCAACACGACAAACTCTTCACCGCCGTAGCGGCCGACAAGATCGAAATTGCGCAACGCCGACTTGATCCGTGCCGCCACCTCCTTCAACACCCGGTCGCCGATCAGGTGGCCGTGCTCATCGTTGACCACCTTGAAGTTATCCAGATCCACCATGGTCACCACCAGGGGCTGACCGGTCTTGGCCGCCCTCTCCATCGCGCCTGCCATTTCCCTCAGGAGGCTGGTCCTGCTGGAAACCTCGGTCAGGGAGTCCTGTTCGAGCTGTTGGCGTAGTTGCTCGCGTTGCCGTTCGAGGCTCTTGAGCGAGCGGTCGAGGCCGTCCATACGGGCGCGATGATAGACCTCTGTCGCCAGCGAAACGTCCAGGCTGGAGAGCTTCACCACCAATTCGGTCAGCATTCGCCGCTGCTCGCGGCTGTCGAGGCGCTCCAGCACCACTTCCAGGATCAGGCTCTGCATCAGGCCGACCGAGGCCACGTAAAGGCTCAACGGCAGGCCCACTCTGGCATGTGTCACGCCCAGGCGGGCCCGGCTCTCGAAATAGGTGGCATCCTGAAACCAGTCGCCGAAACCCTCAAGCACATTGATCTGACGCTCGCGCAGATGCGCGACGTCGAAACTCGACAGCAATTCCCGGGCGGGGCCATGTCGGTCGAGCTGACTATAGAAACGATCAACGATGAGCGCCGAGGTTTCCCGATCCAACACCCGCTCGTGCAGCAGGCGTACCTGGTCCCGGGTGAATTCGTGCAATCCTATGAGGCTGAGTTGGGCGATACGCCAATCGATGTCGAACGCGAACTGGTCGCATAAAGGGGTGGCGGATTTCGCAGCCTGCATCAGGGACTATCCAATTTTTCTATGCTTTCGGTTATGCTTAAGCGCCGGATAAGCCGGCGAGCGACTAAGATTTAACCATAGAAGCAGATGGATACCAAAATTCTCATCGCGGTGGACGAGCTTTGTCGTTACTACGGACATCATCTCGCCGTGGACGCCATCAGCTTCGAACTCGCGCAAGGCGAAGTCCTGGGCTTTCTCGGCCCGAACGGCGCCGGCAAGTCCACCACCATGCAAATGATTTCGGGCAATCTGGCACCGAGCGGCGGACGCATCGCGATCAACGGTATAGATCTCTTGGATCGGCCACGCCTTGCCAAGGCCGAAATCGGCTACCTGCCGGAACAACCGCCGGTCTATCCTGACCTGACCGTGCGCGAATACCTGGCTTACTGCGCCCGATTGCATCGTGTCGGCAAAACGCACCGGGGCGGCGCCATCAGTCGGGCGCTGCGGCGCTGCGGGCTGCACGGCGTCGAAACCCGCTTGATCGGCAATCTGTCGAAGGGCTACCAGCAGCGGGTTGGCATCGCGCAGGCGATATTACACAATCCCGCCGTGGTCATTCTCGATGAACCCACCGTCGGACTGGATCCGAATCAGATCCGCGATATCCGCGAACTTATCCGTGAGTTAGGGCAATCTCACGGCATCATTCTTTCCACCCACATCCTTCCCGAGGTGCAGGCCACCTGCACCCGCGTGCAGATTATTCATCGCGGCCGGCTGGTTTTCGCCGAATCCATGCAGGCGTTGCAGCAGCGCCTGACCGGCAAGGCGCTCGTACTGGAAACCCAGAGCGCCGTCGACATAACCAAGTTGCAACAGATCGCCGGCGTATCCGCCGTGGAGCCGCTGGCCTCGCGACGCGCGCGCCTGCTGTTCGACGCCGACAATCCGGCCGCCGCGGTCGCCGCCTGCGTGGCCGCTCACGACTGGGGCCTGGTGGAACTGGCGCTGGACCGACAAAGCCTGGAACAGGTATTCGTCGAACTCACCTGCAATGAGGACGGCGCCGCGCAGGCGGCCGCTGCCTGATGCTGTTCGCCATCGCCAGCCGCGAGTTCCGAAATCTGTTCCTGTCGCCGCTGGCCTGGTCCATCATGGCGATTTTGCAAGTGATACTCGCCTACCTGTTCCTCTCCCAGGTCGATCGTTACATGGCCTTTCAAGCGCGCCTCGGCGGAATGGAAGGTGCGCCCGGTGTCACTGATTTCGTTGTTTCACCGTTGCTGCAAACGGTGGGTTTTGTTTTTCTATTGGTGGCACCGGCCATCACTATGCGCACCTTCAGTGACGAAAGACGCAACCGCACCCTCAGCCTGCTGATCTCGGCGCCCGTCAGCATGAGCGACATCGTTCTCGGCAAGTTTCTCGGCGTCTTCCTGTTTTTTCTCACCATGCTCGCGATGATCGCCGCCATGCCGTTGTCGCTGTACGCGGGCACTGAACTTGATACCGGAAAGCTCCTCGCCGGCCTGCTGGGACTGGCCTTGTTATTGACAAGTTTTGCCGCGGTCGGCGTGTTCATGTCAACGCTCACCGAACAGCCGGTGGTCGCCGCGATCAGCAGTTTCGGCATGCTGCTGCTGTTATGGATCATCGATTGGAGCGGCGACAGTCATCAGGAAATGTCGGGGTTGCTGGCCTATCTTTCGCTGCAAAACCACCTGGGTTCGTTCATGAAGGGTCTCTTCAGCACCACCGACGTGGCCTACTATCTGTTGGTGAGTGCGTTGTTTCTGATACTGGCGATCAGGCGCCTGGACCAGCAACGACTGACCGGATAAGCGCATGCAGGTTACGCGACACACACGCCGTCAGTTGCAGCTGCAGAATCTGCTGTTTGTCGCGGGCCTGCTGGTGATGGCCGGCCTGCTGGCGTGGCTGAGCACCCGCTACAGCCTTGAAGCCGACTGGACCAAAGGCGGACGCAACACCCTGTCGCTGGACAGCCGCCAACTGCTGGACGAAATGCCCGATCCCATCCATATCACCGCCTTCGCCACCGAGGACGAACCGGTGCGCGGTCATATCCGCGATCTGGTCGGACGCTATCAACGCTACAAAGCCGATGTTGAATTGACGTTCGTCAACCCCGACGCGGAACCGGAGCGTACCCGGGAACTGGGCATCACCCTGAACGGCGAATTATTACTCGCCTACCAGGGGCGCAGCGAGAAATTGCAGAGCCTGAATGAACAAAGCCTCACCAATGCGCTGTTGCGCATCGCGCGGGCGCGTCAACGCAAGGTCGCTTTCCTGACCGGTCACGGCGAAGCCGACGCCAAGGGTAAAGGCAATCATGATTACGGCCAGTTCGGCGAACTGCTGACACGCAAGGGCATAGAACTCGTAGGGCTCAGCCTGGCCGAGACGCCCACCATCGCGACGGACATCAATTTACTGGTTATCGCCGCACCGCGGGTCGCCCTGTTGCCGGGTGAAGTACACCTGTTGAACAACTATGTAAAAGACGGCGGCAATCTTCTGTGGCTGACCGAACCGGGCCGAAGCGCGGGCCTCGAGCCGCTGGCGGAAATGCTGGGTATCGAATTCCTGCCCGGTGTGGTGGTGGATGCCACGACCCGGCTGTTCGGCATCGACAATCCCGCCTTCGCCATCATACCCAGTTACCCGATGCACCCGATCACCCGCGAACTCAATGGGCTGTCGTTGTTTCCACAGGCCGCCGCCATGGAGGTCGAGGCCCCGGACCACTGGCAGGCGCAACCGTTGCTGACCACGCTCGATCGCTCCTGGACGGAAATCGGCCCCATTACCGGTACGATAAAATTCGACCAAGACAGCGACGAACGTCTGGGTCCACTGGATATCGCCTACGCGCTCACCCGCAGCCACGCCAGTCGCAACGGCACAGGCGATGACACGCAGGGCGAACAACGCGTTGTGGTCATTGGCGACAGCGATTTTCTGTCCAACACCTACCTCGGTAACGGAGCCAATGCCGACCTTGGCCTGAGCCTTTTCAACTGGCTCAATCACGACGATCAATTCCTCGCCATCAGCGCGCGCACCGCCGGCGACGTCACGTTGGAGCTCAGCCGCGGCGTACAGGCGGTAATCGCCTTCGGCTTTCTGTTCGGCCTTCCGCTGTTACTGTTGACGAGCGGCACCCTTGTCTGGTGGCGGCGACGTAACCGATGAGATCGCGCATTATCGTCAATCTGCTGCTGGTCGCCGGAATTGTGCTGCTCGGCCTGATCGCGCGCTATGAACCGGGGTTGGAGAAGAAGGCGGAAACGGCACCGATCACCGCGCTGAAACCCGCACAGATACATCGCATACATCTTAACCGCCCGATCCGCGACGATCTGGTGCTAAGACGCACCGACGCAGACGGCTGGGAAATCAAGGGGCCGGTACCGCTTCCCGGCGATGCGCAGAAAATCAGCATGCTGACGCGGCTGGCCGAACAGCGGCCGGCACGCAGTTATGCCGCGGCCGATATGGATCTGGAGGCGCTGCATCTCGACCCGCCGTACGCCAGCGCCATACTCAACGACACGGCGATCGAATTCGGCAGCCTGGATCCGATCGATCAGCTACGCTATGTTCGCGTCAACGACGTCGTGTTCCTCATTCCCGCGACCTACCTGCCCTTGATCGAGGCCGGATTCACCGACTTCGTGCGCCTGCGCCTGTTTGACCAAAAGGCCAAAATCGCCGCTATTCACCTGCCACGGTTCAGCGTATCCCGGAGTGACGGCACCTGGCACACCGACCTGGCGCACCAGCCCGATAGCGCGACCCTGCAACAATTCGTCTCGCTCTGGGAAACGGCCGCCGCGCTGGGGGTCCAGCCGGCCGATCCCGAACAAGCGGGCGACGCGATCGGTATCAGGTTCCGGGGCGAAACCGATACGGTGCAACTGCAGATCGTCCAGCGCCAACCCGAGCTCATCCTCAGCCGGCCGGCCTGGGGCATTCAATACCGCATGGGCAACCGCAGCGAAGCCCTGTTAAGCCTCGACGCGGCCAGCGCCGACGTCAAGGACTGAATCAGCACATGCCGGAGCTACCGGAGGTGGAAACCACTCGCCGCGGCATTTCGCCGCACGTATGCGGTAAACGGGTCGAACGCCTGATCGTCCGCCAGCGCCAATTGCGCTGGCCGGTACCCGCCGCGCTGAGCCGGCGCCTTCCCGGTCGGCGCATCGACGACATGCGGCGGCGGGGCAAATATCTGTTGCTGGCGCTCGACAGGGGGACGCTGATCATTCATCTCGGCATGTCCGGCAGCCTGCGGATTTTGCGGCGACAGGAAGGTCCCGGACCGCACGACCATATCGACCTGCTGCTCGACGACAACAGTCGTCTGCGTTTCACCGATCCGCGCCGCTTCGGCGCCTGGTTGTGGACCGAGTCCGCCGCGCTCGCGCATCCGTTATTGGCGCAGCTCGGACCGGAACCGCTGGACCCTGACTTCAGCGCCGATTACTTACACACCCTATCGCAACAGCGTCGGACCGCGGTCAAAAACTTCATCATGAACAGTCGCGTGGTGGTCGGCGTGGGGAATATCTACGCCAACGAAGCGCTGTTCCGCGCCGGCATCCATCCCGCGCGTGCCGCCGGACGCATCAGCTGGACGCGCTACGAGGGACTGGTCAGCGCCATCAAAACGGTGCTCAACGAGGCGATTGAACAGGGTGGAACCACCCTGCGCGACTTTGTCGACGGCGAAGGCAGGCCCGGTTACTTCAGTCAGAGCCTGCAGGTCTACAATCGTGGCGGACAGGATTGCAGTCGCTGCGGGGCGAGCATCCGCGACACCCGCATCGGCCAGCGATCGAGCTACTTCTGCCCGCGCTGCCAGCGCTGAGCGTTACCTCAAGGCATCGCCGCAGCCCGGCCGGGCCGCCGGGCCAGTGGAAGCGAGGCACGCTTGCGCCGGCACTTCGACGCCGGCCTTGCCGATGCCACGCGGGTCCGACGCCGCCTCCACCCGATTGTCTGCGTAACGCCAGAATATGGCCTGCATGTTGCCGTAATCGCGTGACAGCAATTGCAGCTTGTGGCCGCGCTGACGCAGACCGGCCAACACCTCGTCGCTGAACGCTTCCGGCTCGTATTGGATCACATCGGGCAGATACTGGTGATGAAAACGCGGCCGGGCGACCCAGGAAGCTGCATCATGGCCCTGTTCGAAGTCGAGAATCCCGAGCAGCACAATGGTGATGATGCGACTGCCGCCGGGCGTTCCCAGAATGGCCAGGCCGCGTTCACTTTCGACGAAAGTCGGACTCATACTGGAGAGCGGGCGTTTGCCGGGGGCGATGGCGTTGGCCTCGGCGCCAACCAGCCCATAGGCGTTGGGTACGCCCGGCTTGGCCGAGAAATCATCCATCTCATCGTTCAACAGCACCCCCGTGCCCGGCGCCGTAAACCCGGATCCGAAAGGATAGTTGATACTGAGCGTCGCCGACACACGGTTGCCGTCGGTGTCCAAAATGGAGAAATGGGTGGTATCCGGTCCTTCCACAGCCGCCGCCGCGGCCGGCAGCGCGTCGCTGGGGGTGGCGCGGTCCAGCCGGATGGAGGCACGCAGACCGGCGGCATATCGGGGATCGGTCAGAAGCTTCGTCGGCGCGGCGACAAAATCCGGATCGCCCAGGTACTGTGCCCGATCGCGGTAGGCGCGCCGCATCGCCTCGGTAATCAGGTGGACTCGCGTGGCCGCGTCCAGATCCTGCAGCCGATAGCCTTCGAGTATGTGCAGCATCGTGGCCAGGGCGATGCCGCCGGACGATGGCGGCGCAGCCGACACCACCCGCAAATTGCGATACTCGAAGCGTATCGGCTCGCGCTCAACCACGCGATAGCTCGACAGATCCTCTGGGGTCCAGATGCCCCCTGCGGCCCGCACGCCGCGCAACAGCCGCTCGGCCACTTCGCCGGCATAAAAACCGGCGCGGCCGCGCTCGGCCAGTGCGCGCAGTGTCGCCGCCAGATCCGGCTGTTGCAACTGGAAACCCACCGGCGGGACCAAGTTCCGGTGCAGGAAAGTCGCCGCGCTGGCGGCGTGCTCGCGCAGCACCTCGAGACGAAATTCCGCCATTCGCCGATAGTGCTCATCGATAGCAAAGCCCTTTTCAGCCAACTCGATGGCGGGGGCCAAGGATGCGGCTAAAGGCAGTCGCCCATAGTTTTCCGCCAGATGGACCAGGGCCGCGGGTTCGCCGGGTATCGCCGCCGCCAGGGCGCCGTCCATGGACAGACCCGGCACCACGTCTCCGGCCGCGTCCAGATAAAGATCGCGCCGCGCGCGCAACGGCGCCCGCTCGCGACCGTCCAGCATAATCTGACGACCGTCGCTGGCGCGGTGCAGCAACCAAAATCCGCCGCCACCGATACCCGAACTATAGGGTTCGACGACCGCCAGCGCGGCGCTGACCGCCACCGCGGCGTCGAAAGCGTTGCCGCCGGCATCGAGCACGCCAAGCCCGGCCGCGGTCGCCAACGGATGGGCGCTGGCGACCGCCTGCGCCGACGGCCCGCGAGTTGCCGGCGCATCGGCCTGCGCGAAACCCGGCGACAGAGTCCAGATCAGCGCCAACAAAAAACCCCCGAACGGGGGCTGGAAGAAATTGTGCGAAAAGATCGGCGCCATCAGGCCGCGTTCTCGCCGGTGATGCGCCGATACTTCTCCATCAGCTCGTCGCGGCTCTCGCTGAAATCCGGATTCAGCGGAATACAGTCGACCGGGCAGACATCGACGCATTGCGAGGTTTCGTAATGGCCGACGCATTCCGTACAGAGGTTGGGGTCGATGACATAGATTTCTTCACCCTGGGATATCGCGCCATTGGGGCATTCGGGCTCGCAGACATCACAATTGATGCACTCATCGGTGATCATCAGCGCCATGGGAATCTCCTGCTGCTTCGTCTGCCTAAAGACTCGATTTTCAATGGAGAAATACTATCGCAAACGTTTATTGAATGCAGCCACTACCTTTTTATGGACAAATGACGTCACATCGCCGCCAAGTCCTGCAATTTCGCGCACAAGACTAGACGAAACATAGGCGTAATGCTCGTCCGGCGTCATGAACAGTGTTTCGATTTCAGGCGCCAGCTGGCGATTCATGCTGGCGAGTTGGAATTCGTACTCGAAATCGGAAACCGCGCGCAGGCCGCGCAAAATGACGCCGGCCCCGTGCGAGCGCATGAAGTCCACCAACAGGCCCTCGAACCCTTCCACCCGCACCGCCGGGATTTCAGCCAACACTTCGCGCGCCAGCTCGATCCGCTCCTCCCAGGTGAACGCCGGCTGCTTCGATCCGCTGCGGTGAATAGCCACCAGCACCTCGTCGAAACGCCGCGTGGCACGCTCGATGAGATCGGTGTGGCCGTTGGTGATGGGATCGAAGGTCCCGGGATACACTGCTATCTGCGTCATGGTCCGTCTTCAAGCATTGCCGTGTTGCGAAATCTACGCACAAAATCGGTTAGCCACAACCCCGGCCACGCTGCTTGGGCTCACTCGGCACGATAGCGATAAAGACGATAATCCACTGCCCCCGCCTGCTTATCCCGATAAAGATGCCAGGCGCTCGACGGCGGCGCAAAGTTTTGCGACCGCGGCTGTTCGACATAGACCAGCGAACCGGCTTTCAGTCGCCGCGCCTGGTCCAGCTGCTTGATCGCCATGCCGAGCAACGCCGGATGAGCGAAAGGGGGATCCAGAAATACGATATCGAACAGGTCGTCTCCGCGCGCCAGACAAGCTGTCATATCCAGACAGGAAATTTCCACCTGACGCGCCGCGAGTGCCTTGCGGGTGGCCTGCAGCGCCTTGACGACATCAGGATCCTTATCGTTCATGAAGACGTGGGCCGCCCCGCGCGAAGCGGCCTCGAAGCCCAACGCCCCGCTACCGGCGAACAGATCGAGACAGCTGGCGCCGGGTAACACCGGCGCCAGCCAGTTAAACAGCGTTTCCCGCATCCGGTCCGAGGTCGGGCGCAGACCTGCCGCCGAAGGGAAGCTGAGCCGACGCCCACGCCACTGTCCGGCGATGATCCTGATCTGGTTGCCTGCCTGGTCGCTCATAAGCAGACCATGTTGCGTAGGCGCGAGCGTCAGGTCAACCGCGGGCAACTCGCAGCTTGCCCGCAGGCGACATCGTTACCTTTTCTCCGCGCCACCGGCCACATGCCGAGCAGGCCTGCGGCGAACAGCCAAAAGGCTGCCGGCAAAGGCACGCCGCTGACCGACGGCACCGTACCCGGCGTAGGCACGTCGAGCGCGATGAAATCGACACTGTTGTCATTGGTATCGACCCGCGGATTCGAACGCGCAACACTACTGCCCGCGGGCGGATCGGGGGCCGCGGCACCCTCGCCTGCAAAAATGTCGCGGGAACCGAAACTGCCGTAGCCGAGCGCATCCAGAATACCTCCCGGATTGCGCAATACCACCGAATCGGGGCCATTCTGATAATCCACGTCCCCCACCATATCGGCGCCGGCGACCGAAGACACACCGCCGCCGACATCATCGCCGACGACGAACACGCCATCGGCGGGGATGACGCCACTCAGCGCCAGACTGGCGTAGACGCTGCCGTTTTGTCCGTTCACGCCTTCGAGCACCAGGCCTTCGACGCTCTCACCGGGGGTGCCGAACAGCTCGACGAAGGCGAGCCCGGCATCACTGCCGCTGGCATCGTAAAAAACTTCGGAGATTACCGTTGCGGCGACGGCTGGAGCCGCGCGAAAACCGAGGGCGGCACCCGTCAGGCACACCGCCAAGCACACAGACTGTCTTATCATGAGATTCCTCCCTGAATCCTCATTCCTGCACCGGCATACACCGGTGGCGGTTGCCACCCGTGCGCCGGTCAGACTCAGCTTAGCGCGGTGAGCGCGCGCTGCTCAGGGGGAGCTTCTGAAAAAACTGTCAGCCTCTTCTTAAAAGTCTGTAAGCCTTTTGCTCAAGGATGTTCCCGGCAGGCAGACCCGGCGGCTTTGGCACCGACAACGACAGTGACCATATTCTTGACATTCACGCGTCTTTGAAAAGCGTCGCGAATCTGGTCGGCGGTGACCGCCTTCACCTTGTCCGGAAAGGTCGTCAGGTAATCCAGCGGCAGGTTGTAAAAACCGATCATGGCCAGATACTCGGTGATTTTCCGATTACTGGAAACAGCCAGCGGAAAGCCGCCGATGATATTGTCCTTGGCGGCCTGCAGTTCTTTGTCGGTAGGCCCCCGGTCGACAAATTTCTGCACCGTCTGGCGCAATACCGACAGCGCCTCGTCGCGCTTGTTGGTGCGTGTCTGGAAGCCGAGAGTAAAGGGTCCTTCGCGCTTCATCGGAACGAAATAGCTATAAGCGCTGTATGACAGACCGCGCTTTTGGCGTATTTCCTCGCTGATCCGCGATGTCAGTCCGCTGCCACCGAGAATATGGTTGCCTACATACAAAGCGAAATAGTCCGGGTCTCCGCGCCGCATGCCGGGCTCTCCCATCAACACATGGCTTTGGCTGGAGGGGTGTTCGACGAATTCGGTGGTTGCCTGTTTCAGCGGCGCGACTTGCGGCAGCGCCGGCGCTTTGTCGCCCGACGGCAAGGCGCCGGAGATCTCCTCGGCCATGCTTTCAGCCCGTTTCCGGTCGATATCACCGACCATGACCAGCGTGGCGTTGGCGGCCACATAGTAACGCCGATAAAAGGCTTTCAGGTCTTTCACCCGCAATGCGGCGACACTGTCGGGATTGCCGTCGGGATTGTACGCATAGGGGTGGTCGCCATAGACGGCGCGGTAAAAGGCGTTCTCGGCAATTGACTCGGGTTGTTGTAGCTGGTATTCCAGTCCGGTCAACGTCAGCTGGCGTTCGCGCTTGAAGTCGGCGACGGGGAAATCCGGTTGCCCGAGCAAACTGCGAAACAGTTCCAGCGACGGCGCGAGCAACTTGGGATCGCTGAGACTGCGCAGCGACAACCAGGCCATGTCGCGTTCGGATCCCGAACCGAACTGAGCGCCACGCTGCTCGAACCCCGCGGCGATGGCGTCGGCGTTCTTGCCGCCGGCGCCTTTGCCGAGCATGCTGTTGGTCAGCGCAGCTACGCCGTGCAATTCGCCATCCCGAGCACTGCCGGCATCGAAAACCACACGCACATCAAGCATCGGCAGTTCGTGCGCGGCGACAAACAACACCTTGGCGCCGCCGGCGGTGGTCCAGCTCTGAATCTGGGGCAGTGCCTGCGCGCCACCGGCGAACAACAAAGCCAGTAGCGGCCAGGCTTGGACAAGCAACGAAATCTTTCTAGCGAACATGTCCGTCGACGCCTCCTTCGCGTGGCGGGTGTTTCGGATCAACGGGCTGGGGCGCGAGCTGGCCCACGGTCAGCCGGTCGTCAACAAGATATTTCCCGGCCACCGCCCGCACCTGTTCCGGTGTCACCGCGTCGATGCGGGAGAAATACTGTTCGGCATCCTTCCAGCTGAGACCGACGGTCTCGAGCATGCCGATCTGCATCGCCTGATAGAAGATCGAATCCTGCTCATAGATTTTGTCGGCCTTGATCTGTGCCTTGACACGCGCCAGCTCGGCGGCGCTGATCGGTTTGTCCTGCAACTCGCGGATCTGCTCCCGCAGGGCCTTTTCGAGATCCCCGACCGTGTGCCCGTTGGATGGAATACCGGAGAGTAAAAACAGCGTCTCCTTGCGGTCGAAAGCGTCATATCCCGCCCCCGCGCTGGCCGCGACCGCCTTCCCGCGCACCAGCCGGCTGGAAAGCCGCGCGCTGTCGCCGCCATCGAGTACGCTCGCCAGAACCTCCAGCGCGTAGGGCTCCCAATCCGTCTGCGCGGTCAGCACCACCGGCGCCTTGTAGCCCATCAGTAAAGAAGGCAGTTTGGCCGGTGCCTTGACAACGATGCGCTTGGGTCCGTGCTGCGCAATCTCTCGCCGCGGCTTGGGCGCCACGATGTGGCTAGGTTCGAGCGGGCCGAAGTATTTCTTCGCCAACCGGTACACGGCCTGCGGGTCCACATCCCCGACCACGACCACGGTCGCATTGTCGGGTGCGTACCATTTGGCGTACCAATCGCGCAGATCCTCCACGCGCATGGATTTCAGATCCCCCATCCAGCCGATCGTGGGAATACGATAAGGACTGCTGGCATAGGCGGTGGCGTTGACTTGTTCGTAAGTCAGCGCCTGTGGATTGTCGTCGGTGCGCATCCGCCGCTCCTCCATCACCACCTGCACTTCCTTTTTGAATTCCTTGGCGGGTAGTACCAGATTGCGCATGCGATCGGCCTCGAGCTCGAAGCTTACCGGCAGACGACTGGCCTCCATGGTCTGGAAATAAGCGGTATAATCGCGGCTGGTAAAGGCGTTCTCGCGACCGCCGTTTTCGGCGATAATCCGCGAAAACTCACCGGCCGGATGCGCCTTGGTGCCCTTGAACATCATATGCTCCAGCACATGCGACAGCCCCGTAATGCCGTCGTGCTCGTAACTGGAGCCCACCTTGTACCACACTTGAGACACCATCACCGGTGCCCGGTGATCTTCCTTGACAATCAACTTAAGGCCGTTGTCCAGCTTGAATTCGTGTACCTGCGAACCGGCGTAGCTGGCGGCCGTGAACAGGCCGACGGCCAGCGCGAGCCATCCTCGCATTATCGACTCCTTCTGTTTTCGTACCCCGCGGTGGGGTGATAGGATACGCAGACCTGTGTAGACAGCAACTGCGATGTTTGGTTTCGGCAAAAAAAATTCATCGGTAAAGAGTGAGGGCGACGGCCCAGGGGAGGATACCGCAAAAAAACCGGGGCTGTTCGGTCGCCTCAAAGCCGGATTGGCAAAAACGCGGGCGGGCCTGGGTTCGGGCATCGCCGACCTGGTGGCCGGGCGCAGGCAAATCGACGACGAGCTGCTCGAGGAGCTGGAAACCCAGCTGTTGAGTGCCGATGTCGGCATCGAGGCGACCGAGACCATCATCCAGGACCTTACCCGGCGGGTGGCACGCAAGCAGCTCAACGACAGCGACGCCTTGATGGCGGCATTGCGCGAAGACATGCGCGCCATGCTCGAACCGGTCGATATACCGCTCACCATCCCCGCCGAGTCGCGGCCGTTCGTCCTCCTGATGGTGGGTATCAATGGCGCCGGCAAGACCACCACTATCGGCAAAATCGCCCGGCATCTGCAGGACCAGGGACTATCGGTGATGCTGGCGGCCGGAGACACCTTTCGCGCCGCGGCGGTGGAGCAGCTGCAAACCTGGGGCGAGCGCAACCAGGTGCCCGTGATCGCGCAACAGCAGGGTGCGGACTCGGCCTCGGTGATCTACGATGCGTTGCAGGCGGCGCAGTCGCGCAAGATCGACGTATTGATCGCCGATACCGCGGGGCGCCTGCACACCCAGGCCAATCTGATGGAAGAACTGAAGAAAATCGGACGCGTGCTGGGCAAGCTCGACGCCGGCGCGCCGCACGAAGTGATGCTGGTGGTGGACGCCGGCACGGGCCAGAACGCGCTCAACCAGGCGCGCCAGTTCAGCCAGGCCATGAAGGTCAGCGGCATTACCCTGAGCAAGCTCGACGGCACCGCCAAAGGCGGTATTATTTTCGCCATCGCACGCCAATTGGCCATCCCCATTCGTTTCGTCGGCGTCGGTGAGGCGATGGAGGATCTGCGTCCGTTCGACGCCGGGGAATTTGTCGACGCGCTGTTTGAAACTCGTGAGTGAATCGGCCGTCCAGCGCCGGGCCTGAAGGGTAATGATCCGTTTCGACAATATCAGCAAACGCTATCCCGAAGGCCGCGACGCTTTGCAAAGCGTGAGTTTCCACCTGCCGGCCGGTGCCATGGCGTTTCTCACCGGCCATTCCGGCGCCGGCAAAAGCACGCTGCTGAAACTGATTGCACTGTTGGAACGCGCCACCCGCGGCCAACTGTTTCTCGACGGCGAGAACCTTACCCGCACCGGCAAGCGCAAAATACCGCTGGTACGCCGAAAAATCGGCATGATCTTCCAGAATTACCGCCTGCTGTTCGATCGCACGGTTTTCGATAACGTCGCCCTGCCCCTGGTGATCGCCGGGCACCGCCACCAGGATATCGGCCGCCGTGTACGCGCCGCACTCGACAAGGTCGGTCTGCTGGACAAGGAGCGAGCCCTGCCCATCACCCTGTCAGGCGGTGAACAGCAGCGCGTCGGAATCGCCCGCGCGGTGGTCAACAAACCGCCCCTGCTGTTGGCCGATGAACCCACCGGCAATCTCGACCCGGAGCTGTCCCGCGATATCATGCGCCTGTTCGAAGAATTCAACCGCGTGGGGGTGACGGTGCTGATCGCCAGCCACGACCTTGATCTGATCGCCCGCCTGGGGCACCCGCAACTGCGTTTGCACCAGGGACATTTGCTCAACCCCGAGGTGCTGTCGATCCGATGAAACTACCGGCCCCGCTGCGCGTATACCTTCTGCGCCACGCCCAGGTCGCGCTCAGCAGCCTGGGACGCCTTTACCGCGCTCCGCTCGCCTCGCTGATGACAGCGGCGGTGATTGGTATCGCTTTGGCGCTGCCTTCGGGTCTGTATGTACTCACCGACAATCTGCAACGGCTCGGTTCGCAATGGGACGGCGGCGCCAATCTGTCGCTGTTTCTGCGTCACGACGTCAGCATCGAGCAGGCCGAGGCACTGAAGGCGAAGCTCGACCGATGGCCGGAAATCGAACGCCTGCGCCTGATAACCCCCCAGCAGGCGCTGGCGGAATTCCGTCAGCTCTCGGGTTTCGGCGACACGCTGGATATCCTCGAAGAAAATCCGCTGCCGGCGGTTCTGGCGGTCAAACCGGCCGCCAGCGCCACGCAACCGGACACAGCGGCGGCGTTGAAGCGGCGGCTGCAGGCGTTGCCGCAGGTCGAACTGGCGCAGCTCGACCTGCAATGGGTAAAACGCTTCAACGCGCTGGTGACTATCGTGCAGCGGGCAATCTGGGTGCTGTCCGCCCTGCTGGCGCTGGCGGTGCTGCTGATCACCGGCAACACCATCCGGCTGGAAATCCAGAACCGGCGCGAAGAAATCGAGATCACCAAGCTGATCGGTGCCACCGGCGCGTTCATCCGCCGGCCTTTTCTTTACAGCGGACTCTGGTACGGCTTTGGCGGCGCCCTGCTGGCCGCCCTATTGCTGGCGCTGGCGTTCCTGCAACTCAACGCCCCGGTGCGCGAGCTGGCGGGACTCTATCAGAGCAGCTTCCGTCTGCACCTGCTGGATATGGGGCAATGGCTCGTCCTGTTGTCGTCGGGCGCGCTGCTCGGCCTGATCGGCGCCTGGATCGCAGTCGGCCGCCATCTGGCCACCATCGAGCCCGGCTGAGGCGAAAAAATCCCCGACCCCGGCCACTTGCGCCGTTTTCCCACGCTTAAAGGTCTGCCGCCAAGGCGCCGCTATATCCGGGATGTGGCTTTAACGTACCTTCATAAGAAGAATCGCCAAGAAGCGGGTGTATGGGTCAATGCCTCGAAAAATTAATCGCATTCTGGTAGTCGACAGCTCCGAAGTCGCACGCACGATCATCGTTCGTGTGCTCAACGAGGTAATGCCGGATACCGAGATCACCACCTGCGGCAGCGTGCAGGAGGGCTGTGAGTGGCTGCAACGCCAGCGCTTCGATCTGATCACCACCGCACTGATGCTGGCGGACAAGGACGGCCTGGAGTTCAGCCGCCACGTGCGCGCCTCCAGCCACCACCGCTATACGCCCATCATCGTGGTCTCGGGCGATGCCGATACGCGCCTGTTGCGCGAGGGTTTCGCCGCCGGCGTCACCGACTACTTCGACAAATCGCTGGGCTATCAGGCTTTCGCCAGCTTCATCCAGAACTTCATGCAACGCAACTCCGGCCTGGTCGGGCGTATTCTTTACGTCGAGGACAGCCAGCTCACCGCCACACTGATGCTGCGCCTGATGGAACATCACGGCCTGCAGGTGATTCACACCACCCACGCGGAAGAGGCGCTGGAGTTGTTGCAGGATACCGCCGTCGGCGGCCCGCGGGCCGCCGAGAGCTTCGATATCGTTATTACCGACTTCTTTCTGCAGGGCAGGCTCACCGGCGGCGACCTGCTGCACGCCATCCGCACCCGCTTCCATTATTCACAGCAGGAAATGCCGGTGCTGGTGTTGACCGGCGCGGAAGCCGACGAGCGTCAGATCGAGGTGTTCCACGCCGGCGCCAACGATTTTGTCGCCAAGCCGATCGTCGAGGAAATCCTGATGGCGCGCATCCGCTCGCTGTTGTTGATCAAGCAGCAGTTTGCCGCTCTCAAAAGGCAGACGGAAAGTATGCACCGCCTGGCCATCACCGACAGCCTGACGCGGGTCTACAACCGCCGTTACCTGCTCGACCACGGCGAGCAGTTCATTGCCGATCGTAGCAATTATCCGGTGGCGGCGGCGCTGCTGGATATCGATCACTTCAAACGGATCAATGACAACCTGGGGCACATCGCCGGCGACCGGGTACTCGAGAGCCTCGGCCAGCTGCTGCTGGACCGGTTGCCGGACAACGCCATGGCGGTGCGCTTCGGCGGCGAGGAGTTCGCGGTGCTGGTCCCCTGCTGCCAGTCCAGCAATGCGCATTCCTGCGCCGAGGGGCTACGGCGGGAGATCGAGGCACTCAAGCCCGCCGGAGTCAATATCACGGTAAGTATCGGTGTGGCATCCAACCAGAACCGGCCGGAAATGACCCTCACGCAACTGCTGAACAGCGCCGACCAAGCCCTCTACGCCGCCAAGGCGCGCGGAAGAAATATGGTATGTGCTTGAAATATAATATAGTTACAGAAACCGCCCGAACCGGCATCCGACGGGAACTTTGATTCGGATTAGCACTCCTAGACATCGAGTGCTAAAATGATCCCTGCTCGGATGAGAGGTATGTGGACGATGAGTCAAGCTTTAGTCACCACCAACGCAATCGCCTTACCGGTCCCCAGCGGTCAGCTGGATCGGTATCTGCAAGCCGTCTACAACGTCCCGGTCTTGACGGCGGAGCGCGAACGCGAGCTGGCGCTGAAACTGCGTGACCATGAAGACGTGGAAGCGGCACGCGAACTGGTGGTTTCCCACCTGCGCTTCGTGGTGAAGATCGCCCGCGGCTATAGCGGCTATGGCCTGCCACTTGCGGATCTGATCCAGGAAGGCGGCATCGGTCTGATGAAGGCTGTGAAGCGCTTTGACCCGGATGTGGGCGTACGCCTGGTCTCCTTCGCGGTCCATTGGATCAAGGCCGAAATACACGAATTTATCCTGCGCAACTGGCGCATCGTCAAGGTCGCGACGACCAAGGCCCAGCGCAAGCTGTTTTTCAACCTGCGCAGCAGCAAGAAACGCTTGGGGTGGTTCAGCCGCGAAGAGGTCGAGTCGGTGGCCGAGGATCTGGGCGTGGCGCCGCAGACGGTATTGGAAATGGAGTCCCGGCTCAATGGGCAGGACGTGTCCTTCGATCCGGTTGCCAGCGGCGAGGACGAAGAGGTCGCCTGGGCGCCGTCGGCTTATCTGCAAGCACCTACCAGCAGTGACCCGGCGCAATTACTCGAACGTAGCGACTGGGAAGCCCAGGCCAGCGACCGCCTCTATCAGGCGCTGGAGGCGCTGGATGAACGCGATCGGGTGATACTGCAACAACGCTGGCTGCGCGAACAGAAGGCCACTCTGCACGAACTGGCCGACCGTTTCGGCGTTTCCGCCGAGCGCATCCGGCAACTGGAGAAAAACGCCATCGGGCGGCTGAAGCAGCTGATGCTCTGATCGCCGCCCCACCCGGGTTCCGGTCGCAGAAAACAAAACGGCCCCGTTGTTGCCAACGGGGCCGTTTTTTTATCCGGGCGCCCGCCTACGCGAACAGAACCACCGAAAGAAAACTGGCGTAGGCCAGCACCACCAGGGCGATCACGATGGGCAATGGAAAATTCTGGAAGGAAAACATATTCGTACCCCTTAAATATTAGCGTTATCTTATCTTACTCGTCCGAATCCTTCAACGCCGGTTTGCGCGGAATGCGCGGGTCGTCGTCGTCCATCAGGATCCGGTGGGCCGGCCCTTCCAGGTCTTCAAACTGCCCCGAACGAATGGCCCAGAGCAGCACCCCAATCGCAATTGCCATAATAATTAAGCTGATAGGGATTAACAGATACAGGATATTCATAGTTACCCCCGATCCGCGGCACGCAACCGCAGGGCGTTGAGCACCACCACCAGCGAACTGCCGGACATGCCGATTGCGGCCATCCACGGCGCCACCCAACCGGCAGCTGCCAGTGGCACGGCCAGTAGATTATAAAGCAGCGCCCAGGCGAGATTCTGCCGGATGATCTGCAAGGTGCGCCGGCTGGTGCGTACGGCATCCACCAGATGGGGCAGTTTTTCCGACAACAGCACCATGTCGGCACTGGCGTGCGCCAGTTGCGTCCCGCCGCCCATGGCGAGAGAAACCTGGGCACCGGCCAACACCGGCGCATCGTTAACGCCGTCGCCGACCATCGCCACCACAGCGCCCTGGTGCTGCAATTGGGTGATCCGGGCCAACTTGTCCTGCGGGCGACAGCGCGACTGATAGCGGCTGACGCCCAATTCCCGCGCCACCGCCTCCACCGCCGCCGGCTGATCTCCGCTCAGCAGCTCGATCTCCAACCCCAGGCCGCGCAACGCCTGTAGCGCCGCGCCGGCCTGCTCGCGCAATTGATCGGCAAAGACGAAACGCGCCAGATAGCCATCCTGATCGCCGAGATAAACGCCGTCGGCCGGGCGCCCGGTGGCGCTCTGTCCGGCCCCGTGCGCCTGCAGCGCCGCCACATAGTCGGGCGTGCCGATACGAAAGCGGTCACCGTCCACCCAGCCCTCTATGCCCTGTCCGGCGCTGGCGCTCACCTCAGTCACCGCACAGCGCGGCGCGCCCGCCAACGCCAGGGCACGCGCAATCGGGTGCTCGGAGGCCTGCTCGAGCCCGGCGGCCAGTCGTAGGCAGGCGTGTCGGTCACGCTCGCCCAACAACTCGACCCGCTCCAGCCGCAGGCGGCCCTCGGTGAGCGTGCCGGTTTTGTCAAAAATCATGTGGGTGGCCCGCGCCAGCGTTTCCAGGGCGTGGCCACGGGTCGTCAGCACACCCAGTCGCGTCAACGCCCCGGTGGCCGCTGTCACCGCCGCCGGCGTAGCCAGCGAGAGGGCGCAGGGACAGGTCACCACCAACACCGATAAGGTCACCGCAAACGCATGCGCGGGGTTGTGCTGCCACCACCACCAGGCTACGACGGCGGCCACCAGCAGCAGCCCGGCGACGAACCAACCGGCAATCCGGTCGGCCAGCCGCGCGACGCCGGGTTTTTCGCTCTGCGCCCGATCCAACAACCGCAGAATCGACGACAGCACCGTCCCCTCGCCGACGGCCTCCACCTCGACGATCAGCGGGCTTTCGTTGTTGACCGTGCCGCCGGTCACTCGATCGCCCGGCGCACGCGCCAGCGGGACGCTCTCGCCGGTCAACAGCGACTCGTCGATCGAGCTGCGACCCTGAACGATCCGGCCGTCGGCGGGGACACTCTCGCCCGGACGCACCAATACGCGATCGCCCGGTGCCAGATCGGCCACCGCAACCTGCTCCTCACCCCGTTCGCCGAGGCGCGCCGCAGTCGCGGGCAGCAGCTTGACCAGTTCTTCGGCGGCCTGCCCGGCCCGATGACGGGCGCTCATTTCCAGGAAGCGGCCGGCGAGCAGGAAAAAAATGAACATGGTGACGGAATCGTAATAGATTTCGCCGCTGCCGCGCACGGTGGCCCAGGTACTGGCGAGAAACGCGCCACCGATGGCCAGCGCGACGGGCACGTCCATCCCCAGCTGACGGCGGCGCAGATCGCGCCAGGCACTGATAAAAAAGCCTTTTCCCGCATACAACACCACCGGCACGGTCAACAGCAGGCTTATCCAGCGCAGGAACGCCCGCAACTGCGCGTCCATCCCCGAGGCGTCTCCGGCATACAAGGCCACGGCCAGCATCATCACCTGCAGCATGCCCAGCCCGGCCACCGCCAGGCGACGCAATGCCGCCCGGCGCTCGTCGCGCTGCAGCTGCTCCTGGCGCCCCGGATCGAAGGGGTGGGCCTGGTAGCCGATGGCGGCGACGGCTTCGAGTATCTGGCTCAGGCGGATTTGCCGCGGATCCCAACGCACGCGTGCGCGGTGGGTCGAGTAGTTGATCGCGAACTCATGCACTCCCGGCAGCGTGCGCACGTGCCGCTCGTTCAACCAGACACAGGCGGCGCAGACGATCCCCTCGATAATCAACGCCGCCTCGCGAGTCCCGCCGCCTTGCCCGACGGCAAAACTCTGTTGCAGATCCTCCCGATCATACAGGGACAGTTTGTCGAGTTCGGCGGGCACCAGGTCCCGGGCCTGAAGCGATGTCGCCGTGCGATGACGGTAGAAATCGGTCAGTCCGCCGGCGACGATAGCCTGCGCCACCGCCTGACACCCGCGGCAACACATGGGTTGCTCGCGGGCGTCGATAGTGACGCCATAGTCGGCGCCCGGCGGAACTGGCAGGCCGCAATGAAAACAGGCGGTTTGTTGGGCGCGTTGACTCAAAGCCGTCGTCCCGGACCGGGCGCGCAAGCCGCGCGCCTAGTCTCCCCTGGCGCTGACCGAAGTCGAGGCGCGTACTTCGTGCAACTGGGAACCACGTTGAATCTTCAACAGCAGGTCCCACATCCCCGGCTGCGGCAGGCGCAATATCGTCTGATACAGCCCGGGTTCGACTTCCTGCATGTCGAATGTCATGTCCTTGCGGCTGTCCGACGGCCGGAGAAAAACCCCGCTCACCTCGGCAAAGCGCAGCGGTGCGTCGTCGGCTTCCTTCACCCGCACCTGAAAGACCGCCGGAGCGCCAACCACCGGTTTTTTCAACCAACCCTTGTCAACCTTCCAGCCGCGCTCCTGCTGCCGTTTCACCTGATCCAGGTAGGCATTGTACTGTTCTTCTTTTTTCTGGAAATTATTCGCCACGGTGCCGGGAAACAAAGACTGTACCTGTTCGTCTATAGACGCTTTCGGGAGTATAAGCTGCGCCAGCCACGGCGGCAGCCCCTGGGTGGAGATGGTCACCAGTACGCCATCGAGGGCGAACAAGGCGAGAAAGAACGCCACGATCAGCGCCGGTGCCCAGTGGAACCAGCGCCGCTTGGGTGCCCCTTCGGCACGCCGCTGTTCGTAGCTGCTGCTGATAATGCCCAGCAGATAGCCACCTACGGCCAACACGGCGATATACATCGCCAGCACATCGGCGCCAGGCCAGCGCAGCATGCTGTAGAGCACCACCAGCGAAATGGAAATCAGCGCCACCAGGGCCGCCGACAGTTTGCCGTTCAACGGCGACAGCGAATAAACCAGCAGAAACAGAAGCACTTCGGCCAGCGCCCCCAACGGCAGAGCAAGCAGTGACTGCAACATCAGTAATTCGTCCCCGGCAGGTAGAAGGTGGCAGGCGCACTGATCATGCCCAGATCATCGCGCCGCTGCGGCACCAGATTGAAGTCAAAACCGCGCGAACCTTTCACATCCCGGCTCGAACCCCAGCGTACACGCGCCAGCACGTGCAGGGCGCGTTGCGGCGGCAATTCCACCGATGCCAGCTTGCCGAGATCGAGTTGGGCACCGGCCAGCCCCCGCATCATGATGGCGACCTGGATCGGTTCGTCGGTCTTGTTTTCCATATGCAGTTCATAGCGATTCTGTATGCGCCCGTCCGAGAGGCGCACAAACAGGGGCTGACGCAACTGGACCACACTGAGTTCGAGCGGCGCCTGATTACCCACGCTCCAGGCCAGGGCGCCGATGGCCGTCAGCAATAGCACGCCATAGGCGATGGTACGCGGCTTCCACAGCCGACTGGGCAGTCCGGCGGCCTGTTTCTCGGAGGTATAGCCGATCAGGCTTTTACCCCACCCAAGCGAGTCCATGATGGTCGCGCAGGCGTCGATACACAGCGCACAGCTGATGCACTGCACCTGCAGCCCATCACGGATATCGATACCCGTGGGGCAGACCTGCACGCAGTAACCGCAGTCGATACAGTCACCGACACCTTGTTGCTGGCGCTGCTCTCGGTTTTTCAGTTGGCGCGTGACCCGGTGGCGTCCGCGCCGCGCCTCGCCGCGGGAGGTGTCATAGGCGACGATACGGGTGTCGGCGTCAAACATCACCGACTGGAAGCGGGCGTAAGGGCACATATAGGTACAGACCTGTTCGCGCGCCAGGCCGGCCATGACATAGGTGGTCGCAGTCAAAAACAAGGTCGTGGCGTAAGCGGCAAACGGCGCATCACCGCTGAACCAGTCGACGATCAGTCGCGGCGCGTCCTCCCAATAGAGGGTGAAAGTCAGACCGGTGAGAAACGCCGCCAGCAGCCAGAGAAAGTGGGTAGACGTCTTGCGTACCAGCTTGGCGGCGCTCCATGGCGCCTTGTCCAGACGAATGCGGGCGACACGGTCTCCCTGGACCAACCGCTCGATAAGCATGTACAAATCGGTCCAAAGAGTTTGAAAACAGAAGTAACCGCAAAACACCCGACCGGCGAGTCCGGTGACAAAAAAGAGCAACAGCGCGGCGATCACCAGCAGACCGGCGAGCCAGAACAGGTCCTGGGCATGCACCACCAGATCGAACAGATAGAATTTGCGCGCGGAAATATCGAACAACACAGCCTGGTCGGGGCCGACATTGCGCTCCCAACGCAGCCAGGGCAAAAGAAAGTAGACACTGTAAGCGAGGCCCAGAATACCCCACTTCAGGTTTCGGAAACGCCCCTTGACGGAACGCGTGTAAATAGGGATCCGCGCCTGGTAAAGCGGTTGCGCACCGGCGTCAGCCATTGCCTTCGCCTGAACCTAGAGCCCGCACATGGCTCTACTGCCCGCCCCCCAGTTCGTGCACATAGACCGTCAACAACTTGATCTGCGCTGGCGTCAGCCGTTCCGACCAGTGCGGCATCTGCCGCTGCACGCCGCCGCTGATGACTTTTTCGACCCGTTCCAACTTGACCGCGGGATCATCGGTCCCGTTGACATCGGCGATCGTCCAGATCTGGTCGGTAAGATTTGCCGCGCCCTGGGATTTCAGTCCGGTGCCGGCCGGCGTGTGGCAGTAATGACAGCCGCCCTCCTGGGTCTGGAAGATTTTTTCGCCGCGGGCGCGGGCAACGCCGTCCACGGGATTGCCCGACAGGCTCAGCACGTACGAAGCGACATCCCGCAGTTGTTTGGCGTCGAAGGTATCGCTGAACGCCGGCATGAAACCGTAACGGCCGTCGGCGATCGTTTTGTGCACCTGCTCGATGCTTCCGCCCCACAGCCAGGCATCATCGGCCAGATTGGGAAACAAACCGATCACCCCCTGTCCACCGGCCCCATGGCAGGCGGCACAGTTGTCGCCGAACAAGCCTTTGGCGACCGAGCGGGTATAGGCCATCATTTCCGGATCGGCGAGAATCTGCGCGTAGCTGGCGTCGGCAACCTTGGACATGTACTCCTGGCTGAGGCGCGCCTCTTTGCCCTCCTTCAAATCCCGGATCAGTAATGCGCGGGTATTCCAATGCGTGGTTTTGACGCTGCCGTCGCTGTCGACAAAGGTGATATCGTTGAACATCCCCTTGGTGAAACTGCCACCGACCGGCCAGGCGGGATACAGCACCCAGTAGATCAGCGCGAACACCACCGTCGCGTAAAAAGCCCACAGCCACCAGGTCGGCAAAGGATTGTTGAACTCCTGAATGTCACCGTCCCAGGCGTGGCCGGTCGTCTGCACGGCTCCCTGTGATCTAGCTTTTTTGTCGCTCATCGTCGTTTTCCTCGCCGTTACCGGCGTCTAAATCGCGTTCGTCGTCCTGCAGCGGGATGTACTTGTACGACTCGAGCCGCTTTGCACGTTTCTTCCCCGTGTAGACATAGATCAAAATGCCGCAAAAGGTGAAAAAGAATATCAGCAACGCCAGGATTTTGGAGTTCTCGAAACGACTCAGCCATTGTAACCAGTCCGGCATTGCGGCATTCTCCCGCCTCCTCCGCGCCTTAACTCAGCGGAACTCGGCAAAATACCCTTCATCGTATTTACTGAAATCCACCATGGTTCCCAGAACCTGCAAATAGGCCACCAGCGCGTCCATTTCGGTCACCCGGTCGCGTTGACCGTCGTAGTCGTTGGTCAGCGCCTGCTGCATCAGATTTTCCTCGGCGTGCAGGATGTCCAGCTTATTCGCGGTTTCGGGCCCGAAGGCGGCGACGTTGCGGTCAAATTCGGCCTGGGTCTCGGAATACGGCACTCCGGTTTTCTTCAGGGCGCGCATGCGCGCCTGCACATCCGAGTAGTCCAGGTCCGTGGTTTGCAGCCAGGGATAATTGGGCATGATCGACTGTGGCACCACATCGCGCGGATTGATCAGGTGAGCGACGTGCCAGGCATTGGAATACTTCCCACCGACGCGCGCCAGATCGGGCCCGGTACGCTTGGAGCCCCATTGGAACGGATGGTCGTACTGCGACTCGGCGGCCAGCGAATAGTGACCGTAGCGCAACCATTCATCGCGAAAAGGGCGCACCATCTGCGAATGACAGAGGTAACAGCCTTCACGCTGATAAATATCCCGGCCGCGTAGCTCGAGCGGTGTATAAGGGCGCACACCCGAGACTTTTTCCACTGTGTCATTGATATAAAACAGCGGGACAATTTCCACCAAACCGCCGATACTGATGACGATCAGCGTCAATACAATCAGCAGACCGGCGTTGGTTTCGATATTTTCGTGTTTAATCACTGTAAATGTCTCCGCGGGCCCGGGTCAGGCGTTGGCCATCTTGGCGGCGATCCTGGCTTCGATTTCGGCGCTTTCGATGCGCGACTGACGCACCGTCATGTACATGTTCCAGGCCATGACGGCAACGCCGGAGATAAAGAACACGCCGCCCATGGCGCGCACGACGTAAGGCTCGTGCAGGAACGCCACGGTCTCGACAAAGGTGTAGGCAAGGTTGCCGTAGTCGTCGAAACTGCGCAGCATCAGTCCCTGGAAAATCCCGGCCACCCACATGGCGGTGATATACAACAGGATACCGATGGTCGCCAGCCAGAAATGCACATACACCAGGCGAACACTGTAAAGACGGGTATCGTAGAGACGTGGCACCATGTGATAAAAAGAGCCGAAGGTGATCATGGCCACCCAGCCCAGCGCCCCGGAATGCACATGGCCGATCGTCCAGTCGGTATAGTGAGACAGTGCGTTCACGCTCTTAAGCGACATCAGCGGTCCCTCGAAGGTCGCCATGCCGTAAAAGGACAAGGCGGTGATCAAAAACAGCATCACCGGATCGGTACGCAGCTTTTCCCAGGCACCGGAGAGCGTCATGATGCCGTTGATCATCCCGCCCCATGAAGGCAGCAACAGCATGATGGAAAAGGTGGCGGCCAGCGTCGAGGTCCAGTCCGGCAGCGCCGTCCAGTGCAGGTGGTGCGCGCCCACCCACATATACAGGAAGGACAGCGCCCAGAAATGGATGATCGACAGGCGATAGGAATACACCGGCCGTCCCGCCTGCTTGGGTACGAAATAGTACATCATGCCGAGAAACGCCGCGGTCAGGAAAAAGCCCACCGCGTTGTGGCCGTACCACCACTGCGTCATGGCATCCTGCACGCCGGAGAACAAGCTATAGGACTTGAGTGTGAACAGTCCCACCGGCACCGCCAGGTTGTTGAAGATATGCAAAATGGCGGTGGCCAGGATGAAGGCCATATAAAACCAGTTGGCCACATAGATATGCGGTTGCGAGCGACGTCGCAGGGTCTGCGCGTAAAGCGTGAAATACACCACCCAGGTGACGGCGATCAGGATGTCGATCGGCCACTCGAACTCGGCGTATTCGCGCGACTGCGTGTAACCGAACATGTAGCTGAGCGCACCCAGGCCTACCGCCAGCTGCCACCCCCAGAAGGTGAAACTCGCCATCCAGTCGCTGTACAGACGGGTCTGACAAGTACGCTGCACGATATAGTAGGATGTGGCGAACAGCGCGCAGCCGCCGAAACCGAAAATCACCAGCGTGGTATGCACCGGGCGCAGCCGGCCGAAAGTGATTTGCGGAATGTCGAAATTGAGAAACGGCCAGGCCAGTTAGGAGGCGATGTACACACCCGCCGCCATGCCTAACAGCCCCCAGACCAGGGCCATAACGGAAAACTTCTTGATGATTTCGTAATTGTACTGCTGGGTATTGGCGAGCCCGGTATGTGCCATGATCGTTGCCTCGTCGCGTGAGCGGACTGCTGCCCTCAAGCCGGGTTATAAAAACATGAAATTCTAATATACAAATGTGCTGAAGGTAAAGACCGCAGAGTGTTTCTCCGCCCGTCGCCGGGCACGGAAAAAATCGGAAGTAGGCCTAAGTCCCTGTATAAACATACAAGTGTAGCCCACCTGGAGCGGCAGGCAGGTACCTGCCCAGACCTTGTGGCGATGCATTATAGGGAGAGGCCGTTAAGCGGGCGTTAAGTAATTGCGCCGTTGCCACGGCCGCATGCCCATTCAGAGCGTAGGGTAAAAGCGCAAGTAATGATCGACCAGCAGGAAGGCGAACAAGGCCATCAGGTAGACGATCGAATAGCCGAAAGTCTTCATCGCCTGCGCGCCGCTGTCGTCACGCATCAACGCCCAGGCGTGATAGAGGAATCCGACGCCCAGGGCCAGGGCGCCGATGAGGTACAACAGGCCGCTCATCCGCGTGGCGTACGGCATCACCGTCACCACCACCAACAGCACGGTATAGAACAGCACCTGCAAGCGCGTAAAGTCGACCCCGTGCGTTACCGGCAACATGGGTATATCGGCTTTGGCGTATTCGTTGCGCCGGTGGATGGCCAGCGCCCAGAAGTGCGGCGGCGTCCAGACAAAGATGATCAGAAACACCAGCAAAGCGTTGGGATCGACTTGACCGGTTACAGCGGTCCAGCCAAGCACCGGCGGCGCGGCGCCGGCGGCGCCGCCGATGACGATGTTCTGCGGTGTCGCGCGTTTCAGATAGAGGGTGTAAATCACCGCGTAGCCGATCAGCGAGGCGAAGGTGAGCGCCGCCGTCAGCACGTTGACGAACTGCACCAGGATCCACATCGCGAGCACACCGAGGGCGAGGGCGAACAACAAACAGTTGCGCCCGGTGAGATGGCCGCTGGCCACCGGCCGGTTGGCGGTACGCGCCATGCGCGCATCGACGTGACGGTCAACCAGATGGTTGATCGCCGCCGCCGACGCCGCCGCCATGCCGATGCCGAGTGTACCGAACACCAACGGCTGCCACGGCACCATCCCCGGTACCGAGAGAAACATGCCCACCAGCGCGGTGAACACGATCAAAGCGACCACTTTCAGTTTGCACACACCCAAGTAGTCGCGCCACGCGATCGCGCTACCCGAGGCTATTGAATAACTAGTCATTGTGCTCCACAACGCTATTGCCCGCCCCTGCCGGCGGGTGGCCTATTTTACCCCAAGCCGGAGTATTTTAAGAGCCTTTCCAGGTCTCTGATCACGCCGCCGGGATCATCATCCGGCGCATAGACCATCATCAGATTGCCCATTGGGTCCACCAGATACAGATTGCCCGCCCGCAGCGCAGACTGCGCCCCGGTGGCGAAAGTGGCGATCAGATCCGAAGCGCCGGTGGCCGGCAGCAATGCCGTCACCTGCCCCGGGAAATGCTCGCCGACCGCGTCCTGGCTATGCGCGTCCTGATCTTGCGTCTGCCACAACATCAGCCGCTGCAGACGATCGAGGTTCTTGCCCTGCGTCAGGCGGATCTGGCGCATTTTGTACAGCTGCTGCACACAGTCCTGCTCGCAAGCGCCCGCGTGCAGGTAGACGAAAGTCCATTTGCCTTGCAACCAGTCGCGCTCGATCGCCTTGCCTTCCAGCGTCGGCAGATGGAAGGCCGGCAACGGCCGTACAGGCTTTACCAGCGTGCCGTGATTACTGCTGGCGGTCGGCACCCACTCAGGGAACACGAAGAACAACAGCCAGGCGACAATCACCGGCGAGGCAAACAACACGAATACCAGTACCAACGAAATACGATTGCGCCGCAACACGGCGGGGTCAGGGACTTGAGTCGTCATGCTTCTCCTGCTTTTTTAAATTGACCGCCAGGTAAATCACCAACAGCGTAGTCGCCAGGGCGAACCACTGCACCGCGTAGCCCACGTTGCGTTCCGGGCCGAAGGTCTGGCGCAGCGGATGCCAGTCCCTGACATAGCCATCCGGCTGATCGGGATCCAGCAGCAACTCCAGCGGCAGCAGGCGGTAGCCCAGCTGCGCGGACAAATGCGCGATATCCACTCGCAGCACCCGATAGGGCCAGCCACGGCGCGGCGTTTCCTCGCCCAGACTGAAACCTTTGTGCGAAACGTCGCGAAGGCGGCCGCGCACCGTCCGCGGCGCGTGGTCGACGGCGACATCCGGCAGCCGATCGCGACTACCTCCCAGCGGAATCCAGCCGCGATTGACCAGCACCCCGACCGCCGCGCCCGCAAGTTTCAGCGGCGTCAACACCTCGTAGCCGACCTGGCCGTTATGGGTACGGTTGTCGAGCAGGAACTGACGCGCGCCGTCGTAATGTCCGACGGCTTCGGCCGGCTGATAGTCCAACCCTTTCACCGAGCGCAGTTGCGCATCAAGCTTCAACAGCGCGCTCTGCGAACCGGCGTGATATTGCGCCATCAGGGCGCGCTTTTGAGCGGCGCGATCGAGCTGCCAGAAACCCAGACTCAGCAGAATCCCGAATACCACCAGGGTAATCAGCGTCGGCCACCAACCCGGCCTGAATTCCATACTGCCAAAGCGCATGCTTGCAGATTACGCAGCGCCCGGAACCGCCGCAAGCGAAAATCACTATACCCGCATAAGACGCCCCCCACGCAACCGCCTTGGTGCGGGCCGACTTTGACTTTATACTGCGACACACGTCCAGTCGCGGTGAAGCCGATGCTTATCAAATCCCTGATCGTAATGGTGCTGATCGCAATTCTTGCCAGCCTGGCCCTCGGCATGGTCTTTCTGATCAAGGACAAAGGACGCACCGAACGCACCGCCAAAGCGCTGACCTTGCGCATCGTCCTCTCCGTGTCGCTGTTCGCCCTGCTGATGCTGGGTATTTTCACCGGCTATATCAAACCGCACGGCATCTACCCGCAGGCGCCGGCCCACAGCCAGCCTTAAGCGCGGGCAAAAAAAAGCGCCGCTAGGCGGCGCTCTTCCAATCCTGATTGCAGTTACAGGATATAGACAAAAATAAACAGGCCCAACCAAACCACGTCGACAAAGTGCCAGTACCAGGCGACGCCTTCGAAGGCAAAGTGATGATCGGGCGTGAAATGGCCTTTCATGCTGCGCAACATGATCACGGTCAACATGATCGCGCCGACAGTCACGTGGAAACCGTGGAATCCGGTCAGCATGAAGAACGTCGAACCGTAGATCCCCGAACCCAACGTCAGATTGAGTTCGTGGTAGGCATGCATGTATTCCATGATCTGCAAGCCAAGGAACGTGAAACCGAGTACCACGGTCGCCAGCAGCCACAACACCAGGGGCGTGCGCTGGTTTTTCTTCAACGCCCAGTGGGCGAAGGTCACGGTCACGCAGGAACTCAACAGCAGCAGGGTATTGATGGCCGGAATACCCCACGCGCCGATCGTCTCGAACTTGCCACCGACGTCCCCCGGCCCGTTGGTCGGCCACACCGCCTCAAAGCCGTTCCAGAGAAACTCGTTGGTACCCGGGTCGGCACCGCCAAGCCACGGCACCGAATAGATGCGGGCGTAGAACAAGGCACCGAAGAATGCAGCGAAAAACATGACTTCGGAGAAAATGAACCAGCCCATACCCCAACGGAAGGAGCGGTCGACCTGGTCGTCGTACATCCCGGACTCGCTCTCGCGGATGACAGTCCCGAACCAGCCGAACATCATGAACAGCACAATGGCGAAACCGGCCACCATCAGCGCTTCGCCGGCATTCCAGCCGTTCAGAAAATTGGCGACACCCACCAACAGCGTCGTCAGACCTATAGAACCGACTATGGGCCAGTACGTCCCGTGGGGCACGTAGTAACCGCCATGTGCTTCGCTCATTCCAACATCCTCATCTCTGGTGTTTTAATCCACTAACTTCTGCTTATCGAAAAACGTGTATGCCAGCGTCACGGTGGAGATATGCTCGGGCAGATCCTTGTCCACCATGAATATCAGCGGCATCTCGCGTTCTTCGCCGGCGGCGAATTTCTGTTCGGTGAAACAAAAACACTCCGTCTTCTTGAAGTGCAGGGCCGCAAGACCCGGTGTCACGCTGGGAATCGCCTGGCCGACCATCTCCGTCGAGGTACGGTTGCGCGCCAGAAACGAAGTCTGCTTGACTTCTCCCGGATGAACGGTCATGCGCGCCACTACGGGGCGGAAATCCCAGGGCATGGACTCGTTGACGCTGGCGAGAAACTCCACCGTCACCGTGCGCGAAGTATCCGGGCTGACATCGACCACCTCCTGCGCCTCGTTACGCGTCTTTCCGTTCAGGCCGGTCAAATCGCACAGCAGCCCATACATGGGCACCAGAGCGAATACGAACAACGACATCCCGCCGACGATAAACAGCGTCTGGCGCAGCGTGCGCTTCTTGCCCTGTTCCACTTCCTCACCCATGCTCAGAATCCGTTTGCGGTCGCCCAGATGAACCCTAGGTAGACGGCGATGGCCATGACCCCAAGCACTATCGCGAATTTGCGGGCGCGTGCTGTCTGTGCCTTATAATCCATACGTGCCGGCGGGCGCCCTGCGGCGCCCGCCTCTCCCTCCAGGCCGCTTATTTGACTTCAGGCGCCGTGCTGAAGCTGTGGTACGGCGGCGGCGAAGGCAGGGTCCACTCCAGTCCGTGGGCACCTTCCCAGACCTGATCGGTGGCCTTCTCGCCACCTTTAATGGTCTTGAAGACGATATACACGAACAGCAACTGCGTCAGCCCGAAGGCAAAACCACCGATACTCGAGATCTCGTTGAAACCGGCAAACTGCACCGAGTAGTCCGGAATACGCCGCGGCATGCCCGCGAGCCCCAGGAAGTGCTGCGGGAAAAACAGCACATTGACCGAAATCGTCGAAAGCCAGAAGTGCAGCTTACCCAGTTTCTCGTTGTACATGTGCCCGGTCCACTTCGGCAACCAGTAGTAGGTGGCGCCCATAATGGCGAATACGGCGCCGGTCACCAGCACGTAGTGGAAATGGGCGACGACGAAATAGGTATCGTGATACTGGAAATCGACCGGCGCCATCGCCAGCATCAGACCGGAGAAACCACCAATGGTGAACATGATCACGAAACCGATCGCGAACAGCATCGGCGTCTCGAAGGTCATGGCGCCGCGCCACATGGTCGACACCCAGTTGAACACCTTCACCCCGGTGGGAACGGCGATCAGCATGGTTGCGTACATGAAGAACAATTCTCCGGTCAGCGGCATACCGACCGTGAACATATGGTGCGCCCAGACGATGAACGAAAGAAAAGCGATCGACGCGGTCGCATAAACCATCGAGCTGTAACCAAACAACGGTTTGCGCGCAAAGGTCGGAATGATCTGTGAAACGATACCGAAGGCCTGCAGGATCAGAATGTACACCTCGGGATGCCCGAAGAACCAGAAAATGTGCTGAAACATCACCGGGTCACCGCCGCCGGCGGCGTTGAAGAACGAGGTATCGAAAAAGCGGTCGGTCAACAGCATCGTCACCGCGCCGGCCAGTACAGGCATGGTGGCAATCAGCAGGTAGGCGGTGATCAGCCAGGTCCAGACGAACAGCGGCATCTTCATCATCGTCATGCCGGGCGCGCGCATGTTGACGATGGTCACTATGACGTTGATCGCACCCATGATGGAGGAAATACCCATCAGGTGCACCGAGAAGATCAGGAACGGAAACGCATTACCGGTCTGCATCACCAGCGGCGGATACATCGTCCAGCCACCCGCCGGCGCGCCGCCCTCCATGAACAGCGTACTGAGCAGGATGGCGAAGGCGAACGGCAGAATCCAGAAACTCCAGTTGTTCATGCGCGGCAGGGCCATGTCCGGCGCACCGATCATCATCGGTATCAGCCAGTTGGCCAGACACACGAACGCGGGCATGACGGCGCCGAAGATCATGATCAGCGCATGCATGGTGGTCATGGAATTGAAGAACTGCGGTTCTACGAACTGCAAGCCTGGCTCGAACAGTTCGGCGCGAATCACCATCGCCATCGCGCCGCCGACCAGGAACATCAGCAGCGAGAACAGCAGATAAAGAGTGCCGATGTCCTTGTGGTTGGTGGTCGTTACCCAGCGCATCAGCCCGCTCGGGTGTTCTTCATGATGTGCGTCGTGTGTCGTTGCGGTACTCATTTAACTCCTCTCCTTCACGACCCTTAACGGGCTGCCTTTACGTCAGAAGGTTGAACCATGTCGCCGGTGTCGTTGCCCCAGGCGTTACGCTCGTAGGTGACCACCGCTGCCAGCTCCACATCACTCAACTGGTTGGCGAAAGCCGCCATCGCAGTGCCGGGCTTGCCGTTGAGAACCAAAGAAATATGGCCGGCAACCGGGCCGGTCGTCACTGCACCGCCCTTGAGCGCCGGGAAAGCGCCGGGCACGCCCTCACCGTTGGCCTGGTGGCAGGCGGCGCAGCTGCTGTTGTAGACCTTTTCGCCGCGGGCCATCAACTCATCGCGGCTCCAGGTCCGCTGAGCCGCCTGCTCGTCGGCCTTGGCCTCGCCCTTTTGCTCGGCGACCCACTTTTCGTAATCCGCTTCGTCCTTGGCCACCACCACGATCGGCATAAAACCGTGATCCTTGCCGCACAGCTCCGCGCACTGACCGCGGTAGGTGCCGGCCTTTTCGACCTTGAACCACATTTCGTTGATATAACCCGGAATCGCATCTTTCTTCATGCCCAGCGCGGGCACCCACCAGGCATGAATGACGTCGTTGGCCGTGATCAGCAGGCGCACCTTCTTGTTCACCGGCACCACCAGGGGCTTATCCACTTCAAGCAGATAGTGCTCATCTTTCTTGGCTTTGTTGTAGATCTGATCTTTGGGCGTGGCCAGCGAACTGATGAAGCTGATGCCGTTGTCGACATAATCGTAACCCCAGCGCCACTGGTAACCCGTCACCTTGATACTGAGATCCGCGTTACTGGTATCCTCCATCGCCACCAACGCCTTGGTAGCCGGAATCGCCATGCCCACCAGTATCAGAAAGGGAATGATGGTCCAGAGGATTTCCACCGTGGTGCTCTCATGGAACTGGGAAGGCTGCACACCGCGCGATTTGCGGTGCTTGATGATCGAAATGAACATGGCGCCGAAGACCACCACGCCGATACCGATACAGACTTCCAGGATCAGCATGTGCAGATCGTAGGCCTCCCGGCTGATGGGAGTTACGCCGGTGGTCAGATTGAGACCGTATTCAGCTGCCGCGCTTGTCGCGCCGAACAGCGCCGCAATCCCGGCCGCCGCTGTCAGCGCTCGTTTTGTTTTAGTTACCAACATTGCCAACATTTCTCCTTCCAATACCTGAAAGCTGCTGTAGTTCGGAGCAGACACCCGGGATTGTACGCGATAAGTCGATCACTCACAGGCGCGCACCGCCCGATTCAGCTGTTCCGCCAGGAAACATTTTTCATCTTCCGTGAGACAGCGCCCCACTTCCACGCTGCGCCCGTGCGAGCGCAGACAGAGTCGCGACGGATGCCCCTTTATCGGCGCGTCTTCGTGAATCACACGCACCCAGGCACGCTGAAACGATTGCGCCTGTCGCTGCCCCGCGTTGCGCGCAATGACATCGACGCGGTCGCCATCGATGGAAATTTCCTGCCAATCATTCGCCCTTCGTGAAACCACGTAAAGCGCGATACCCAGCGCCAGCATCTCCAGACCGGCAAATGGCAGAATCAACCAGGCGCCTTTGAGGGCAAAAGCTATGGCTATACTAAAGGACACCAGTACCATGCCCAGGTAAAAGCGCACGGCGTCGCGCCATGATAATGAACAATTGGGTCGGATGAGGAACCGACGGGTGCAGGCAAAGTTGTCAAACTGGGTTGCGACCACCGGGTTACCTCTATAACAACCTGGTCCGCGAGAGAAAACCACAGTCCCACGTACTGCAGCGCATGCTACCTCAGCGGTCAAAAGAGGTGCAAAAAAAATTAAAATCTACAGCCATAAAATTTAACTATATCTTGGACATAGAGAATCGTTAATTAATTATATTTTTATATTATAAAACTAATAAAGCCTGCGCTGGACCGCCCGCCCCGGCGCACGCCGGCCCAGGGACGGTAACATGCCAGTCATAATGTTCAAGTCAGCATGACGCCGGCCGAAAATACAGTAATTGCGTCACATTTTTTTGAATCCATATTGATTCAGGCACGGATCGATTCTGTGCGAGGGAAAGGGGCCATGAACATCCTGCTCAAAGCACTCCTCATATTGTGCACCATCGCTGCCGTCAGCACGGCGAGTGCCGACCCGGAAGCCGTATTCGCCCGCAAACTCGCTCAGGCGCAAAGTGGCAACGCCGAGGCCCAGTACGACGTCGGCTACCGCTACGAGAAAGGCCGCGGCGTGGATGAGGACGACAAACTGGCTTTCGATTGGTATATGAAAGCGGCGTTACAGGGCCTGGATACGGCGCAATATAAGGTGGGCATGTGCTACCTGAACGGTAGCGGCGTCGACACCGACGAGGAACAGGGGCGCCTCTGGCTGGAAAAATCCGCCCACCAGGGTTACCCACCGGCGCAATACCATCTGGGAAACTTTTACGCCAACCAGTTGCGCGACTACCGCCAGGCTTTGAGCTGGCTGGAAAAAGCCCAGGGCAACGGCTACGTTCCCGCGACCCGGGCGATCTTTCAGGTCAAAAAAGCGCTCAACTGACCGGCAGGTCGAAACGCGCGCCGGCTATGGCCGCGTCCGCCTGTGCCTGGTAGGCCAGTTCGCCAACGCAGGGCACGGGTACGCGTGCGCGCAAGGCGGCGATATTGGCTTGCTGCAGCTCACACGCCGGATCCAGCCGGTTGGCGATCCAGCCCGCAAACGGTAGCGCCGAAGCCTCGATCGCGCGGGCGCTCAATAGCGCATGGTTCAGGCAGCCCAGCCGGATCCCCACCACCAGGATCACCGGCAGCTGTAGTGCGGCCGCCACATCGGCCATGGTGCGGGAGGCGTCGATCGGCACCAGCCAACCGCCGACACCTTCAACCACCACCTGGTCGGCCTGGCGCGCCAACTGCGCCAGGCTGCGCACGATGGTGTCCGGTTCGATACTGGCGCCGCACGCCTCGGCGGCCAGATGCGGCGCCACGGCCGGTTCGAACGCATAAGGATTGACCAGCCGATAGGCTGTCGGGCACGAGGATTGCGCCTGCAGTTGCAGCGCGTCGTCGTTTACCAGGCCGTCCGGGGTCGGCCGGCAGCCACTGGAGACCGGCTTCATTCCCACCACCGACCGGCCCTGCGCCTGCAAATGGCGCATCAGCGCCACGCTCGCCAGCGTCTTGCCGACGCCGGTATCGGTACCGGCGACAAAATAGCCCGGGGTCATCGGCGCCCCACCTGGTCCAGGGACACGCTGGCGACATCCTCGGCACGCCAGGCATGACCATTGACGATTTCGTAACTGGCCGGCAGCACGCCGTCGCGACGGAACTGCTCATAAGCTTGCCGCAGGCGCTGCATGTGCGCCTTCCCGGTGAGACCGCGCGGCCGGCCGGCGGTGACATTATGCGCGCCGATCTGCTTGAGTTCGCGCATCAGCTGCCCGATGTCGCCATAGGTCAGCGTCAGGCGCTCCACATCCATGACCGGATCGGCGAAGCGGGTTTTCACCAGGGCATCGCCCACATCGTGCATGTCGAGAAAGGCGTTAACGTGCGAGTAGTCGTCCACCTGCGACCAACTGGTCCGTAGCTCATGCAGTGTATCGGGTCCGAAGCTGGTAAACAGCAACAGCCCGCCGGGTCGTAGCACGCGTCGCAGTTCACGGAAGACGGCCTCGATGTCGACGCACCACTGCAACATCAGATTGGAGAAAACCAGATCGAAACGGCCGGCGGCGAAAGGCAGGCGCTCGGCGTCGGCACACACACAGCGCGGCCGACGCCACCAGCGCCCGCGTCTGGCCGCCTGCGTCAACATCGCCTGGGCGATATCCAGGGCCACCACCTCGGCAGTCCGATAGCGCTGCATCAGCACGGGAATCGAGGCGCCGGTGCCGCAGCCGAGCTCGAGAATGCGGCGAGGCCGGATTTTCATCAGTTCGAGCCGCTGCAGCAGACGCGCGCCCACCTCGCGCTGCAGCACCGCGGCCTGATCGTAGCCACCTGCGGCCTGCTCGAAGCTACGGCGCGTCTGCCGCTTGTCGGGTAGCCGGTCAACCGGATACATGTCGATTTCCGTCGCTGCCGGCCTGCAACCAATCGCGCAGACAATCGGCGCAGGCCTGTGGATGGGAAAGAAAGGGTGCGTGCCCGGCCCGGTCGACCGTGTGACGCATGCCGGGAACCCGCATGGAGACTGCGCCCGCCGGCACCAGCGTGTCGCGGCCGCCGAACAACCAGTACAGCGGCGCGTCAAGCCCGCCGAGCGCCGCGCGCAGGTCGCCTTGCTGCAACAACCGCAAGCCGTCGGCCAACGCCCAGGGTCGCGGGTGAGGCCGTGCATCCACCAATCCGCGCAGACGCCGCAGCACGGCGCTTTCGTCCTCGATGCCGCGGACCTGCAGGGCAAGAAACCGCGACAGCGTTTGCCCCGGATTGCGCTGGAGTTGATCGGCGAACTGATCGAATACCGTCGGCGCCACCGCGCAGGGCCAGTCCGGCCCGCTGACGAAACGCGGCGTGGCGGCGACCAGCACCAGACCCCGTACCCGCTGAGGCTGTAGACGTGCCACGTTCAACGCCACCAAGCCGCCCAGCGACCAGCCCAGCCACCAGGCCCTCGCGGGCGCTTGCGCCAACACCGCCTCGGACCAGGCGTCCAGGTGCGCGTCCACCCGGATGGACCTTGCGCCGTGCCCTGGCAGCTCGATCAGATGCACGCGAAAATCCACCGCCAACCGATCGGCCCATTCCGACCACACGCCGGCGTGCATCCCCCATCCAGGCAGCATCACCAGATCGGTGCCGCCGCCACGCCGCTCAGTCGCCATGGGGGCACTCCCGCAGACTGTCGGCCAGCGACTGCAGCAAATAGTCCAATTGATCGCGCCGATGCGCCGCCGAAAGCGTCAGGCGCAGCCGCGCCGCGCCACGCGCCACGGTGGGCGGGCGGATGGCCGTGACCAGAAGGTTGCGCCGGCGCAGGGCCTCACTGAGTGCCAGCGCCCTGCCGGCGTCGCCCACCAGCAATGGCTGGATAGCCGTGGACGACGGCATCAACGGCAGTCCCAACTCGGCCGCGCAGTGGCGGAAATAGTCGATATGGCCGTCCAGGGTGGCGCGCAGCGCATCGCCCCGGCGCACCAGAGACAAGGCGGTGCGCGCGGCCCAGGCCAGTGCCGGCGGCGACGCAGTCGTGTAGATAAAGGTTCGAGCTTGCTGTATCAGCGTCTCGATCAGCGCTTCGCTGCCAGCCACGAACGCCCCGAAGGTCCCGAGGGCCTTGCCCAGTGTGGCCATCAGTACGACATTATCGGCAGCGCTGCCGAGTTGGTCGAAACACCAGCCGCGTCCCTGTTGGCCGAGCACACCGAAACCATGCGCATCGTCGACCAGCAACCAGGCGGCATGCTGCTGCGCCAATGCCTGCAGCTCACGCAACGGTGCCCGATCGCCATCCATACTGAACACCGCGTCGCTGGCGATCAGCGCCTGAGCGGACGCCTTGGACAACTTGCGCGCCAGCGCTGCCGTGTCGTTGTGGGCATAGCGCACCAGGCGCGCGCCACTCAAGCGCGCCGCGTCCAGCAGGGACGCGTGGTTCAGCCGGTCCTGGACGACGCTGTCGGAGCGCCCGCACAGCGCCGCCACCACGCCCAGGTTGGCCATGTAACCGGTCGAAAACAGCAACGCCCGTGGCCGGCCGACAAAATCCGCCAGTTCTTCCTCCAGCGCCTGATGGGCGTAACTGTGACCGCTGATCAGGTGCGCGGCGCCGCTGCCGACGCCGAAGCGTTGCGCGCCTTCGCGCAGCGCCGCAATCATTTGCGGGTGGTTTGCCAGCCCCAGGTAGTCATTGCTGCAAAAAGACAGGAAATCGCGGCCTTCGATCCGCACTTCGACCGATTGAGGACCTTCGAGCGTCTGGCGCGTACGATACAAACGCTGCCGTTTTCGGGTGCCGAGCGCCGCCGCCAGATCCTGCATGACAACTCAGACCGCCGTCAGGCCCAGACGCGCGAACAGCGCTTTATCCTGAGCGGCGTCCGGATTCGGCGTGGTCAGGAGCTTCTCTCCGTAAAAAATCGAATTGGCGCCGGCGTGGAAACAGAGCGCCTGGCATTCGTCGCTCATCGCCTCGCGCCCGGCGGACAGACGCACATGCGAGCGCGGCATGAGAATGCGGGCGACGGCGAGGGTACGCACGAACTCGAACGGGTCGAGCGCGGCCTGATCGGCCAGCGGTGTGCCTTCGACCCGCACCAGCAGATTCACCGGCACACTTTCCGGGTGCGGCGACTGGCACGCCAGCTGCCGCAGCAACGAAGCGCGATCGTCGCGCGACTCGCCCATACCGACGATGCCTCCGCAGCATACGCGAATACCGGCCTCGCGCACGCGCTGCAACGTGTCCAGGCGCTCGTCGTAGGTGCGCGTGCTGATGATCTCGCCATAGAATTCGGGCGAGGTGTCCAGATTGTGGTTGTAATAATCCAGTCCGGCATCCTTCAGGCGGCGCGACTGATCGGCGTCCAGCATCCCCAGCGTGGCGCAGGTTTCCAGCCCCTCGGCACGCACACGCCCGACCATCTCCAGCACCCGCTCGAAATTGCGCCCGCGCGGATTGCGCCAGGCCGCACCCATGCAGAAACGGCTGGCGCCGGCCTGTTTGGCCTGTTTGGCGGCGGCGACCACGGCGTCCACATCCATGAGCTTCTCCGCGGCGACCGGCGCCTCGTGATGCACGCTCTGCGGGCAGTAGGCGCAGTCCTCCGGACAGCCGCCGGTCTTGATACTGAGCAAGGTGCTGACCTGGACCGCGTTGGGATCAAAACTGGCCCGGTGAACCGACTGCGCGCGGAACAGCAAATCGTTGAACGGCAGCGCGAACAACGCCCGGATCTCCTCCAGCGACCAATCGTAACGAATGGCGCCGGAAGGCGGCGCGGAAGAATCGATTTCAGTGACCGCTTGCATCGGCGTCCTCTTGTTGCAGTGGAAAGTCTTGCCAGCGCTCGCGCCAGATACGCATCAGATCGCGCATCGACCAAGGCACCAGAACGAGCGCCCCGATTATCCAGGCGGCAAGATAATAGTCCCAACCACCGCCGGGGATGAAGGTGGCGGCGGCGACGAAAAACCCCGTGACCCCATAGAAACGGTAGGCAGCCTGCTGGGTGTAATAACCGACGCGTGGATTGGGATGGTGCCGGTTCATGGCGTACACCAGCATCGACAGCCCCAACCAGAGCATGCCCAGCGGAATAGGCAGCAGGATGGCGATAATATTGCCGTAATTGAACAAGGCCGCGGACGAGCGCGCCTTGCGACCCGGCAGTGTGTGCACACCGCCGCCGACGGCAACGGAAAATTCCGGATCGGACATGGCGTTCGGTCAGTTACACTATATAAAACAGGAGCCGCACTATGCGGCGCCACCCGGTCGCTGTCAACCAGGGAAGGTCGCTGGTGGTTTACAATTGGCTAAATTATATACACAAACAGCTGTTTCCGCATCGCTGTTGTTTGTGCCTGGCGCCTGGCGCCGACGGGCTTGCCCTTTGCGCCGCCTGCCGCGACGAACTGCCGTGGCTGCCCCGAGCCTGCGAACGCTGCGCTCGGCCGCTGGCGCCGACGTCGCGGCAGACCCTGTGCGCCGGATGCCGGCGGCACCCACCCGTGTTGGATCATTGTCGCGCCCTGTTCGCCTATCAACCCCCGGTGGACCGCTGGATCCAGGCGCTGAAATTCGACCGCGACCTGTCGCTGGCCGGTCTGCTCGGCCAGCTACTGGCGAGCGGGCTGGGCCCCGCCAGCGAGCGCTCGCCGCAGGTGCTGCCGGTGCCGTTGCATCCGCGGCGCTTGCGCCAACGCGGTTTCAATCAGGCGGGCGAGATCTGCCGGCCGCTATATCGGCGGGGTTGGCCACGCAGCCGCTGCCGCTGCCGGCGCATCCGCCATACGGAGGCGCAATCCGGCCTGAGCGCAACTCGGCGCGGCAGCAATCTGCGCGGTGCGTTTTCGTTGTACGGCGACGCCGTGAAGGATCGGCATCTGCTGCTGATCGATGACGTGATGACCACCGGTGCGACCCTGAACGAGCTGGCGCGCACCCTGAAAGCCGCCGGCGCCGCCCGCGTCGAGGCCTGCGTAATCGCGCGCACGCTGCGTGCGGATTGAGCGACAGCCTGGCGGAACGTCAGGCCAGCGGTTCGAAGACCATCAAGCGGTCGAGCGAGGCACTGTTGCCCAGACCGTGCCCGGGAAACAGCGACTCGAAATTGCCCCGATCGCCGTTCAGCGCCATGTAGTTCAGCAACAAGGTATTCACCAGCAGATTGACGTTATTTGCCGCCGGCGAACTGGCGGTATCCACTGAACCGTCGGCGCGAAACCAGCCGACCTGCTGTCGTTGCAGGGTGGTGACAATGCCGTCGTCGATGATCCGCGGCGGCGAACCCGGATTGTAGACCAGGAAAAAAGCCGCGGCGGTGGACGAATTGTCGCCGGTCCATACGCCCTTGCCGCGACCGTTGACGGAATTGTCGATCATTCCGTTGGAAGCCACCGAGCCGTCGCTGACCACGTAGATCATCAACGGCTCGCCCCGGATCGCCGCGTAAGCCAGACAGGCGCCGATACAGCGCCCCGCCCGCAGATCGCGCAGCTCGCCCGTGGCGCGCTCGCCGGTATGATAATCGAACCCCCCCATGGCGATCGTGCCGGCACCGGCGTGGCGATCCACCACCATTTTCATCACCGAGGCGGTTTTCTGAAACTCGCCACGGTCGCTGCCACTGAATTCCGCACTGCTGAAAATGCCCGCCGGCCCGACTATATCGACGTCGTTGGCCGGATCGACATCGACGCCGGCGAAGCGATCGGCGATATCGGCCGCGTTCAGATAACCACAACGCACCAGATCCTTCACCACCAGATCGGCGCCGTTGTTGACCACAGCATCCAGCCCGCTGTTGACGTTGAACAACTTCTGATCGCTGATACGCGCAATGGATTCCATGACCGGCACGACATCGTCGGGACCGAGAATCGCGGTCAGGTTCCCGGTATCGACCATTCCTGTAACATCGCTGGGACGATCGACCTTGGTGGGACGTATTTCCGGATCGATCAGCATACTCGGCGCCATGGAATTTCCGCCCGAATCGGAATTGCGCGAGCCGATCAGGGTCACCACGTCGCCCATACCGCCGGCACGGGCGATACCGTACATGGGATTGTGCGGGTTGTTGGCAGTGTCATTGTCGGAACGCGCCGGGATCACCGCGCCATTCGTGTTACCCAGCGCGCCACCGGCCTTTTCCAGAATACCCCGCAGCAAGGCGCTGTCGGAATGAAAGGCCAGACCCAGGGTGGTATCGGTATGGTCGCCGTTGCTGGTGGCCGTCGGCGTAGCCTCGGGCTGGCCCGGTATCTGGTCTCCCGGCAAGCCCAGTTTATTGTAGCCGGCAGTCGTCAGTGTATCCAATTGACTATTGCGCCCCACCAACACGTTGGATCCCGCGATGTTGGCGCCGCCGGCGAGGTCGAAACAGATGAAAGGAATCTTGCCAACCCCGCCACCACCGCCGATGCTGCAGCCAATATTGGCGGCCAGTGTGGTCAGATCACCGGAAAGGGCGGCCCGCGCGGCGCGCGGATTGGTGAACAAACTGAACACCGATGCGCCCATCAACATGCCCGCACCCGAGACGAAGCCCTGGCGCAAAAAGTCGCGTCGGGTCACCGGTCGGGCGTGATCGCGATGTTTCAACGGTGCGTTGGGATGCAGTGCCTTTTTATAAGCTTTCATTTCCAAGGTCTCCTATTGCAGCAGCATGGCCGCGCTTCCCAGCACGGAACCGCACATGCCCTTGATGACCGCCCGGGTGCGCGCCGCGTCGCAGGCGCCACAGGCCGCGCCGGCGGTCATCCGATCGAAAAGACTGCCGCTGTTCACCTGCGAGCCACCGTTGTCATAACCGATCAATTCGATCTTGATCTGTTCACGCGACGGCGTGTCACTAAGCGCCGCAGCGCTGCCTGGGAGACCGGCCAATTGATCGTATAGCGCGGTCACTATCTGGTTCTTCGCCGCCGAGTCGCCGCCGCCGAAGGCAGTCGCAACATCGGCATCGAAGGCGGTAAAACCCGAAGGCGCGAAAAACGCCGTGCGTGCGGCCGGACTCTCGACCAGCGCGTCACAGTAGGATAGCGCCAACTGGGTAATGGACATCTGCTGCGCGGCGAGAAAGCCCTGAATGGTCTCGATTGCCGGCAGCGCCTGGCGCATGGTGAGGAACGCGGCCTGAACGTCACCGGGGTCGACACCGGTGGCGGCTGCCATGGCGGCGTTGATTTCGTCGAAAGTCCGCAGACCGACCTGCGAGACCGCGCCGGGATCGGGCAATGGCAGCGGCGTCGTGGATGAGTTGTCCACCGTCACATTGGAAGCCGAACCCAGCTGTTCGAAACTGAGATAAAACTCATCGGCATTGGCCGCATTGGGCCCGTTCTCCAGCGCGATGACGGTGCCGACATCGGACAAGCGCTGCCCCTGTTCGGGATCGTAGGCGCCGGCGGAAACGCTGGTGTTGAGAGTGGCGTAGGCCTGCCCGACGTCCGCCAGGCGGCTGTTGATACCGATACGCAGCCCTTTGATGGCGATATCGGGTGGCGTGAACGCGGTATCTAGATTGATGAAAGTGGGTTTGCTGAACAGGTAGCTGTAACTGTCGAACTGCTCCACCTGAAACATGATATAGCTGTTCGCCGGCACCCCGCCGACGCCGCCGACGCCGAACAGTAAAAAGAACTTCTCGCCCACTCCGGCGGCGAAATTCTGCTGAATCTGTGCCAACGTCAGTGCCCGATTGTGAATCGCCACCAGACGGATAACACCCTGCCAGAGGCGGTCGTTGGACACCTCATTACCCAACACCAGGGCGAAACTGTCGTCCCAGTCGTTGAGGTTGCCGGGGGTGATATTGTCGGCGTCCCCGGTGTAGACACCGTTGACGTAGATGCGCCGGCCATTGACCGGATCGTAGGTCAGCACTACATGTTGCAGTGTCGCCTGCAGGCGCTCGTCGGCATCGGCCGTGGACAAAGCCGGCTCTCCATTGGCGTCGGCGGTACTGGAACGCTGCAGAAAATCGTAGTTGTACTGGGTCTGGCCCAGGGTGAAGTTGCGCGCGTTAGTACCGGCGGAATAACTGACGATCCGCGCCGGACCCTCCTGCACCACATTGGCAGGCACCACCCAGGCCTCGATGCTGTATTCGCCGGTGGCTTTGATCAGGTCGTGCAGCTTCTTGCTATTGCCGGTCGAGCCCTGCGCCTTGCCGTCATTGATGCGGATACCGTAGCCGCCCACCCAGTCGACATCGCCGCTGAGGGTAAGATTGAGCTCGGGCGCCACGCCGCTCAAATCGAGAACGGTATTACCGCTGCCGGTACGGAACTCGTATAAGGCGATGACATCCTGCTCGTAGCGGTTTCCGCCAGCCGCGGCGACACCGTCTTGCAGGGTCAGGGCGTTACTGAACACGGTGGGCGCCTGCACCTGGTTGGCGCTGACACCACCTGCGAGCGAAGCGATGGCGCTCTGCATCTCACTGGCGTCGCTGGCGCAATCACTCCAGCAGTTGTGGAACTCGTCGCGCAGACGCACCACCAGGCGCGACAACGCCGGATCGTTGAGATTGATTTTCGCCTGCGCGGCGACATAGGCGTCGGCGAGCACGCTGCTGGCGAAAAACGGTGCCTGTGGCGTGGCCGAGGTATCGACGTGACAGCCGGCACAGTTTGCGGTCAGCAACGGCCACACGGTGGTGGCGAAAGTGGTATCGGCCACATCGACGGGAAAGGTTTTGGTCGAGCCGGGGGTCTTCGCCGGCGGTGCAACCAGTTGGATCTGACGTCCGCCCGAGGAACTTCCCGCCGCCCAGTTTTCGATATACGCGGTGATCGCAGTCGCACAGGCGGCGGCGTTCGGCAGCCAACAGTTGTGACCGCCGGCCACCTTGGTCACCAAACGGGAATTGGCCGGGCTATCGAGATCGACCAGCGGATTGGCCTGGGCGTAAGCCAGATTGATATCGTCCTGGCGCACAAACTGGGGCGACTGCTTGCCCTCCACATGACAGGCGCCGCAACGGGTATCGACACGCAGGTTTTCCCACAACTCGGTCTGAAAGGCACGAATGTCATCGGTTTGGGCGTTCGGGCCGCTGTAGCTCGACGAGTTGACATTGCCGCCATTGCTGGTCGGCGGATTGGTTTCGGTGGACGCGCCACCTCCGCAGGCCTCCAGCAGCAGCGCCAGGCCCAGTAGCGTCAGCGTACGCAGCACTGCCCGCGTGGCGAGTGACGGGTCGGCGAAAAAAAAGCGTGCATAGGTCGTTGTCATCTGCCTGTCTCCCGCGTTCCCGGCTCAGTTGCCTTTACAGGCGTTGGCTGCATTGGCGAACAGATCTTTCATGTTGTAACTGGTATCGAAACCGCTGGCGGACAACAAGGTGGTCAGCGCATTTTCGGAAGGATCGGCAAGGCAAACCGTCCGGTAGACCTTGATACCCTGGCAACGCGCAAAGGCCGCGCTCCCGGCCAGTTCCTGGCCCAGGGTTTTGGCGCCGAAACGTTGGCCGGCGGGGATTTCGGCGCCCCAGCCGAGGTTGGCGTTTCTGCCTTTGCGCCAGTAATTGTCCCAATGGTCATCCGGCGTCACGTAGCCGTCGCGAAAGTTGTCGGCGTTGATTAGATATTTCGGCTGTACCACACCCGGCGTATATTCGAGGCGACCGCTACTTTCGTTGTACTGGTAATAAGCGTAGGCCTGCGCCATCGGATCCATGCCGGCATGGCAACCCACGCAACTGTTGAGGAAGATGCGACTGTCGCCGCCCGGGCTGCGGCTGACGTCCTGACGGATGCGGTCGGGCGGCACGGCATTGTCTTTCAGCGGCTCCAGATCGGTACACAGGTGGTTCATCATCGTGAAGCGGAACATCGCCCGGTTGGTCCCGGCGACAAAGAAAGCCTCCGCGGCTGCGCGGCTGGTGATGACGCCCGCCGTGGCCTGGGCGGGAACGCCGGTCAGATTCGACTGCAGATTGCTTTGCAGGACACCGGGGTCGCTAAGGTCATAGTGCAGGTCTTCCAGATCCTGATAGTGGGCATTGTCGGCGGGCGAGTAGGCCGCCACGCCGGGCAAGCCGGCTGTGCCGGTGTACAAAAGGTCGGCGGAAAGCACCTGATTGAACGGCACATCGTCGCGAATCATGCCGATCACCGTGGCGCTGTAGTCGTTCAGCGGTACGAAAGCGGACTGATCCTCATTGGTCCAGGGAGAGGCGAAATTCTTCAACGTCACGGTGTAGAAATTGAATGCCAGCGGGTTCTGCGCCGGATCCATGGCCAACTGCGCGGCGGCAACGCCACTGCCGCCGTTGTTGAGAATCGCCTGTTCCATCGCATCGAGAACCGTCTGGGTGGGCGGCACACCGGCCAGCCGATCATGGATACGCTTGGCCTGTCGCCGTTCGGCATCACCCGCCAGTGCGCCGGCGCTCAACAACACGGCCGCCAGGCCGAGCACACACAGCAACGTTCCCCTGCCGCTCCCTCCTCCAGGCGTTTCTCCAGAGCTGTTGTGTGTCATCATCATTGGGCGCCTCTATCGTCTGGATTCGTGCGAGTGTCCCGGCCAATTGCAATAACTGGTCCAGCACCTCCCTTTGGTTCTTGCAGCGACCTTAAAACCGCCCGCGGGACGATTCCGTGACGCGATCCCCAAATATCGGCATGCCTGTAGGTATATGAACGACTGCGGATAAACCGGAGCGCACAGAAACAAAATCTGTGACCGCGTAGACAGATAAGCGGCAAGCGCCCGCCTATAGTCTTTGTCGCCAGATTGCCGGTTTACTGTCGGATGGATCCGATCAGTGTCTGCGACTGGCGACAAACCCCAAGCCAAGCGCCTCATCTATAAGGTGTTGTCAGCCTCCGGGGCGACAAATGTCTGGCAGGCCCGATCTTTGCTTACACCTTTTGGGCCTGAGGAGCGACTTTATGCATTGGCGGCACCAACCATCATGATCAGCAGTCATTTTTTCTTCGCCGAACGATCGGGAAGCGGTTTCGTGTCAGGCGTGGTCATGGGTCTGTGCGGCCTCATGTTGAGCGCCTGTGGTGGTGGCGGCAGCGGCGGCAGTGGCGGGCTCGACCCGTTGGTCGAGGATTTCGGCATCGCCTATGTGCGCCAGCCGGTGCCCGAGACCGACGATGAGGATCTGCGCAATCCGATGGCCTTTCACCCGGGTGGCGATCTGATATTCCGCGACCTCGCCTCGCCCGGCGCCGCCGAGCGCAATATCACCGCGGCGGTAACCGGCGGCATGGGCGATGTACGCGACGTCGAAGTCTCCTACGATGGCAGCAAGCTATTGTTCTCGTTGCGCCTTCCCGATATCGAAGGCGCCGCACCGGAAGATCAGCCTACCTGGAATCTGTGGGAGTACGACATCGCCAACGACCTGCTGCGCCGTCTCATCGACTCCGACATCATCGCCGAAGACGGCCAGGACATTGCACCGCACTACCTGCCCGACGGCCGGATCATCTTCTCCTCGACCCGGCAACGTACGGCGAAGGCGCTGCTGACCGACGAGGGGAAACCGCAATTCTCGGCGCTGGATGAAAATGAGAACGTGCCCGCATTCGTCTTGCACGTGCTAGATGCCCGCAACCCGCCGGTCCAGGCGGGCGACATCCAGCAACTGTCATTCAATCAGAGCCACGATCTGGACCCAATCGTGCTGTCGGACGGCAGCATTCTGTTTTCGCGCTGGGACAACATGGGCAGTCGCGACGGCATCCATCTCTATAGCATGTACCCCGACGGCACCCGGCTGCGATTGGTCTACGGCGCCAACAGTCACGCCACCGGCACCAACGGCGCCAACGTCGATTTCACCGATGTAAGAGAGGCGCCGGACGGCAGCATACTCGCTTTGCTGAAGCAGTCGATGGGCAGTTTCCAGGGCGGCGACATCATCTCTATCGACAGCGCCAACTATCTGGACGACACGCAACCGACCGCCGTCAACGCCGGCATTCTCATGGGGCCGGCCCAGGTATCGACCTCTTTCGGCCAAACCCACACCGACGGGACACCGTCGCCGGGCGGCCGCTTCAACAGCTTTTATCCGCTGGCCGACGGTACCGGCCGCATCCTCATCAGCTGGAGCCAGTGCCGCCTGCTGGTGAACGCGCGCATTGTGCCCTGTAGTGACAGCCTGCTCGCCGATCCGAATGTCGTCGAGGCCCCGCCGCTGTACAGCGTCTATCTGTATGACCCCGCGGCGCAAACACAGCAACCGATCTTCACTCCCCAGGAAGGCATGCTCTACCGGGACGTGGTGGCCGCACAGCCGAAGGCACTGCCGCCGATTTATTTCGATCAGCAGGGACCGGCCACGACGGATTACAACTTCGACCCGTCACTGGTAAGCCAACAGGTTGGCATACTGAATATTCGTAGCGTCTATGATTTTGACGGCGCATTTAACTCTCTAGGCAGCGGAAAAGCGGACGTTTCCGCATTGGCCGACCCACAAACCACCACGGCAGACGAACGCCCGGCCCGTTTTCTGCGCATCGTCAAAGCGGTAAGTATCCCCGACGATGATCTGGTAAATGTCAGGGGTGTCAACTTCGGCCGCAGTCGGCAGCAACTGATGCGTGAAATTATTGGCTATGTGCCGATCGAACCCGACGGCTCGGTGCGCGTCAAAATACCGGCCAACATCCCTTTCGCCATCAGCGTGCTTAACAAAGAAGGCAAGCGCATTACCGGTCGTCACCAAAACTGGCTGCAGCTGCGGCCCGGTGAAGTAATGAATTGCGCCGGCTGCCACAACGCCAATACCGGAACTTCCCACGGTCGTGCCGATGCATTCACGCCCCTTTATGCCGGTGCTCCCTTCGACGGCTACGTTTTCCCCAATACGGAAACCTTCTTTGCCAATACAGGCGAAACCATGGCGGAAGCGCGCAGTCGTATCGATCCAAGCGCGCTCGACCCGAGCGTGGATATCCATTATGTGGATCTTTGGACCGACGAGACGGCGGCCGGACGAGCCAAAGACACCGCTTTCGACTACAACTACGCCGATCTGGATCCAACCCTGAATGCGCCGGCGAGCAGCGATTGTCAAGCCACATGGACGTCGTTTTGCCGCATCGTCATCAATTATGAATCCAACATCCATCCGTTATGGAATCTGCCGCGGGGTGCGGGTGGGGCCGATACCTGTACCAACTGTCATACGGATACCGACGCCATGAGCAATGCCCAGGTGCCCGCAGGTCAACTCGATCTCGGCGACGGCATTTCCGATCAGAATACCAATCACTTCAAGTCGTACCGGGAACTGCTGTTTAGCGACAACGAACAGATTGTCGACCCGGACACCGGCTTGCTGACCGACCGATTGGTGCAGGATACCGATCGCGCGGGCAATCCATTATTCCAAACCGACGGGGATGGCAATTTGATTCTGGACGGTAGCGGGAGCCCCATTCCTGTCATGGTTCCTGTGAGGGTGTTTCCGAGCATGGGGGTGGCGGGGGCGATTTCCAGCCGCCGCTTCTTCAACATGTTCAGCAACCCTGCCGATTCGCGCAATGCGGTTACCAATCATGTAGGATTTCTGTCGCCCGAGGAAATCAAACTGCTGTCGGAATGGCTGGACATCGGCGCGCAGTACTACAACAATCCCTTAGACATCCCCTGAGCCAGATTACAAAATGGATTTGACCCGGAATCGAAAGGATACACTCACATGAAACCAGACCTGGTCCGCGGCTGGTCGCCGGCCGCCCTGCTCGCCTGTCTGCTGGCGCTGGCGCCGCCGGTGCACGCCGGATGGTGGAGCGGGCTGTTCGCCGACGGCGAACCGCTGAGCGTCGAAGTGACGGACCCCTATATCGAGCTGCATACCGGTGCCGGCAGGGGTTATCCCATCTTCCAGGTGGAGGAACGGGGCGCGCATATCGACATTCTCAAGCGCAAAACCGACTGGTTCAAAGTACGCACCGCGCGGGGAAAAGAAGGCTGGGTTTATCGCGGCCAACTCGAGCGCACCCTGACGCCTGGCGGCGAACGCATGCATAGCGCCGAAGCGACACAAAAAGAGTTCGCTTTCCACCGCTGGGAAGCCGGCGCCACCGGGGGAGACTTCGAAGGGGCGGACGTCATGTCGATTTCCGGCGGCTATTCCCTGACACCGAAGGTCTCGGTGGAAGCTGCCGTGTCGAAAATATTCGCCCGCTTTTCGTCGGGGGAAAGCGCCAGTGTCAGCCTCAACATCCACCCCTTTCCGGAGTGGCGTTTTTCGCCCTTCGTCGCCCTCGGCACTGGACTGATCCGCTCTAATCCCGACACCACACTGGTGCAGGAGTCAGACCGCACCGATCAATTGGCGCACGTGGGGCTGGGCCTGAGGGTGTATCTTGCACGGCGCTTTATTTTCCGCGTGCAATACAAGAATTACGTCATTTTTCAGAGCACGGACGACAATCAGGAGATCAACGAATGGAAAGCAGGATTTGCCGTATTTTTCTGAGCGGCGCCGGGCCGCTGGTGGCACTGCTGTGCCTGTCACCGGCGTCGGCGGCCGAACCCACCGAGCAAGTAGTACGCCCGGAAATCGAACGCCGCGACATTCGCGAGGCCGACATCGACACCGAGGATTTCGAACTCGGGGCTTTTTTTGGCGCCATGAACGTGGAAGACTTCGGCACCAATCCGGTGTACGGGCTGCGCCTGACTTATCACGTCACGGAAAATCTGTTCACCGAAGCGACCTACGGCCATACCAACACCAGTGAGACCAGCTTCGAACGCCTCAGCGGCTCGGCTCAGTTGCTAAGTGGCGATGATCGCAAGCTCGACTACCTGAATCTGTCCGTCGGCTACAGCCTGTTGCCGGGCGAGGCATTCATCGGCAGCCGCTACGCCTTCAGTACCGACTTCTACCTCATCGCCGGCGCCGGCGGCACGCGCTTTGCCGGCGAGGACAATTTCACCTGGAATTTCGGCTTCGGCTACAAGTTGCTGCTCAACGACTGGCTGGCAATCCGCCTGGATGCCCGCGATCACGTATTCAGCCTCGATCTGCTGGGTGACTCGCAGACCAATCACAATCTGGAGTTCAGCGGCGGTGTGTCGATGTTTTTCTGAATTGTGAGCAAGGTCGCGTTTTCCCGCCGCTGTCCGGCCGACAACTTGCAAGCCGGGCGTAGCCACGATTTCGCGCCGGCTCGGACACGTATAATTAGGAGACACACCATGAGACTATTCAGCCTGACCCCGCGCCTCTATGTCATCGCCCTGATCGTGATGCTGGCCAGCGTGGCCGCCACGGCGGACGTCAAGCAGGCGGCCGCACCCGATTTCGCGCTGAAAAGCGCCAGTGGCGAGAATCTTCGCTTGAGCGAACTGCGCGGCGAGGTGGTAATGATCAACTTCTGGGCCTCCTGGTGCGGGCCCTGCCGCCAGGAAATGCCGCTGCTCGACGAACTTTACCGTCAATACAGCCCGATGGGTTTCACCATCCTGGGAGTAAATGTGGAGGAGGACTCCAGCAAGGCGCGCCAAATGCTCAAGGATATCCCGGTGGACTTCCCGGTCGTGTTCGACAACAAGAGCACCGTCAGCAAACTTTATGACGTCGTCGCCATGCCCAGCACGGTGCTGGTCGACCGTGACGGCAATATCCGGTATCTTCACCGCGGTTACAAGCCGGGTTACGAGGAAACCTACCAACAGCAGGTGCGGGCCTTGATCAGGGAAGAGCGGTGAGACACAGCGGACAGCTTATTGTAATCCTGGGAATGGTGGCGCTCAGCGCCTGCAGCGGCGTCGAGCCCTGGGTGAAGCCCTATGAACGGGCGCACCTGGCGGACCCTATTATGAATTTCAGTCGCAACCCGGTATCGGATAACTTCGGCAGCCATGTCTACCAAGTCAGGGAAGGCGCCCGCGGTGCGGAAGGCGGACATGGGGGCGGCTGGGGCTGCAAGTGAGCGCCTGCGACTGACGCTTTGGCGCACGCTACGCGCCGCAGTGGCGACATCGCCGCTGGCGCTGCTGGTGGGCTCGCCGTCATTGGACGCCGGTGTGCTCGCCGAAGACCGTGCCGACGCGCTTTATCACTCCTACGACGGCGGCGGCGTGGAGGTCAACGGCCCTTCGATACTGGTACGCAAGGGCGACAACAAACAGATCTCCGGCAGCCTGAACTATTATGTCGACAGTATTTCCAGCGCTTCGGTCGACGTTATCACCCAGGGCAGTCCCTACAGCGAGAAACGCACCGAATGGTCGGGCAGTGTGGATTATCTGCACGCCGATACCACCATGACCGCCGGATATACCTACAGCAACGAAAGCGACTATCAGGCGAACACGTTCAACTTCAGCATCAGTCAGAGCATGTTCGGCGAGCTGACCACGGTCACGCTCGGCTACTCGCGCGGGTTCGACGACATCTCCAGCAACGTGGACCCGGCGGTCGACGAGAGCGCCGATCACCAGAATTACCACGTATCGCTTTCCCAGGTGCTGACCAAGAATCTGCTGCTCAGCCTTAACTATGACGCCATCACCGACGAGGGCTTTCTGCGCAATCCCTATCGCCACGTCTACGTGCTCGACGACCCCAACGACCCCAACAGTCTGGCGAACTTCAACACGCCGGAACGTTATCCCAGCACCCGCACCAGCAATGCCTTGTCGGCCAATTTTCTCTACTATCTGCCCTACCGGGCTTCGCTCAAGCTGGGCTATCGCTATTATGCCGACGATTGGGATATCAGCGCGCACACGGTCGACTTGCGCTATACCCATCCGCTGGGCGGCCGTTGGCTGTTCGATATCGGAGCGCGTTACTATCAGCAGACCCACGCGGACTTCTACGCCGATCTGTTCCAGCGGCCCGACCAACAGAATTTTATGGCGCGCGACAAGGAATTGAGCGAGTTCCAGGACTACAGCGTCGGTTTCGGCATCACCTACAACCTGTTGAAGAAGCCCCGCGGTTTCATCGACAAGGCGACGCTCAATTTCAACTACGACCGCGTCTGGTTCAAATACGACGACTTCTCCGACGTCAGCGGCGGCGGTCTGCCGGCGCAGGCACCCTTGTACGAGTTTGACGCCGATGTGATGCGTTTTTACGGATCGATCTGGTATTGAACACAGCCGCATTGCTGCGCCCGCTCGCGCCTCTTTATCTGCTTCTTTCCCTGTATGCACCCTCCGCCGCTGCCACGTGGCTGCACGAAGAAGCCGACATCATGGGCACCCGTATCAGCGTCGAGCTGTTCCACGAGGATGCGGCGGTGGCGCGCCGGGGCGTGGATGGCGTGTTGGCGGAGATGCGCCGCATCGACCGTACGATGAGTCCCTGGATAGAGAGCAGCGAACTCGCACGTCTGAACCGCGAAGCCGCCGCCCATCCGGTCACCGTCAGCCGCGAACTGTTCGATTTGATCGCCACTTCGCTGCACTACTCGCGACTGACACAAGGGGCGTTCGACATCACCTTCGCCAGCGTGGGGTTTCTCTATGATTATCGCAAAGGCGTGCACCCGGACGAGGCGCAGCGGCGGGCCGCGACCGACCTCGTCAACTACCACAACCTGATTCTCGATCCACGGGCACCGAGCGTCGCCTACGGCAAGCCCGGCGTGCGCATCGATCTGGGGGGCATCGCCAAGGGGCACGCCGTGGACCGCTGTATCCGCTTGCTGCAGGCGTTGGGGATCGGCCAGGCCCTGGTGACTGCGGGCGGCGACAGCCGCATGATCGGCGAACGCTGGCAGGGGCGCCCCTGGAACATCGGCGTCCAAGACCCGCGCGACGCGAGTAAGCTGGTGGCGATCATTCCCCTTGAAAACGTCGCCGTCTCGACCTCGGGCGATTACCAACGCTATTTCGAGGAAAACGGCGTGCGCTACCACCACATCATCAATCCCGCCTCGGGTGACTCCGCGCGCGGCATGCGCAGCGCCACCCTGATCGGACCCGACGCCACCACTACCGACGCCTTGTCGACCAGCGTGTTTGTTCTCGGCGTCGAGGCCGGTCTGGCCCTGGTGAATCGACTGCCTGACATCGACGCCATTCTGGTCGACGCCCACGGCCAGCTGCACTATTCCGACGGGCTGTTGCCAGCGCAGACGCAACAGGACGTCAAAACTCCGACGTCAGCGCCAGCACCCTGACCCGATATCCGACTGCGGCCGCGACCGCACCGACGACCCCAGCCACCGCTGTCGTCGCTACCCTACAGTTTCTCCCGTCTCTGCGGCCGTCACCGCGGCCATCTATCGCAAGCCACTGATTCTTGAAGGATGGCACAGAGATTGCCTAATTCGAGGAATCGGCAGACAGACAGAATGGACACCGTGAGACGAACGCGTGGACGGAAGTGTGAACCGTCTCACGTTTAGGCTGTGAATCGTATTCCGGAAGCCGGCACCGTCGGCCGATGATACTAGGACCGGCTGACAACATCCCACGGTCGCAGGAGAGCGCATGTACAGTTTATTCAGAGGATCGCTGGCCGCCCTATTGCTTTGGTCATGGCTGCCGGCCATGGCCGAAACCCCGGCGCCCGAGGCCGTCGGGGTGCAGGAAGACGTCCAGAGCCTCAAGCAGCAGGTGTTGGAACTTAACCGCGACTTGTTTTTGCTGGAAGAGGAACTGCTGTTCCCCACCAACACCCAGGTTTCGGTTTTCGTCTCCCTGGATGTAGGCGAATTTTTCCAGCTCGACTCGGTACAGCTGAAAATCGACGGCAAGGAAGTGGCCGACTACCTCTACACCCCGCGCGAGCTCGACGCGCTGGCGCGCGGCGGCGTACAACGGCTGCACATCGGCAATCTACGTAACGGCGAGCACGAACTGGTCGCCTTTTTTACCGGCAAAGGCCCCAAGGGCCGTGACTACCGTCGCGGCGCCACGACCACCATCACCAAGGGATTGGGGCCGAAATACGTGGAGCTGCGCATCGTCGATCAGACACGTAATTACCAGCCCGAGTTCGCCGTCAAGGAGTGGTAATGACCCGCCGCACGCTGCCGCTGTATTTGCTGGGGCTGGCGTGCCTGACCGCCGGCAGCGCGATCGCCGCCGACAAACCCCGGCAGGTGCTCGATCTGGACTACGGTGAAGTACTGTTCCAGTTTTACCAGGAGGATTATTTTGCCGCCATCACCCATTTGATGGTGGCGGACGAACGCGGGCGCCTGCCGCATCACCGCAAAGACGCCGACATGCTGCTCGGCGGCCTGCAACTTTCCTACGGTATGCTCGACCAGGCCCAAGCGCGTTTCGAGCGCCTGCTGGACAAATCCGCCGATCCGGCCCTGCATGATCGCGTGTGGTACTACCTGAGCAAGATCAACTATCAGCGCGGCCACTACCGCAAGGCCCATCGGGCGCTGGAGCAAATCGGCGACAACAGCGACAAGGCGCTGAACGCGCAGCGCGCCCTGCTGGCGGCCAACATCAACATGGCCCTCGGGGATAACGCCAAAGCCGCGCAATCGCTGAGGGACGTGCGTGCCCCCGGCGGCTGGAAGGAATATCTGGAGATCAACCGCGGTATCGCGCTGATGCGCGCCGGCGACATCACCGCAGGACGCGAGGTGCTGGACAAACTGGGCAAACAGCCTGCCGCCGGCGAGGAATTGCGCGCGTTGCGCGATCGCGCCAATCTCGGCCTCGGCTATCAGCTGCTGCGCAGCGGCGATCCCGCCGCTGCCAGAGACTACCTCAACCGCGTGCGCCTGCAGGGCCCGTTCGTGCAGGCGGCGCTACTGGGCGCGGGCTGGGCCGACGCCGAACAGGGCGATTTTCAATCGGCGCTGACGCCCTGGATGGCACTGAGCAAAATCAGCGGTCACCAGCCCGCGGCGCAGGAGGCACGCCTCGCCGTGCCTTATGCGTTGGCACAGCTGGGCGATGGCAAACAGGCCGCAGCCTACTATGAATTGGCCCTCGATTATTATGACAGCGAACAGCAAAGGATCGACGCGGCGATCGACAGCGCCCGCAGCGGCAACCTGATCGCCCTGCTCGCCCAGGCCGACACCGGCACTTCCGGAGGCTGGTTGCATGCCAATCCGACCTTGGAGGGCATCCCGTCGGGCCGCTATCTGGTGGACGTGCTCGCCGGCAACGGCTTTCAGGAATCGTTGAAAGATTATCGCGATCTCGGCTATCTGGCCGGCGCGCTCAACCGCTGGCTCGACAAAATCGCCATCTATCACGACATGGTCGACATGCGCCGCCTGGCTTATGAGCGACGCGCGCCAAAAGTGCGCGAGCGCCTGGCGCGCCGGGAGGCCACGCAACTGAAGCAGCGTTGGCAACAGTTCAAGGCGCGCGTAGACGCCGCACGACAGCAGGACGATCCCCTGCAACTGGCGACCACCCAGGAGATACAACAATGGGCACGGCTGCAGGACCTTCAGACCCGCCTCGCCGCATTGCCCCGGACGCCGCGCCACGCGCGGATGCGCGAGAAAACCGAATGGCTGCGGGGTATTCTTTACTGGCAGATCCAGGCCGACTACCCGGTGCGCTGGTGGGAAAACAGCAAGCAGGTGCGCGGTATCGAGCCGCTGTTACGCGAGGCTGCCACCAAGCAGGCGGCCATCAGACAGGCGCTGCAACGGGCCAAAGCCGGGTTCGACGGCTATGATGCGCGCATCAAGGCATTGCACGGGCGTATTGTGGCGCTACTGCCCCGCATCGAGGCCGCCCGTGGCGCCTCCGGACGACACTTGCAACAGCTCGCGCTAGGCGAGCTGGAAACACGCCGGCAACGACTGGTGAGCTATCGCAGCCAGGCCCGCTACGCGCTGGCGCGCAGTTACGACCAGCTGGCCAGTACGCCTGGAGAACGCCCGTGAGATCACGGCTGTCACCCTTGTGGCTCACCCTGGCGCTGAGCGGCTGCGGGTCCGTCGCCGGTTTCGGCGACTACAACCAACAGACCGTCGGTTCGCTGCATCGTGTGGAGATCCCGCCGGCCCAACCCCGCGCGGCGGAGAAAAACCGAACCACCGCCATCCAGCACTATGAAGCGTTTTTACAGGAATCACCGCACAGTGCGTTCGTGCCCGAAGCGCTGCGTCGCCTGGCCGATCTCAATCTGGAGGCCGAACAGGAAGCACTGGCCGACGGCCAGCCGCCGCGTGGCGACTCGCGCGCGGCGCAACTGTATGCCGAATTGTTGCAGCGCTTCCCCCAGGCCCGCCACAACGACACCGCGCTCTACCAGCTGGCGCGTGCACGCGAACAAAGTGGCGAGTTGGAACCGGCGATGGCGGCTCTGACGCGCTTCGCCGACCAGTACCGGGACAGCGAGCGTTACGACGAGGCACAGTTCCGACGCGGAGAGTATCTGTTTGTACGGCGCGACTACCGCGCCGCTGAACAGGCTTATCAGGCGGTGCTGTCGCGAGGCCCCGACTCCGCCTATCACCAGCAGGCGTTGTATAAAATCGGGTGGGCGCGCTTCAAGCAGAGCCACTACCGTGCGGCACTGGATGCCTTCATGCAACTATTGGACGAGACCATCGGCGACCTCGACGGCGGCGAATTGCCGGCGTCGCTGGGCCGCAGCGATCGCGAGCGCATTGACGACACCTTACGTGCCACCAGTCTCAGCTTCTCCTATCTGGGTGACACCACGCAGATCAGCGATTATTTCGCGGCGACGGGCGCACGCGCCTACGAACCACTCGTTTACGCCCGTCTGGCGGCCTTGCATCTGGGCAAGGAGCGCTTCAGCGATGCCGCCGATATTTACCGGCTGTTCTCGCGGACCCATCCACAGCATCGCGAAGCCCCGCTGTTCTTATCGCGTGTCATCGACGTTTACAAACAGGCCGGCTTCAACGAGAAGGTGTTGCAGGAAAAAGAAGCGTTCATTCAACACTATCAGCCGGCAGCGGCCTATTGGAAACAACACGATCCCAGCGCATCGCCGCAGGTGCTGGCACAGGTACAACGACATCTGCGCGACGTGGCGCGTCACTATCACGCCCTGGCGCAGGCGAACAACGAGCCGCGCGCCTACAAGCAGGCCGGCCGCTGGTACCAGCTGTTCCTGCGCGCGTTCCCGCACAGCGCGCAAACACCGCTGATGAACTTTCTCTACGCCGAACTGCTGACCGGCGCCGGCGATCATGGCGCGGCCGCACAACAGTACGAACGAACGGCCTACACCTATGGCCCGCACGACAAAGCGGCGGAGGCGGGTTACGCCGCCCTGCTGGCCTATGCAAAGCACGAGGACCGCCTGAGTGGCAAACAGAATGCGCACTGGCACCGCGAGGGCATTGCCAGTGCCTTGCGCTTCAGCGATCAGTTCCCCTCGCACCCGCAGGCGATGGCGGTACGCACCCGGGCCGCCCAGCAGCTCTACGCCATCGGCGACTTCCCGGCAGCCGTCGCTGCCGCCAGAGCGGTCATCGACAACCCACAAGCTGGGGCCAAACTGCAGCTCTCGGCCTGGACGGTCACCGCGCATGCGCAATTCGACCAGGCCGATTACCAGCTTGCGGAAATCGCCTACGGCCAGGTGCTGGCGCGCGCCGACGACGACACGCCGCAGCGCGAAAAACTAACCGACAAGCTTGCCGCCTGCATCTACAAACAGGCGGAGGCGGAAAAGGCCGCTGGCAACCTGGCCGGCGCGGCCGAACACTTTCTGCGCATTGCGCAAGCCGCACCCGGTTCGTCGATCATCGCCACGGCGCAGTACGATGCCGCGGCCGCCTATATCGCGCTACGGCAGTGGCCGGCCGCCATTGCCATTCTGGAGCGATGGCGCGGCAATTATCCGGAGCATGCGTTGCAGCAGGACGTCACGCGCAAACTGGCCGTGCTCTATCGAGAGAACCGTCAGCCACTGCGCGCCGCGGCCGAATTCGAGCGGCTAGCGGAAAGCGAAAGCGATCCGGCACTCAAGCGCGAGGCCGCTCTGACTACAGCCACCTTGTACCAGACGGCGGGCCGCGCCCGACAGGCGATCGGCGCCTACAGCCGCTTCGTCGAACAATATCCGCGACCGGTAGAGGCCGCCATGGAAGCCCGCTATCAGTTGGTGCAACTCTACGGCACTACAGGCCAGGCCGATCAGCAACGGCACTGGCGGCGGCAGCTCATCGCAGCCGACCGCGGTGCCGGCGCCGAGCGTAGCGAGCGCACGCGCTTTCTCGCCGCCCACGCGCAACTGGCGCTGACCGCGCCGCAAGCGCAGAGCTATCGGCAGATTGCGCTCAAAGAGCCGTTGAAACGAAGCCTCGCCCGTAAGAAAAAGCTGTTCCAGGCCGCTATTGAAGGCTACAAAGCCTCGGCCGCGTACGAAGTCGCCGAAGTCACGACGGAATCGGCCTTCCGCATCGGCGAACTCTACCGAGACTTCGCCGCGGCGCTGCTGAGCTCAGAGCGTCCGCGCGGGCTCAACGCCGAGGAGCTCGAACAATACGGCTTGTTGCTGGAAGACCAGGCCTATCCCTTCGAGGAGAAGGCCATCGCCGTGCACGAGACCAACGCCCAGCGTATCGCCTCGGGCATCTACGACCAGTGGATACGCAGGAGTATGCAGGCACTGGCGCAATTGCTGCCGGTGCGTTACGCCAAGCCGGAAGAAGGAGAACGTTTTGTCGCCGCATTGGAATAAAGCATGGTCGTTGTGGCTGGCGGCCGCCCTGCTGATGGCCGGCTGCAGCGGGACACCCGAGCGCCGGCAAACCGCCGAGGCCGGACCGCCGCCGCTGCCACCGGCCTACGAACAGGCGCTGAGTCTGATGCGTGGCGGTGACTACGCCGCGGCCATCGCGCCGCTGCAGACGTTCAGCGCGGCCCATCCCGACAACGCCGGCCCCTACATCAATCTGGGCATCGCCTACGGCCACACCGGCCAGACCGAGGCCGCGCTGGCGGCGCTGGACAAAGCCCTGGCCTTGAACAAGGACAGTGCGGCGGCGCAGCTGCAACTGGGCATCCTGTATCGCGAACAGGGCGACTTCCAGGCGGCGCTAAAAGCCTACCGGCAGGCGCTGAAGCTGCAGCCGGACTATGCCCTGGCACACCGCAATCTGGGCATTCTCTACGATTTGTATTTACAACAGCCGGCGCTGGCGTTGCGCCACTACAAGCACTACCTGGCCCTTGCCGGTGACGAGGACAAAACGGTGAACGGCTGGGTTATCGATCTGCAGCGACGCGTCGGCGCCGCGACCGCGAGGGCGACGCCTTGAGCCGCGGGGCGCATGCATGCTCGGCGTTGGCGCTCGCAGCGCTGTGGCTGCTGGCCGCGGTGCCGGTCATGGCGGCGCGGCAACTCGACATGGAGGGCATGTCCGTGACCGGCAACAGTGAACTGCCCAAGGCGTTGTTCATCGTGCCCTGGAAAGATCCGCAAGCGGGTCTGTCGCCGGAGCGTCCGGTCAACAGCCTGGTCGACGAAGCCCTGCAACCGATCGATCCGGATGTTTTTCGCCGCAAACTGGATTATTTCGACACAGTTCGCAAAAAGGACTAAAGAATCGGGGCTTTAGCCCCGACTAACACGGGATACTTCTAAGGAGTCCAGCATGGAAATCTACTCGAGTCTTGTCAATTTCTTCCAGGCCGGCGGCCTGTTTATGTACCCCATCGTGGCGGTTCTCGCGCTCGGCGTGGCCATAGCGATAGAGCGCTATGTCTATCTGACCGCCGCGCGCACCACCAACCAGCGCATCTGGAAGCAGGTGATGCCGCTGCTGATCGACGGCGACTATCGCCAGGCAGCCGCGCTGACGGAAAAATCCAAGACGGCATTGAGCCGCATTCTGCGCTACGGCCTGGACCGCGCCGGCGCCAATGTGCGTCGCGACGACGTCGAAGTGGCGATGGAGGAAGGGCTAATGGAGACAGTGCCACGGCTGGAGAAGCGAACCCATTACCTGGCGACCTTCGCCAACATCGCCACACTCCTGGGTCTGCTCGGAACCATCATGGGCCTCATCCAGGCTTTTACCGCCGTGGCCAACGCCAATCCGGCGGAAAAGGCCGATATGTTGTCGGCAAGCATTTCGGTGGCCATGAACACCACCGCGTTCGGCCTGATGGCGGCGATACCCCTGTTGCTGATCTACACCGTTCTGCAGACCAAGACCACTGAGCTGGTCGATAGCCTGGAAATGGCGTCGGTTAAATTCCTCAACATTCTCACTGAACAGCGTCAGGGAGCCGCCGCCTGATGAAACGCCGCTGGCGTAAACATCACCTCAGCCAGCCCGGCGAGGTCAACATCACCGCCTTCATGAATCTGATGGTGATTCTGGTGCCGTTCCTGTTGATCACGGCGGTATTCTCGCGCATCACCATCCTCGATCTGGATCTGCCCACAGCCGGCGATCCGCGGCAGAACGCCAACACAGAACAGCCGGATCAGCTGCAGCTGGAGGTAACTGTGCGTAAGGACATCGTCGAGATCGGGGACCGTAAACGCGGCCGTCTGAAGCTGTTCAGCGTCGACGCGGAAGGCCACTACCTGCAGGAAATATCAGCGATGCTGCAACAGATCAAAGCGCGGCTGCCGGAAAAGACCGACATCACCCTACTGCTGGAAACCGATATTCCCTACCAACGGCTGGTGCAGATGATGGACACGCTCCGGGTCGCGAAAGTGGTTCAAAATGGCGAAAGCATCAACGCCGAGCTGTTCCCGGCCATTTCCATCGGCGATGCACCGAGCGGAGATCTGCGCACCGCCAATGGGAGCACGCCATGAAACAATCGCGCCGCGCCAAGCGCATGGAACGCCATCACAAGCGTCACAAGGGTACGCCGGCGTTCAATCTGGTCTCGCTGATGGATATTTTCACCATTCTGGTGTTTTTTCTGCTGGTCAACTCCGGCGAAGGGGAAGTGTTGCCCAGCACCCGCAACATCGATCTGCCGGAGTCGGTGGCCGAGCAGAAACCGCGCGAAAACGTGGTCGTCATGGTCACGGCTCAGGACATTCTGGTACAGGGCGTGCGTGTGGCTTCCGTCGACGCCCTGGAAAGCAATAATGGCCCGCGCATCGCCGCGCTCGAAAAAGCCCTGCAGCAACAGAATCGACGCCGGGTGCTGATGGACGCCAGTGGCAACAGCAGCGCGCCGGAAGTGACCATCATGGGCAGCAAAGACATTCCCTACCGCCTGCTGAAAAAAGTCATGGCCAGTTGTACCGAGGCCGGCTACGGGAAAATCTCACTGGCGGTACTGCAGAAAACCGCGCAACCCGGCTAGGATCGCACCGATATGGTCTATTCGCATTCGTTATCCCTGCCCTGGTCGATTTCGGCCGACGACGAACGTCGTTTCCGAAAGATCCTGACGGTCACGCTGCTGGCGACCCTGGCGCTCGGCGTCGCACTGCCGTGGCTGCCGGTACTGCGTGCACCGGCGGAACCGACGGTCGATCTGCCGCCGCGCGTGGCGAAGCTGGTGTTCGAAAAGCGCAGCGAACCGAAGCCCAAGCCCAAGCCGGTGGAACCAGAACCACAGCCTAAAGCGGAAACGAAAAAGGCACCTAAGGCACCGAAGAAAAAACCGCCGACCGAGATTGCGAAAAAGCCACAGCCGAAACAGCCACCGGTAACCGCCGTCGAGCAGGCGCGCAAAAAGGCATCGAATGCCGGCCTGCTGGCGCTGCAGGACTCGCTCGCCGATCTGCGCGAACAGAACATCGACAGCCTCAAAGGCGCCCGCCGCCTGAGCAACAGTGGCGCGGTGGCGAAAAAGACCGAACGCGCCCTGATCACCTCGAAAGTCGGCGCCGGCAGCCACGGCATCAACACCGCGGCCATGAGCCGCGACGCCGGCTCCACCCAACTGGCCGCGCGCACCGCCACCGAAGTGCGCAGCAGCATCGTCAAGACTTCGCTGAAGAAAGACCCGCGCAAGACCCGCACCGCCGGGCGCAGCCAGGAGGACATTCAGATCGTCTTCGATCGCAACAAAGGTTCGATCTTCAACATTTACAATCGCGCCCTGCGCAAAGATCCCAGCCTTGCCGGCAAGGTGGTGTTCGAGCTGACCATCGCGCCATCGGGACAGGTCAGCGCGATCAAGGTGATTTCGAGCGATCTGGGCGACAAGGCGCTGGAACGCAAACTGCTGGCACGCATCAAAATGATCAATTTCGGCGCCAAGCCGGTGGACGCCGTCACGCTGACCTACCCTATAGACTTCCTGCCGGCCTAGCCGCGCCGATTCAGCCGTTCAGGCGTGCCACATAGTCCAACAGGATGCCGGCGAACACGGCGGCGCCAAACCAGTTGTTGTTGAGAAAAGCGTGCAAGCAGGCCTGCGGTTGGCGCTCACGGATCAGATACTGCTGATACAGGGCCAGCGAAGCCGCCAGCAGCAAGCCGAAGTAATAGTAGCCACCCAGCCCGGCCGCATTGCCCGCCAGCGCCAGTGCAAACAGCAGCAATACCTGCACCAGCGCGATGATCGCACGATCGGCATCGCCGAAGAGGATCGCGGTCGATTTGACACCGATTTTCAGATCTTCCTCGCGATCCGCCATGGCGTACATGGTGTCGTAAGCCGTGGCCCAGAGCACATTGGCAACAAACAGCAACCAGGCCTCGCGCGGCACCTCCCCGGTCTGGGCCGCGAATGCCATCGGTATCGCCCAGCCGAAAGCCGCGCCCAGATAGACCTGTGGCCAATGCGTATAGCGCTTCATGAACGGATAGGTGGCCGCCAGAAACAGCGCCACCAGCGCCAACCAGACTGTGAGCCGGTTCATCAACAGCACCAGACCCAGGGCGATCAGGCATAGGCCGGCGAACAACAACAGCGCCTCTTTACCCGACACCCGGCCGGCGGCGATCGGGCGGTCGCGAGTGCGCGCCACGTGCGGGTCGAAATCGCGGTCGGCATAATCGTTGATGACGCAGCCGGCGGAACGCATCAGGACGACGCCGGCGACGAACACAGCCACCACGGGCAGGTCGGGCAGACCCTGACCTGCAATCCATAGCGCCCACAAAGTCGGCCACAGCAACAGCAGGATGCCGATGGGTTTGTGCAGCCGCATCAAATAGGCATACTGCAGCAGGCGTTGTCTGAATGCTTGGTTCAAGACTGGCAATGGATCTCCGATTTTTCTAAGGTAAGGCCATGAAACTTATCAATCAGGTGCTTTTTCTGTCGCTCTATTTTACCTGCTCGGCCGCCACAGCGCGAAATACGACCCAGGCTCCGGCGGCTTTTTTCAGCTGTATCGACTACCATTGCCGGCACGGATCACAGGTCCAGCTCGGTGGCGCGCAGTGGCGCGCAGTCGCCGCTTTGTTCACGCCCGGGCGCTCGCCGGCCGAGGAACGCCGACAGATACGTCAGGCGATCGCGGTGCTCGAACAGCAGGTCGGCGCGCTCACCGGCACCTGGCGCGACCTCGCCGGCAATGTGGCGGGCGCCGGCGAACCGGGGCAACTGGACTGTATTTCCGAGTCGAAAAACACCACCACCTATCTGCGGCTGCTCCAGCAGGCCGGCCTGCTGAAATGGCATGCGGTGGAAGAGCGCCAGGTGCGCCATTCATTGATATTCAACGTGCACTTGACGGCGGTGATTCGCGATCTGCGCAGCGGACAGCGCTACGCGGTCGACAGCTGGTTTCTCGACAATGGACAACCCCCCTACATTCAAGCCTTCGAGGCCTGGAAATCAGGCCGGGCTTTCGATCGCGGGCAAAAAGATCTCGGTCACCAGTAGCGGTTTGCCGGCCAGCAGAAACACCGATCTGCGCCCCCACAGCGCGTCCGGCCGTGCGCCGACACCAGCGCTCGCGCTGCCGAATAGGGCATTCCCCGGGGTGATACGCGCCAGCTCCACGTCCGTTCGTTGCATCGCAGGATCGGCGAACAGGAACGCGCCCAGCGGGCGGCTTCCCAAACGGATCAGCCGCCGTTGCGCACCGCTGAGCGTCCTGACCGGCATCACCGTGCGCGCGAACACCCACGGGGTGTCGTCGCACAGCAACTGCACCTGTCGCACCCAGCCCAGCATGGCCGGGCGCATCGACAGCGCCCTGACTTCGTCAAGGTAGGGACGCTGCCAACCTTCGCCGATCACCCGCACACTGAAGCGCCCCCCGCAGGTCTCGCGTATCCGGTCGGTCAAAGAGCCCCTGTCCAGTAACCAGGGTCGTAGCACGGACGGTACGCGATTGCGCAACCAACGCGTGTGTAGCGCCCAGTGCAGGACTCGCGGGCTACGGCCGGGGGGTGACATCTAAATCGTTATCCTGTGACACGGTTGGGTAAAACGCGGATTATGTCACAGATCGGGCGGTCGCTGACCGCCCGGACGCGTGGCACTGTTCAGATGTGAAGCCCTTCGCTGAATGCCGGCCCGGGACAGCGAATACTCGCACTCACCGGACTTTCATCGCGGAGCGCGCCATGAGTACTGCCACCTTCGAACACCTGAGAAACATCGACTTCAGACCCGCGCGGAAACAATTGGAGCTGGTGCTGCGCCTTCCCGGCATGCGCGTCGTCACCCTGATCGGTGTGCACCTCAGCGGCTGTCTGCTGGTAATAGCCGCCCCGCTGGCCACGCTGGGCACAACGGGGTTGGCGTTCTCGCTGCTGGCGCGGACGCAGGGCCCGTTGGATCTGTTTCTGTTTACGGGCCTGCTGGGATTGGCGACGCTGGGGGGCTATCTCTGCGTACAGTTGCAGCGGCTGCAGGCAGGCGTGCCCGGCGGTGTAGCGGTGCCCGCCGCCGCGGCCCCGCGTCTGTTCGCCAGTCTGACCCACCGCGTCAAGCACTTCCGGCTGCGTCGCATCCATGCGGTGTTGCTCACGGACAAACCCGAGTTGCGCATCGTCGCCTGGCCGCGCCTGCCGCTCCCGTTGCTGCATCGCTACTACGTCTGCGTGGGCGCGCCGCTGACCTTCTTTTTCAGTCCCAGCCAGTTCACGCTGGCCCTGGCCTCCGCCGCGGATGCCGCCGCCAAAAGCCAGTCCACTGTGCGCGGGCGCTTGCTGCAGGCCAATGACGATTGGCGTTTGATTCTGGGCGCGCTACAAACCAGCGACACGCTTCTGACCCGGCTGCTGAACCGGCCGCTGACCGCGATCGCCGCTGTCGCCGACCGGTTGAGCGGTCCGCTGAAAACCGATTGGCGGCTCGATCAGGGCCGCTGGTTGCGCGAGCACAGCAACGAGTCGCACGCCGCCGACTATCTCGCCTCCCAGATCGTGGCCGCCGAATTCATGAACAAGCTGTACTGGCCCATGATGCTCAAAGGTGCCGAACGCTGTCCCGCGCCGGTGGTGAAAGCCTTCAGCCATCTCCCCATGCTGCTGGAAAAGAGGCTCAGCCCCTCCCTGGCCGAGCGCTGGCTGCTGCGGGCCCAAGGCGCGAGCGGCGCCGATTGCGCGGTGCGCGACCTATTGGCGGAACTGCGTATCGACCAATTGACCTGGCGCGGTCTGCCGCGGCCCGGCGTGTTCAACAAGTTGTTCAAATCCGCTGACATACTCAAACAGCTCGATAGCTGGTGGCAGCAACAGATCGAACCGCAATGGCGCAAGCGGCATGCGGATTTTCAGGAAGATCTGGCGCGTTTCAAGCAGCTGCATAAACGGGCACGGGAGAACAAGTTACGCGGTGACGCCGCGCTACGCTATATCAAGCTGTGCGCCGCGTTTCTCAAGCCCACCGAGGCGTTGACCGCGTATGCCCGTGTCGGCGACGGTAATCGTGACGACGCAAAAGTCTGTTTCGCCGCGGGACTCGCCCTGCTCCGGACCGGCGGGGGTGAGCGCGGGGTGCAGGCGCTGCAACGCGCCGCCGATCTGGAGCCGGCGCTGACCAATCGCACCCAGGCATTGATCCACCAGCATCGGAAGTCTTGGGCGGAAGATGGTCGTCAGCGCCAATTTGCCAGCAAAACCGCCTAGCGGCAGACAGCGCCCAAACCCGCTCAGCGCGCGCGTTTCTCGATATACATGCGTTGATCCGCCTCCTCCCAGGCAGCGACCAGGCCGACGGCCGGGTCGCGCATCGCCAGGCCGACGGAGGCCGACGCCTTCACGGTGGCCAGCGACTCACGTACCCGCGACAGCAGGGAACGCGCGCCATCTCGATTGGTCTCGACGCTGAGAATGCCGAACTCGTCGCCGCCCAAACGGGCGACGACGTCCGAAGGGCGGGCCGCGTCGCGCAGGGCCACGCTCACCGCACCGATCAACTTGTCGCCGGCGGCATGGCCCTGCTGATCGTTGACGCGTTTCAGGTGGTCGATATCGACAACTAATACTGCCGCAGGATGGCCGTAACGACGACACCGCTCCTCCTCGGTGGCCAACAAACGGTCCCAACCGCGGCGGTTGTAGAGCAGGGTCAGGGCGTCGGTCAGGGCTTCGGCCTGCAGCTTTTCGGACTTGCGCACTTCAGCGCTCATTTTCAACTCGGTCTGCAAAACCGTGCTCAACAGCGCCCCCATCAATTCGACCATTTCCTGTTCTTCTACAATGGTCTCCGGCTGCGTCGAGGGATGGATCGCGCACAAAGTACCGAACAGATCGCCGTCTTCGAGCAATAACGGGATGCCCACGTACGATTGGATTTGCACCTCACGTCCGATCGGCGCGGCGGCATAGGCGGGAACCCTGTCCGAGCTCGGCGCGATGCGCGGCCCGTGCCCCCTCACCATTTGGGAGCAAAAGGAATCCGCCCAGCGGAAAACATTGCCGGGCTCGACGCCGTAACCTTTGTCCTCGGACTGGAGCACTATCCAATCCTCGCCCTCGGTTCGCGTCACCATCCAGAGATCGAAATTCAATCTACGCTGAAGAAACCTAAGAACGGCGCGTCCGGCGGATTCGAAGCCCCCAAACACTTCGGCCATGCAGTGTGTCCCGTTCTTCACCTATGCGGGACAGGTGAATTTGTGAAAATCGCGTTAATTGTGACATACGCTGAACACGATTGTCAGTATTTGTCCTACATGAACCAGGGCCCTCAGATTTTGAGCGCCCGGACAAACCCGGCCGCTATTGGAAAATTACCGATAATCCGGATTTGGATGGTCGAATCTACAGCCGGCCTCCCACTCGCGCCGCTGGTTGCCATGTGCCGGAATGCCGCCCGCCAGGCGCAAAAGGCGCGCCAGATGCATCAGATTCCAGGTCATGAAAGTCACATTTCGCTGTGTGAAATCGTTGCTCGGACCACCGGATTCGGCGTCGGCATACGACGGCCCGGGACCCGCTTCGCCAATCCAGCCGGCGTCGGCCTGCGGGGGAATGGCATAGCCGAGGTGCTGCAACGCGTACAATACCGTCATGGCGCAATGCTTGGCGCCATCCTCGTTGCCGGTGACCAGGCAGCCCGCGACCCGCCCGTAATAAATGTATTGGCCCTGTTCGTTGAGCCGACCCGATTCCCCGTACAGACGTTCGATGATACGACGGCAAACGGAACTCTCCTCACCCAGCCAGATCGGGGTACCGATCACGCAGATATCGGCGCCCAGAACCTGCCGGCGCAATTGCGGCCAGTCGTCACGCTCAAATCCATGCTCCGTCATGTCCGGATAAACGCCGGGAGGCAACACGTAGTCCACCGCGCGCAGGAGTTCGGTGGCCACGCCATTGGCCTCCATGATCGCCTGGCTGACTTTCATCAGTTCTCCGGTATGGGAAAGACTACCGCTGGGTTTGAGCGTGCAGTTGAGCATCACCGCCCTCAGGCCGGTGAAGTCGAAATCGTGTTGCCCGCACAAGGCTTGCTGTTTAGCGCTCAGCGCCATCAGGATCTCCTTCATCACTGGCCGGGGCCGGCACATACCAGCGCCGCGAAGCTAGGGAGAGCTGGATTTCCCGAAGCGCACGGCTTTCGGCCATCAAGGCTTAACGGAATGTATCCGCGTCACTTAAAGCATAGCCGACAATTTGTCCAATGTCCGGCTGCACGCGAGCGCCTCGATCAGACGACGCGGCCTTCTGATTTCAGGATGTGAGAAAAAAGCAGGTGAGCGAAACTTATTCGGGCAACGGCTTCAGGCTGCCGATGTTGTCTTCCCAATTTCTGCCGTCGAACGGCGTGATTTGCACCGAATGCAGGGTCGAGTCGTCAAGGCAACGGACATTGACGCTGACGCCCTCGGGATGCGAGCGTGGAATATAGAACGACTTGATACCACAAATGCCACAAAAAAGGTGCTTCGCCTCATGCGTGTCGAAGCTGTAGCTGACCAGCTTGTCTTCGCCCTGGAGGAGGCGAAAGTCCGCTCTGGGAACGATCAGATGCAGATAACCCGATTTGGAACAGATGGAACAATTACACTCGGTCGCCATCACGTCCGCGGCCGCTTCAACCTAGAAGCGCACCGCGCCGCAATGACATCCGCCGGAATGAATCACCCGGACAGTCCTGGTGGCACAGAAGGGTCACGATACATGACAGCGTGAATCAGCCGAATACGCAGGAACCGCCTGTGACAGCGACGGCTATTTCACCACACCGCATGCCATGCGGGCCCCACCCCCGCCGAGCGGCTTCGGGTTATCTGAGTGATTGTCGCCGCCGGCATGGATCATCAGCGCGCGGCCTTTCAGATCGGCCAGCTTCACCCGCGGCGCAACGACGGGCTGCGTCGCTTTACCATCGGCATCGACGTACAACGGCGGCAGGTCTCCCAGATGGCCATCACCCCAGGGCGTGCCGTGTTGATTGGTACCCTTCGGGTCGAAATGTCCGCCCGCGGCGAGTCCCGGCACCATTTTGCCGTTCTTTTCCTTCGGCTCGCAGGACGGATTCTGGTGAATATGGAAACCATGCAAGCCGGGAGTCAGGCCGCTCAGATTGGGCGTGAAAACCACCCCGTACGCGCTTTCGCTGAGCGCGATCGTGCCCGCCTCGGCGCCTGTGCCATCGGCATTGAGCAGTTGCATCGAGACCGATCCGTCAGCTACTGCGTTGGCTGCCGCCAACCCCAACACGGCGAGACAGCAATATTGTTTCAACTGGTGCATGGTGTTCTCCTGATATGAATTGTGCTTATCGTTTAGTTACCCGCCCTCTGCCAGACGGGCGCATCCCCGTGGACATTGTCCCATGTGGGTGCGATGCGCTCAACCCGCCACAGCCACCAGAACGCCGAGGCCGATCAATACAACGCCCGCCAAACGATGGATCGCCTTTTGTGTGCTTTCGCGTAAGAGATGTCCGGCCCTGTCACCGAGAAACGCGTAGCCCAGTTTGGCACAGCCGACCGCCAGCACCATTGCGAGTATCACCGACCCGGCATCCATGAAACTGATCCGTCTCATATCCACAAAGGCCGGAAGCAAGCCTAGATAAAACCAAACGGCCTTCTGGTCACCCAGGGTGATCAGCAGCCCGGCCAGAAAACCCGAGAACAGCGATCCGTCGCCCCTGTCGTCCGCACCCGACAGAGGCTTACGAGCACGCCACAAGTGGACGCCGAGCCAGACCAGATAGATACCGGCCAGATATTTCACCAGTGGAAGCACTCCGGTCAGATTCCGGTTGATGAAATTCCAGCCGTAAATCGCCACCAGCAGGAACACCAGATCGCCGACGACGATACCGGCCGTGGTCACGGCACCCTGAGCAAATCCGCCGCCGGCCGATCGCGCCGCGACTAACAGGGAACTGACGCCCGGTACCAAGGCCAGCAGCAGCAGGGTGACGAACAACGCAAAGGTGGCTTCCAGTGTCACACCGGGACTCCCGCGACGGCGGTGCGCGCCGCTGTCGTACAAATCTGTAGTCGACCGACTTGATAGTCGGCGTTTTCGACGGTTCGCGAAATAGTGCCCGACCCGCCGCGACGCCTTCTGACTAGATAAGACGTATCGCGGTTTCCCCGTCGGGCGCCAGGATATCGAACAGCACCTCGCAGTATTCGCGCGAGGGGTTCGGCGGCGTGGGATCATCCGCGCAGCTGCAACCGGCAACGATGCCTGTATAAAACAGGCCGGCCTTCACGCGTACCCCCGAGGGCGTGGCCCGCGCGTCGATAAGCATGACCTCAAGCTCCTCGGAAAAGGCGAAGCCGCCCTGGGACAAGCCTTGCTGCAACGGCAGGACCTCGGCATCCAGTTGCTGCACCTGCGCCTTGAAAACCGCCGCGAATGCCGGCGTTCCCCAGGCGTTTAACGATTGCGTCAAATAGATCATAACATCGGTACGCCTAAACACCCGTCCTTCGTCAGAAACACCGGACGGCCGAACAAGGCGCGCCGGCCGCTGCGGACGACGGACTCACAGGAAATAGTCCCGCATACTCAGCAACAGATCCCGACCCACGGACTTATTGCCCGTCAGATGCAACGACGAAACACCGTCGTGCAGATACCGGCTGTACGCAGGCAGCGATTCGCTATCGACCTGGTCGGCATTGACAAAGCCCATCGACCAGTTACGTAAACTGCGACCGTCGATGACGCCCTCCCACAGCAGCTCTACCTGGCGATGCCTTTCATCCCGTACTATCGTGTCATACAAGGAGAAGATCACAGATTTCTCGCCCTCAAGCAACTGCATGAATTCACGACGACCATAGATCAATAGGCCGGTAATGTCGAGGCGCAGGTTCTTCTCGCGCGATTGGAGCAGCAGCTCCGTCAACGCCGTCGCGTCCATCGGCGACGCTGCAAGACTGGTATATATCAGTTCGTGTTCAGCCATAAGTTATCCTTGGCGCGATGCCTACGCCTCCCTGTGCTTATCGCCACTGATCGACCGGAATTTTACCAGCGCATATCGGTATTAGTACATGCCGTCATCGCCCCCCGGAAAGGCACCGCCGGTACGTTCGGCGCTGACACAGCATTACAACGAGGCATCGCCATTTCTATGCCAGGGTTAGTCAATCCATTCCGCCAGGATCGACTCGATAGCGCGCACGACGGCGTCCGACTTCGTCGGATCCAACGCATCGGCGTGCGGCGGTGCGAACCGACCGGAATCATTATCGAAATATGCGCCTGCCGCCGATTTAAATTCATCCGACAGCGCCGCGCGAATCAGGATGTCCGCGCCTTTGCGGATATCGCCGCCCGCCACGCCGAACGCCTCGGTCACCATCTTGGTCCCCAACAGCGACCCGGGATTGAGCGCGACGACAACCGGCCCCTCGTCTCTCAGCGCGAGCCCGATCCGGTGAGACCACATCGTAAGTGCCAGTTTGCTTTGGGCATAAGCGGCGTAATCATCGGACAGACGGCGTTGACCGCGAAGCGCGGCTTCATCGACCGGAGACTGTGCCGCTGAAGACACGTTAATCACCCGCCCGTCCCGGCCGATCAGGGGCAACAGCCGGCGGGCCAGCAACACCGGCGCCAACGTATTGACCGCAAAGCGCACATCCAGTCCACCCGCGGTGATCGACGCCGGGCTGCGGAAAACCCCCGCGTTATTGATCAACACGTCCAACTGCGAGTGCCGCTCGGTCACGGCCCGCGCCAACGCCGCCACTTCGCTCAAGCGCGATAAGTCGGCGAGATAACTTTCTACCTGTCCGCCCCCCGGCATGCGCGAGAGCGCTGCTTCCACGGCCTTGAGTTTGGCCGCGTTGCGCCCGTGGAGCAGCACGCGGTGGCCTCGCGCCAGCAGCATCCCCGCCGTCTCCCGCCCAATACCGTCGCTCGAGCCGGTGATCAGAATGGTTTTCCGCTGGCTGATATTCCCTGACATAATATCCATTGAGAGCTATTCGTAAAGCAGCATGCGCGGGCGCGGCGCGCGCAAACGTTCAGAAAAATTGTTTACTTAGCAGCCCTCCAGACCCTGTCGCCGGGTTTGAAACGGCTGACCGACAGACCGGTCTCGACCACCTCGCCGACTGCGTCCCAGCCGATCACTTTGTACTCGCCATCCAGCGGCGCGACCTTGCGGCGGATCTTGTAATCCACCGGATTGACCGCAGTCGCCTCGACCTTCACCAACAGATCACGACCGGTCGCCACTGGCTTGGGCAGGTCGATGTCCAGCAGGCAATCTGTGTCGTTGACGGGCAGCGATCTTCGGTAACCCACGGCTTTCATGGCTTCCCCCTTTTTGATGAAACCGGCCGCTAATCCCCGCCGCCGGGATCTACCCAGAACAGCGGGTTATGAGCGATCTCCCAAAGGGAGCCATCGGGATCCTTGAAGTATCCGCTGTAGCCCCTGCTCATCGAACGCAACGGCCACCCCGAGGGCGCGCACGCCCGGCGCGATCATGCTGATTCTTGGTTCCATGGCTTACCTCTCTGTTCCTAAGCCCTCGGCGACAAACATCGTTACCCGCGATTCGGTGTCTACAGTTTCACACCGAAATAGCCGAGCAACGCCAGCAGGAGAAAATAACAGGCCACTGTTATCGCGATGGAGACCCCCATGCTTAGATAGAAATTCAAGCCTTGTTTGAGCAACAGCGGCAACGAGACAAATAAGGCCAGCGACGGCAACACCAGCCAGAAGACACTTGTGGCGAGCGAACCCACCTGGTCGACGTCTTTGGTTTCAAGATATAGCCATAGCATGGCCAACACGGAAACCAAAGGGATGGACGCGAGTATCGCGCCCACCAGGGTGCTGCGTTTGGCGATTTCCGAAATAGCCACAATCAGAATAGTCGTGATTGCGATTTTTGCCAGATAATAAGCCACGGACCCTCCGCTAAAAACCGTCTAGTACCCTGCGCAACACATGTTTGTGACCTTCCCGATTTTACCGAATTGCCCGTCGGGTGACTCGCGCGCGATGACCTCGTTTAGGTTCAGGGAGGCAACACCCGGTAACGAACATCAGCCTCCCCGGCTTTCACCCGTTGTCGGGAATTTCCGGCTCGACCAGTCGGGCGAGCTGCTCCAGCGACTCCTGCCACCCGAGATAGCACATTTCGAGCGGAATCACTGCCGGAACCCCCGCCTGGACGATACTGAGCTCCGTCCCGCATGACACCGTTTTCAAGTCGATCGACACAACCATTTCGCCCGGCAAGTTCGGGTCGTCAAAACGATCCTTGTGCCGAATCCGTTCGTTCGCGACCAGTTCGACGTATTCGACGCTGAACGAATGACGGCTTGCGCTACCGAAATTGGTGAAGGACATGCGATAGCCGCCACCGACACGGACATCGATGTCGTGGACGGTGCCGGTAAATCCGTACGGCGGCAGCCAGCATTCCAACGCGCTTTTGTCCGTAAACGCTTTGTAAACGCGTTCGGCAGGCGCGCGCAGCCCCCGGTGCAATCTGATCGTACCTGTTTGGTTGGCCATGACAACCTCCTCAATCAACATATATTCATTGAAATTAACCAGTTAATACTGGAGACCGGGGCGGCTAGCAGCATCCGCCGCGCCGCCCTTACCGGTTCGTCGAATGAGGCCTGACGAAATCGACACGACAGCGATAGATGGCGACAGGGACGCACCCCCGACCGGCGTCGCAGCGCAAGGAACGCGCAAGTGCGCCGTAGCTCAATCTCCGGTCTGGATCTCAGCCTCCATAAAGGTGACGGCGCGCCCCGCCAGGAGGACGCGCTCGCCCTGTATCCGGCACTGGAGATCACCGCCACGCCGGGAAACCTGTCTGGCGGCGAGGCTTTGTTTCCCAAGGCGGGACGACCAGAATGGCGTCAACGCACAGTGCGCCGAACCGGTGACCGGATCTTCCGGAATACCGAATTTCGGTGCGAAGAAACGGCTGACGAAGTCCACTTCCCGGCCGGGCGCTGTGACGATGACGCCACGCCGATCGAGCTCGTTCAGCTTGGCGAAGTCCGGCACGAGGGAGCGTACAACGGCCTCGCTGTCAAACACGGCCATATAGTCCTCTCCCGCCAGCACCGCTTGCGGACGCTTGCCGAGCCCATCTAGCAGCGCGGCGGGCGGATTGCACGGCGTCGCACTCACGGCTGGGAAATCCATCACCAGCCACTCTCCGTCTCGCTCCACCCGCAACTCGCCGCTGCGGGTACTAAAGACGATGCGAGACCCCGGGTATCCGAGCAATGTGAAGAGGACGTGGGCCGAGGCCAACGTGGCATGACCGCAAAGATCGACCTCCTGGACCGGCGTGAACCAGCGCAGGTCGAAGCCGTGGTCGGTTGCCACGAAAAATGCAGTTTCCGCCAGGTTGTTTTCCGCGGCAATGGCCTGCAGCAATTCGTCGGCGAGCCAGCTATCGAGCGGACAAACCGCCGCGGGATTACCCTCGAACAGCCGGCCGGCGAAAGCGTCTACCTGATACTGTTTTATTTTCATCGACTATATCCGTCCTTTCGTAACAAGCGAGAAGCCCGTCCCGCGCTTCTGGGGACGACTGGGTCAGGCCACGGCTGCGGGCGCGCTCACGCCCTCTATTGGCCATTCCCCCATTATTACCGGATAAATAGCGCAGCAATGCAGCCGTCAAAATTTGGCGCCATGTAGAAATCATTCAACTTCAGACACCCATTCTCGGGCATGAATAGCTGAAGTTAGCCGCGCCACTGTCCTGGCTGAACCGACGGCACAGATTTCTATTCTACATACGGGAAACACAAAAACTACAGAATGGAGCGTGAGCGGATTGACGGCGCTAATTCTTCGGCAGATCCTGGTGTATGTAAAAAATATTGCCGTCAAGGTCTTTGATCGTGAACTGCCGGTGCCCCCAGGGTTTATTTTCTATGGTTTCGACAATAGCGGCGCCCGCCTTTACCAGCGCCTTATAAGCGGCATCCACATCATGAGCAAAGATCCAGTTTACCGCTGGTTCGAATGGCTGCGCCCTCTTTCTAAAATAGATCGCCATTTCCCCATTGGAGACTGCACCTATTTCATTACCAGGATAAATCCACTCAATCTTGCACCCAAGAACGTCGCGATAATACACCTGCGCCTTTTCCACATCCACGACTGGCACCTCCGGGACCGGTTGATTTAGTTTTAAATCAGCCACAAAGAACCTCGATCTCTTGCCACGTTTTCTGCAGAAAAGCCATTTCGAGTGCTCGCCCCTTAATTGCTTCTCTCTGGTTCCGCGCTCATCATGCGCCGCGAAGTATAATGTTTCACGCAGACTGCACCGCTTTAGCGCGCCGGCTATATGAGTCCGTCAAGCGGCACTGTCATCCGATATCGTTTTTGATAAACGTATAGCTTCCACTTCTTTTTTCTTGCGCGCTTTTATATTGAGAACTTCAACCCCAACAGAGAACGCCATGGCGAAATAAATATACCCCTTGGGCACATGCACATCTAATCCCTCGGCGATCAACGTGAATCCGATCAAAAGCAGAAACGCCAGCGCAAGCATCTTAATGGTTGGGTTCCTGTCTACAAACAACCCTATCGGCCTTGCCGAAAACAACATAACCGCCACCGAGACGATGATCGCTATCACCATTATGGACACATGATCCACGAGGCCTACCGCAGTAATTACTGAATCAAGTGAAAAAACTATATCGAGAGCTGCGATCTGAGCCAAAATCGAATAAAAATTCGCTGACTTTGGCGTCGGCTTGACCTGCTGCACTATCTCCAGGCTGCTATGTATTTCGTGGGTTGATTTTGCCAACAGAAAAAGGCCGCCAAGTACCAATATAATATCTCTGCCGGAGATTTCCTTTCCAACTACAGAAAACCAAGGTTCAACCAACCCCATCACCCATACAATACCGAAAAGCAACGCCAGCCTCGCCAGCATGGCGAGGCCCAGGCCCAGCTGCCGCGCCATATTTCTTTGCTCTTCTGGTAGCCTCCCCACGAGAATCGATATAAAAATGATGTTATCGATGCCCAGCACGATTTCCAATGCGATAAGAGTACCTAGAGCTATCCAAGCCTCAGGATTTGATATCCATTCGAGCATAAGAATGATCTCGTTCGTTGCCTAACGACAGAATACCGCCGCATCGCTTCTCGGCATCGGCATCGGCCGGGGCCGCTTGCCGGGCCAGACAGCCAGGCGGCTAGTTGGCCTCACTCCAGAACGTCGCTTCAATTTTATTTCCATCCGGGTCTCTAATGAAGCAACCGTAGTAGGCATCACCATAATCCGGCCTGGGGCCGGGAGCGCCATCATCCGCGCCGCCCGCCTTAAGCGCCGCTTCATGGAAAGCATGAACCTGTTCCTTCGTGTTTGCCATAAATCCGATATGCGATCCATTTCCCACCGTGGCGGGTTCTCCATCGAAGGGGGTCTGCACCCAGAACTCGGGAAACTCCTTGCCAAAGGCGACCGCACCGGGATGTTTCATCAGCGGCCTGCACCCCAGCGTGGACAGCACTTTCTCGTAAAAGGCGAGCGCACGATCAAAGTTATTAGTCCCAATGGATATATGTGAAATGATGCTTGGATTTGCGTTTTCCATCTATTTCTCTCCTATTGATCGCGCCGAACATTTTATCTTTCGATGGCCTGACAGGCCTAACGTTTTATTGCCGTCCCCGTTGTTACCGAGCGAGCCGAAGGTAGAACGGGGGAAGACGAAAGTGGCTGGCCGGGTAGCACGGTCCCACGCTCGGACTAACCCAAGTCTCCATACGCGCCGGCTACGACAACAACATACCCGTCAGGATCTTTCAACCAGAACTCACGATGGTTGGCATTCGGGTTTACCTTCATGGCCTCAAGTATCTCAGCCCTTTGGGACAGAGCGCGCTTGAACGCATTCTCTATCATATCGGTTTGGAACCAGAGTACGACACCGTTACCGTAAGGCCGTGACCGCGGACTCCCAAGGTACGGATGCTGATCAACATCCCAACGGTGGAGCTGCATGACTGGTCGTTGAATATGAGTTGCTCGTAGTCTGCGCCGCCATGCCCGCTCTTGAAATTGAGAACGGCTTGATACCAGCGGCTGCTTGCTCTGACGTCGCTGACGGCTATGAGTGGCTGCGGATTCATGGGTTACACTGTGAATAAAAGTCCTCGATTAAAACGAATCGCTCACACACCAGGACCATCGTCGGGTCAAACCCCCCATTTCGCTCAAAATAGTTCTGATGATCCGTCCTTCGATGTATCGACCCGTCAGGCACCGGCTCGGCGAGAACCGACCAACTGCTGCCCGGAAACGCAGGCAACTCTTCGAAAATCTGGTCGTGCACGTTCTTGAATTCCTGGCTCATTCGTCTACTCCCGGATTGCGAATACCGAATCATCACCTCAGACGGAATAGCGAATTTGACCTCGATCCGGCTGGCTTGTCACGGGCGCCAATATTTATAACCGTTCATCTGCAGTCGGATAACTTCCGGCGCACCTGCAGGAACGAACTCTACTTCCAGTGGAAACTGCTCCTCTTTCAACTCCCACGCCCGCATACTGATACGACAGGCCTTGAATTCCACGCCCCTATTCGCCAGTTTTGTAAGAAGCTGAGATGTCTCCTTGTTCTCCGCCAATAAAGCCCGGATGCCATCCTCATAGGCGACGACCACTATTTTTAAATTCTTTTCACCCAAATCGTCCAGAACCTTATCAATTTGAAGAAATGCACGACGGTGGCCGTAGTTATCACTGGCCCGAGTCAACTGCATTACAAAGGGAACAGGCTCCGGATCGGCCGCATGAACAAACACTGGCGCGAGATACGCAACAACAGCAAGAAAGAGAACAATACTTCTACTTTTCATATGAACACCGCCAGCTTGTCAATTTCTTTTGTCATCGAACGCTTTCCATGGATGTTTTTTCGTTATCTTTTCCGCTGTTTTTCTTTGACGTTCCGACATGAAATAAGCCACAACGACAAACAGAGAGAACGCAACCGCAAAGAAAATACCGGCTTTGTAGCCTAGCTGCCTAATAGAGAAGTATAAAATAGCAAGAAAGGCGATTAACAGCACTACAAACTTGGCTTTCATAGAGACGTTTTTGGCAAGCGGACCATTTATAGGTTTGTTAAGGGCTTTGGAAATTCTGTTATTGCCGCGTATCCCTTTTCTGCCACTTTGCATTTTCTTTCGCCTCTATCGCCGGGGTTCGGCCAACCGCAAAACACCGGGCTTCACGGATCGAACAGATCCGCCGGTTCGGCGCAACACCGTAACCTTCATTGCAGCTCCTGGCCAACCATGATTCTATGGCCATCCGTCGTACGGATTGCGAACTCCCGCATCCCCCAGGGCTCATCGCGAACCGCCTTCAAGATTTCCGCTCCCCGCGATACCACTTCGTCGTGGTATGCCTGGGCATCGCCAACAACAAAATATGCGTAGTATGAGTGGTCCCCCAACTCGCCAGGGGCAATTGCGTGGGGGCATTCACCGGCCATGATTTGAACGCCATCTCGCCGATAAACCCGCCAGCCCGGGTCACCGATTTCCCGAATCTCGAAGCCGAGCACATCCCGATAGAAGCGGGCCGATTTTTCCAGACTGGGGACCGCCAGGACAAACATCGCTCTTTGAATCATGCTATTCCCTTATCAGTGGGCCTGTCGGCTTTTGGCGCTCAGGTTGTGCATGTCAAATTTCCAGGTTGATAGCAACCGTCAATTTTTTTCGTCCCTGAACCCGATATGCCAAGGGGTACCATCGCAGAATGGCTTGTTTTTCGATCCACCGCAACGACAAAGCGTGTAGTGCTCTGCTGAAGCCCCAATATCTCCATTCATTTACTTAATGCCGGGCCTATCGACTGAAAGGGGGCGTGGTTGATCACCGGGGCCACTGGCGCACCCCACCGGTGCGTTTGATCGCGCTGAGCGGACTTGACGACAGGTAACGCCATGCTTTGGTGCCACGCCTGTGTCCGACCGGCACCAAGGTGGCCTGTATTTTTTCTCGGCGACGGACAACACGACGTTACAAAGTTTTCTTATAATAATCATTAACGGTCATGTTTCTCCCACCACTTATGCATGGCTTGAAACATGTCCTTTAGATCAAGTGCGCGCTGCGTTGCCGTATATTCCACACGCGGTGGAACCTCGGGATAGACCTTTCGGGTTACAAGCCCGTCGCGTTCCAGTGCTCTTAGCTGATTTGTCAGCATGGTTTGGGTTACACCCTTAATCATTCGTCGCAGCTCGTTAAAGCGTTTCGTTCCATGAAAGGTCAGTATCTGCAATATTATGAGCTTCCATTTCCCCCCGATCAGTTTCGCAATATCGGGCATTGGACAGGTGTATTCCGCCGCTTGCGCTGTAACTTTTCTCGAACGTGCGTTTGCTGGTTTTATTGTATTCACGGTTCAATATACATACCAAGTAGTAGAAGCAGTACTATATACGGAAAAATTGCCTTCTTGCAATATTATACCGAGCGAATACAGTACCGCTTAATCGGCGCAACCAATAAGCTAGGGGCGATTGCTATGTTGCAGAAGCACAAAGTGGTTTCTTGTGAAGAGTGGATAAAGAGCTGTCAGGCGCATCTGAAAAAAGAGAAGGAGTTCACCCGCCTGAGAGACCAACTTAGCGAACAGCGAAGAGAACTACCGTGGACCAAAATCCATAAGGATTACAGCTTCGATTCTGTGGCGGGACGCAAATCTCTGGGTGACCTGTTTGCCGGTAAGAGTCAATTGCTTATTTATCATTTTATGTTTGGCCCGGATTGGGCTGCCGGGTGCCCCAGCTGCTCTTTCTGGGCGGATAATTTTAATAACATCATCGTGCATTTAAATGCACGCGATATTAACCTGGCGGTTATTTCCAATGCTCCCCTCGACAAGCTTCAGCAATACAGAGAACGCATGGGCTGGACATTCGAATGGGTTTCTTCCTTTGAGACTGACTTTAACGTTGATTTTGGCGTAACTTTTACCGAGGAGGAAATGAATGGCGAGCAAAACTTTTACAATTTCAATACCTCGGGATTTCCGGCATCGGAAGCACCCGGAGTAAGTGCGCTTTATAAGGACGAGCAGGGCGAGATATTTCGTACCTACGCCTGTTACGCGCGCGGGCTCGATATTCTCAACGGCGCCTATCATTTTATGGACATAGCGCCAAAAGGCAGGGACGAAGGCAAACTATCTGCGCCGATGATGTGGATTCGCCGACGCGACGAGTATGACCAACCCTGAATACCCGCTCAGTCGTCTTTATCAATCCAATGAAATTTATCACTACTGTCCCGTTAACCGAACGAAAAAAGGCTTAAATCTCAATGAGCTGTTATAATGTAAGTGCGACCAAACACTATAATAGAAGGAGATTTAAGCCTTGGCACATCATAACACCGTATTTTCACAATTACTCAAA
>JASBST010000109.1 GCA_030148775.1 Thiogranum sp.
CGGATGATCGCGCAGTACATTGGTGGTTATTATAGCCAGTACCGTCCTCATCAACACAATGGTGGTTTGCCACCAAACCAGGCAGAGGAAAACTATTGGTTTTTCTCTAAAACGGTGGACCAAAATACTTAGCCACTACAGATCGCGTCTTTTGCCCCTTGAATAAACATTTACTTCTCCTTATGCAATGACTTCAAGTCATAGGTCGTTGTCACAGTCGTGAATATCGACTCTCGCTTTTAATTTCTTTAATTATATATATTTATAATGTATTACTTATATTGTTCGCGTCCGAACCTTCCTCCAATCCGGACCGTCCCGCCATCGATTTCCATCTTATCTGATCGCGTCCTGCCTTCTTGGCCTGATACAGCGCGTCGTCGGCTTCCTTAATCAGCACGGCCGGTGCCTGCCGGGGATCGGGAATACAGGTCGCACCGCCCAGGCTCACCGTCACACAGCCTTGAGTGTTGCCGCTATGGGGCACTCCCAGATCGGCGACGGCACGGCGCATGCGCTCAGCGCACTCCATAGCTTCGTTGCGCGCCATCTGTGGCAGCACGACGGCAAACTCCTCTCCGCCATAACGCGCCACCAGATCGCCGCTGCGGCGCAAGCTGCGCGCCAGCGCCGCCGCCACCTGATTCAAACAGGCGTCACCTTCCTGATGGCCGTAGATATCGTTGTAATTCTTGAAACAGTCGATATCCACCATGATCAGGGTCAAGGGCAGACGTGAGCGTGCGGCGCGTTTCCATTCGGCCGCGAGTGTCTCATCCAACGCGCGCCGGTTCGCCAGTTGCGTCACTGTGTCGACGTTGGCCATTTGCTGGTAGCCGAAATATTTTTGCAGCGCCTCCATCAAACCGTCGTGCATGGTGCGGGCGGTGATCGCCAGCGTTCCGGCGAAGATGAACAGCATCAACGCCATCATCTGTTCCACCGCCTCCGCGCCGGTAGCCAACACCAGAATCATCGGCGCGAGTACGCAGAACAAATAAGTCACGTAGGCGCCGGGCAGCGCGATATACCAGGGCAAGGCGCTGGCACTGGCGATGCTCAGCATGAATATAAGGAAAACCTGATAGACCCCTTCCGGCGCGGGATAAAGCAACACCGGCAATACCCCCCAGACCACGCCGTTCAAGGCGGCCAGCAGCAGTACGGTGCTCGATTGCTGACTCGACAACATAACGCGCTCGGTACGTCGGTGTTCGCGCGCGTTCAGCAGACGGGCGGACGCGGCGACCATCACGGCCGCCAGCCACACCAACAGTTGAACATTCTCGACATGCCCCCAGAAGAAAGCGATGAAGATAAGCGCGTTGACCAGGCTCGACAGACATCCGATCCCCGCGAAACGGTGCAGTTGCGCCAGTTGCTGGGTGGATACATGGTGCGGATCGGTGGCGACAAACATGGTTTTATCAACAGTCCATTCGCTGGGCTTGCGCGAATACCTTATTATCGAATCAACCATATAGCGGCCCGCGGTCCCCATGTTTGACCGGTGGGGAACTAATTTCGCAGTCGCCCCGCCGGGAAAGACATCCGAGCAAACCACCAACACCTTCGCCCTAGAATTAAAGATTGATCAGAAATACCTACTGTGTAAAGCTTAGATGTAGGACATTTCCCTACAAATCATGGATTTATTTATCAGTTTTCACTGAAAATGGCGGTTTGCGGCAACGAACGAATAAATTTTCCGGACCGACGCGGGGAAAGTTGCAGAACCATCTGTGTAACCGCCGTTGTCAGCCGATAACTGACTGTTGGGCTGCCGAAAACCCATTACACTGACTTGTAAGACGGTATCGCAATCCTCGATAAGGATTTCAGGAGGCACATATAGAACGGGGTCTCGAACACCGGTATCGGGAGACAGGGATCGATATGGAGGTATCTATCACAAGTAGCGAAGCACCGTCGAAATCCCGTCTTCCGGTCGAACAGACTGTCGACGAGATCGACGCCGTCGACCGCAGCGGACAGCTACGGCAGAGCCAGGCGCAACTGCTCAACGACGGCAGCCGTCTGGCGGCCATACTGACGCTGTTGGCGGCGCCACTACTGGCCTACCTGCTCAAGGATGCCGTGCCCACGGCCAACCTGATCATCTGGACCGGCGCCATTTCCGTGATATCGGTTGTCCGCTTCATCATGTTCACCCGCTATCATCGTCCCCGGGGGCAGCAGAATCTCCATCATCTGAAACTCTCGCTGTTGTCGTGGAATTTTTTGAGCGGCCTGGCCTGGGGCAGCACCGCATTGCTGATTTATCCGACGGAGGCACTGCCACAACAAGTACTTCTTCTGGTGGCGATGGCGGGTGTGATCGCCATCGCCATCACCGTGCATTCGGGCATGCTGGCGGCCGTGCTGGCCTTCACGCTGCCGGCAACCGTGCCGATCATCATCAGATTGATCAGTGAAAACACGCTCATCCACGACCAGCTGGCCATGCTGGCCTCGCTGTTCCTGAGCTTCGCCCTGGTAATCTCGGTCAAACTGCACCGATTGACCTTACGTGGCATCCAATTCGGCGTGGACAACACCAACCTGGTCGATCATCTGGAGCGGCGCAAACGGGAAACCGACAAACTCAACGCGGAGCTGCGCCGCGAGGTCACCGTGCGACGCAATGCCGAGATCCGACTGCGCCAGGAACGGGATTTCATCTCCGGTATCCTGGATACGGAAAACGCCATCGTGATCGTGGTCGACCGCGAGGCGAGAATTCTTCGTTTCAACCGCGCCTGCGAAGCCGCCACCGGCTTCTATGTCCACGAAGTCGTGGGCAAGACACTCTGGGAGGTGTTGCTGCCGGAAAACCAGATTGAGCGCTTTCGCGAGCATTTCGATGCCGTTGTGCGCGGATTTTTCCCCAACGAGTGCGAGATCCAATGGAAAAGCCGGGACAAGGGTATCCGCCTGGTCCAGCTTTCCAACACCGCCATCCTGGGCAGCGATGGCAAATGCACACACGTGGTTTCCACCGGCGTCGATATCACCGAGCGACGGCACACCGAGGCGGCGTTGGCGCGCACGCAGGAAAACTTCGAACTTCTGGTCGAAGGCGTCACCGATTACGCCATCTACATGCTCGACCGGGACGGCACCATTATCAGCTGGAACACCGGCGCGGAGCGCATCAGCGGCTATTCGGCCGACGAAGTCATAGGCGCCCACTACGGCGAATTCTTTTCGCCCTGCGATCAGGTTATCGGGCATCCGCAGGTCGAGTTGCGCATCGCCGCCAGCGACGGGCACTACAAACGTGCGGGGTGGCATCTGAAACGTGACGGCAGCCGCTTCTGGGCGACGGTAACCATCCACTCGGTGCGCGACACAGAGAATGAGCTGCGCGGCTTTTCGATGATCATCAACGATATCTCCGCCCGTATCCTGGCACAACAGGCGCTCGAGGAGAGCGAAGCACGCATCAGCGCGATGACGGCCAATATTCCGGGCATGGTCTATCAGTACCTGGACGGCGATTCGGCGGACGCCGGTTTCATCTACGTCAGCAAAGGCGCCAGGGAAGTCATTGGGCTCGACGCGCAGACGATTCTGGACAAGAAAGTGGAGCTCTCCGAGCTGATCCACGACGACGACCGCGAGGACTTTGAAAGAAGTCGCCTGCAGGCGCGCGCGTCGCTCTCCACCTGGCACTGGGAAGGCCGCATGTCCTCGCCGGAGGACGGCTCTCTGCACTGGATCGATCTGCGCTCGAGTCCGCGCCGACAGGAAGACGGTCAGGTGTTGTGGGACGGTATCATTTTCGATATCACGCTGCGCAAGCAGGCGGAGTTCGCGCTCGCACGATCGCGCGAATTGCTGCGGGCGCTGTCAGTGCATCTGCAAAATGTCCGCGAAGAGGAAAAAGCGGGGCTGGCGCGCGAACTTCACGACGAGTTGGGCAGCCTGCTCACCACGTTGAAGATCGAAGTCAGCTCATTGAAAAACAAGCTGACACATGACCCGAAGGCAGCCCACGCGCACATTGACGGCATCGTCGAAACGGTTCACGAGGCCATCGCCACCACCCGTCGCATCTCCACCACTTTGCGACCGCCCATTCTTGACAACCTCGGCCTGCTGCCGGCGATCGAATGGCAACTCGACCAGTTCAAACAGCGCACCGGTATGAAAGTCGACCTGCACGTTAGCGGCGACTCGACGAGTCTCGGCGACAATCATACCATCGCCATCTTCCGCATCCTGCAGGAGGGTTTGACCAACATCGCCCGGCACGCGGAAGCGTCCAGCGTCAATGTCGCCGTTTCGGTCAACACCCAATACATTGGCCTTGATATTATCGACGATGGTAAAGGTTTTACCGTGAACCAACACAAACCCGGAACCTCCTACGGCTTGTACAGCATGCAGGAGCGCGCTGGCGCGCTTGGGGGAAGCGTTGAAGTCATCAGCCAGCCAGGCGAAGGAACCCGACTTAAATTACGCGTGCCTGTGACGCCGCAGAACACACGCCCAACTGGAGTAAACCGATGATCCGAATACTAATAGCAGATGATCATCCCGTCGTACGCGCTGGCATGCGCCAGATCATCGACAACGATCCCAACATTTGCGTAACCGCGGAAGCCGCCTCGGGGGAAGAGGTCCGCAGTGCCGTCGCGCGCTCGGAATTCGACGTGTTGCTGCTGGACATCTCCATGCCCGAACCCAGCGGTATCGACTTATTGCAAAAACTCAAGGCCGCACGTTGCTCGGCGGCGATTCTATTCATGAGCATGTACCCCGAAGATCAATTCGCGGTACGTTTACTGAAATCGGGGGCTTCGGGCTATCTGAACAAGGAAAGCGCGCCCGATCAGCTGATTCGGGCCATTCACAAAGTGGCCGAGGGCGGCCGCTATATCAGCCCATCCCTGGCCGAAATCCTGGCCGACAACCTCACGGTCGCCAGCGGCCGACCGGCGCACGAAACGCTGTCGAACCGCGAATACCAGATTTTCTGCATGCTGGCGTCGGGCAAGAGCGTTTCCGAAACGGCTGTGGAATTGTCCTTGAGCGTGAAGACGGTGAGCACCTATCGAAGCCGCATCCTCGACAAGATGAAAATGACCAAGAACGCGGAATTCACCTATTACGCCGTCAAAAAAGGCCTGATCGACTGACGCGTGAACTAGAACGATTCGGCCTCCATTTCGAGATAGATGCGATAGGCATTGCCGCGGTTACTGGCCTCGAACGCGGGCAACTGGCGGTACGCTGACCAGTCCGTGGATGCATAAGCTTCGTCGAAGGGGACGAATGACTGCACCGCCGTGCGCATGGCGGCACGCACGAACTCAAGATAACCGTGCGTGAAGGCGATCGCCTTGGACATATCGCGGGAAGCGGAACCGTGGCCGGGAATGATGTAGTCGGGCTGCGGCGCGAGCCGCAGCAGATAATCCAACCCTTGCAGCCATCGGCCGACATCGGTCTCGGGACTGTCCAGAAACGGCACCCGACCCTTATAGATAACGTCACCGCTGAACAAGACGCCATAATTCTTCACCAGCATGATGCTGTCGCCAGGGGCGTGCGCCGGACCGAGGTGTTTGAGCTCGAAACCGACACCGCCCACCGTGAAGCTCGCCTGCTCGTCAAACGTCTCGTCCGGCGCGACTATCCGGGTTTTTTCGTCCACCCACGGAAACAGGGCCTCGCGGCGCTGCTGTAGTCGGCGCTCGGCGTCTTCTCCCTGTGTGGCGCGGCTGCCACCGGCATAGCCCGCGGCAAGCCGTTGCGCCCACACCGGTGGATTACCGGCATAGTCCTTGAACGCCTGCAGACCATAGACATGGTCCGCATGATAATGGCTGACCACGATGCGCTCGATCGGCTTATCGGTGACTTCGCGTATCCGCTGCAACAGACGATAACCCAGCGCAGGCGTTCCGAGCGCATCGAAGACCACCACACCCTCGTCGGTGACCACAAAGCCGGCGTTGGAGGTATGCCCCTCGTTATCCGCCCCGGGAACACCCGACAGGCCGACCACGTAGTAGACCGGCACATCGGGAATCTTATGCAACTCGAATGGCAGGCTTACCACGCCGTAGGGCGTCGATACCCCGATCGCGCCGGCCGCTGCCGCGCCACCGGCCCATCCGCCCAGCGCGCACAACAACACCAACAACAATTTGCGGCTAGCGCATATAAACATAACCCTGCTCCTGTTGCAGGCGGATGATCTCGGCGTCCGCCATCGGTACCACTTTGACAAAACCGTGAATGTCGCCGGGCTCCAACCCGTGCCCCCTGGCGGCGACACGACACATTCTGAATTCGACCGGCCCGGCCTGGGTCAGGCTCTGCGCCCGCTGCATCAGCGCCCGGTACCGGGACAGATTTTCAACACTGAAGAAAGGAATCTCGTTACCGTGCAATACCAGCACGATAGAGGCCTCGAAAGGATCCGCTTCGTACAGATTGTTGAGATAACTCACCCGATCAAGGACGCCCGAAAAAGACCGCTCATCGTTGACCGCCACGTCATACACCACTTTCTGCGGCCGGTAATCAATCGCGGCGGCCTCGGCCCGTCCCCACGGCAGGGCGGCCTCTTCGGCCTGTGCCGCCGTCGCGACAAAAAAAGCCAACAACGTCAACAAAACATGTCGGGCATACCAAGTCATCGCCTGTCTCCTTAGGATTCACCGCATTCCAGCCAGGCAAAAACGCCCCGAACTACAGCAGGCCGGCACCAACCCGAACATTATCAAATGTGAATGACGCCTGTCAGCTTCAAGCCAAAACTTAGGCCAATTTCCGGCTACCCGGCCGTACTCTTTGATAGGAAACGCAATGCAGCCCGACAGGCAACCCCGTTCACAGTCGTCAACCCGGCGTATCGACAAACTGCTGGCCTATCTGTTCGTCACCCTTGGCGCAATGGCTTCGCCATCGGTCAGCGCCAAGTGCCCGGGCCCGGTCAGCGTACAGGTACTGGGGTCGGGCGGCCCCATCGCCAACAACACGCGCGCCAGCTCGGGCTATCTACTCTGGGTGAACAGCAAGGCGCGACTGCTGGTCGACGCCGGCGGCGGTACATTTGCCCGTTTTGGCACCGCCGAGGCCCGTATCGAGGATCTGGAAGCCATTGTGCTGACGCATTTGCACGCGGACCACGCGGTGGAGCTGCCCGCTTATCTGAAAAGTGCCTGGTTTGGCGAGCGTACACAGGCGCTGCCGCTGATCGGTCCATCGGGCAACCTGGAGTTCCCCGGTCTGACCGAATTCGTCCAGCAACTGATCGGCCCCGGTCAGGGCGCCTTTCGCTACCTGTCCGGTTATATGGCGGGAACGTCGGGATACTTCAAAACCACCCTGTACGAAAGCGACGCCGACAGTCGCGAACCCGAGACCATTCTCACTACCCCGAACTTGACGTTGACCACCATTGGTGTCACCCACGGCTCGGTGCCCGCACTGGGGCTGCTGGTCGAAGTCGACGGGAAACGCATCGCGTTCAGCGGCGATCAGAACGGTGACAACCCGCAGTTCGGAAAGATGATCGCCGAGGCCGATCTACTGGTCATGGACCATGCGGTGGCGCAGGACGCCGAGAAAAGCGAGGCCGAACTGCACGCACGTCCCGAGGAGATCGGCCGGCTCGCCGCCGAAGCGAAGGTCAAACATCTGTTGCTGAGCCACATCATGCCGCGCAGCGAGGCGCAGCTGTCCGAAAGTCAGGCGATCATCAAGGACGCCTATCGGGGAAAAGTGACGGTTGCCGAAGACCTGTTGTGCGTCGCGTTGCCGCAAAAAAACCGCTGAGTCTCAAGCTCATCGCAATGCCCGCAGACTATCGAGCACGGCGACCCGGTAGTCATCGAGCGCCCGATTCAAGGCCTCGACACTGCCGGGCGTGCGTCCCAACGCTTCCCACTGGCGTTGCCACACTTGTCGCAGATTGTCCGCGGCGGCCGGCACGGGCGCCGGCATGACCTGACTCAGGTCGTGGATGGTCAGCACGTGCGACCAGCCCAGACGTGGATCACCCCGTTCAGCGTTGGCGGCATAATGACTGAAGAACACCACCTGTTGCAGCTCGCCGACCTTTACCAGAATCTCAAAACCGGCCGTGCGCACATTGCTGTTGAGTTCGGATTGTTCGTTGCGCCAGGTGTTATAAGCCAGGCCCGAGAGCGCCACCGATAAACTGACGATTGCCACCAGATTGCGCCGCAACTGTCCGCGGATGCTGTGATCGCGCATCGCCCGTCCATAGCCCGGTCTGGCCGGCCGGGTCGTTAAAGCCTGATCAGGGTCCACCCCTGCGTGAGACGTTGCACCAGATGGTCCGCCGCCGGCCCGTCCGACTGCACGCCTTCGATGACCCGCGCATCCTGCCCCATCTCCTGCAGACGTTTCAAGCCCTTGCTACAGGCGATAAACCGAACGTTGGGATAATGGGCAATCAACTGCTTGATGTTCTCGATGTGCCGCGACGCGGCTGTGCGCATGAGGTCGAGCCCGCCCGCATTGGCGACCACTTCGACCCGCACGCCGCGGGCGCTGTACTGATCGAGAATGCGTTCGGTCTTTTTCAGCAAGGACGCGAACAGGGCCTCGTCGGACTCGCCTATATGAAGGATGACATGCTTCGAATCCGGGGCCGGCTGATCCTGCAGCAACGCATGATCGATGTATTCCTCTCTCAGGCTGTGGCCGTACCAACCGGCGCCGAAAACACAGACCAGCACCAATACCGAGGCGGCGACTCGGATGACTCCCGACAACCGCGACACATCGCAACTTGCGGGAAGCTCACGCGTCGGCGCGCGAACGTCCTCAAAGGAGAACTGCACCCACTCCTTGGTGCGCTGCAAATCGCAGACCCGCTGACGACACTGGGGGTCGGATTCGAAACGAGACAACATCGACTGCTTCTCGCCGGTGCTCAGTTCCCCGTCGACGTAAGCATGCAACATGCGGTCGGAACAACTTTTCGAATCTGTCACTTCACTCTCCGAAGATAGCTGGGATGAGCGGACGGTTTTGCGCTATGGATACAGGCAAGCGCCTTTTGCAGGCTGTTGCGTGCCGTATGCAGACGACTCATCACCGTGCCTATTGGTATATCCATTAACTCGGCCACCTCCGCATAGGAAAACCCCGCCAAGTCCACCAGCGTCAACACCTGACGCTGCCCCACCGGCAGTTTCAGTATGGCGCGTCTTACGCTGTCGACGATTTCCTGCTCGCTGCAGCTTGCCAACACGTCGTTTTCACTGAAGACTCCGGCTTCGTCGACGTCGATACTGGGGCGCATACAGCGCAAGTGCTTCTTCCAACAATTGCCCAGGATGACGTGCATCCACGCCTTCAGTGCCTCCGGCTCGCGCAATTGCCCCGCGCGCTGCAGGGATATCATCAAAGTTTCCTGCACCAGATCATCGGCGACGACCGGATCGCCGCACCAGGCCAGCGCCACCCGGTAAAGGCGGTCGCGGTTGTCGGCGATCCGCTTGCGCAGATCCCGGCCCGTCATCAGGCGGCGTATCAGTCCCATACAACCAAGATACGTCAGCGGTCCGGTTTATTCGCTTTTTATTGGCAATTTTTTGCGGCATTACGAACCCGCTCGTTTCGGGCCCGCGGGATTCGCACAAAACTGACGTTTTGTCGGACTTCCGGCCCCTCCCTGACGCCTGCGCAGGGGAAGCGGTCGTGCGCTTTCCCGCTAACATTTGATAATGCGCGCCATAAGGACTTCTCCTAAGCTGAGGTGGCGAAACCGATGCGGATGCACCGCAAACAGGCGTGAAACGAACTTCGAGCTGTCAGCAACAGCGGGAGAGAACGTGCGATGAAAAAGGAACCCGTCATGCATCTGCAGTGGAATGGCCGTGAGACCGTCCCGCTGGTCAGCCAGATGATCGAACACACTGATTTGATCGAAATCCAGTTGGCGCCGGAGTACAACCACGCCCTGTTCGAGAAGCTGCACCCGGAGGCGCCACGCGCGGTGGTCGAAACCTTGGACAAAACCGGGGACGCGGAACTGTTGCATACCGTGTCGCAGGTCAACGGCCTTGAAGATTTCGCCCTGCTGGTCGACCTGTTGCGTACCGAAGACGCATCACTGCATATTGTCAGTCCGCCCACGGTCATCATCGAGATGCCGGGGGGCGCTCCCGCCGCGGCCTGAGCAGCCCGACCGGCCCCCATCGTTACACCGATACCGGTCCGTTGCGCAAACTACACGCGAGTATTCATGAGCTTCACCGGGCGCCCGCGGGTCAGCGCTTTCGCCGCTACCACGATCGCCGCCGAGGACGCCATCATCGCTGGCTGCGCCCGCTGATTTTGATCGCCGGCCTGTTGTTGCTGGTCCTGGGCTTGATCCTGTCGCTGCCGCCGCTGGTGCCGGGCTTCCTGCTCTGGATACCGGGACTGGCGCTGATCGCCTCGCAGTCGATCTTCACCGCATCCGTACTGGATTCCGGTGAATGTCTCCTGCGCCGCCTGTATCGTCGCCTCGGCGGTAACGGCAAGCACTGCTGAACGCAACTCCGCCCGGGGGGCCGAGATCGCTTCCCGCCGGATGCGGTATACTGCCGGTCGAGATCACTGAAGCTCCGCAAATGGTTATCCGCGCATGAAAATCGGTATTGCCCTCGGCAGCGGCGCCGCGCGCGGCTGGGCACACATCGGCATTCTCCGCGCCCTGGAACAACAGGGTATCCAGCCCGATATCGTCGCCGGCAGCTCGGTCGGCGCCCTGGTCGGCGCCGCATACGCCAGCGGTCATCTGGACCAACTGGAACAGTGGGTGCTCAAGCTCGACAGCAGCCGGATCCTGAGCTTTCTGGATATCAGCTGGACCGGGGCCGGCCTGATCCAGGGCGACAAGCTGTTCGCCTATTTTGAGCAGACCCTGCAATCGGTGAACATCGAAGACCTGCCAAAACACTTCGCCGCCGTCGCCACCGAATTGTCCACCGGGCGCGAGATCTGGTTTCGAGAAGGCAGCCTGAGCAAGGCATTGCGGGCCTCCATCGCCCTGCCCGGCCTGTTCACGCCGGCGCTGCTCGACACGCGCTATTACATCGACGGCGGGCTGGTCAATCCGGTGCCGGTCTCCCTGTGTCGCGCGATGGGTGCCGAAATCGTCATAGCCGTCAATCTCAACGGCAATCTCGCCGGACGCCATCTGAAGAAACCGCTGCCGGCGGACACCCATAGCGGCGAACCCGGCTCGCAGTATAAAAGCGATTTCTGGAACCAGGCGCTGGCCCGCGTCGGCCAGTCGATCAACCGCAATACCGGATTGACCGGCATGTTCCGGCCACGCAGAAAGTCCCCCGGCATGTTCGAAGTCATCGCCAGCGCGATCAACATCATGCAGGACCGGATCACCCGCAGTCGCATGGCCGGGGAGCCCCCCGACATCGTGCTTTCGCCGCGACTGGCCCATCTGGGGCTAATGGACTTCGACAAGGCCGCGGCGGCCTTCAAAGAAGGCCGGGCCTGCGTCGAGCGCTCGCACGACGCGCTGGCGGATTATCTCAAGACCTCCTGAGCTCGCCACAGATGTCGACGGTCCCGGCCAAGACCGGCGACGGCCCATTCCACCGGAGGCAAGGAAGGCGTGGTTTTACAGGCCCTGGACGAAGCGAAGCACCTCGCGTTATGCTGCGGACAATACTCGCGCCACTTAGCGTACTACGAACAAGGCCAGCCATCGCATGCACGCCCGCATATCGACCGCTCGCTTCCCTACGCCGCGGGCATCGTCGTCGGCGCGACTCGTCCGCGTCCTGGGCCTGACGCTGGCCATCCTGTGCCCGCCTTCCCTGGCCGAAGCGCCGGCGCACACGGGCGGCTGGCGCCTGGCCGACGCCTCCAGTCCGTACCTGCGTATGCACGCCGACAACCCGGTCGAGTGGTTTCCCTGGGGCGATGAGGCCTTTGCAAAAGCCAGGCGCGAACACAAGCCACTGTTCATCTCCATCGGTTACTTCACCTGCCACTGGTGTCACGTGATGGAGCGCGAATCCTTCGAAAATCCACGCATCGCCGCGTTGCTCAACAAATATTTCGTGTCGATCAAAATCGACCGCGAACAGCGCCCAGACATCGATGCCGCCTATATGGCCTTTGTCACCCTGACCCGCGGCGCAGGCGGTTGGCCGATGACCGTCTTCGCCACGCCGGAGGGTCACCCGTTCACCGGCGGCGTGTATTTTCCGCCGGAAACCCAAGACGGGCACATCGGCCTGCGCCAACTGGTGACACGGGTGCACGAACTCTGGCAGAAAGACCCCAAGCAGGTGGAAGCGGCAGCCGACGCGGCGGTGACACAGATCAAAAAGCTCAGACACACGGCGGCGACCACCAGCACCGACATTGATCCAGCCCTGCCGGAAAAAGCCCGCGGCGAATTCCGCCAAAGTTATGATGCGCTGGCCGGCGGCTTCGGCGAAGCGCCGAAATTCCCGCAGGCACCGCAGTTGCTGTTTCTGCTGCGAAGTCCCGCCGAACAGGATCGTGAGATGGCCCTGCACACGCTCGACACCATGGCCGACGGCGGTATCCGCGACCAACTCGGCGGCGGTTTTCATCGTTATGCCACCGACCCGCTATGGCGTGTCCCCCATTTCGAGAAAATGCTTTACGATCAGGCGTTGAACGCGCGCGCCTACCTGCTCGCCTGGCGCGTCAGCGGTCGCCAACGCTATGCCGACGTGGCACGCGAGACCCTCGACTTCGTCCTGGCGCGGATGCGCGCGGACGACGGCAGTTTTTACGCCGCCTATGCCGCCGACAGCCTGCCGGCGGACGATAGCGCGGCGCACCCGGAAGAAGGTGCTTTCTACGTCTGGGATTGGGCGCAGTGGCGCGCCGCCCTGCCGCAGGCGGCGCTGCGCGACCTCGCTGCGGCCTATTACGGGGTCCGTGAGACCGGCAATGTCGAAGCGGCGGCCGACCCCGGGCTCGCCGGAACCAATGTGCTCTACCTCGCCAGCTCGGCGTTGTCACTGGCGATGCAGCGCGATAGCGCCATCGGCGCGGTGGAAGCGGATCTGAAAAGCGCCAAAGACCTGCTGCTGAAAGCGCGCGCGCGGCGCCCGCCGGTGCCGCTGGACGAGAAAGTCGTCGCCGCCTGGAACGGCTATATGATCACTGCCCTGGCCGAAGCGGGACGGGAAATGCAGGCGCCGCGCTACCTGGCCGCGGCCACCCACGCGGCCGACGCAGTGCTAAAACGACTCTACGATGCCAAGGCGAATCGCCTCTACCGCGACTACAGCGCCGGGCACCGCGGAGCCGAGGCTTTCGCCATCGATTACGCCGCGCTCAGCGAGGCACTGCTGGCGTTGCATGCCGCCGAGCCGGAGCAACGCTGGCTGAATCTGGCCCGGCACCTGACCGAAGCCCAGATCGCCTTGTTCTGGGACGACGACAGCGGCGGATTTTTCAACAACCGCGGCGACTCCAGCGTCTGGCTGCGCGACAAGGAAAGCGAGGACGGCGTCGAGCCCGGGGTCAATTCCGTCAGTATCGGCAATCTCATCCAGCTCGCGCGCCTGAGTGACAGGCCGCCGTTGATGCGGCGCGCACGTCTTACCGCGGGTTGGACCGCCGCCCATCTCGCGGCGATCCCCAGCGCCATGCCCTATGCGCTGATACAATGGCCCGCGCTGGTGGGAATCGACACGCAGGCATCCGCGAGCGCTCAGTCACGCCGGCAATGAAACATCGCCTGAATGGCGCGATGCCCGTGCCAGCTGTGCCACAGCGCCACCAGCGCATGTCCGATCAGGTAGGTCCAGGCCAGGGGCGCGAACAGTTCGTGGATTTCCTTCACCGTGTCGGCGACGCCCTCTGGCTGGGCGGCATCGTAGGTCAACCACCAGAGCGTGCCGGTGGCTGTCATTGCGCTGATGGCCAGCAGACCCAGGCCGTGCACCGCGCTCGCCAGCGGCCCCCCGGGCTCGTATTCGAGCGCATAACGCGAGCGCAAGGCCTGCCACTGCACCTGTAAATCGCACCCCAAGGCGCGCATGCCTGCCGCCGAGAACCAGGGCAGCAGACTGGCCATCGGCGTTTCGGCGCGCCGCAACCAGGCCCAAAGACAATACGCCAGCACCACGGCAAAGCTCACCAGACCGACCGTCTCGTGGAATTCAAACAAGGTACCGCCCAGCCCCGCCTGTTCACGGCCGTCCTCTGGAGCTTCCATTATCAGGCTCACCAGCAACTGATGGACCACCGCAACCGCGAGCAGCGCGTGAAGACAACGGGTAAGACGCGAACGATTCATAACAACGCTCCTTAAGGATCTGTCAAAAAAACTGAACCCGACTAACCGAAACCCCGCATGAGATACACGATCAACATCACGCCCAGAACCGCCACCAGACTGTTGGCCAGCGTCCCCTGCCACTGCATGTAACCGGCCGGGATCTCCGCAGGCGAGAGCTGTTTCAGGAAGCGACGAAACTGCAACAGCGAAAACACGCTGATCAATGACGCAAATCCGATCAGGGCCAGGCCGATGACAAACGACATCTGCCGCTGGCCGCTGGCGTCGGAGAAATGCATCGCCTCGATGAACAGGCCGAAGCGTTCGATCACAAATCCCAGTGTGATCAGCGACACCGCGGTGCGGTTCCAGGCAAGCAGTGTGCGTTCGGCGGCGAATAGGACTCGTGGGTCGTCAAGGTAGGACATGGTGCTCCTGTCAGTCGCTGGTGATGAAAGACTATGATCGCGCGCGCGCGTCTTCGGTACAAGGTTTGCGCCGGAATAACAGCAGCAACGGCAGCAGTACGATAAAACTCAGCGCGACGAAATGAAACGCATCGACAAAGCCCAGCATGCTCGCCTGGCGCTCGAGCTCATGGGCCAGCAGCCGCGCACTCAACGGCTCGGAAAGTTGCAGCTGCCGTGCGCCCAGCCATTGCTGTAGCGCGGGATTATAGGGGTTGATATTACCGCCCAGCCGATTCCAGTTCACCTGGGTCATCCGCGTCAGCACCGTCGCGGCGATGGAAATGCCGACGGCGATACCCACAGTACGCGCCAGGTTGAAGATCGCCGAACCCTGGTCGGTGGCCGAACCCGGCAGCGTCTCGTAAACCAGCGTGGACAAAGAGACGAAGACCATACCGATGCCCACACCTTGGAGGACGCCGGGCCAGATAAACCAGCCGATGGAGGTCGACAAGTTGTAGCCGGTCATCAGCCAGGTGCCGCCGGCGGCGCACAGCAGTCCGACAAACACCAGCCGCGGCGCGCCCAACCGGCCGATCAGTCGCGATACCAGAAACATCCCCAGCGCCGAGGCCACCCCGCGCGGTGCCATCACCAGCCCGGCCGTCTGCGCCGGATAGTCGAACAACCGCTCCAGCATCAGCGGCTGCAGGGCAATAGTGCCGAACAAGCCCATGCCGAACACCGCCATCATCAGCGACGCCAGTGCCAGATTGCGGTCTTTCAGCAAATGCAATTGCAGAACGCTGTCGGACCGCCAACGGCTGCGCAGGATAAAGGCCGTCAGGCCCGCTACGCTGATCACGGCCAGTGTCAGAATGAAATGCGAATGCAGCCAGTTCTCCTGGTTGCCGCGATCCAGCAATGTCTGCAGACTGCCGATTCCCACCGCCAGCGAAAGTGCACCGATGAGGTCGATGCGCATCGGGCTCGAAGCCTGCGGTCTGACCAACCGCGAAATCATCACATAGTTCAGGATACCGACCGGCACATTGATATAGAACACCCAGCGCCAGTCCAGCTGCTGGGTGATAAAACCGCCCAGCGTCGGGCCCAGGATAGGGCCAAGCATGATGCCGACCCCCCACAGTGCCATGGCTTTGCCACGTTCGGCGCCGGGAAAACTCTCGACCATGATCGACTGCGACAACGGAATCACGGCCGCGCCGAAGCCACCCTGGAACAGGCGGAACAACACCATTTCCGCCAGGGATTCGGCCTGACCGCAAAGCGCCGAGGCAATGACAAAACCGGCGATACTGATCAGCATCAGCCGCCGCCGCCCCAGCCGGGCGGCGAGATAACCGCTCAGCGGTATGAAAATCGCCTCCATGACGATGTAGGCGGTCAGCACCCAGGTGATCTGATCGGCCGTGCTACCCAGCGACCCCATCATGTGGGGTAAGGCGACGTTGACGATGGTTATGTCCAGAATGACCATCACCGTGGTCAGCATGACCGCGACGCTCAACAACCAGCGCGGCGGCGTGGCGCGAGCGCCGCGCCCGTTGTGGCCGACGCTGGATCCCGGGACCGCCACCGGCCTCAACGACCTTGCGGGGATGACCCGGCCGAGCGTTCATTCCCGCCGCCGGTGGTGTCGATGGTCACCGAGCAACTGGCACCGATACGCAACGGCGGCGCTCCGTCCTCGCGCAGCACGCGCACACACACGGGGAAACGCTGCGTGACTTTGACCCAGTTGCCGGTGGCGTTTTCCGGCGGCAGCAACGAAAAGGCCACACCGCTGGCGGGGCTGAGCGAATCGACCACGCCGCGAAAATTGGTGTCCGGATACATATCGAGAGCGACGTTGGCCGGCTGACCGCGGCGGATGCGCGCCAGATCGGTCTCCTTGTAATTGGCCTCGACCCAGAAATCCCGCTCCTCAACCAGCGGAAATAAAGCCTGACCGCCCTGCACGACGTCGCCGGGGCGGACGGAGATTTCGCCCAGGGTGCCGCTGGCCGGCGCAGTCACGGTGGTATAGGAAAGCTCCAGTTGCGCTTTGGCGAGCGCCGCCTGGGCCACGCCGATACGCGCAGCGGCCTCCCCCCGGCGCCGGTCGGCCTGCAAGCGGGCGGCCCGCTGTGCCGCCACCGCCGCCTGCATTTCGTGCAGACGGTCACGATCACTGTCGACCCGGGCACGGGACACGGCCTGGCTGGCCAGCAGCCGCTGATCGCGCTGAAAATTGCGTTGGGCGTTGTCGAGCTGCGCCTGCTGCTGCTCGATCGCCGCTGCGGCGGCCGCCATCGCCGCATCGGCGGTCAGCTGCCGCTGTTGCGCCAGTGCCAGTTCGGCCTGCGCCTGTTGCACCGCGATACGGTAGGGCCGGTCGTCGATCGCCAGCAGCAGAGCCCCCTCGATCACATGCTGGTGATCGTGCACCGGCAGCTTCACCACCTGGCCGCCCACTCTGGGTTCGATACGCACCACATGGGCGCCGAGGTAGGCGTCCGTCGTGCTGGGATACAGGCGTTGATGACGCCACAGGGCATAGACGCCGCCGATGGCAAGCGCCAACGCGATCAGCAGCAGCGCTCCAGTGCGCTTGCTCATAAAAGGTTCCTTAGCTTATGGCCGGACTGGGATTTTCCGCATTCTTTCCGCGGCATGCTGTCAGTTTGGACCGATATTGAAGGAATCAGTTCAGCCGCCGGAAAAGCCAAGGTTCAGCAATCGCAGTGCCCGGGACGGCGGTGGTATTCCAGTATCCCGCCGCGCTCGCCGAGTTCAATCTCGCAGCAGCACAACAGCGCCGCCTTCAGCTGCGCCCGCCCGCGCTGGACGCGCGATTTCATCGCCGGCACGGAGACGCCCAGGCGCCGCGCCGCGGCCGTCTGGCTGGTCCCGTCGATCTCCGTCATCTGCAGCGCCTGGGCGTAAAGAGGTGGCAGGCCGCTCAGTAACGGCCGCAGACAGGCGGCCAGTTCGCGCACAGCCGGAAGATCCTTCGGCTCGTTGCCGGTCTGCGCCACCGGTTCGTCGCGGTAGCCGTCGAGATAGCGTTTCTCGACGTCCCGATGGCGGTGATAGTCGGCAACCGCGTTGCTGGCTACGCGGTACATCCAGGCGGAAGGATTGCGCGCGCCGGCGAGCTTGTGGCGGTGCTGAACCAGACGCAACAGAATATCGCCGGTGACATCGTCCACCGCGACGGGCGCGACCCGGCCACGCACATAGCTGCGCAGTTTCGCGATCACCCGATCCCAGTCCGCCGGAGAAACCGGCGCGTGCGAGTCGGGTGCCGGCCGGGTAGCGCGTTTCGAGTCAGTCACCGCTCACCCGCCGGCGATTCCCGATCCCACATCGTGCCGCTCGTCACCGCCGGACTGATCGGTCCCGGCGCAGCAGACGCCGCCGTCCTGTTCGGCGCCACTGACGAGCGGGTTGTCGTCGGTGATGCGATACCATTCCCAGCCGAGCCCCTGCGGCTCGCGCGCCCAGACCTTGTCCTGCGTGGCGTGACAGCAGACCTCGTCGTGACTGTCCGACTCGAGCAAGTCGGCGGCGCTCAGGTGCCGCCGGGCGGCGTCGAGTTCCGCCCGACGGAATACCTCGACCCCTAAATGGTTGAGTCGCTCCGCGGCCTGGGGGTTTTCGAACAACACCAGTTTCAAGGGTGGATTGTGCAAGGAAAAATTGGCGTAACCGGGTCGGCGCTTGTGCACATCGGTGCCGAACAGGACCGAATAGAAGCCGATCGCCTCGTCCAGGTCGCGAACGTTCAAAGCCAGTTGAATACGCATAAACTTTCTCCGATGAATGTGAACTCAACCACTAAGACGAACCAGCCCGAAAAAGGATGCAAACCGTCGTCGCGCTGTTTTACGTCGACCAAGGTTTTCGTACACACTGTCAGTCGGCTCCCCATCAATGCTCCACTGGTTACGCATCTCTCAGTAATGCTCCAGCCCGGGGCTGCCCATGGATTTTTCCGCTCGTCTGCCTATCGCCATGCCCGTGTTATAGCAGATATCGGCAACGACGACGGAACAGATGTCCACCATGTCGAGCCTGACGGAATAAATCGCCACAGGACCTGTTTACCGGTAAGAGTGCCGGCGAAGCCTTTCGCAACCACTATCTGTGTGTTTTGACACAGTTGTTCCGATTCGTCCGCGCCGTCAACTTAAACGGGAAGAGCACCGCCGTGCCCGGATGAGAGCAGGACGTATCTTCGGGCATGGTAACGAGCATTCACTCAATGGAGACCACCATGAACCATTTAACCAAGCTAGCGGCCCTGCCTCTGCTATCACTTTCGTATCCCTGTATCACGCTTGCCGACGCCGAAGACGACTCACAGACGTATGTCGCCGCTATGGCGCCGCTTAACAACTCCGGCGTCTACGCGGAAATCGAATTGACGGTGAAGAACGGCAACCGGTTGAAAGTCGAGATTGAAGCCTCCGGTATGGAACCCGGCAAACCCCACCCGCAGCATATCCATGGCAAGGACAATCCGGTCGCCAACGCGACCTGCCCGGGCCCCGAGGCCGACAGCGACGGTGACGGCGTAGTATCGGTGGGCGAAGGTCTGCCGGCCTACGGTCCGATTATCCTGCCACTGGTGCCTTTCGACCTCGTCGACGCCGCCGGCAATCTCGACTACGAGGCGACATTTCGCATCAACCCGGGCGCATTGCAACCCTTGCACAAGCGCACCATCGTACTGCACGGCATGACGGTAAACGGTAGCTACGTACCGAGCCTGCCCATTGCCTGCGGTGAAATCGTCGCCGACCAGTAATTCCGTGGTGCTTTCCGCGTAAAGCGGTCGGGCGTATCGGCCCGCCCGCTTTTCAGGCGTTGTCCGGGCCGCTCGCGACCTGATCGCCGCCGACCTTGCCGCGAAACACCAGATACTGGTAACCGTTGTAGATAATCATCACCGGCAGCAGCATGCCGATACCGGCCAGCATGAATACCAGCGTCTTCGGCGACGCCGCCGCTTGCATGATCGTCAGTTCCGGCGGCAGCAGATACGGATACAGGCTGATGGCCAGACCGGCGAAAGAACAGATGAAGATCAGCAGGCTGTAAACGAAGGGTGCCGTCTCATAGCGTTTCGCCAGCGATCTCAACAGCAGCGCAAAGGCGATCAGCGCTGTCACCGGCAGGGGCGCGATCCAGGCCATGGCCGGCCAGCTGAACCATTTATCGGCCACATCCGGATGCATCAGCGGCGTGTACAGAGTCACCAGCGCGCCGGCGGCGAACATGATCAGCGCACTCCAGCGTGCCCTGCGGTAACTGCGCCGCTGGATTTCGCCGCTGGTTTTTAATATCAAATAAGTCGAACCCAGCAAGGCATAACCAAAGACCACTCCCAATGCCACCAGGCCGGCGAACGGACTCAGCCAATCCCAGACCGTACCGCTGAAACGCTCACCGTCCATCGCCAGACCGGCGATGACCGCGCCGAGCATGGCGCCCTGGGACAAGGCGGCGAGCAGGCTGCCGACACCGAAGGCCACGCCCCAGGGCCATTTGTTTTCGGCGTTCTCGTGAAACTCGAAGGCCACACCACGGAATACCAGCCCCAGAATCATCAGCGACGTCGGTATATACAGCGCATGAAACACCGTGGCGTAAAACAACGGGAAGGCGCCGAACAAGGCGCCGCCCAACAACACCAACCAGGTCTCGTTGGCGTCCCAGACCGTTCCCAGACTGGCCATCATGACGCCGCGGCGGTCTTCGTCGCAGGCGAACAGCGACAGCACGCCGACACCCAGATCGAAGCCATCGAGCACCACGTAGAACACCAGCATCAGTCCGACCAGAACGAACCAGATGTTGGCGAGAAACAGCTGCACCTCATCCATACGCCGCGCCTTCCCGTTGCCCGGCCCGATCACCGGGCAAGGGTTCCTCAAGGTTCGGCCCCTTCAGAATCAGCCGCCGGGCGAAAACCAGAAACACAACCGCGAGCAAAGTGTAGACCAGCACATAAACGGCCAGCGTCGTGGCCACGGTCGAAGGCGGCAACGCGGACGCCCCTTCCGAGGTTCGCATCAGGCCGTAGACCACCCATGGCTGCCGGCCCACTTCGCGCGTAAGCCAACCCATTTCCACCGCCAGGTAACCCAACGGCAACGCCGCCACCCAGACTCGCAGCAACCGCCGTTGGTCACCGATACGCGCCGGTCGGAAATCGCCGCGCCAAAGCCGCCATAGCGACCACCAGGCCAGCGCGATCAGGGCGAAGCCTATGAGCACCATCAATCTGAAACTATAGAAGGTCAACCACACCGGGGGACGTTCGTCCACGGGGAAATCTCTCAGGCCCTGAACCCGACCGGTTTGGCTATGCGTGATCAACAAACTCAGGGCGTCGGGAATCTCCAGCGCCCAGCGGTTGGTCTCGGCGTCGACATCCGGCCAGGCGAGCACCGCCCAGGGCGCGCCGCGCCCGGCCTCGTTGGTGTTCCAGTGCGCTTCGATCGCCGCCAGCTTGGCCGGTTGATGTTGCGCCAGCATCTGCCCCGCTTCGTCACCGATCAGCAGCTGTAGCGGCATCACCACCGCCGCGATGAGCACCACCAGACGAAACGACTTGAGAAAAAAAGCGCTTTCCCGTCCGCGCAGCAGATACCAGGCGCTGATGCCGCCGATCACCAGCAGACTGGTCTCGAGACAGGCGATCCACATGTGCGCCACGCTGGTGGGCATGGCCGGGTTGAAGATGGCCGCGGCGTAACTCTGCACAATGAACTCGCCATCGTGTTGCACCACGCCGGCGGGCGTCTGCATCCAGGCGTTGGCGACCATGATCCACACCGCCGACAGCGACGCCCCCAGCGCAACCATGCAGGTGGCGAGAAAATGAACAGCACGCGGAACCTTGTGCCAGCCGAACACGGCGATGCCGAGAAAACCCGCCTCCAGCATAAAGGCCATGGCCGCCTCGAAGCCGAGAATATTGCCGAAGAAATCGCCGCTGGCGATGGAAAATGGCGCCCAGTTCATGCCGAAGGCGAACTCCAGCGGAATACCGCTGACGACGCCGACACCGAAATTCAGCACCAGCAATTTCGACCAGAAGCGCGCGTGACGATAGTAATCATTGTCGCCCGTTCTGATCCACAGTGCCTCAAGCAGTACCAGAAACAGACTCAGTCCGATGGTCAACACCGGCCAGATAATGTGAAACATGGCGGTGAACGCGAACTGCAGTCGCGAGAGAAAAACCGTATCCGAGAGCCATTCCATCCCTTCACTCTCCCTTCACAATTGAAACGCCACCACCAGTGCCAGTCCTTCGAGGGTCTCACGCATCACGCCGGAGCCGGCCGGTTGCCAACGTTGCGCGCGCTGGCGGATGGTGTCGATCCAGACCGTCAACGCCAATATGTCCTGAGGATCGTAGAACAGGCTCATCTGCTCGAAATTCAGATACAGGCTGCGCAGATCGAAATTGGCCGAGCCGGCGAGCGCGTAACACTGATCGATCACCAGGGCCTTGGCGTGCAGCATCTCGTCGGGCAGACACCAGATGCGTACACCGGCCTCGTTGAGCTGGCGCAGAAAGCGGGTGCGCGCGATATCGGCGATGCGGTGATTGGAACGTTTGGGCAGCAGGATATCGACCGAAGTTCCGCTGCGCGCGGCCACGCACAACAGCGTTTGCAGCACTTCGTCGGGAACTAAATAAGGCGTGACCAGCAGGATACGATTCTCCGCCTGGGTAATCATCAGCGCCAGCGTGTCGCGCAGCACGTCTTCCGCCATGTCGGGCCCCGAGGGGACCAATTGGGTGAGACGTCCGGCGTCGGCCTGCTCGAGACTTTCCCTCGGCCGCACCGGGGGGCGCAGTGGTTGTTGGCAGGCAAATGCCCAGTCGGCGTTGAACAAGGCGGCGTAATCGGCCACCGCGGAACCCGACAGATCGAAACTCAGGTCGATCCAGCCGGTGGAGGTTTCGGGCAGCAGGTATTCCGCCGCGATATTGCGCCCGCCGGTCCATACCCGCTCCTGATCGACAATCACCAGCTTGCGGTGATTGCGCAGATTGGTACGGCCGCGCAAAGGTACATGCAGCACCGGCACAAACTTGGTCACCTCCGCGCCGGCCCCGAGCAGCGCTTTCAGCGACCTTCGCTTCAAGGGGAACGAACCCACCCCATCGAGCAGCAGACGCACGCGCACCCCCGCTTCGGCCTTGCGCGCCAGCAGGTCGAGAATCCCCGTACCGACTTTGTCGGCGGCGAGAATAAAGATACTGATATCGATACTGTCGCGCGCCGCTTCCAGCATGCCGGTCAGCGTCCGGTACGCATCTTCTGCATCGGTGTGGAAGCGGATGTCGGCGGCATAACGGGAAGGTGGCACCTCAAGGGTGTGCAGCAGACGCTGGAACTGGGTCGGCAGCTCCTGATCGTGCTGCGCCCGGCGACTGAACAGGCGCTGTTTGCGGCGGGTGAGGTCCGTCAGCTTACGCGTGCCGAAAAACAAATACAGTGGTACCGCGATGTAGGGCAATAACAACATAAAGAGCAACCAGGCTGCGGAGGCGGCGGGATTGCGACGCTGCCGCAACATACCGGACAACAGCAGTAACATGATCAGGGCGCCGATAATCAGGGCGAGGTGTTCGGCGAGCAGCCAGCGCAACAGATCGTTCCAGCTATCGCTCACGTCCATTCCCTCATATCCCGGATTTACCGTCGTCTCGCGCGCCGGCGCGCGAGCCGCGACAACGCCCGGTCTTGTTGTTAAGAAGACATCAAGCCAGAAGCACCCTACCACCTCCGCATTAGCGCCTCAATATACAAAGATGCACACCGGATCAGCTATTGGAGTGGCTGATATACAGGTGCGCAGCGACAGGCGATGCACGAAGAGCACGGTGCCGCGACAGACGTAGGGATCAACCTACAGCTGCGCGTGGCGAGTCCGGCGATAAGGGACGAATGGCATAAAAAAAGGCGTACCCCCAAAACAGGAGATACGCCCCGGTAACCGGACGTCAGCGACAGCGTCAGTCCGGGCTAGTGCTTAGTTGCCGATCAGCTCGGCAAGTGGCATGGCGAGCACCCAACCCCAGGAGTTGCCGATGTACAAGGTTTCTCCGGCAATCGTGGGATGGTTGTAAACGAACGCGCCACCCACCTGGCGGGTGTTCAACAAGTTGCCGTTGGCGGCATCCAGCGTCAGCAGGCTGTCGCCGACGGGCTGGATGAGCTTGCCGTTCACGACCACGCCGAGACCCCAGCTGAGCTTGCCTTGCGCCGCCGGTGTCACGGTTTCCCACAGCGGCGCGCCGCTGGCGAGATCCAGCGCGGCGACACTCTGATTGAGCGGGTTGTTGAAGTAGACCCGCGCAGCGTCGAGCATCGGCGTGATACCGGCGAATCCGGTCGGAATCACACCGCTGGCCAGATAGCGGGTCCAGACGACTTCGCCGCTGCCCGCATCCAGCGCATAGGCCAGGACATTGCTGCTGTTGGCGTTGGTGTCGGCACCTGTCAACACACTACCTACAACCAGACCCTGGTCCTGACTGACCGCCGGTGACACCGCCGCGAAGCCGGTGCTGTAGGTCGTCTCGCCGGTAACAGCCAGATCCTGCGTCCATACGGTCGCCGCGCTGTCCAGGTCGATCGCCACCATGCGGTTGGGCATCGCCAGACCCACCACCATCAGATCAGAGCCCGTGGGCGTGTGGTAGATATTGGCCGATGAAATGGCGTTGAAGCCGGACAAAGTCACCACAGGCTGCCCTTCGGCGTCCATGAAGGGCGCGACCGGAGCGCCGGTCTCGGCGTTGACCGCCCAAACCTTACCCTGCCCGTTGACCCAATAGAGATTGCCGTTGCGATACAGCGGCGTCATGCCACTGGTGCCAGTGCCGGTGTAGACCGTCCATTTCTCCACGCCGCTGTCGCGATCGTAAGCCCGTAACAGGGCCCAGTTGTCGCCAATGGAAGTGGCCGGCGATTGTTGTTTGAACTGACCGGTCTTGCCGAGGTTCAGCCAAGGGTCGCCGGAAGCAACGATAACCGCGCCCGGTGTCACCAGCGGCTGACCGAAGTTGGCGTTCTGCGAACGCACCCGCCATAGCAGCTTTCCGGTGGTGGCGTTGATCGCGTCGACACTGTAACGGCCGCTGCCCGCATAGACCACGCCGGCGGCGGGCGAGACACCGCTGCTGGCGCCGAAGCCGACCTGCATCATCTGTGTCGCCACTTCCTTGCCGAACAGCGCTTCGTCTTTGGCCGCCGCCGTCAACGGTGTGGCGTCTTTCAACGCCGCCTGCCAGCTGACTCCGGCCGGACCATTGGCGCTCACGCTGTTGTGCGAGGCGCCTCCCGCGTAAGCCAGCACACTGTTATCGAACAGCGCCGCGTCCTTGGACTTGGGCTTGGCGCTGGCGTCGTAATACACCGGCTGCGCGGGCGGTGAAACCTCGACCGGAACCACGCCAGCCTCGCCCTCGATACCCGAGTTGGTGGTAATGAAATCCACCGGCACGCCAAAGACCCAACCCGAGATGGAGCTCATCACCGCCAGGTTACCGATAATCACCGGCTGGTTGACACCCCAGATACCGAAGAAGCCCGGGTTCTGGAAGCGGTTCAGCCGTACGCCGGTCGCAGGATCGAGCGTGTGCACAAAACGGCCTTCGACGACGATCAACTTGCCCTGGTGCAGCACCGAGGCGGCGCGCGGCCGGTGGGTGGCATCGGCCGGTTCTTCCGGCGAGGACAGATCGCTGGTCCAGAGGTGCTCGCCGGTGGCCGCCTTATAGGCCTGGTAAGTTCCGTTAAGCGTGTTGCCGGTGTACACCACACCGTCTTTCACCATCGGGATGCTGCCTTTGTAGCCGGGCGGGCTGTCGCCGGCACCCATCAGCTGGCTCCACACCGGTTGCCCGCTGGCGACATCGATGGCAATCAGGTTGAGATCGAACACCGGGGCCGATCCGGTACCGGTGTTGCTGAACACGGTGGTGAAAGCCAGCCCCAGTTCAGGGTCGATAGCCATGGAGGTATCGCCCGGCGCGTTGGCGGTGGCGCCTGGCGGGGTATAACTCCATGCCAGCACCGGTGCGCCGGCATCGGTCACGTCGACGGCGAAAATGCGTCCGGGGCGGATGGTGCCATAAACCAACAGCGTGCGGCCGTCGGCTGTTTTCATCCAGTTGGCCGCCGCCAGACCGCTGTAGCCGTTGGTCGGGTTGGTGAAACTGCCCAGCTCGGTGCCGCTGGCGGCATCCAGAATAGCGGTCTTGGTGCTATTGGTGGTGACGTACAGTTTGCCGTCGAGGAACACCGGCGTCGGGCGCTCGGAGCCCTGCGTCGCGTAACGCCACAGGGGTTTGCCTGTCAACGCGTCGAAAACCTGCAGACCGGCGAAGTTGGCGCCGCGGTAGTGGGGTTTGCCGTTGGCGAAATCGATGGCGTTCTGCACCGTAAAGGCGGCGTCACCAACCGGCACGAAGACCATCAGTTTGCCGTTGACGCTCTGTACCAGCGCCTGGCCCATTCCGGCCGAACTGGTGACTTCCCGGTTCCAGATCGCACGACCGGTGGCGGTGTCGATCGCCCAGATTTCGCGGCGACCGTTCTGCACGAAAGTGATGCCCTGCACCACGGAGACACCGACGACATTGCCCAGGTACTGCGACGTCGCCGAGCCCCACGCTTCGCCATTGTTGTCGACCGATGGCAACGCACGTTTCAGATCCTGGAAGTCAAGACCGGTCAGGGGCGCGGCCCAGAAAGTGCCGTCGGTGAGATAGTTCGGGGCGTTGCCGGGAACCTCGAACACGGGATTGTGACGCTGGTCGTAGCCGAGTTGAGACCACGATTGCGGGAAGTACTGACGCTGCGACTTATACGCCGTGGCCGCGCCTGTCAGCAGCGGCGGCAGGCTGGTGTAGCCCTCACAGTGGAACATGGCCGGCGTGCCCACGGTATTGGGGTTGCACGCGGCGGACGATGCCGCATAGCCGTTGTGCAAAGCGAGAAACGTCGCACTCAGTGCGAACGGTGCCATCATGGCTTTTGCTAATGCTTTCATTCACTGACTCCTGTGCCGACGACCATCCGGGCGCCGGCGGTTTTACTGCCTGTTGTTTAGTTACGATCCCGTCGCCCTGGCATAGCAGAGCGTTCGGACCCTATTGGGAGCTTGTATCCTGCTCCCGATTTGCTACATCCCTGTGAACCACTGCCACACCACGCACCGTCACTCCTGACAAGGCGGGTAGTTCCTTTACGACCTTTCCGGCTGTCCGCGGCAATGCGGCAGGCGGGTTCAGTCGTACATATTGAGTTCCCACACTTTGTGTCGCGCCTGTAGCTCCCTGGCGACAAACTCGATCTGTGGTCCGTTGGCGCGAAAACCGGTGACCGCAGCGCCGTCATCCGCGAGACGGAAATCCACCGCATACAATCGCAGCGGCACCTGCCCTTGTTTACGCAAAACCCAGTAGCGCACCCAATGGGTGCCGTTTTTGTCTTCGAGCGCCGCGTCGTAATCGCCGCAGGCCGCGACCAGCGCCCGCAGGGACTGCGGTCGGCGCCAGTCGGCGTCGACGCTGACGACCTGATGCGACTGATACGGATCGCCGGATATGTCGTAAGTGGTTTTCTGCGGTTTATGCCGCACCGTCACCTGACCGACGCCGCCCTTGGCGTGCACGATCAGACGACTGAAGGCGGAGAACTGCCGCTCGACCGTCGGCGCTTGCTGTGACGGGCGTTCGTCGCCGACCGGTGGCGTGTAAAACAGCACCCAGTCGCCTGTGGCCCAGTCGGATTCGCCGCCGCCGGCGCCACCGACTTGCAGCGCGGTCGGCTCGCCGTAGGTGGCGACCACCTGCTGGGCGCGTTGTTCCAGCATATCCAGGCCGGCGAAACCCCGCATTTGCCCGACTTCCATCGCGGGCACTGAGCGCGCGCTCAGAGCCAGTAGCAACAGCAGTACCGTCGTACCTCCGCTGCCCTGTATTCGTTGCAGGCAACGCCGCCGCATCAGACGCCGCCTCCCGCGGTGTCGAACCAGGACTGCATCGGGACGCGCTCGACCAGCCAGACCAGGCCGGCGATACCGGTGGCGATCGACCCGTAGCGGATCAGGCGTGGCTGCCAGGGGCGTTCGCGCCAAAGCAGCAACAACGCCACCAACGGAATGACTATCGCCAGTTGGCCCAATTCAATGCCGAGGTTGAAGGCCAGCAAGGCGCTTAATAGCTCGGTCTTGCTGAAAGTGATCTCCTGCAGGATGCCGACAAAACCCAGTCCATGGATCAGGCCGAATGCGAAGATCAGCGCCCAGCGCAGCCGATGCCGGCGCAACCAGAGGTTCTCGACGGCGACATAGACAATGGTCAGCGCGATCAGCGGCTCCACAATCGCCCCGGGCAGGGAAATGACGCCAAAATAGCCCAACCCCAGCGTCAGGCTGTGCGCCAGGGTGAACGCGGTGACCACCTTGACGGCCTCGCGGATACCCACGGTGCCGAGAATCACGGCGATGATGAACAACACGTGATCGTAACCGGTCAGAATATGTTCCACGCCCAGCGTGAGAAAGCGCTTGACGCGTGACAACAACAGGGGCGCCTCGGCCGCCGACAGATCGATTTGCGCGCTGCGGTGCTTCAGATCCAGCACCGCTTCGCCAAGCACCTGCCTCAGGTTATCCGCAACCACGACACGCAGGGTCTGCACATGCTTGTCGTCAAGATCCAGCAGGCTTTCGCTGCTGACCGTCAGAGCGGAAACCGCCGCCTTGCACTGATAGGTCAGGTGCACGATCTGGTTGCCGGATGTCAGCCTGGAAAACGGCGCCATTGCCATCAACGGACAGCTCTGGCCGTCGTTGTTCAGCAATAAGGTACGGCGGAAGTAATCCTGGTAATAAGCGGTCTCCGTAGTCGCGAACATCAGTTCGTCCAACTGTTGCGGAACCGTCAAGTAATAGTTGACCGTGGCGCCATCCACCACCGCCATGGCATGACTGACAGTGCCGATGGATTCATGGGCCTGCAAGACAGACATCGGCAACAACATCGCCAAAAGGGGCGCCGCCCGATATCCCAATAATTTAAAGAGTCGATTGATCATGACACTCACCCGAAAGCGTGGGGCAAACAACCCGCGGCCCGACAGGGGCCGCGGGATGCCCGTTTGTACCGCTGACGCGGCAATCCGCCTTGCTCCTTAGTTGCCTTTCTTGATTTCGACGGTGCGTCCGTCGAGCGTCGGCGAAATGGTCTGACGGCTTTCGATGTAGTGGATGATTTCATCCACAGCGGTGGTATCGGCGACCGGCGTACCGGACTCGGGCACCGGCGGAACCGGCGTGGTCGAGGCATAGGTGTAGATCTTTTCCATATTGGCTGCGTCGATCACGCCGTTTTTCACCAGGTAGTCCTTGCCGATCTTCAAGCTGACGAGGTGCTCGTTGTCCGCTGCATTCTTGACATATTTGTAGGTGACGTTGCCGTTCCAGCGCATCACGTCACCGCCGGGCCAGCGATACGGATCGGTGCCGAATTGCTGGTTGAGCAGATTGTTGATGATGTTGTAGACCACCTTCCCTTTCACCGCGCCGGTGAACACCTTGTTGTCGCCCCAGTTGGGTGACACCATGTTCCAGACGTCACCGATGGTCAGCGGACCCGGCGGAATAGTGGCGCCGTAGCGGATGCCGCGAAAGTGGCACAGATCCGCACCAAAAGTTTCGGCATAGGTGTCACAGAGGAAATTGGCCATGTTCGACTGGGTGTCGCCGCGACGAAAAATGGTTTTGGCGGTATAACCGATCCGGGTTTCCAGATAATCCTTGAACGGGGCGTAGGCCTGTTCGGCCAGCGCCAGCACTTGGGGATCCGGCGTCACATCCTTGCTGATAATCCGTTCGACGTTATAACCGGCCACGGTGATCTCGCCGTTGGCCTCCACCTTGATGTCCAGCATACCGAGATAGGCACCGTGCGAACCGGCCTGCACCACGATCACGTTGCGTCCATCGGTACCCTGCAGGATGGCGGGATCGGTGAACACATCATGCGAGTGGCCGCCGAGAATGACGTCGATACCGGCCTGCTCGGTGGCGAACTTCAGATCCTGCAGCTTGCCGAAGTGCGACATGGCGACCACCAGATCGGGATTCTCGCTGGCGCGCAGCTGCGCCACCAGGGCGCTGACTTCATCGGCCACGGCAAAACCGTCCGGCGAACCGCTGGGCGCCAACTGTTCGCCGAGGGCAAAACCTTCGGTCACAAGGGGATGCACCAGCCCGAGCAGCAGGACTTTCTTGTTCGCCAGCTGCATGATTTTGTAAGGCTGGAACACCAGCTCGCCGGTTTCGGCATCGCGCAAGGTGGTACCGACGGTGGGGAAGGTGATCATATCGGTTACGCGCAGGAAATCTTCTTTGCCAAAGGCGAAATCACGGTTACCCGGCACCCAGGCGTCATAGCCCATGGCATTGAAAATCGGGATGACCGCTTCGCCGCGCGTCATCTGCGCCACAGGAGAACCGTCGAAGGTGTCGCCCGAGTCCAGAAACAGCGCGTTGGCGCGCTGCGGCTTGTAACGCTTGACCAGGGTCACTATCTGGGCATAGCCGCCGAGCTTGCCTTCGGTCGTCGCCAAACCGGCGTACTGATCCACGTTCTCCGGTTCGGCGTGAAACACCGGCATGAAAAAGCCGTGGGTATCGTTGGTCCACAGCAGTCTGACTTCGTCAGCGTGCGGGTCGACGGTGGTGCTGGCGGCAGCCGGACCGGCGCCGATCAGGGATGCGGCCAGCAAGGGGCTGGCCACCAGCCTGGCGAACAGGCTGCGCGGGAAATTCGATCGCATGGATTACTCCTCAAAATGTTGTTGGTTGTACACCGGGGTCCGACGCAATGGCGTAGCCCGGGCGGTTCGTCCGGCAACACTCGCCGGCGAGCTTCTATATCCCTTAGCTACTGCTCCATCGCGTTCCTTCCGCGGCATGCCACGAGGAGGTCGCGTCTTTTACTATTGGCTGGCTTGCGTCTCTTAAATATCCGTAGGAATGAGCTATGTAGTACTACTATGATAGTATATTAACGCGGCGATCCACCTAAATTTCTGATATTACTTGATTTCTTGGAATCACCGCCGCGTAGGACAGCTGCAATAGAATTTCATTATATTACCGTTTCGTAATATTTTAAAGTTTTATGTGAACAAGTTCACAAAAAAACGGCGTTCGTCCGGCTCCACCCGGAAGGTGGAGCTGACGAACGCCGCCACGGCCTCATCGAGGGCCCATCCGTTGGCAGCGGCTAGTTATTGATGCAGTTCCATTTGAAATAACCGCAGGGGTCTTTCGGATCCTGGGGGATGAAATACTCGCCCACCCCTTCCAACGGCTGGATGAAGTCCGCCGACGGCCAGCGCGCGGTCTGACTGATATCGGTGACGTTCATACCCTCGTCCACGCGCAAGGCATAGGAACGATCCTGCAGCATGGTGGTAAACACATCGACCAGCGACCAGGGCAGACCAGTCTGCGGATTGCGCACCTGGGTGACGTTATCGAACCCGCCGATGCCGCACAACACGCCTTCGAAGTCGATCGGCAGACGGCGGCAACCGGTGACAGTCAGAAGGTCGTCGTCGTTCACCGCGCTGCCATCATCGCTACGGCGCAGATCGACCAATCGGCGCGAATCGCCCGCCGCCAGGTCGACGGTGATATCGAGTCCGGCGTAACCGTAGTTCCAGCCGCCGCGCGTGTTCCAGGTATCCGCGGAATAGGTCGTCTGCAGGATGCCTTCGATCACCTCTTTCATGTGCGCACCCGTGGTCGTGCCGGTGGCCAGCCCGTAATACATGGGGAAGAACCGATAGGCGTCCTCCAGCGTGATATTACCGTCGGCCACCGCGCCGTTTTCCAGCACGTAACCGGCTTCGGGCACCGTCGCGTCCATACGGAATCCCGGGGTGAAGGCGATCTGCGTGCCAGTGACGTCGCGCATCATCTGCGACAGGCCGACGTTAAAGCTGCTGACCAGCGAGTCCCTGCGGCTCATGACCCCGGCCAACGCAGCTTCCTGGTTCATGATGCTGCCCGGTGGCAGATGCCCGATAACCGTATCGATCGGCTGCGTCAGGCGCTGACCGATAAAGGGTACGGCACGGAAGCTGACGTTCTGTTCCAGGAACGGCGCGCGCGCGGCCTGCACCAGCGTCTTGATCGTCGGATCCTCGGGTACGTTTTCATCGATGGCGATCAGCTCCCAGGCCATGCCCTGGTTGGACCAGTGCTGTTCGGTGCGTGTGTTGCGCCGACGACCCTCGGTGGTCGAGCCTTCATAGCGCAGGGTCACTTCCATATGGCCCAGGTAACCATCGTTGCCGGCTTCCACCACCGGGGCATACAAGGCGCTTCCGTCGGCGGCCCGGGTGACCGGCGTACGGGTGGCCTCGTGAGTGTGTGCCGAGAAAAAGACATCGATCAATCCCGGCGCCACACTGCCCTCGCGCGCCCTGACGGCCAGCGTTTTGGCAAGATCGATGTCTTTATGCATGCCCAACTCGCTCATCACGGCGACGACATCGGCGCCGGCATCGCGCAGTTGCTGGGCGTAGCGGGTCAGCAGACGCACATGCTCTTCCCGCCCCCAGGCGAAATCCATGCCTTCGGCCAGCATCGGCTGCATCATTTCGACGATATCGGAGGTGAAACCGATGAAGCCGACTTTGATCCCGTCGAGTTCGAACATGTGGGTGGCCGGCAGGAAATCTTCCGGCAGCGGATCGGTAATGTCGCGTACATTGGCCCCCAGGTTGGGGAAATTCGGTCGCTTGATCGGAAACGGATCGGCCAGTCCGGGAAAGCTCACTTCGACGATCTCGTCTTCCACCCTGCCATAGCGCGCGCGCGTGACCGCCGGGGTGTAGTAGTAATCCCAATTGCCCGGCACGCCGATATCGATCCCCATCGCGTTCAACGGCTCGGCCACGGCGTTACCCAGGGAATAAAATGCTTCCACACCGCCGTGAAAGGTATCGCCGATATTCATCACCAGCGTGTCGGCGTTCTGCGCGCGGATGCGGTCGATCACGGTTTTCATGCGCGCCATACCGCCACGAATCGCAACCGTGGTGCTGCCATCGGCTTGCCGCACAAGGTCCTTGTGTCCGACCAGATTGGCGTGCAGATCGTTGAGTTCAACAAAAGATATAGTTCTTTCCACGGCCGCGGCCGTGGCGGTGCCGAAAACTGCGAGCAGTGCCGACGCCAATAAGGCTCGTCGCTTGATAATACGTTTCATCGTTATCTCCTATTGGTCTGGCCCCCTCTTTGGGGGAAGCCGTTGTAGTCATTGAACGGCGCTTGAGTACTATTATTATAGTTTTTAGGAAGGCACAAAAACCGGGATATATACTGATCATGGCGCCTGATCGAGTAGCGGCAGCACGAATTCGGCCGGTTTGGAACACACCAGCCAGTAAACGGAAAAGATCAGCAGTGTCTTGAACAGATTGGGCCACTCGAAGACATAACTGCCACTGGCGCCGAGGTATTCGAGGCGGGCGCGCAGACCGAGGTCGGCGCGCGGAATCACTTGCAGGAGGCGTTTTTCGTCGACGGCCTGGACAGCACCGAGCTGCTGGATCTTGCACAGTGTCTTGGCCAGCGTGCCGGGTTTGCCGGTCAGGCGGCAAGCGATGCGGTCGCAGGCGAATTCGATCTCCAGCGACAACCAGCGGTAGGGCCAGGCAGCGACCGGATTCCAGAACGCCAGCCGGCGCAAAAACAACAGTGCCCACTTCAGCAGGATGTCGCGGCGGTAGACGTGGGCCAGTTCATGCGCCAGCAGCACGCGCAACTCGTCGTCGTTCAACTGTTCGGCGGTCCAGGACGGAAACACGATGGTCGGCCGCGCGACACCCAGCACCATCGGACCGATGGTCAGGTCCGGCGACAGATAGACCCGGGGCACGGGGACATCCAGCGTCCGCGCCAGTGGCAGACAAAGTGCCTCGGCATGGGCATAGCGCCGCCCACCGTCGGTGATGCGGCGACGATAGACCAGATAGCGGCGTACATCGCGCAGGCTCAGCAACGCCGCCACGCCCAGTGAAACCGAGACGATTGCCATGCGGCTGTCGGGCGCCAGCCGCAACAGCGCAAAAAACGCGGTCAGCAGCGGCGCCAGATACACAAACACGCGCGCCACCGGAGAATTGAGTCGGAGCAGCCGCACCAGACTCCAGGCGATGCCCACCCACAACAGCGACAGCAGCAGCGCGGTTAGCGCAAAGGTAAGCAGGGACAACAGACTCATGATTTTTTGTCTTTTATCCCGTCGGCCAGATTCTGTAAGAAATCGCGTTCCTGTTGCGTTAACTTTCCATCCTTGCCAAGCAGGTGCGGGATCAATTCGACCATGTCCCCACCGGTGAGCACATCGGCGAAGCGCGACCACATCCGCTTCAATACGTTGGCGCGGGTCAGGCGTGGTTTATAGGTGTAGGCCCGGCCAACGCGATCCTGGTTCAGGTAACCCTTTTCGTAGAGTCGCGACAGGGTCGTCATCACCGTGGTGTAAGCGCGTTGGTGTCCCAGTGCGGTCACCACCTGGTTGACCTGTAAAGGTTCGCCGGCCTTCCACAGCACGTCCATGATCACCAGTTCCAGATCGCCCAATTGCCCTTTGATTTCATCCGTCATAATTGAACCGCTTGCGCTCGTCTTGAAAAAATAGTACTACCTGTGTAGTACCTGTCAACTTAATTCGTATATCATAATACGCTTTATATGTAATTCATGCGCGACACTTTTTACTTCCCGCAGCCAAAACCAAGGAAGCTCTTCATGGTATATATCCCTTCACATCGCCGATTTGCTCTGCTCCTGGCGCGACAACCCGTCCCGGCGGCGCTTTATACATCAATGGGCCTTCTGCTCCTGCTCTGTCTCCTGTTGCCGACAGACAGCCTGGCGGAGCAGGAGCGCGCGTTCATGGACCGCATGCAATCGATGGGCGCCGCCATGCCGGACAAGGCCTCGCGCCCGGCGGGTCTGGCGGTGACGGTACTGGGCAGCGGCGGCCCGATGGCGATGACCGATCGAGCTTCGGCGGGCTATGTGGTTTATCGCGACCGCGTGCCACGTATTCTTGTCGATGGCGGCGGCGGCACCTTCGAACGTCTCGGCGAAGGCCGGATTTTCGATCTGGTGCGGATGGACACCTGGTTGTTCACTCACCTTCACATCGACCATTCCGCCGAGTTCCCCGCCATTGTGAAATCGATGTACTTTCTGCGTCGCGGTTACAACAAGCGCTCAGCGCTGACGGTCATCGGTCCCGACGCCTGGGGCGACTTTCCCAGCACCAGCGAATTCGTCGATGCCTACTTCAATAAAGACCACGGCATATACCGTTACCTGCACCACTTCATGCAAACTATCAAGGCCGGAGAACTCAGTTTCGAGACCAAAGACCTGGCCTACGATTACGAGCGGGTCAAAACCCCGGAAAAAATTCTGAGCCGCGACGGTATGAGCGTCAGCTATATCCCGGTGATGCACGGTCCGCGGCAAAGCAAAACCCCGGCGGTGGCTTATCGCGTCGACTACGGCGGCCAATCGATCACATTCAGTGGCGACCTGAACTCAAAAAGCGGCAACCTGGTCAAACTCGCCAAAGGCAGCGACATGCTGATCTACGATGCCGCCCTCGGACCGGCGCAGGATTTCGATCCACCGGAGGTCTTCCATACACCGCCGGCGGATATCGGCAAGGCGGCAACGGCCGCCGGCGTCAAGACCCTGGTACTGTCCCACTTCATGCCACCTTATGTGCCGATGAAAATCGACCGCATCCTGGCCGCGGTAAAAGCCGAATTCTCCGGCGAGGTCATCCTGGCGAAAGACCTGATGACGCTGTCGGCGCAAGGAAACGGTGCGTCGTCATCCGGCGACAGCCCGCAGGAGCCGCAGCGCAAAGGCCCCATGCAGCGTTTTCGCGAGCGGATGCAGTCGCCGTGAGCCCGTCCCGCGCCTGAGCTTCGCCGTCAGGCGCGGGACAGCCTGCACTATCAGCGCTGACGCCCACCCCAGCCGCTGACTCCGTAACCGGAACGCTGTTGCATCCGGTTTTGCATCTGCTGTTGCCGATACTGCAAGTTCCCCTGCACATTCTGCTTGCCAGTATCGATCATCTGCTGATGTTCCTCGGTGCTCATCTGCGACCAGGTCTGCCTGCGCTGCGCGGCGCTATTGGCCTTGGTCTGAGCCTGATCACGCGCCTGCTCGGCGCTTTGCTGGTAGGATTGATGACGTTCCTCGGGTGTCGCGCCCTTCCAGGTCTGGGCCCGTTGCTGGGCCTGCTGCGCGCGCTGCTGATACTGTTGCTGGCGTTGCTCGGGCGTCGATTGCAACAGTGTGCTGTGGCGCTGCGACGGGGTGGTGACCGTACCCGACTCGTCGGCACGCGCCAATCCGTAAGGTAACGCCGCGGTCAGCGCAACCGCCAAACCGACCGTAAATGCTTTGGTGTGACGCTTCATGACATCTCCTTCATAATAGTCCGCTGATTTACACGCCGGCAGTTCCGGCACGGGAAGCATACTGGCACAAGTCGGTAACCGACGAATGTCGCAGGCGTAACGTTGTGTTACAGAATATTTCGCACGGGAAAACGGTCTTGCAACAAACAACTCGCATACTGGTGGTGGACGACGACGCGCGCTTGCGGCGGCTCACCGAGGAATACCTGCAAAACGCGGGCTTCACCGTCACCGGCGCCGACGACGGCGCCGGGATGCATCGCGCACTGGAACGCGGTCGTTTCGACCTGATCATTCTGGATATCATGTTGCCCGATACCGATGGCCTGACCCTGGCGCGGGAGATTCGCGCCGACATCGACTGTCCGATCATCATGCTGTCGGCGCGCGGCGAGGATGTGGACCGCATTATCGGACTGGAGGTTGGCGCCGACGACTACCTGGCCAAACCGTTCAATCCACGCGAACTGCTCGCGCGGATTCGCGCGGTTCTGCGACGCAAAGACAACACCGCTGCGAACCAACCCCCCGACATCTATCTCTTCGGACCTTTTCGGCTCAACTACGGCAATCAGACCTTGAAGCGTGACGGTACCGAGATCGGCCTGACGACAGGCGAGTTCAACCTGTTGCGTTTTTTCACTCGCAACGCCAACCGGGTACTCAGCCGCGATGCCATCCTGCAGGAACTCAAGGGTTACGACCACAATCCCATGGACCGCAGCGTGGACGTGCAGATCACCCGGCTGCGCCGCAAGATAGAACCCGACCCGGGGCACCCGACCTATATCCGTACCATTCGGGGCGCCGGCTACCTGTTCTCGCCCGCTGGCGGGGGACCGTGAGCAGCCCCCCCGCCGCGACCACCAGCCTGTACTGGCAGACCGCGCGGCTGTTTCTGGTCACGCTGCTGCTGGTGCA
>JASBST010000053.1 GCA_030148775.1 Thiogranum sp.
TCGCGGACCATTCCACGAAAACCGTCTGATCGACCTGTCGTACGCCGCCGCCGCCAGCCTGGAGATTCTCGGACAGGGGACCGGCCTGGTCGAGGTGACGGCCATCGACGCCAGCCCGGAACCCGAACCGGTGCCGAAGAAACGTATCGCGGCCAGTCTGCCCAAAGTGGCCACAACGGCGCAAACACCGGTGACGCAGGAGCCTGCGTTGTATCTGCAGTTGGGCGCGTTTTCCAACCGCAGCAACGCCGAAAGACTGCAATCCAAACTCAGCAGCCTGCAGTTGCCGGCCACACCGCAGATTGTCAGCGGCAATCTCGACGCCCAACCGGTCTATCGCGTGCGTATCGGCCCATTGGATACGGTGGAAAGCGCCGACCGGCTGACGCACCTGCTGGCCGACCACGGCATCCACCATCCACGCGTCATCGTCGACTGAATGCGATCCGGCGATCACCGCTGGCGAACCAATCCCGGTCTACGGATAACGTTGAAAAACCCGGCCCGAGCGCCGACAATGGGGCATTCACCCAGCACACAGTAGATCTCATGCAGATACGCCACCGCCTTAGCATTCTTTTAAGCTTTCTTCTGATTTTGTCGTTTGCCGTCGCCGACGCCGCCACGCCGATTCCCAAAGCGCCGGAGGTCAACGCCAAGGGCTATCTGGTGGAGGACTTCAACAGCGGCCAACCGATTGCCGAGAAAAATGCCAACATGCGGCTTGAGCCGGCCAGCATTACCAAACTGATGAGCGCCTATGTCGTATTCAGCGAAATCCGCGACGGCACGCTGTCGCTGTCGGATAAAGTGCGTATCAGCGAAAAAGCCTGGCGCACACCCGGTTCACGCATGTTCGTCGAGGTCGATACACAGGTCAGTGTGGCCGACCTGATCAAGGGAATGATTATTCAATCGGGCAACGACGCCACCGTCGCGTTGGCCGAACAGATCGCCGGCAGCGAGGACAGTTTCGCGGCTCTGATGAACCAGCACGCCAAGCGGCTCGGCATGAACGACAGCCATTTCGTCAACAGCACCGGCCTGCCCGACAAGGAGCACTACACCACGGCGCACGACATCGCCATTATTTCGCGCGCGCTGATCAAGGAGTTCCCCGAATACTACCGCTGGTACTCGGAGAAGAAATTCACCTATAACAACATTACCCAGTACAACCGCAACAAACTTCTGTGGCGCGACGAGTCCGTCGATGGTTTGAAAACCGGTCACACGGAATCGGCCGGCTTCTGTCTGGTCACCTCGGCCGACCGTGACGGCATGCGCCTGATCAGCGTGGTGCTGGGAACAAAAAGCGAGGAGGCCCGCGCCGATGTCAGTCAGGCTTTACTCAACTACGGTTTTCGGTTTTTCGAGACCCACAAGCTTTACGACGCCGGCACCAAACTGACCAGCACGCGCGTGTGGAAAGGCGCCAGCGAGAATGTCGACCTCGGCCTGAGCGATACGCTCTATGTCACCATTCCCCGCGGCGAATACAAAAACCTGGACGCCAGCATGCAACTGCACAAACAAATCATCGCACCGGTGAACAAGGACCAGGCGCTGGGCGACGTGGTGGTGCGGCTGGGCGACAAGACGGTCGCCGACAAGAATCTGGTGGCCCTGCAAAGCGTCGCCGAGGGTAGCTTCTGGCAGCGCATCGTCGACGAAACCCTGCTGTACTTCGAATAGCGTGGCGTGGGTATATTTAAACGGGCGTTTTCTGCCGTTGGAGGAGGCCTGCGTACCGGTCACCGACCGCGGCTTTCTGTTCGGCGACGGTGTTTATGAAGTGATCCCGGCCTACGGCGGGCGTTTGTTCCGCTGGCCACATCATCTGCAGCGGCTGCAGAACAGTCTCGACGGCATCCGGCTGGTCAACCCGCTGAGCGATGCGCAGTGGCGCGATATGCTTGAGGAGCTGTTGCTGCGCAACCGCGCGCAGGCCGGCGGCGACAACGATCAGGCGGTCTACCTTCAGGTCACGCGCGGCAGCGCGCCGAAACGCGACCATTGCTTTCCGCGCGATACCGTGCCGACGGTCTATGCCGTAAGCAACCCCATCCCGCCGCCCGATCCCGCCATTGCGCGCGACGGCGTCGCGGCGGTCACGCTGGCGGACAGTCGTTGGGCACGCTGCGATATCAAGGCCGTCACGCTGCTGCCCAATGTCCTGTCGCGCCAACAGGCTGTCGACGCCGGCGCCTCGGAAGCCATTCTGATACGCGACGGACTGGCCATCGAGGGCACCTCCAGCAACCTTTTCGTGGTCTGCGATCAGCGCCTGTGCACGCCGCCGAAAAGCGCATACATGCTGCCCGGCATCACCCGCGACCTGGTGCTCGAACTGGCCGCGCGCAACGGGATCGCCTGCGACGAAACCGATATCGGGGCGAGCACGTTGGCGCAAGCCGGGGAAATCTGGATCACCAGCTCGACACGGGAGATCGTACCGGTCACCCGTCTCGACGGCCAAGCGGTCGGGACGGGTGCGCCCGGCCCCTTGTGGCGAACCATGAGCGAACTGTACCGCGACTATAAAGCCGAAGTGCGCGCGGGCCGCGCCCACTGAATGCGTCAGAGCGTGTTTCGGCCGCCACGCGATCTTCAGCGGCGAATACGCCTGTCGCGATTCAGCGTCCCACGCCCTTCGAACGATCCGCGCGGAGTATCGATCACTGCAACCGTCTAAGGCGTCGCTTGCGGCGAACAGGACTTGTCGCCGTTCAGCACCCAACCTTTTACCGCGAGCGCGTAGACATCCCAGCGACGAAGATCATTCTTTACACTCACTTTGGTACGCCCGTTCTCGGTGGTGATCCTGATCGGCATATGGACGAAAGTGCCGGACAGCCCTTGCTGCGCCACGTCGATGCTGGCCGACCCGTTCGCCTCCTGTAGCTTGCCGATCACGCGTGTGCGGGCGATGCCGCGGGTTTTGATACAGTGCTCGGCCTGCATATAGATTCGCAGATAGGCCAATTGGTAGTCGGCGTCGGTATAAAAACTGTAATCGATATCCGGTTGTCCCCGGGCATGCGGTTTTTCCCGGGTGTTGTGCTGTTGCGAACCGTTGACGGCGCACCCGGCGGATATGCAAAACAGTGCCAACGTTACTACTCGAGTCATGAAATTCACGGGTCTGGTTCCTTCTTATTCGGATTGATGGTATGACAAATCGCGCCACCGTCCCTGGCGGGCCCGGGCCGCGCTCCCTGTATCACCGACCCTACTGTGCCGCCTAAGCGCGCGTCGGGCAAGCCTTGCCGGCTTGCGCTTGCGCGCCTGTGCCAGACTGCCCGATTACCCTCGCCGGGCGACCTGTCGTCTGCACACTACAGTTATAAAATCCACGTCCAGCGTAGGGACGTAATCTTGAGGCGCGCTTAAACCAAGCCTCGTTTTCCTTGCATCGCGTTCGATCCGCTGGCCACACTATGCCGTAGTCGGTCAAAATATCGGCTTGCCCCCGGAACCGCGGGGCGGATCCGGGTTCCAATATGGCGCGGGCGATGGTTTATGAGTGAATGAAAAACTATTCGAAAGACAAAGCATGCAAAAGGTACTGACAATCGGCCCGGTGGCAATCCCCGCGGCACAACTCGCGCTGATGCTCGGACTGATCGGACTGGCCTACGGCGTGGAACGCTGGTCGCGTCGTCGCGACGGCGGCGACGGAAGCTGGGTATGGATCGCCCTGCTGCTCGGTTTTCTCAGCGCCCGTATCGCTTTTGTGCTCGCCCACTGGACAGATTTCGCGCCCGAGCCGGCGACGCTCTTCGCCGTCTGGAACGGCGGCTTTTCTCTGCCATGGGGCCTGATCGGCGCCGCCACCTATACCCTGTGGCGATACATCCGAATCGGCAAATCGCGCCAGGGGATCGGCTTGGTGGCGCTGCTGGCGGGCCTGTTCACCATCGGCGGCGCCCTGTTGCAAAACCTGGCGCCGTCCGGCGCCCCGCTACCGGCCATGGTGCTTCCCTCGTTGACGGGGACACAGCAGTCGTTGCAGGGTTTCGCCGGCCGACCGGTGGTGCTCAACCTGTGGGCCAGCTGGTGTCCGCCCTGTCGCGCGGAAATGCCATTGTTGGCACAGGCGCAGCGAGACAATCCGGATATTGCACTGGTGTTTGTCAATCAGGGTGAATCGTCTCAGCAGATAGATGCTTTTCTGGAGTCGATGCAGCTACAGCTGGACAATGTCCTGATCGATGCCGGCGGCAAAGTCGCGACCCACTTCATTTCGCGGGCATTGCCGACCACGCTGTTCTTCGACGCCCAGGGCGAGATGGTCGCGCAGCACGTGGGAGGACTGTCGCGCGCCGTCCTGAACGACTATTTGAGCAAGCTGCGCGCTCCGTGAAAACGTCCCGGCACCAGCCACGATCCGGCACCAAATCGTCTATATCAGTAAGAAATCGCTACAATCAGAGGTAAACCGCTTCATGAAATCGCTTTTATTCGCACTCCTGACAACCTTCGCTTTCCATCCCGTCGCGGCGGCCGAGAAAATGCCGGCCCCCAAAGGAGTCGTGATTCAGGCCAACGGCAATCGCGATGATTTCAGGCAGGCGTTGCAGTTGGCGATAAACATGCACGAAGTCCTGACGCAGAGCGAATTCGAGGTGGTCGTTTTCGGCAAGAACGTCCGACTGCTTTCGGCGTTCAGCGACGAACTGCCGCTGATACAGAAAACGCTGGACCACGGCATTCACGTCATCGCCTGCGGCCGCTCGCTGCGCTCCTTTAAGGTCGGAGAAAACGACCTGGCGCCGGGTATCACCCAGGTCCCCTTCGGCGCCGTGCACATCGTCAGCCGACAACAACAGGGCTGGCAGTATTTAAAAGAATAACGGCGAACTGCCACGCCTCCGGATGGGGCGGTGGCAGTCTCACCACTCAAAGTGTAATGATTTGGTCCGGAGGATTCCCCGCGAGCGCGGCATAAAGCTGCGGGAAACAGCCGACGCCCGCTCCTTCGACCAGCTTGTCGGTGATATCGCGCTCGTCGCAGCATTGATCACAACCCATCAGCAGAATATTGTTCTTGCGCGCCACCCGGGCCAGCCGTTCGGCGAGCGGGTTGCCCTGCAACAGGGCATAGCAGTTGTCCTCGAAAAAGAACATCCCCACCACTTCGACGCCGTGGGCGTCGTTTTCGAGCTGCGGCAGAATCATTTTCGCCAGTTTGTAAGAGATCGTATGGCCCTGGGTGGAAAAAATATATGCGACTTTCATGGCGTCTCCGGCGGATGGTTGGGAACGCATGGTAGCGCACCGGCTCCAGGGTACGACAACCCGTTAGATTTTCTGGATTTAGGGTCATTCTTAACGTATTATTGATATATATCAAGATAGCAGTCCTTGGCGCCCATTAATCTTGTTCTCACGCACTCGGCTCCAAAACAACATGTGCCCGTCCCGCTTGCGATGCGTATCGCACGGCACTCCCGCTGACCGGCATCCGCTCCCCCGAACGACAGCGCGAGAGTTTTTGCGGCATGCCCAAACCCGACTCCATCAGATCCGACTCCATCAAGACCGTCGAACAACTGACCGCGATCGTCAATTCGGTCCCCACCGCCATCATCGTCATAGATCGTCGTGGCTCCATCGTGCTGGTGAACCGGCAGGCGGAACGCCTGTTCGGCTACAGTGGCAGCGAGTTGCTCGGAGAAATGGTCGACGTCCTGATCCCGTTTACGTTTCGCGCCGGACATCCGGCCCTGCGCAAACGCTTTATGGAAAATCCGACGACCAGACCGATGGGGGCGGGTCGGGATCTCTACGGTCTGCGAAAAGACGGTAACGAGTTTCCGGTAGAAATCGGCCTAAATCCGATCTCAACTGAGGAAGGCACCTTCGTCGTCAGCGCCATCGTCGATATCACCGACAGAAAGCGCTTGGAGACCCGGTTTCGCGCCACCATCGAGTCGGCGCCGGTGGCGATGGTGATGATCGACCAAACGGGCACCATGCTGCTGGTGAACGCCGAAACCGAACGTCTGTTCGGTTACGCACGGCTGGAACTTCTGGGACAGAAGATCGAGGCACTGATTCCGCAACGCTTTCACGCCGACCATCCCGGTATGCGCGCCCACTTCTTCACCGTTCCCGAGGCACGCCGTATGGGCGCGGGACGCGACCTGTTCGGTCGCAGGAAAGACGGCACGGAAATCCCGCTGGAAATCGGGCTCAACCCGATGAGGACCGACGAGGGCCAGTTCGTGCTCGCCGCGATTGTCGACATATCCGAACGCAAGCAGGCCGAGGCGGACCTGCGCCAGTCCAACGAAGCGTTGGAGCGCAGCAACATAGAGCTGCAGCGCTTCGCCTATGTGGCCTCGAACGATCTGCAGACACCGATGCGCAATATAGCTAGTTTCGTCAATCTGCTGCAAACCACTTACGCCGATCGTTTGGACACCCAGGGCAAAGACTGGATTCGGCGCACTGTGGAATCGATCAACGCCCTGCAGACCCTGGTGAAAGATCTTCTGAATTATTCGCGTATCGATTCCCAGCAGCATGCCTTTGAGCGCGTGGCGTTGGAGGAGGTTTTCACCCACGCCGTCTCGCTGTTGCAAAGCCAGATAGAAGAGTCCGGCGCCCGTATCACTTGCGACCGGCTGCCGGTGGTCAACGGCGATCGGTCGCAGCTTGCGCAGTTGCTGCTCAATCTGATCGGCAACGGCATCAAATACCGCGGCGACCAGGCGCCGGTCATGCACCTCGCGCTCAAACGGGACCCCGGGGGCAACAGCGTCTTTATGCTGGAAGACAATGGACTGGGTATCAGTAAAAAATATTATCAGCAGATTTTTGAGCCCTTTAAACGTCTGCACACGCAGAAAGAATATCCCGGAACCGGCGTCGGTCTGGCGGTCTGCCGGCGGGTGGTGCAACGACACGGCGGCAAGATCTGGGTGGAATCCGAGCCGGGCCGCGGCAGCCGGTTCTACTTCACGTTGCCGGTGACGGCGGAGGAAACCAAATGAGCGCTACGATGAACGCGCCCCAGCGTACGGCGCAGATCCTGTTGGTGGAAGACAATGACAACGACGCCGAGCTGACCCGTATCAGTATGAAAAAGGCGAAGTTTCCCTTTGACCTGCATCATGTCGAGAACGGTGAACAATGCCTCGACTACCTGCGCAAGCGGGGCGGCTACGCCGACGCCTGCACCCCCGATGTCATCCTGCTGGATCTGAATATGCCGCGCATGGGTGGGCTCGAAGTGCTGGAACAAATCCGGACGGAAAAGGAACTCGCCGCCATTCCGGTAATCGTGTTATCCAGCTCGGAGGCCGACGAAGATGTGTCCATGGCCTATAAACTGCAATGCAGTTCCTATATGGTGAAACCGGTAGATCTGGAAGCATTCGCAGCCGCGGCCAGCCTGCTTTCCGATTACTGGCGCCGGCTGGTAGCCCTCTGAGTATCGCGACCCGATGCTTGTTACGTTTCACGGTTGTCTTAGCGCGGGTCGCCAGCCAGGCCGGCGGGATCGAATCTTCCCGCCGGCGGACACCGGGGCTGTGTGGTCGCCCGTATCCAGTGCGTCGAGCGCTTCGGCAATCGCGCGCATCGAATCCTGTACTGCATGATTCAGTTGCTCGTCGCGGGAGTTGATGCGCATCCCCACCGACGGATTGGTGTTGATTTCGTAGACCGCCAACGACTCCCCGTCGAAGCCGAAGTCGGCACGGCCATAGTCGATGTGGGCAAGCTCGAACACGCGGCGCATCGGCTCGGCGTAAGGATTTTTCCTGATTTCCTCCGTCGACGCCGCCAGATCCTCCGCGCTGGCCAGACCCGGTTTGCCGTATTTCACAAACGGACTGTCTTCGGTCACGGTATTGGCGGCGACCATGCGTTCGCCGATGCGATAAATGGTGTGCCTTCGGTAAACCTGATCGTGCAACGGCCGGTTGGCGAATTCGATAACCAGGAGGTAGTGCAGCGGGTATCCCTCGGCGCGCAAACGCTGCAACGTCTGCTCCAGCGAAGCCTGATCGGGAATCAGCTGACGGAATTCCTGGGCATGATCGCTTTCGCATTTCAGAAACACCGGAAAGCGTTGCGGTCGCGGATCCAGCGCCGCCGGATAGGCGCGAAAACGATTGATCCCCGCACGGTGGAGCCGGTGCAACAACTCCGCGCGCTGACTACAAAGCGCCGGATCGTTGAGCACGCGGATACCGGCGGCGCGCAACTGCCGGTACACCCTCGCCGCCGCGACCAGCTCAAAATGCCTGAGTCGGTCGAAGTCGGTGAATACACAACACGCGGCGCGCAGTCGCCGTTGGCGCCACAACCAGTCATAGCTGCGTGCCGCGACCGGCCGGCCCCGATAAGGCGACTGACGGTGTCCCTTGACGGTATAAGTATGATCCGCCGCCGTAAAAAAAATAATCATACGCTATAACACTTTGAATTATATTGGCATTACGCAGGCTCTGCAGAAACAGCGTTTACACTTGTCAAGAATTTGCTATGGTATAGCAAGTGGATACTGCCCCATTTCCACAGCAACCACCACCAAAGAGGAAAAATAAAATGGCTCAGTCACCCAGCAAAACCGCCGCGCCGCAGCGCAGCGACACCCGTGTCGTCATCAAACTCGATGACAGCAAACTGCTCGGCTGCACACTGAAAGGACGCAGCATGGCCGGCGACGTCAAGCCGGTAGGCTTGGTAAAGCCCCAGCGCGAGGCGGTGTAACAGTAGCCCGTTCCCACAGCATCCCGCCGGTTCTGCCCGCAGGCCGCGTGCCAACCGGCGGGATGGCCCGGCGAACACATCCCTCTGAAGCACAGCATGGCAGATGCCGAAGTCCCGGTAACGGATAGTTTTATTCCCTCTACCGAAAACGCGCTGCGCGCGCGCGGCGCCATTCACGCCAGACTGGGCGAAAGCCTTCAACACCTGTTCCAGCGATGCCGCGGCGCCGTCGCCTTTTCCGAGGAACGCGCCGCAGCGCTGCTGCGGCGCACCGCCAGCGGACAGCACCTGCCCCCCGCTCTGTTCAGCGACTACTTCGCTCTAGTGGAGTGTATAAAAAACGGCGTCCGAGCGCCGATCGATGCGGCGCTGGACCATCTGCTGCGGCACGCGCACGACGGCGTTGTCCAGGCATTGGCCGTGCGCCCCTTCACTGCGCGGCAGTTCGCCGCCGAAGAGGTCCAGTTCCGTGGCAACTTCGTCTCCGATTCGTTGCGCAACGAACAAATCGGCTACGTCGAAGCCCCGCGCGAACAGGCAGTCGTCGCGCAGTTCCAGCGCTCGCTGGAGCTGCTGCGCCTGCATGCGCCGAACACCTATGCGGAACTGGAATGTCTGGTGTGTGAATTCGTACCGGCATTCGGCAGCACTCTCAACGGCCGCACCTTCGACGGCTGCAGCAGCCTGGAGCGTTGGGGCACCATTCTGATCAACGCCCGCCAGGACAAGAGCGACCTCGAACTGAGCGAAGCATTGACGCACGAGGGTGCGCACAACGCGCTCTTCGCCCTGTCGCCGGTCAACTTTCATGTGGAGAATCCGCCCGAGGAGCGTCACCCCTCGCCACTGCGCGACGATCCACGGCCGATCAACGGTATTTATCACGCCACCTTCGTACTGGCGAGAATGTGCTTTGCGATGACCGAGGTGCAGGAGTCCCCGACGGCCGGGGTCGATTTGCGCGCGCAGGCCGCGGCACTGGCCCGGCGTAGTGCCGCGCTTTTCGCCGACGGCTACAGCGTGTTGCACACGCACGCAAAATACACGCCGGAAGGGGCCGACATTATGCACGATGCGATGCGCTTTATGCGCGACCGCCCCGGCGCCGAAACCCTGGCGGCACCGGGTACCTAGCGGGCGTACACCGGCGCACCACCGCCGGTTATCCGGCGCTTGTAAAGTTCCCCAGAATCCTTTCTGGTGTCCTTTACAGTTTATGTCCCCCTCCCACTTCGCCTTCCAGCCAACGCCATAAAAAGAAAAGCAATTGTATCTTGAGCACAAAGATTGCTTGTCTCTGTCCGCGCCGACCACGGCAGCGGCAAAAATGGGAGTCTTTCGATGCGTACATCTCTACACACCCTGTTGTTCGTCACCCTATTGTCCCTGGTCCCGTTCGGGGCCGGCGCCGCCGTCGTGGCGCTCGAGGCGATACTCGATGGCGGCCAGGCGAACGCCGGAAGCGGCACGGGCAGCAGCGGCACCGGTTTCGCCCAGATGTCGCTCGACACCGGCTCGCTGCTGTTCAACTGGAACGCCTCCTGGAGCGGACTCTCGGGTCCGGCGACCGCCGCGCATTTCCACGGACCGGCAACACCGACGCAGAACGCCAGTGTCCAGGTCGGCATCGACCACACCAGCAACCCGTCGGTCGGCTCCACCATGCTGAGCCAGCAGCAGGCGGATGACCTGTTGGCAGGACTCTGGTATCTCAATATCCATACCGCGCTCAACCCCGGCGGCGAAATCCATAGACAGGTCCAGGTAGTGCCGTTGCCGGCCGCCTTCTGGCTGCTGGCGTCGGGTCTGCTTGGATTGATTGCCTGCGGCCGGCGCCGTTTCCGGGCATAACCGGTCGCACGAAACAGATTCGCCGTACAAAACCGTTTCTGCGTAGAGATAGGGCATGGCGGTGCGACTGCGGACATCGCGCGGCTACCGCCGCAGGCGACCATCTGCACGGCCGGCTAATTGAGCCGCTTCTTGAATCGCAACGACGCCACCGCCAGGCCTGCCAGCGTAAACAGTGCCAGCCAGTAGGAGGCGCCCGGCGCCATCTGGAATATCTCCACGCCCCTCAAGACAACGCCACGGATCAGCCGCATGAAATGGGTGGCTGGCAACGCTTCGGCGATATACCGCGCCGCGGTAGGCATGCCTGCGTAAGGAAACATGAAGCCCGAGAGTAGAATCGAAGGTAACAAGACGAAAACCGTCATCTGCATCGACTGCAGCTGATTTTTCGCCAGCGTGGAAATCACCAGCCCCAGACTCAGGCTGGCGGTGATAAAAAGAAAGGTGGCGCCGGCCAACTGCAACAGACTGCCGTTCATCGGCACCCGGAACAGCAGGTGCCCCACGCCCAATATGATACCGACCTGGGCAGCACCGAGAATGATATAAGGCACGATCTTATCCACCATCAGTTCGATCGAGCGAACCGGGGTGGTAATCAGCATCTCCATATTGCCCCGCTCGCGCTCACGCACGATGGCCGCGGACGTGCCGGCATGCGTTGAGCGCAAGCACAAGACAGATTATCCAATAACGCGTGATCCCGGCCTTATTTCCTAACACCATAAATCAAATAGTGCAACGCTGTGCATCCGCGCAAGTTCGGTTTTCGAATTTGCGTAATTACTTCCGCCAGACGGTGAATATACCATTGTTGGAAATTCATGCATCGACCACAGGACATACCGCCATGCCCTTTCTCAGCTACACGCAAGACTTCAACGACAACCTGCTCATGCTGCTGCTGCGGGACTCAGACCGCTATTTTCCGATTATCGAATTTTTTGACACCCTGACGCGGGATCTGTCCGAACTCAGCTGGGCCGAAGCGGAGCTTATCGCCCTCGAAGTCAGCCAGACCAACGGTTCGACATTCTGCAGCGGAATTCGTGAAGGAATGATCAAGGCGCTGGCCGACCGCCCACAACACCCGGGAGACGACAAGCTGGCAGCCGCGATTGACTTTGCGCACAAAGTCAACCGCGATCCGGCCGCGCTCACTCAGGCCGACGTCGACCGGGTGCTGCACGCCGGCTGGCACGAGCAGACGGTGGAGGACATTGTCGGGCTGGTGGCCATCCAACGGCTCTACAACACCCTTGCCAGCGGGCTCGGCTTCAAGGCGTTGCCGGCGGCGGCGTTTGCCGAAATCGGCCGTGATACGCTGGAAAAAGGCGGCTACACGGCTTCCTTCCAGCATTTTATCGGCGCTATGAAACAGCAGTGAGGCAGAAGGCGATCTTAGATTCGTTGTTGACGTCGGCCCTGATGAGCTTCGTCATGTCCGGCGTCATCACCCTGGTCAACACCGGCATCGACCCCGGGATTACCCGACGCTGGGCTCATGCGTTCTACGTGGCGTTTCCCCTGGCGTTCGTCATGCTGCTGGCAATCAGGCCGGTGGTAAACTGTCTCATGCGAATGTTGCCGCGGCGCCCCACGTGAGGCGTTCTTTCCAACGTGGCTGCATCCCGCAGCTCGATCACAGAAGCCACTACGAACTTCCATCGACCAACTGGATCGACACGGGTGCTGACGCCTCCACCAGTGTCGGCGGACCGGATTCCGCAGTCTCCACATAGGTGCCATTAACGCCGGACTCGAGCGTCAGCGGAACAGCGAATTCGGCCAGAATGACCTGCCCGAGCCTGACGCCCGTCCGACCGTTGGTGTAGTCGCCTGTAAGTAGTCCTGACGGCGTAACATGAAGCGCCGACAGCTGGCCGACCGGAGACCCATCCTGCCCAAGGGAGGTTACTGTAAACGGCGCATTGTTCTGCGTTGTGTCGGCGTAATTGAACGTCAACTGCATCTGGGCCGCCCCGCTGCCGGGAGTAATTGCGTCGTACACCACCACCGAAGGCGAGTCTATCGAACCGTCACCATTAAAGGAGAACAGCGTCGGAGAAACGCCGGAGCTGTTCAGGCCGTTAGCGTCGATGAAAGCATAACTTTCCCAACTATCAGCCGCTGCTTGTTTGATAAAGTACAGCGATACCGCATGGCTGGCGCCCAGGGAGTCGTATACCTGGATAGAGTAGGACTGGTTGTAGCTGGCGTCGTCGCCCGGCGAGAAGGGTGTCACCGCCGGAGGTGCGCTGCCGGCGTCGAGATTGACTGAAACGGTGAGCGTACTGGTGCCAACGGGTGGCAGATTGCGTGCGATCGACAGCGCGGTGATCGACGGCAGTATCGTGCCATCACTGTCGGCTTTGTAGCCGGTCAGCCGATAGTTGTCGGCGTTGACAAGAAAATTGGCGGTATCGAAGCCCAGCGCCAGATCCTTGCTGTAAAACAAACTCCCTTGATCGTCAAGCCTGAAGTATCCGTCCCCGGAAACCCTCAGCCTCTTGTTAAACAATAGACTGCCCCGGTCGCATTCGTAACGCCCCTCCAGGCCGGCGTCGATGCTCCCAGCCGTCGCCGCGCCAACCTGTGTGATAGTGGCCGCACCGGAATCCGTTGTGGCCCGGCAAAGCCCGGCATCAAGCTGCGACAGATTTTGCGGGCTGCTGAATAGCGCCAACCCCAATCGGGCGATCGTCTGATCCGACCCCATAAGGTAATGAGCGGTGACGACGCCCTGCGGGTCTACCGACAATGTGTCGAGCGGCGCGCCCGACACATCGGAGACTGGCACGCTGATCGGCGCTATAGCGCCCGCACCGCTTTGCGGAAAACCGCTGACCCCAAAGCCCGACTCGTGAATCAAAAACCCGTTGGAATTCACGCAAAACGCGCCTTTACGTGTATATAAGCGTTCTTCATCATGGCTGAGAACGAACAGACCTTCGCCATTGACAGTTAAGTCCAGGTCGCCAACCAGAATGTCCGTCGCGAGACAATGATTTACCGAGCCACCATTTTCGAGACAGCCGCCCAGAAGTGAAAACGTCGACAGCAGAAAAACGAGAGCAGAAAATTTATGGGCTTTATCTTCCATGATGCCTCTACGCGAACGCCATAATTTTTTGAGTTATTATAATCGAACCGGTATAGCGGTCAATGCCATCAGCCGGACCGGCCCAGCTTGCGCAAGACCTCCGCTGTCACTTCTTCGGGCGTTTTACCGAAGGTATACACCGTTTTGGTCGACAACCATTCGTTGGTCGGGTGCATGATCAGAAACGTATTGACCTCGTAGTTCTCACGCAACCCCGGTAACGCCTTTATGTTGGTGGCCAGGTCGGCGGACGGCATGAACAAAATGACCTCGCTCACCGCCGCAAACGCCTGGCGCGCCCGCTCGACTTGATGCGGTTCGTCGAAGGCATGCGCGCCCGCACCGAGATCGATGATGTGATCCGGATAATCGTCGATGATCGGTTGCAGAATTTGGGATTTGTATTCGTTCATATAGGTCAACATCGCGTACACACCTTGCTCGGCCTGTATAGACAGCGCTTTTTCCCGGCTCAGGCCGATCTTGTAACGGTAGTTGTCCTTGATTTCGTCGTAGACGCACACCGGCATGTCGAGCGCTTTACCCAGCCGCTGCGCCTGTGTCGACTTGCCGACACCGATAGGTCCGGTCAATACGATGGCACTATTCATTGAATTTCTCCGACACCGGTCGCTTGAAATCGCCCGTGCGTTTATCCCAGGCTTCGGGTTGCAGATAGACCCGCCGCCGTCGCGGCCGAAAGCCGGAAGTAGGTATAGACTGGCTCGCTCATAGTGTACGGAACACTACAGGAGTGGGCCGAAGGACCGGGACGGGAGCGTCGTTCTGCGCCCGGGGGGGGGCGCAACAGCGACGCCACTAATTTTGCTTCAAGGCAATCGCCTGGACCACGGCGCCCAGGCCGGTGTGATAAACGCCCTCTACCACCTCGCGCTCGAGCTCTTGCAGATGCCGGAATTCCAGTCCCTGCAACTCGGCCAGCAACGATTCCCGCGTCGTCATGGTGTCGGCCGAATTACCGCCGCCCGTGCCATGCTTGAGCTGCTCCGGCGTATAGGCCTCGACAAGGAAGACACCGCCGGGCTTGAGCGCCGCGACCACTTTGCGGTGCAAGGTCTTTCGCTGCGCCGAAGGCAACGGACAGAAGATGGAGACGATGCCGTCCCAACGGTTTTCGCCCAGGTCGTAACCGGCCAGGTCCGCGTGCACCACTTCGATGGACACGCCGTTCTCACGCGCCAGGTTTTCCGCCTTGGCCAAGCCCACCCGGGAGGAATCCACGGCGGTCACGCTGTACCCCTGTTTTGCCAGAAAGACCGCGTTGCGCCCTTCGCCTTCGGCCAGACTGAGTACCCGGCCCTTCGGGATGGCACGATAGTTCTGTTCCAGGAAACCGTTCGGCGACTTGCCGTAGGCGTATTCGTCCGTACTGTAGCGTTCATCCCACATGCGGCTCTCCCATGGAAACCCAGTGCCGTTGTCGCCTTAGACCCAGGGCGACAACGCCCGTAACACGTCAGTCAACCAATAATATCACGATAGCGTCGATCGAACGGGTTGCGCGCGAGACCAGGACAGACAAACAGCCCTGCGCCGGGTTCACTTGACGCGATAAGCGGCGTGGCAGGCAACACAGGCGGCGGTTACCGCCGACAGGCTCCGGTACGCCCCGCGCACGTCGCCCTCCTGCGCTTTAAGTGCAAACCGGCTGGCCGCCTGGTGCATACGGGTGCCGGTCCGGCGCATGCCCGGCGGCAGGTGCCCGGCCATACCGGCGGCCCCGTGCGCCTTGAGCGAACTCATGCCCAGGCGATACTCGGCGATTTCCGCGGCCTTCTCCAGCTCGCCGTCTCCCAGATTGCGGAGTATCTCGTCGATGGCATTCAGATGATCGCGCATATTCGCCAGCATATGGGTGCGCATCATCGGCGGCAGCTCGACCCCCTGCCGGGTGTCGGCTTCGGCAGCGGAGAGCGAACCTGCTATCAGCATCACCAGTAGCATGAACGGACTGACACGCCCGACTTTCAGCCGCAAAATCCCATATTGCCTCATCGCACCGTAGCTCCAACGTCGCAACCGCGCACCGCATCCGAGCCAGGCCGATGGGCGGGCGGATTGTCCGGTTTTAGCGGTAGTTTCTGTCCCGATCAATCAGGGTTGGGTGTTTATCAAAGAAATAAGCCAGTGAAACGGCGTAAACATCGTTATCGTCACCCGCGTCCGCATAGCTGACGCTCAGCTCAGTCGTGTTATGCAGCAGTGCCGGCTGGTAGGCGATACCAAACCGATAATTCAGTTTTCGATCGGCACGGAACGCGCTGACCCCCAGGCGTATCGACTCTCTCATATAGAAGCTTCCACCGAGCCCGACTCCCTTCACGTTCTCGGCATCTTCTAAATCAGCATAGGTTCGCGACAAGCTCAGACTGAAGCGACGATAATAAATCTCACCTGCCGCGGAGTAATTTTTTGCGACACTGCTATCGTCGACACCGGGCGCGTTATTCAGCCCTCGAATCTGCGTATACGCATAAGAATAGCCCAGGGACAATTTACCGATCGCGGGATTTCTCAAAAACGCGACACCCGCCAGTCCGTAGCTATCGCTGTCCAGCACCCCGCTCCCCCCTTCCAGCCGGTCATAATCCGCCGACAACGAAAGCCCGCCCAGACGCGACACCGGCACGGTCAACCGCCCGCTGGCGGCATAATTGTCGCCGAAATCCGAATTCTGATAGCCGGTCCGGACCGCGTAATTGGTCTCTTTGACCGCCCGCTCGGCCGAAGTGGCGGCGAAGACGATAGTCGGCAGGAACAGGAAGATAACCAGATTTATCGATTTCATGTAATTCCTAAAATAATACCGCAATCGCTTCAGGTTATCACGCCCGGTTGACATTCTTGTGAATTCTTCCGATCGCGGCGAGGACCCCGTCCCAGAACTCGATGCGCGCCCTCACGGCCAGTTCCGCCGCGTCCACCGCCTCCTGTAATTTGTTCTCATCCCCATCACACAAGCCGTTCAGCAATCTCAGGGACAAGGGCGCGTGGAAGTCCTCGTCCAGATGAACGTGCCGGTTGAGGTAGAAATGGAAGATCGGCGCCTGTTTGTCGGTGACGCCGATTCTGCGCAGAATGGAGCGGAACATACAGGGAATGATATGTTCTCTGCCCAGCGCCAGCGCCGCGGCGACCTGGTGGGGCTTGTCGCCATCGATAAAGCGGAAGGTCGTGGCGGTGAATGTCCGCGACGGGGCTGGAACACAGGACAGCTCCAGCGCGGCTGCGATACCCTGTCTCTCCACCGCGGCGACAAAGCGCTCGGACTGCGAAGTGTCCGCACCCACCTCGCTCATGGCTTTATGGTACAACTCGAAATGGCTACGATACTCGCCCGGCACATTCGTTTCGTCGGATTCTTCTTCCAGCACCAGCTCATTGATGAATCTTCTTACACTGCCCTGACCCCGCGGCGTCCAGGGATATCGCGTCGGCGCGACCACCGATTGCAAATACTTGATGAGCGACATGAAATCACATACCGAATAAATATGATGCTCCATGAAGCAGCGCAGGTCCTCAATGGTCGAAACCGCCTCGTAGATCGGGTGGTCCTGCAGTTGATGCTTGAATGAGGCGATCACCTCGCTAGTGATGTTGTCTGACATAACTTCTCTGATTGATTTGATTTGCGACCACTTCCAGTTCTTCGCGTCCTTCCGAAATAGCGGAAAGGCTACCCGCCGACGGACTCGCGCGCCACTGAATGACATGCGGCGGTCTCCGTAACTCTATCCATACCTCCATATTTACCCCGTATAGAGCGACGTCGCAGTCACTCCCCTTCCCAGTAGTTCAGCGATTCAGCTTCGCGCCCGACGAACATGAAGCGTTGCGGCGTACCGTCCTCGCTCGCGGGCCGCTCGGCCAGTACACCGAACTTACCGGAATCGGGATACTCGACCAGCTCAGGCGAAATCATGGTACTGACGGCCAGATAGCGCAACTCCTCCACGCCGGTGTTGACGATCTGGTGCGCCAGCTCCGGACCGCCCGCCGGACAGGCGATAACGTCGCCGACACGGACAGGATAACGCTTGTCGGCGACGCGTAATTCACCGGTGCCTTGCAAGACGAAGAACATCTCTTCGTTCGCATGGTGATTATGGGACGGAAAGGCACGCTTGCCGACCGGAACAGCGGTAATGTTGTAGCCGAGTTTTTGCGCGCCGACACGTGGCGAGATAAACCCCATCTTGGCGTCAAAACGCTCGGCCGCCTCGCCCGAGGGGGCGAAACCGGGCGGGCGTGGCTCGAGAGTGACATCGGCGATATTGATGACGGGCTTGAGCATAGCGAACCTCCAGGAAACTCAGGCATCACAAAGAAAGGAGCGAAGTTATTATACGCCAGCATGCGCCTTCCGGGGCCAATCAGTTGGTGACGCGTCAGTGTCACAGGCCACCCCCAAAAATCAGCCAGACAGGTCGCCGTTCTCTACTTCCGGCTTTTCATCTGCGCCACTGCCTCTCTGAAATCGTCCAGATAGTCCGCTCGCGTCTTTTCCGCGATCTCACTCCATTGACCCTCGGGATAACTCAGCGCAGCCTGGGATTCACCTTCGCTCGGACCGCCCAGGCCGGACATCATCGCCGCCATGCCGTGGAGGTTAATCCAGCGGCGGTCGTAGTGATAGGGCGTTCGCCGCTCCCACGCCACGACTTCCGCAATCAATGTCTCCAGCTTTGACATGTCCTGGAATGCGTAGCGGTTGATCGGGGTACCGTAATGCCGGTTCAGCAGCCCCACCGCCTGTCTGGCCGAGGCATCGGCGCAGATGTTTGCGTCGACGCGCGCTCTGAGCTGACCGGCATAAAACCAGAACGCGGCCTCGTCCTTGTCGCCGTCCGCGAACAGCACATTCGACAGGGCGTAAAACACGGGCGGCGCATAGTCCTCCGGCCTGGCTTTGATCCTCGCGATGGCAGCCCGCTTGTCTTTGGCCGAGCCTTGGGTAAGAACCTTTATCGTCTCATTGACACGCCGCGTGTCGATTTGCGCAAACTCGCCCTGTGGCGTGACGGTCTTGGTCTCCGCCACGGCCAGCCGGGTTGCCAGCGAAGCGAAAATCAAAATCAATACTGCGGTGCAAACACCGGATGCGGCTATGCGTGACATTGGCTTCTCCGTTGCCGGTTGGGTTGCCGCGAGCAGGCCTGCAACCGCACAAGATGGACTACGACTATACGCAGGCGGTGATCGCGGGTTTTCTGCTTAGAGCACCTCTTGATTCCTTTCTGTCGGCAGCGGTCACGGCGTTTTTCCCGCCCATTTTCCCGCAAACCCGCAACAGTTTCCCTGAAACAACGACGGGTTTCAATAGTAGTCAATTGGTAATCGGACACGGACAAACAGATATTCGCTCCCAGTCAATACAACTCATAAAACCTGCACACTGGACCGACAAGTCCATGCCACCTGTGACTTGATCTGATAGTGAGCGGCACTCGTTTGTATTAAATCTGCAAGACACAGGACAGGCCAATCGTTTCGTGATCCTGGCTTAACGGCATAGCTTGGGTAAATCCGCGTGTCCATCCTGACCTCTTATCGGGCTCATCAATCAGTGTGACAAGGACCACTCCGAACAGTTATCTAAAAAGAAAATCTTCTACAGCCTAGCCGAGTGCAGGCCCTATGGCATCCGGTGACTACCACGGGCGCTTAGGGCTGTTAACCGTCTGGCTTATAAAGGTTAAGCCGATGGCCCGTAATTTATTCGCAACCTGTACGACAGCTGTTTCACTAACTGCTAATATATTGTCGGCCTGCTTTCCAGGAGTGACAATCATGCAAACAACTTCCGTCGCCCGACTGCCGCTGCTTTCGTTGGGCTTCCGACCTTTCTTTCTTGCCGCGGTTGTCTACGCCGTGTTCGCAATGGCAGTGTGGTTTGCCAGCTATGGGTTGGGTCTGCGGGCGGATTTCAACGGCCTGTCGCCCGCACTGTGGCACGCCCACGAGATGGTCTACGGCTATACGCTGGCGGTGATCGCGGGTTTTCTACTCACGGCGGTGCCCAACTGGACCGGTCTGCAGACGTTGCGCGGCTGGCCGTTGCTGCTATTGCTGTTGCTGTGGTTGGGCGCGCGGACAAGTTTTTATCTGCCCGGCTACGGACTGGTCGCGGCGGCCTGGTTCGACGGACTGTTCAGCGCCTATCTGTTGCTGGCCGTGGCCATCCCAGTTGTTAAAAAACGTCAGTTCCGGCAAAGCGGCATCCTTAGCAAGGTGCTGCTGCTGGGTATCGGCAACCTGCTGTTCTACCTGGGCGCACTGGGTTATCTCGACCAAGGCATTCAGTGGGGCCTGTATGGGGGATTTTATCTGGTGATCGGTCTGATATTGACCATGAGCCGTCGCTTGATTCCGTTTTTTATAGAGCGCGGCCTGGAAGGACCGGTGGCACTGCGCAACTCGGCCCGCGTCGATATCGCCGCGCTGGTTTTGTTCGTGCTGTTCTTCGCGCTCGCCGTGTTCACCCCCTATCGGCAGACCGCCAGCGCGCTGGCCGGGGCGCTGTTTGCGCTGCACCTGTATCGCCTGGTCGGCTGGCACAGCGCGGGGCTGTGGCGCAAGCCGCTGTTGTGGAGCCTGTATCTGGCGTATCTCTTTCTGGTGGGCGGATTTCTGCTCACCGCGTTGCGCGCCTGGTGGCCGGCGCTGGAGTTTCCCGCCCTGCACGCCTTCGCCGTTGGCGGCATCGGACTGATGACGCTGAGCATGATGACGCGGGTCTCGCTGGGCCACACCGGTCGCAGCGTGCACGAACGCCTGCGCTTCATGCCGCTGGCGCTGGGGTTGCTGGTGGCCGCCGCGCTGGTGCGGGTACTGCTGCCGGTACTGTTCCCCGCCGGCTATCTGCGCTGGATCGAACTGTCGCAACTGCTGTGGATCGCCGCCTTTGGCGCCCTGTTGCTGCATTACCTGCCGCTGTTGCTGCGGCCTTCGCGCAACTGACGACGTTTCACCTGCCTTGCTGTCAAACCCAGCCAAAGAAACGCCGGGAAAAACGGCCTAAACACCGTGCACGGAAATTATTTTGCAGCCAACTCGTCGGCGAGCGTGCGCAACAGGGCGGCGCCGTCGCCCTGCCAGGCGCTGCCGTGCATACAGGCCAGGGTGGTGGGCCAGGTGGCGGCGAGACGCTCGAGCATGTCGCCTGTATTTTTTGTGTGAGAGAAATAATCCATTTGCGCCCGAAACGCCTCGCTGGGCCCGAGGATGTCCGCTTCGGTGAGCGCGGGCAACTCGGCACCGCCGCGCTGGGTGAACAGGTCGCCACACATCAGTGTGTGGGTGCTTTCTTCGGCCAGTAAACCGGCGTCCCAACCATGCGGCAGGTGCGGCGTATCAAACCAGCGCACGCGATGGCGGCCCAATGAGATCGCTTCGCCATCGTCCAGGGTGCGGGGCGCACGGTCGGCGATATCGCTGATCGACACCAGCCCGCCGATCCGGCCGCACAGCGGTGAGGCCTGGGGCGCCGCGGCCAGCCAGTCGTTGAGCGAACCGCACTCGTCGGCTTCGAAATGGGAAAAGCCGACGTAGCGAAGCGATTCAACCGGCAATACGCTGGCGACCGCCTCGCGCACCAGCGCGAACAACCTGCGCGGCCCGGCATGGAACAGCAAGGGCTCGTCATCGGCGATCAGGTACTGGTTGAACGAGAACTCCAGCCCGTTTTCGAATTTGACCGGTGTGTTGATACGGTAGATACCCTCGGCAACTTCGTGCACATTGGTTCCGGACTGCCGGTTGGTGATACCCATAACCTTATCCTCCTGATGCCGATGCGCGGTGACCGGACTTATTTTGAGTATACATATGTGTTTATTCGATATAACTGTATTTGAGCACACAGGACTTGTCAACTATTAATTAAACAGATATGTTTACCGAATATGGCTACGCGTAAATACACCAAAACCCGTCGGGCGCAACAACAGGATCGGACTCGGGAGAAGATCATCATTGCCACGGTGGCCTTGCACGCGCAGCTCGGTCCGGCGAACACCTCGATCAAGGCGATCGCTGAAAAGGCGGGGGTTCAACGGCTGACGGTCTATCGCCACTTTCCCGATGACGTCAGTTTATTTCAGGCCTGCACCAGCCATTATCTGCAACAGCACCCTCCGCCGGACATGGGAGATTGGGCCGGTTGCCAGGATCCCGGCGAGCGCAGCCGGAGCGCACTGCTGGCTTTTTATCGCTACTACCGCAGCACGGAAAAAATGTGGAGCGCGGCCTATCGCGACGTCGATAAGGTCAGGGCGCTGCAACAACCCATGGGGCAGTTCCAGGCTTATCTCGATCAGGTGCGCGATGATCTAGTGGGCAATTGGGGCGTCAAACCGGCGCAGAAAAAGTCACTATCGCTCACCTTGCGCCATTGCCTGCGTTTTGTCACCTGGGCCTCATTGAAAAACGAAAATCTTTCGGACAAAAAAATTGTCGAGCTGGTGATGGGCTGGGTCGCACGAGGCGCTTTCCGATAGTGCCACCGTTGGACATAGGCGATCGGGTGCATTACGGAATCGACATGGGAATAAGCAATTTTCCAGCTTGGGCGAAGTTTCCTGCGTACGGCCAGAAAAGCCGACATCGACGCCCCGCTGTTTTACATCAGTCTTCGATCTTTTTAACGCCTGCGGCTAAAGTGCCTTGTTATGCTCGACCCACTCAATAACATCACTCACATTCCTGTCAGGCGGAAATATCGGATAAAATGTTTTCCTAATCACACCATCGTTGGAGACAAGGGTAATCCGCTTAATGTAAGTCGATGAGCCATATTCAAAAGTCGGGAGTTTCATCGCCTTTGTCAGCTCCAATCGGGAATCGTTCAGAAGCTCAAATGGCAGATCAAGACGGGCACTCGCTTCTTTTTGATCGGCTAGCGGTTGCGAGCTGACACCAAACACCTTGACGCCCAGCGCCTCAAGGCGCGAATAGTTATCCCTGAAAGAACAGGATTGAGGCGTGCAGCCTCTGGCGCCGGGAATCTCATTCCAACCCGTCATCGGCGGCGCACCCGGCCTTCCGTTCATAGGATAAAAGAAAATAACCGCCGTTCCGTCAACGGCGCTCAGATCAACGCGGGTATCGGACACACCCTTTAGCGCAACCGATGGTATTCGCGACCCCGGAAGATGGTCGCAGGCTCCGTCGTCTACGGGAACCGGCAGATTATCCGGCAATTCGTGCAGATCTTTCATGTTTGAGTATGATGCCTCTTAAAGCATACGGTTGCTCTGTTAGCCATTTCCGAACAGTGCGACTACGGCCCCGTTCAAACCACAATGCTCGCATGCGCGGCAATAACCTGCCAGCTTGCGTTTGAGCTCCTGCTCCACACACGAGTGAACCTGATATCGTTTTCAAAGGCCTCTGCGTGGAACGCCCCCAATAGATGCGCCTTGACGGAAACCACAACCACACCTCCATCCAATTTTAGTTTTTTATCCGAAAGCGTGATTTCGTCTATTTTCAATAGGCCCGATTCGTGAGCGCTCAGATCATCCTGCTTTGTGGTGAGATGACCAAGGTGGTTAGTAAACATCAGATCAGGCGCCAGCAACTCATCGAGTGCGGCCAGGTCCGATTGAAGCATGGCTTGCCGTAAACGTTCTTCGCATTCTTCGATTTGCAACTCAATTGAGTGAGTCATCAGCTTCCCCCGTGCTCAAGGGCCCCGCGCACGCCTTCGATCACCATCTGCGTCCCAATTACGGCGATGATCAGGCCCATCATACGGGTGATCACTCCCAATGCGCTGGCGCCGATGTAGGTCACGAACTTCTCTCCGAAAACAAAAAGCACGTAGGTGACTGCGCAAAGCAGTGCAAACATGGCGACAGTTACCATCAACTCCATCAGACCCCCGCTCGCCGAAAAATTCATAGCCGTGGCGATAGTGCCGGGTCCCGCGAGTATTGGCATCGCCAGCGGAGACACCGCGACGCCCAGCGCCGCCTCCCGGGACTTCCGTTTGTCCTCCTCACTGGGGTGTTGAACGCTCGAGTGGGTACCTTGCAGCATATGGAAGCCTATAAGAAAGACCAACAGCCCTCCGGTGATCTGGAAAGCGGGAAGCGTCAAACCAAACAACTCAAAGATAATCTTGCCGGCCACCGAAAATAACGTAACGATCAGAAATGCCAGCGCCAGCGATCTAAAAGCCACGGCCGACGTTGTCTGTTCGTCGTCACCCCTGGTGAGGCCAAGGAAAATCGGGACATTGGCGATGGGATTCATTATGGCGAAGAACCCCATGAATACGGTAAAAGCGTGGAGCAGCAGGCTTTCCATAGCTATTTCCTATTCTTTCTCAGTAGAGTTGTTCAGCCTATCGCCTGAGCTCACTGGCGCCTACCCGCGCGAAGACACCGAGCCAGGCCGCAAACCGGAGTGCTGTATTATATGCCGGACGCGACTTCATACCTGACCTGAACGAACCCGTTGCCGGAGCTTGTAGTTTCTACGAGCTTAAGCGGAACCTCAATACCGGCGGAGCCGAAAAGGGGAATACTCTATATTCCCATTTCCTAAATACCGTTGAACTCATCCAGTCAACTACCTTTACCTTATAACTCCTACCGGTCTCATTGCTCCGGCACTTGAACGCCGTCAATAAAGTCCGCCGCTTCCGAGCTCAGTTTTTCGTATCGGGTTTTCCCACGGTGAGAATAAATGATGGCGAAACCGGTTCCCTGGCGCACCGGATGCCTGCAATAAAGCGAGTTTGATTGCAGTAGAAGCCTCTCCCTATGGCCCGGCGCTGTGCTGGCCTGTTTATCTTCAACCACACTTAAAACCCGCACACAGGGATAACTTCTCTCTGCATAATATTCAAAATGCGAATCTATAACGGAAAAACGCGCGGAATCGGTATCGGCCTCAAAACCCTGCGCAATAAGCGCAACAAAGTCTTCGTTGCTATCGGTTTTCGGCAGCGGAAACATTAACACCTGAGCGCCAAAGCTCTCTCCTCGCTCTGCGCCACTACGTGCGAACTCCATACCTGCCGGCGAAGAACTTAAAAGATACCACCCGTCAGAGTTTGGCGCACGCACATTGATATAGCCCCCTTTGTATAGGAAACCGGCAGACACTGGTTTGGGCGCTTGCGACGGCGCTGTTGCGCAGGAAGCAAGGGCGAAGGAAATACAGGCAAACAGGATGTATTTATTAACGATAATTCTCATGGAAGCTCTGATGGCAGCCGAACCAGTGTGCCAAACCCTGCATCTTAAAGACGCCCCCCGTTCGCCAACCAGTACGCGCACTCTTCTTCAAGCTCCGCCAGCGCCCGCTGCTCGTAGCGCTCAACGTCCTCGGCGGCGAGCATCTCCCGCCAGCGGCCGTTGGTGCCCTTGTGGATGAAGGTCTGGGAGCCGCCGTCCCAGAAGGCGCCGGCCAGCGGCACGCTTTTGGAGGCGTTGGCCTTCATGTAGTCGAAACTGCAATGGCGCAGGATGCGGTCCCAACGGGACTCGTCGATGGGGGTATCGAGGAAGGCCGCGATGCGCCGGATCTCACCGGGCATGTCGGCCTTGAGATCGGCGAAGTGTACCAGCAGCACATTGGGCAACTCGCGGATCGCCCACCAGCTGCGCACATTATCCCACAGCGACCAGAACGGATAACCGTCCTTTTCCAGCCAGTCGCGGAAGTAATGCACCACCGAATCGCACGGCGGTCCGATCGGCGGCCCGACCAGACCGGGTGTGTCGTTCAGCGCCTCGTACCAGGCCTGGTTGGCATTGACGTGGTGGTTGTAAAAGCTCCAGACCACGTCGCGGCCGTCGCGGCCGATATAGATGTATCTGGCTTGCGGCGAAAACACCAACGCGTCCACCGGCAGGTGCGTCTTGAGAAAACGCCGGTGGGTCTGCGCCTCGACCGCCTGCAGCTTCACCGCCTTGTGCGGCACCCGCAGGTCCAGCCAGGGCGACATCTCGGCCACCTCCATGCCCTCGGCCCCGTCGAACAGCAGCTGGGCGACGATCTGCTGCATCCAGGTAGTGCCGGACTTGGCGTAGGTGGCGATAATGATATCGTCGTCGCGAAAACGGAAATCATTCCAGATGGTCGAATCGAAATGGTGATTGTGCAGCTCCCGGGTTTTCACCGGTAATGTGGAATCGCTCATGGGTTCACCCTCCCAGATAGATTTTCGAGGTGCGGCTTTAAAGCCCCTACGCCCAGCGCACTCCGTTCGGTAGCTTATAACTGCTATATTCTAAATGCACCACTCTACGATGGACGCGACGCACGGTTTTATCTGACGCATGCAGCAGCAGCGGCCGCATCAAGAGGGCGTCACCTTCGTCCGCCACGCAAGCCAGAGCAGCGCTACGGTTAATTATACGCTCAATCTCAGATCGCTGAAGCACACCGTACCCATGTGATCCCGGAATCACCCTTAGACAACCGTTTCTCTCGTCAGCCGGGTCAATACGCAGCCGGACGATGATCATTTTATCCAGCACATGGACCGGCGGTTGGACATGGTGGACGCCATCATCTGTCGACCATGACCCCCAACCGTCCCTATCCATCCGCGGGTTTAGTGTGACCAACCTGTCCTGGTGCCAAGCGACAGACCAATTCCTGGTGAGTGTTTTATGGAAGAACAGCGCTCTAACCAGGCGCACTGGCTCGCTCAGCAGGCTTTCGACAATCGACAGCAATGCTCCCGAACCAGCCACGCTGGCGAGTGAATCGAATCGTTGCTCAAGGTTTCTAACACCATGCCGGCGTAACTTTACACTATCAAGATCTATATCTGATTTTATCCAATCAATTTGATCTTGCGACAAAATCGCTTTTCTTATCTCCAGCCCATCCTGGTTTAGCGCTGACCGTACCAACACAGCACTATCCCTTGGACACGAGCACCCATGTTCAGAGCGTAGACGCTGACCGAGCTGCGGCGCTGGCTGCACCTTGGTTACAGGCATTTGTCAGTTGCAGCCGCCGCACTTCGTCATTTGGAAAGGGACAGCAACCACGCCTGCGAGCCTACGCGAGCGGATCTTTACTGCAAAGCCCACGACGGCCGCGCCTGCGACATTCGCGCGTTCGTGGTGGCGTTGAGGGCGCCGGTGCTGTCGAGACGGGCGCTGCCGATGAGTTGTTCCTGCCGGCGTCCGAGCAGATCGGCGGACAGGGTGCCGTCGATGTGGGCTTCGAGGCGCAGACGCAAGGGGACGGGAGAGGTTTTTTTCGCCAGCGGCAGCCGGCGGAAGAGAAAGCCGCGCGCATCACCGGCGACGGCGGCCTGTTGCAGGCGCCGCAGTACGGCGGCTTCGCCCACCGCCGGCCAGGCGAGCACGGCACTGCACTGACCGGAGCGCAGGCATTGCTCGACCACGCGCAGACCGTCGCGGCGCGCACGCGGGTGCACCAGCAGTATGCGCGACAGGTCGACGCCGGCGGCGGTCAGGGCCGGAGCGTAGGGCAGGTTCGGCGGCGCCACCCAGCACAGCCAGCGGTGCTCGCGGCTGAGTTGCGCCAGCACCGGCAGCAGCAGACGCAGGCTGCCCAGGCATTGCGGCGCCAGCAGGATTTCCTCCAGGCCGGCGCGCGGCCAGCCGCCCGCGGGCAGCAGTGCGTCGAGTTCTCTATAACCGCTGGAAAGGACGCCGGCTTGCGCTGCCGGCGGTTGGTCCGGCCAGCCAGTCAAAGGCGCGGTGCAGGTCGGGGCGTTCATAGCGACTGGTTGCGCAGCACGCCCACGCCCAGCCCCTCGATCGCCAGGGACTGTTCGCGCAGATCGACGCGGATGGGTTCGAAGTCTTCGTTTTCCGGCAACAGATAGACGATGGAGCCGCGCTGGCGGAAGCGCTTGACGGTGACCTCCTCGTCCAGGCGCGCCACCACGATCTGACCGTTTTGGGCGGTGCGCGTGCGGTGCACGGCCAGCAGGTCGCCGTCCATGATACCGATATCCTTCATACTCATACCACGCACCCGCAACAGGTAGTGGGCGCGCGGATGGAACAGGCCGGGGTCGACCGGATAGTGGTCCTCGACGTGCTCCACCGCCAGGATGGGTTCGCCGGCGGCGACGCGGCCGACCACGGGGATGCCCTCGGGCTCGCTGTCGTCTTCAAGCACGCGAATGCCGCGCGACGAGCCCTGTAACAGCTCGATATAGCCTTTGCGCTCGAGCGCGCGCAGGTGCTCCTCGGCCGCGTTGGGCTAGCGGAAACCGAAGGCCTGGGCGATTTCCATGCGCGTCGGCGGATAGCCTTCGTCGTTCACGTATTCCTGGATCAGGGCGAGGATTTCGGCCTGGCGTCGGGTCAGATCGTCCATTGGGTCACCTGCTGGTTATTTATCCAGTATACTGGAAGTATATACAGGTATCGGGCAGATGCAAGCGCAACGGTTGTCCCCCACCCGATTAGGCGGGCGAGACAGGTTTAAATAAGGAGAGTAAAACTACTGCCAAGACGCCCTATCCGGGCAGCTAGGTCTGTGCGAGCGGGCGCGGGCCTCCATACCCAGCCGAACCTAGCCGGACGGACCTAGCCGGACGGACCTAGCCGGACAGACTTACCCGGACAGACACACTTGGGTGAACGTCTCCGCTTAACGTCTCAGGCGGGCTGACTCAACCCGGGCACCGCCAGTGCGTCGGCGCCGCGGATGCGCTCGGGCGCCGAATAGATATTGCAGCGCCCCTCGCGCAGAAAGCCGATCAGGGTCACGCCGTGGCGCCGCGCCAGGCTCACCGCATAGCTGCTGGGCGCCGAGATGGCGCACACCAGCGGCACGCGCGCGACAATGCATTTCTGCATCAGCTCGAAACTGGCGCGGCCGCTCAGCACGACGATGCGCTGCGCCAACGGCAGTTGACCCGAGAACAGCGCCCAGCCGTTGAGTTTGTCCAGGGCGTTGTGACGCCCGACGTCCTCGCGCAGCGCCAGCAGCTTGCCGGTGGCGTCGAACAACGCCTCCGCGTGCAGTCCGCCGGTGTGGGCGAACAGTTCCTGGCGCGCGCGCAGGCGTTGCGGCAGGGAACACAGCAGCTCGGCGTCCACCCGCGGCCCCGGCGACAGGGGTGCCAGCCCTTGCAGGCTTTCCAGGTTCAGTTGGCTTTTACCGCACACGCCGCAGGCGCTGTTGGCCGGCGCGGCCCTTTGCAGCCGTTGGGCCTGAGTCGCGCCGCAACGCTTGAGTACCACGCACAGTTCGTGCGGCCGGCCGCGGCGGTGGGCCATGCGCTCGATATCGTCCACGCGTTGTATGATGCCTTCACCCAGCAGCCAGCCCGCGGCCAACTCGCAGTCGTGCCCGGGGGTACGCATGGTGATAACCGGCGCGGCGCCGGCCACCTGGATCTGCAAGGCTTCCTCAACCACCACCGGATCGTCGCGGGCGGACAAGGCGCCGGCTTGCAGCGAGACGATATCGACGCGCCTCTGGCGGCGGGCCGCGAGCTGTTTCAGCGGCGCCACGGCGTTCATGCGTGCGGGGTGCCGACGCCGTCGTTGCGTTTGGCGGCGGCTTTCTCCGGCGCCTCGCCGAGGGTGTTGGCGAAGCTCATCACGCCTTGCAGCAAGGGGTCCAGCCGGCGCCAGACCTGGTCGTCGTGCAGCGCCTTGTAGGCGCCCGACAGTCCCGGGGCGTGGGTCTCGCGCTGCTGCCCGTCGGCGGCCCGTTCCATGCTCGCCAGCGCGGCGCTGAACGCCCGCGTCACGGTGGCGAAACGCTCGGGCTCGATGCGGCCCAGCGCGATCAGCAGCGAGGACAGGTTCTGAATGGCGTTACGACTGGCTTCATGATTGAGGCCGCGCAGCAGAATCTCCAGCACCTGCGGCGAGGCGCGCAGAAAATCATTGAGAAAACGCAGCACGCCTTCGTCGTGCAGACTCAGCAGTAACTGCTCCAGTTCCTCGCGGGCGGCGTCGGCGCGCGGTGGCGGCGGCACAGTGTAGTTGATCGCTTTGGCCATCAGAATTTCTCCGGGTGGGACATCGACTGCGGCGGTGTGGCGTAGTCGGGCCGCTGCCATTTCTGTTGCGGGTGCACGCCGTCGTCAGGGGTGGATTTGAAAAAGCGGAAGTTGTGCGCCGGCAGCGGCGACTGGCCGTCGACTTCCAGCACTTCCAGTTTGACGGCGATCTCCTTGTAGGCCGGGGTGTCGCTGTCCTTGTCGGCCACGTTCGAGGTCAGCATGTTGATGGCGCGCGCGTTGCTTCTGGCGTTTTCCGGCAGATAGAGCTGGCCGTCGTGGACCCGGTCGGTGACCAGGGCGCGCACCTCGATGTGGCCATGGCGCGAGGTCAGCTTCACCAGGCTGCCGCTGCGCACGCCGTACTCATGCGCCAGCGCCGGCGAGATCTCGACGAAGTTGGTCGGCACCTGGCTGCGCAGGCCGGCCGAGCGGTGGGTCAGGTTACCTTCGTGGAAGGTCTCCAGCAGGCGGCCGTTGTTGAGATGCAGCGGATAGTCGGCGTCGGTCTGTTCGCTCGGCGGTGTGTACTCCAGCGGATGCAGGCGCGCCTTGCCGTCGGGGAAATGAAAACCGTCCAGGTACAGGTGCGGCGTGTCGCGGCCGTCGGCGGCGATCGGCCACTGCAAGGACTTGTAGCCTTCCAGCCGTTCGTAAGTGAGACCGGCGAACATCGGCGCCAGGGTCGCCGCCTCGTGCAGGATCTCCTTGGGGCTTTGGTAGTTCCAGTCGGCACCCAGGGCGCGCGCCAGTTCGGTCTGGATCTGCCAGTCGGGTTTACAGTCTCCGAGCGGCGGCATCACCTGATAAAGGCGCTGCACGCGGCGTTCGGTATTGACGAAAGTGCCCTCTTTTTCGACGCTGGGGGCGCCGGGCAGGATGACGTCGGCGTGCTCGCAGGTGCGGGTGAAAAAGATCTCCTGCACCACCATGAAGTCCAGCTTGTCGAAGGCCGACTGCACGTATTGAGCATCGGCGTCGACCAGCGCCATGTCTTCACCGACGATATAGAGCGATTTGAGCTCGCCTTCGTGGATGGCGCGCGGGATGGCGTGGTTGGTGTGGCCTTTGTTGGTCGACAGTTGTACGCCCCAGGCTTTTTCGTAGCGCGCCCGCACCTCGTCGTCGCTGACGAACTCATAACCGGGAAAGCGCTTGGGCATGGAGCCGAAGTCGCTGCAGCCCTGCACGTTGTTGTGGCCGCGCATGGGGTAGGCGCCGGTGCCCGGTCGGCCGGCGTTGCCGGTGACCAGCAACAGGTTGGCGATGGCGGTGGAGATATCCGAACCGGCCCGGTGCTGGGTCACGCCCATGGCCCAGATGGCGCACAGACTGCGGGCACCGGCGATCATGCGCGCCACCTCCTCCAGCCGGCCGGCGGCGACGCCGGTCAGCTCCTGGGCGTGATGCAGGGTGAAGGGTTCGAGGCTCTGGCGGTACTCGTCGAGGTTGTTCACCCGCTGGGCTAGAAAGGCGGTGTCGTCGAGGCCGTAGTCGAGGATGTAACGGGTGATGGCGCTGAGCCAGGCCACGTCGCTGCCGGGGTTGGGGCTGAGGAAGACATCGGCGCGCTCGGCCATCTCGTGGCGGCGCAGGTCGACCACGATATGTTTCTGGCCGCGCTGTTTCTGCGCCTGCTTGAGCCGGGTGGCGATCACCGGATGACTCTCGGCGGTGTTGGAACCGATGATCAGCAGCATCTCGGCGCTTTCCAGGTCGCTGATCGAGCCGCCGTCGCCGCCGTAACCCATGGTGCGCCACAGCCCCTGGGTGGCCGGCGACTGGCAGTAGCGCGAGCAGTTGTCGATGTTGTTGGTGCCGATGACCGCGCGCGCCAGTTTCTGCATCAGATAGGATTCTTCGTTGGTGCACTTGCTGGAGGCGACAAAAGCCAGCGCGTCGGGGCCGTGCGCCTGTTTGATTTCGCCGAAGCGGCGCGCGATCAGGTTGTAGGCCTCGTCCCAACTGGCCTTGCGGAAATAGCCGTTTTCCCGGATCAGCGGATGCGTCAGGCGGTCCTCGGCGTTGACGAAATCCCAGCCGAACTTACCTTTGACGCAGGTCGAGATGCCGTTGACCGGCGCTTGGGCGACCGGTTGCACCTTGAGGATGGTGCGTCCCCGGGTCCACATCTCGAAGGCACAGCCGACGCCGCAGAAGGTGCAGACCGTCTTGGTGCGTTTGATTTCCGGGCGCCGCCAGGCGACGTCCATCTCCGACAGGCCAAAGATGGGCGCGAAACCGACCGTCGGCTCGATGCTTTTGATGAATTCGATGGCCGAGCGCTTGAGCGTACCCGGCATGCCCGTCAGCGGTCCGGCCTCGCCGAGCATGCTTTTCTCCATCAGCGCGTTGCACGGACACACCGTGACGCAATGGCCGCAAGACACGCAACTGGAATGGTTCGCCGACTCGCCGCCGTCCCACAGCACGCGCGGGTCCTGGCGCTGCCAGTCGATGGACAGCGTCTCGGTCACCTGCACGTTCTGGCAGGCTTCGACACAGCGCCCGCACAGAATGCACTGGTCCGGGTCGTAGATATAGAAAGGATGACTGTCGTCGACGGCATAGGGTTTGCGCCGGTGCGGATAGCGCTGGTAGGGCACGTCCATCTGATTGACCACGTTGTGCACGCGACAGTCACCGTTGTTGTTCTCGCACACCGAGCAGTAGAGTTCGTGGCGGGCAACGACGCGATCGACCCCTTCGCGGCGTGCCTCGCGCGCCTTGTCGGTTTCCAGACTGATGTTAAGGCCGTCTTCGATACTCAGGGCGCAGCCGCGCCGCAGTTGACCGTCGACTTCCACCCAACAGGTGTCGCAGGTTTCGATAGGACCGAGGAAACTGTCGTAACAGATATGCGGCAGATCGATGCCCTGTTGGCGCAAAAACTCGATCAACGGCGTACCGCTGTTGCCGGCGTACTGTTTGCCGTCGATCGTCAGTGTGCAAAGGTTTGACTCGGACATTGCTGTGCTATCCCCGCTGCTGAGCTGTGCCGCGTCGGTGGCGGCTGACGTTGTGCCCTGTGTCTGGCGGACGCAGGCGTTTTTCGTCTTGAACGAGTCTTTCTTCTACACCCGTCGACCGGGGTGCGCGTTTAAAAATGATAAATGACACGACCGGCGCGCGCAGGGCGCTGCCGGTGACGCGATCGACGCGAGTGCGTCGGGGCGGGTCTCAGGGTTGGGGCGCGTCCGCGCCCTCGGCGAAAAATGCCTTGATGCGTTGCACGAAGTTGTTGCCGCCGATCGCGCTTTCCATTTGCGGTGGCGGCAGCGCTTCGGGTACCGCATAGGGGTCGTCGGCCGGTTGCAGCGCCACGACTTTGAGGTTGTCGCGCAGGGCCACTAGGCGAAGATCGCCGGGGCGCACGCGCAGGCCGCGGGCGATGTAACGGTTGGCCTTGTCAATGTCGCCGCGACTGATGGCATTGGCGGCCAGGCTGCCGTAGCGCGACACAACCCGGTCCAGACCGCGACGGGCGGCCGCGTTGTCGGGGTCGAGACGCAACACACGCTGATAGTAGTAATAAGCATTGTTGCCGGTGGGGATGGTCAGGCGGGTGGCGGCCAGCGCCTCGGCCGCATTCCCAAGCAACTTGTCGATCTGTCGTTGCATCGCCCCTGCGTCGGCGCTCGCCGGTTGTTCGCGCACATCCAGGGAAGCCACGGCGGCGGCGCGTCTGGCCTCAGCCCCCGGCGCTACCGCAGCGGCGGTCGTTGGGGTGTCGGTATACGACCGCGGATCGGCCGTACCCGTGACTGACCGAGGCGTCGCCGCCGCGGTGCTTGCCACCTTGGTTTCCGGCGCCTTGGTTTCCGCCGTCGCTGTTTCCGCCGTCGCTGTTTCCGCCGCCGCTGTTTTTGCCGTCGCTGTTTCCGTCGTCGCTGTTTTTGCCGAGGCCGTTTCTGTCGCCGCGGGTCTGTCGGCAGGAGCTGTTATCGACGCGGCGGACGGCGAGTGTTGCTGTACCGTCGGCGGGGCTATGGCGACCGTCCCGTTTCCGGACGCCGATACCGAAGCCCCGATCGACCTATCCACGGACGGCAGGGTTTCGGTTTCGTTCCGCGGCGGCGCGCGGTCGGTTGTCGCGGCGGACGCCATCGGGCCGGGGTCGGAATGCGTCGGAGCCGCGGCACGATCGACCGGCGATGTTGCCATAGGCGACGGCTTGCCAGGTCCGGCTTGCGCCGGTGCGGGGGCGGGCATCCCGTCGGGACCGCCGGCGGGGTTGGGGCCGCGCGCTCCCGCCGCCGTGCCGGCCACGGCGGAGATGGTCGCACTCAGTTGGGACTGTGCGTCAGCCGCTCGCGCCCTGACGGCCGCCGCCGCCGCGGCGGGCAGCTCGGCGTCGCGCTGCGTCACCGCCGCATCCAGTTTGTGCATATCGTCGACGCCCTGCACCAGCGTCGTGACCGCGCCGGCCGACAGCGTGACCGCCGCCACCAGACCGAACAGCAGCGCGGGTTTTTCCTTCAACAGGCCGGCGTTGCCGACCAGCGACGAAAATCTGTCCGCCATGAGCGGACGCGCCCGGCCTGTCGCCGCTGCGCCACCCGCCGTGCGCCACGGTTGGCGCGCAATGCGTGACGACTGCTGCGCCGCGCCAGGGACCGGCGCGTCCGCGCGAGCCCGCGCGGACGCTGACGTCTGCACCGCGGCGGCCGGCTGGCCAGAGGATGTACGCGCCGGCGCCAGCGCGCCGCCGGGACGCCGGACTTGCCCGCCCGGATGCGCCGCGGTGGAACGGTTCGCGGGCGCGGCCGGCGCGGTGACGGCTTGGTCTATCGGCGCGCTGTCCCCCGGGTCGACCGTGCGGCGCTGACGCGGCCCTTCGGCCTCGACGGCCGCCGGCGAGGTCTGTTCTTCATCGGCCAACGGCTCACCGCGCAGGGCCAGCGCGGACAGGTCCGGCAGCCCGCCGTCGGGCGCGGCCAGACCGGTGGTGGCGTCGGCCTTCTCCACCAGCGCCAACGGCGCCAGTTGTTCCTCGCCCAGCTCGCTGGCAATGCGATGCACATCGTCCTGGTTGAGGTGGTGCTTGTTATCCATATAACCTTGCAGCAACAAGCGGGTGCACAATTTGTTGATATGCCGCGGCACGCCCTTGCTGTATTCATACACCGCGAAGACCGCGCCGCCGCTCAGCTCCGGGTCGCCGCGCCAGTTGGCGCGACACAGCCGGTGCTCGACATAGGCGCGCGTCTCCATCACATCCAGCGACTTCAGCCGGCAGGTGCCGACCACGCGCTGCTGTAACTGTTCCATATCCGGTTCGCGCATCAGGCTGCGCAACGACTCCTGCCCCACCAGAAAGATCTGCAACAGCGGTTTGACGCCCACCTGCATGTCCGCCAGCATGCGCAGCTCTTCCAGCGAGGCGTGCGACAGCCGCTGCGCCTCGTCAATCACCAGCAACACCTGGTGGCCTGCCTGCACTTTGGCGCTGAAATATTTCTGGATAGTCCGCACCAGCGTGGCCTTGTCCAGGCCTTCGGCCGGAATATCGAACTGATAGGCGACGGCACGCAACAGATCGGCGGCGTCGAAGTCGGTCACGGCGATCCGCGCGGCGACCACGCCCTGGCGCGCCAGCGCCTGGAGGAAACTTTCCACCAGCGTGGTCTTGCCGGCACCCGGTCGGCCGGTAAGCAGGATGAAGCCTTCCCCCAGTTCGAAGGCATACTGCAGATAGGCGTGCGCCTCCTGGTACCCCGAATGGCTGTAACAGAACTGGGGGTCAGGCGTTAACCTGAACGGGTTGGCACTCAAGTGATAGTAGGACTCGTACATAGACTCTCTCGTACTTAACCTGGCGCTCCCTGGTCGATTTCTGTCCTGTTCTTTTCCTTATGAGCAGAATTCGTCATTTGACTATACCACACAGCCTAGCGCATTCAGGGACACAGCGAATTCACATTAGATATAACACGTTCGCGCACGGCATTTGGTTCCCTCCGTGTTGTCCCCCTCGGGCGAGAGCGCCACCTCAAGCATTAATACCTTGATAAACCCCTGTTATTTATATCGATCTTAATCACGCCAGGTTACATCAAGACTACGCGGCGGCGCCTACCCTGCAACCTCAGGGGGAAAAGCCGCCGCCTGTAGTGGCTAAGTATTTTGGTCCACCGTTTTAGAGAAAAACCAATAGTTTTCCTCTGCCTGGTTTGGTGGCAAACCACCATTGTGTTGATGAGGACG
>JASBST010000111.1 GCA_030148775.1 Thiogranum sp.
TGTGGAGAATCTGAATGAGTGGCGACGGTGTAGATACCAGCAAACGCCGATTCCTGATAGCCGCGACCACGGTTGTCGGGGGCGTCGGGGCTGTGTACACAGCAGTTCCTTTCGTGGCCTCCTGGCTACCCAGCGAGCGGGCCAAGGCCGCCGGGGCGCCGGTCGAGGCCGATATCAGCAAACTCGAACCCGGGCAGATGATCCGGGTGCAGTGGCGCGGCAAGCCGGTTTGGATGGTCAAGCGTACCGAGGAAATGCTGCAGGCCCTGCCGACCCTCGACGACCGTTTGCGCGACCCCTTCTCCAAGGAACCCCAGCAACCGCCCTACTGCCAGAATCCCGTGCGTTCCATCAAGCCCGAAATTCTGGTGCTGGTGGGTATCTGTACTCATCTGGGCTGCTCGCCTACCTACCGTCCTGAAGTGGCTCCAGCCGATCTGGGTGCCGACTGGAAAGGCGGTTTCTTCTGTCCCTGTCATGGTTCCAAGTTCGACCTGGCCGGTCGCGTCTATAAAGGTGTTCCCGCCCCGATCAACCTTCTGGTGCCGCCGCACAAGTACACCAGCGACACGCTCATTATGGTGGGCGTGGACGAAGACCAAGGAGCCGCATAATGGGTATGCTAGTGAGTCTGCGCGACTGGGTCGATGCGCGCTTTCCCCTGACCAAAATGTGGGAAGAGCATCTCTCCAAGTATTACGCGCCCAAGAATTTCAATTTCTGGTATTTCTTCGGTTCGCTGGCGTTGCTGGTGCTGGTGATCCAGATTATCACCGGCATTTTCCTCACCATGAACTACAAGCCCGACGCCAACGAGGCCTTCGCCTCGGTCGAGTACATCATGCGCGACGTCGAGTGGGGCTGGCTGATCCGCTATATGCATTCCACCGGCGCGTCCGCGTTTTTCATCGTGGTGTACATGCATATGTTCCGCGGCATGCTGTACGGCTCCTACAAGGGGCCGCGCGAGCTGATCTGGCTGTTCGGAATGATGATCTACCTGGCATTGATGGCCGAGGCCTTCTTCGGCTACCTGCTGCCCTGGGGGCAGATGTCCTACTGGGGTGCGCAGGTCATCGTCTCGCTGTTCGGCGCCATTCCCGGTATCGGCGACAGTCTGTCGCTGTGGATCCGTGGCGATTATGTGATCTCCGACGTGACGCTGAACCGCTTTTTCGCGCTGCACGTCATTGCCGTGCCGCTGGTACTGGTGGCGCTGGTGGTGATGCATATTCTGGCGCTGCACGAAGTCGGTTCGAACAACCCCGACGGCGTGGAGATCAAGAAAAACAAGGACGAGAACGGTATTCCCAAAGACGGCATCCCGTTCCATCCGTACTACACCGTCAAGGATATTGTCGGTGTGGTGGTGTTTTTGATGTTCTTCGCCTTTGTCGTCTTCTTTATTCCCGAAGGCGGCGGCTACTTCCTGGAACCGCCCAACTTCGAGCCGGCAAACGCGCTGAAAACGCCCGAGTATATCGCTCCGGTGTGGTATTTCACGCCGTACTACGCGATGCTGCGCGCGATCACCTTCGACATCGGTCCGCTGAGTTCGAAATTCCTCGGCGTCATCGTCATGGGCGCCGCGGTGGTGATTCTCTTCTTCCTGCCCTGGCTGGACCGCAGTCCGGTGAAGTCGATCCGCTATCGCGGACCGATCTTCAAAATCATGCTGGCACTGTTCGTCATCTCTTTCTTCGTGCTCGGTTGGCTCGGAACCCAGGCACCGACAGACGTCAAGACGATGCTGGCGCAGATAGGAACGGCGGTCTATTTCGCCTTCTTCCTGTTGATGCCTTTCTACACCAAGCTCGATCCAACCAAACCGGTCCCGGAACGCGTGACGATGGGGTCCCACTGACATGAAAAAACAACTGCTAGCTCTTCTGTTGCTCGCCGTTCCGGCGCTGGCGTTGGCCAGCGGCGGCAGCGTCGATCTGAAAAAGGCCAATATCGATCCGGAGAACAAGGAGTCGCTGCAGCGCGGCGCGCGCACTTTCGTCAACTACTGCATGGGTTGCCATTCGGCGCAGTATCAGCGCTACAACCGCCTGGCGCGTGACATCGGCCTGAGCGAAGACGAGGTCATCGGGAATCTGATGTTCACCGACTCGAAAATCGGCGATCACATGACCATCGCGATGACCAGCGCCGACGCCAAGAACTGGTTCGGGGCCGCCCCCCCGGATCTCACCCTGGTGGCGCGTGTGCGCGGTGTCGACTGGCTGTATACTTACCTGCATAGTTTCTACCGTGACGCGTCGCGCCCATTTGGGGTGAACAATAAAATATTCCCCAATGTCGGTATGCCAAATGTGCTTTGGCGCTTGCAGGGAGTCCAGGAGCCGGTGTACAAGACGGTTATGGACGAGGACGGTCACGAGCACAAGGTATTGGAAAGTATCGAACTCAAGCAGGCCGGCTTGCAGTCGCCGGCCGAGTTCGACCGCACGGTGCGTGATCTGGTGAACTTCCTGGCCTACATGGGCGAGCCGATCAAGCAGCAACGGATGGCCTTGGGTGTCAAAGTTCTGCTGTTCCTGCTGGTTTTCTTTGTCGTCGCCTATTTGCTGAAAAAAGAGTATTGGAAAGACGTCCACTAGAGTTCTGTAAGAACATCTGTTGGTTCGGCGATGCCAGCGTCCGGTTCGACCGACGCTGGCATTGTCAACTTTAGTAACTGGAGATAACCATGGCTGTAATCGCCAATCGCCGTTCGGTGATGACGCTGTTTTCCGATGCAAGCTGCCCGCAGAGTCACCGCGTGCGCATGGTGCTTGCCGAGAAGGGGATTACGGTCGAGATCGTCAATATCGAACCCGGCAACCTGCCCGAGGACCTGATCGACCTGAATCCCTACCAGAGCGTGCCCACGCTGGTCGACAGAGAGCTGGTGCTGTATGACCCGCAGGTGGTCACCGAGTATCTCGACGAGCGTTTTCCGCACCCACCGCTGATGCCTGTGGATCCGGTGTCACGCGCGCGCAGCCGGCTGGCGCTTTATCGCATCGAGAAGGACTGGTATTCGCTGATCGCGGATCTGGATTCGCGCAACGACAAACTGGTCGGCAAAGCGCGCAAGGCGCTGCGCGACAGCCTGACCGCCAGCGCCGAGGTATTCAGCGCCAAACCCTATTTTCTCAGCGATGAATTTTCCCTGGTCGACGCCACCATCGCCCCCGTGCTATGGCGGCTGAAACATTACAATATCGACTTGCCCTCCCAGGCCAAGGCGGTCAGGGAATACGCCGAGCGCATGTTTGCCCGAGATTCCTTCAAGGCCAGCCTGACCGAGGCTGAAAAGGAAATGGGTGAGTAGCCGTTTCGGTGTCGCGTCAACATGACTCCCAACCGGCCCTATCTGATCCGCGCCGTCAATGAGTGGTTGCTGGACAACCGTTGTACACCGCATCTGCTCGTCAATGCCGAAGCGCCGGGCGTGGACGTGCCGCGCCAGTATATCCAGGACGGAAAAATCGTTCTCAATATCGGTCCCAACGCGGTCGAGGGTCTACGGGTCAGCAACGACGAAGTGACCTTTCTGGCGCGCTTCAGCGGTGTATCCCAGCTTGTCTCGTTGCCGGTCGAGGCGGTACTGGCGATCTACGCCAAGGAAAATGGCCGCGGCATGATGTTCAGCGATGAGGAGGGCGACGGCCCGGAGCCGGACGGGTCCGACGATAAGCCGTCGCGACCGGCGCTGAAGGTGGTCAAGTAGGGTCGGCGACCGCCGATTGCGTCAGGGCATAACGGGTCAGGCCCATCAGGGCGGTAAGATCGCTGTTGTTGATGACCTGTACCGGCGTGCTTTCCAACAGGGGCCGCATCCGGCCTTTGCCCAGAAACGCCTCGACAAAAGCGCCGTCCCGCAGCGCGGGAAGAATCTCCGGCGCGATGCCACCACCCAGATAAACCCCACCGGTGGCTTTCATCTTCAGAGCCAGATTGCCGGCTTCGCGTCCATACAGGCGCACGAACCATTGCAGCGTCTCGACACAGAGCGCATCGGCCTGTTGCAGACCCAATTCGGTAATGCGGGCGCCCGGATCGAGTGTAGGGTCCGCAAACCAGTCCGGTGTCGCCGCCTTGTGTTCGTGCAACAGAAATTCGAACAGTGTCACCACGCCCGGCCCGGACAGCACCCGTTCCCAGCTCAGGTGGCCGTAGCGGGCTTGCAGATACTGCGCCAGACGCCATTCGCGCTCGTCTTGCGCCGCAAAGTCGGTGTGGCCACCCTCGGTGGCGAAGGGACGCCATATGTCACCGTCGGCATACAGCCCCGCCTGGCCCAGTCCGGTGCCGGCGGCGATCACGGCGCGGTTTCCGCTCGCGTCCGCGGCACCCTCGTGCAGGCAGACCAGTTCATCCGCACCCAGACTGCCGATCCCCCACGCCAGCGCCTCCAGGTCGTTGAGCAGATAAACCGCGCCCAGTTGCAGATCGCCGCGCAGGCTTTGCGCGCAAATCTCCCAGGGCAGATTGGTGATCCGGCTGCAACCGTTGCGCACCGGCCCGGCCACGCCGAAAGCGCCGATCGACACCGCCTGCTGCCGGAGCGGCAGATAGAGACGCACAATCTCGCTCAGGCTGCCGTAGGCGGGGCTGGGGAAGCTTTGCCGCTGTTCGACACGAATCCGTGCCTCGCGCAACGAACCCAGGGCCAGCCGGGTGTGGGTGCCGCCGATATCGCCCGTGAGAATCTGCACGTCAACTTCCTGAGGTGGCCGTTGCCACACAGTATAGAAAATTTCCCCGCATTCTTTTACAGTGCAAAGAAGACGGCGCCCGCAACCTGGAATCTGTCGGCGTCGACTATACTCACCCGGAGGGAGAGCGTCGACTATGAGTGTGTCTCGCGTACTGGTCGCCGATGACGACAGGGAAGTGCTCCGCAGCATCAGCGACGGCCTCAAGGCCGCCGGCTATGAAATTCTGCAAGCCTGCAACGGCGTCGAGGCCGAACGCCTGGCGCACGAACACCGCCCCGATCTTACAATTCTGGATTTGCGCATGCCGCTGAAAGACGGCTTCGAGGTCGCCCTGAGTTTGCGCGATGCCGACCTACCGTTCATTTCGCTGACGTCCTACGCCGAGGAGGAAATGGTACAGCGGGTTACCGAAGCCGGCGCGTTGGCGTATCTGGTCAAGCCGCTGGATCTGGATCAACTGCTGCCCGCGGTGCAATCGGCGCTCAGCCGCGCCGGCGAACTGCGCCAACTCAAAGACGCCATGGAGCAGATGGACAAGGCGTTGTCGCAGAGCCGCGAAATCAGCATGGTGGTGGGGATTTTCATGGAGCGCTGCAACCTCAGCGCCATCCAGGCATTCGACGCGCTGCGCGACGAGGCGCGCTCGCAGCGGCGCAAGATCGCCGAGCTGGCGCGCGATTATCTGAGCGCGGCCGAGACCCTGCACCATCTGTCCAGCCGTGTCAGCGAACGCGCCAGGGAACACAGCGAGCGCGGCAACAAACGGCCCGCGCGCCGCCTGCCGACGCGAGTCATCCAATAGCGCGGCTGCATTGCAAGTGGCCGGCATCTGGTATAACCTGCCGCGTTTCCCGGAGAAGTGTCCGAGTGGTTGAAGGAGCACGCCTGGAAAGTGTGTATACGTGAATAGCGTATCGAGGGTTCGAATCCCTCCTTCTCCGCCAAAATTTTACGTATATTATTGATATATATTGTATTTTGATAGACTCAGGGTGCCCGCGACGAATCGTCGCGGGCACCCTGAGTATTTCCTGGTTGCAGAGAATAATTTCTTGCTGTATTCGGCCGGGAAAGTCGATTATCTACGGTGCGTTCGCGGCTGAAGCCGTTATGACATCTACACGCGAACGCGACATTTTGTTCGCCAGTTGGTCGCTGACAAAATCCAGGCATCAGCATTCGTTCGCCTAACGGGGACACGTCACAACTGGCCTCCCGCCGAAAAGCTGGACACTCTAATTATGCGTGTAACTAATTAGGGGTGGCAGCAAAATTCTTATCAATGACGTCACTGTCAGCTATCCATTGGCTGAGGTTTCCTTTTAATGACGTAAATTGATAATTTTCGTTTGTTGGATTGATGACGTATAAGCCATTTTCAAGCTCTGTGAATTTATAGAAACCGGTATTGTCGGTGGCTATCTCAAAGATATTGTTTTGATTGTCAATGAGCTGAACGGTGATACCAGCCAGCGGTTGGTTGTCTTGCAATATGAACCCGGCGATAAAGTAAGTCTGCTGAATTGGCACTGCCGTAAAATTCATTGGCGGTGAGTCACCATTGTTAACGGTATAAAGGGTGTTACTGAAATTTTGATTAAGCGTATATCCTGTTTTTATGCCCGAGATGGCATAAGTTCCGTTTGATACGCCTGCATGTTCATAATAGCCATTTGCATTGGTAAATACGGTTGAAGAAAGGGAAGCGTTGTCAAATAGTGACATTGATGCGTTTGGTACAGGGTTACCTTGTTCATCGTACACAAAACCCTTAATTGAATAATTCTCGGGCACGGCAGAAAAATCCTTGGTTATGTCGGCGTTATCGACATTCAGAAGGACGTTGCCCTGCATTGGACTTATGGAATAGCCAATTTTTGTCGCTAATACCGCGTACTGACCATTGCCCATTCCCGCACTCGAATAAAGGCCGTTAGTATTGGTACGGGTAAAGAGTGATGTACCATCTGCTGAAACAATTTCAACTTCTGTATCTGGAACCGGCTGTCCGTTTTTGTCGGAAATGTGACCGGATATAGTGAAGTTCTGATGACTGGCCGTAAAGTTTTTTAACTCGTGTGTGTCTTTAACTTCGACCAGAATATTCCCGGTGTTGGGATTAATATTGTACCCAGTCTTATAGGGATTAACGGCATACACTCCATTTGTTAAGCCCTCTTGGGAATAAATGCCTTCGATATCGGTGGTGACGGTGGACGCAAATCCATTTGCTTCATTTACGGATATACTGACATTTGGAATCGGCTCGCCATATTCATCCAGAATCTTGCCCGAAATGCGGTAAGTGGGTATTTCATCAGTCGAATAACGGTTTTTGACCGTATAAAAATCATGAAATGACTGCGAGCGACCCAATACCGCGTTGTTTGAGGTCACTTTCAGGCGCAGAGTGTAATCACCATAAGGTAGATTGGTAACATCCCAATCGCCAAATATCTGTCCGGCTTCAATCCCTCCGCTACCATTCCGTTCAGTGCTTTTCCAGCTCTGTTGTTGATCGCATTTAAAGAAATCATCGCCTGGGCAATAATCGATCTGGTAATTAGTGAGTACACGCGCGTGATCCCGGCCATTAATGGCAAACCCAGACAGTTCGATACGGTCTGTTGATATCCTGTCGTTCGCATTAGTCAGGTAATTCAGCTTTATAGACATTGGGCTATAAACAGGATCTCCATAAAGGATTCCGCTATTGGCTGTATCTGCAAACCATACTGAATCACCAAGGGGCAGACCTCGCATGAAATAAATTAATGCTTCCATGGCATGGGGACTAAAGGAAAAACCGCCCGATTTATGGTGACTAAGACTGCCCCAGAAGGCTAAGCCGTTAAGGCGACTGAGGTAGTTGGCCGCATAATCTCCGTTGCTGACAGATTTGTGTCCATCAGTAAAGCTGCCGTTTGCAACGAGTTCGGTCTCAATGCCGGCTTGTTTCAGGCTTATGTTGTCCAGCCCGAGCGCTCCAGCAAAGTTATTGGTGGTGAAAATTTCGATTTGCAGCCGATCGTATAAAAGATCCGATTGCGTGTGTAATGATGGATCGACAGCAAACGAAAAAGAAACGGGGGTCCATTCAGCGTCGCCAGCGGGAATTACCGCCAGCGGTTGTATTCCGCCATAACTGACATAGGTTTTCGACGTCGCTTCTCGTAAAGAAATTCTAACACGAAGATCGACCTGTTGGAGAAGAGATGCAGCTTTATAATACAGGGAAAAAAGATATTGTTGAGGATCGTTTGCGTCAATCTGCGTTGGCGGGATATCAATATCCTGGTAGACGATCACCTTTCCCTCATCTGGGCAGTCGATTAACGGCGGCGCGCCGACGTCATCTGTAGTGTTGCATTTCGGATTGCTTCGCTGATCGGTGTTTCTGAACCAGACACTATTGTTGTCATCGTAACCTTCATCATCCCGCACTTCCGGGAAGGCAAGATGGTCAATATCTCCGGTATTCCTGCCACGCCAAGCTGTCGGCCAAATGGTGAGATAAGACACGGGCCACGATTGGTGGTTATAGCCCATAAAACCTTCAGCTACGCCTACACACTCTGTGTTTATCTCACGCATCACGTCGGAAGATGCTGCCCGGCAGGCGGTAGGGTCAGCGGCATCTTCGCATAAGGTAACGTTACATACAGAGTCTTTTCTCCAATTGAGAAGATTGAGAAAATTACCGTTACCAGTCGCTTGCCCATCCAGATTACCAATATAAAGAAGTCCATCACTAACTATAGGCGATCGCCCGTTGGCATCTCCCGGCAGCCGGTTATCAGAAATACTCACCTTACAATGGTCGGGCACTTTGTTAGTCTTTACAGGTAAATCCAAGTAATCAATACATTCAGGGCGTGATTCATCAAACAGGCCAAGCTCATAGCGCCACGCGGTAGAGCTAGTGCCATAAATCAGTTTTCTGCTTTCATGGTTTCTCCAGAGCTGTGTGGCTCTTTCGTTAGTGCTGTACAGTTTCCCATACAATCCATTTTTTTCCGCTTCAAGTGTTCTATCGATAATGGATAAGGCGGCCTCCAGGTTAATGCCATCTATTCGACCTATTATTAATTCGCGGTCTATTTGGGGTATTATCTCGCGCATGCCTCGTCCGTCAGAGAATGCGGTTGCGCGAGGTGTCGTGGAGAATGAGGTGTCTTCTGAGTAATAGTTTACTAGCCAAAATCGCAGATAATTATCTACCGACGTCGGCTCTGAGCTGTTGCCCACTGTGGTTCGGGTCGGAAGTCCTCGCGTCGTAACGATATAACGAATTTTGGTGTATTGGCGAAGTTGATCCATTGATGCCTGGCAATACCGGATGGAATCGCCGCCAGTACAGACGACCGGGTTTACAGAGGAACCTACCAAGGTCTTTTGTTGCATGAAATAGATAATCTGATCGCGAAGGCCTCTGAATTCATTCCAGTTAATGAAGTACCCCGCCGGTACGTTTACATGAACAATATTGTTTGGATCGATTCCACGCTGTTGAGCGTAATATTCACCGATTTGGGGAGAGTCGATAGAGTTATCGTTGACAATGATCAGCACATCATCCCGCATTGCCGAGACTGACGTTGAAAAAAGAAAGCAAGCAATCATGGGGAAAAACAAACGTAAAAGCATATCAGGCCTCCTTGCTTTTATTTTTCTGGGTTAATTTTTCCCGAAAGCTAGCATAAGTAATCAGCTAAGAATAGAGTCAGAGCACAGAAAGAAAATTAGCGTCTATTAATATTTCTGCGCTTTAAGCATTCCACCATGAGAGTTTTTGGCACTCAACGGTGAACCGCGAACCTTTCCTCCTTCACTCCTCCACCCGAATCGAGGGCAGCGAGCTTCCCGACCGCGAGACGGAACTGGTGGCCTGGGTGAAGCAGGAACGCGAAACCGGCCAACTGCATCCGCTGCTTATCGTCGCCATCTGCATCGTAGTGTTTCTGGAGATTCAACCTTTCCAGGATGGCAACGGGCGGCTCTCTCGTGTGCTGACCACACTGTTGCTTCTGCAGGCTGGCTACGCCTATGTGCCATACAGTTCGTTGGAAAGCGTTATCGAGCAGAGCAAGGAGGCCTCTATTTGGCGTTGCACCGAACGCAGGGGACGATCCGCACGGCGTCGCCGAATTGGCAGCCCTGGCTAGTGTTTTTCCTCCGCTCTTTGAGAGCGCAGGTTGCGCACCTTGAGAACAAGGTCGAGCGCGAGAAAATTGTGATTGCGGCGCTACCGGAGCGGTCACTCTGGATTGTTGAGATCACACGCGAGCGTGGCCGTGTCACTATCGGCGAAGTCATCAAGCTGACTGGCGCAAGTCGCAATATGCTAAAGCAACGTTTCCGGGCATTGGTCGAGCGCGGTGTCCTGAATCAACACGGCAGTGGCCGTGGGGTCTGGTACGATCTACGGTGACTTTGCGTTCGACGCCGCGCTGGTCAACGGCGATTCGGGTGATACGTTGGATTTGGTTGGAGTTGGGATTGGAACGGCCAAGAGATGCCCACGGTCCGATAGGGTGCCGTCAATCTGATCTGTCAGGCCGTGTCCAGTTGTTCCGACGGTAGCGCCTATACATTGGACGGTACCTTTCACTTCAGCGGGGGCGGGTTTACCTCGGTGCCGTACGTCGTCCACCTGGAAGGGCAGGTCAGCGCGGTGCCGGTTCCCGCGGCGGCGTGGCTGTTCGGCTCCGGACTTGCGGGCTTGATGGCCGGGGCGACGCGTCGGCGGCGTAAAGCTTCCCGGTAGCTGTGCAACAGCAGTAGCTGTTACCACTTCACAATTTGAAAACCGGCCGGGCCTGCTTGCTTTGATAATAGGGCAGCATCTGCGGCACCAGCGCTCGTAACGCTTCCAGCCGGTTCTCCGGCGGGGGGTGAGTGCTCAAGAAGACCGGCGGCTGCGGCCCGCCCGCTTTGGCCATTTTCTGCCACAGCGAAATCGCCGCCCGGGGATCGTAACCGGCTTTGGCCGCCAGTTCGATGCCGATGCGATCGGCTTCGCTTTCGGCGGTGCGGCTGTTGGGCAGTTTGATCGCCAGGGCGGCGGCGGCCGACGCACCGGTCATGGCCAGGCCCGGTCGGTCGGACACTGCGCCGGCGGCAGCGACGCCCACTGTCGTCGCCAGTGCCAGCGACATCTGTTCGGCCTGGTGATTGGCCAGGGCGTGGGCGATTTCATGACCAATGACCTGGGCGATTTCGTCATCGCTGGCGTTCAGTTTGCGGATCAAGCCGGTGTAAATGGCCATCTTGCCGCCGGCCATGGCCCAGGCGTTGACCACATCTGGTTCGTCGATGACCTTGACGCTCCAATCCCAGTTGGCGGTCTCCGGACGCATTTTCACCGCCTGCGCGACCAGGCGCTCGGTGATGCCGACGATGCGCCGTTTAACCGCCGGGTCGTTATCCACCTTGCCGGCTTCTTGCAGCGGTTTGAGGGTCTGGGCATAGGCGGTCTTCGACGCGCTGATCGCCTGTTGCTCCGACACCAGCATCAATTGATGCCGCCCCGTGGGACTGGTCGCGCAGGCGACCAGGACACTGATCAGGACCAGCAAAAAAGTGAAACGTTTAACCATGGCAACTGTAAGCGTACTACGCGGGACCGGTTGGCGCATTAACTTTGGATGGTACGATCGATTGGACGCCTGACAGGGGCAAAAGTTGCCTGCCGTAGCCGAGCAACCGGAAATCAGTGGCGGATGGGCTTGCCCGAAACCGTCTTCCTGTCGCGGCGCTCGGGCACCTGGGCATCGGCGTAGGCATGTCGCAACAACTGTTTCAAATGTTGCAGTGTCGCGATGCGTCGGGCGAGGTCCCCGTCGGCCGCGGCCTGCGAAAGAATGTCCGTCTGCTCCTCGGCGCTCATCTGTCCATCCACAAACGCATTCAGCTGAAATTCAGTGACTCTCATTCCGCTTGTCTCTCCTGCGCGAGTCGCTGTCCGTACCCTAGCATCCCGGTGTGACCTGGTGGTGACTCATTCCAGACCGAGCCGCTTACGGCGTGCGCGGTTGGTCTGGTTCCAGTCCAGGGCGTCGCGCAGCACGGGCCCGAGGCCGACCGGCGCGGGGGTTTTGGCGCACTCCTGCGAGTCCGGCGGTGAGTCCGGGGTCGCTGGCGCGTGCCCTGGGCAACCTTCAAAAAAGCGCAGCTCGGTTTCATTCATGGGAAATTTAAAGCACGATTCACGCCAGTTGGGCGGAATTCCAGCATCTCCTTGATAAGTCGGGATCGGCGTGAGTTTTTTCGGTTCAGCCGCGGATACAACTGGGGCAATTGACAACGCCGGTGGGCAATTACGCACCCTGGGGTGAAGGTCTTTGGCGACACCCAAGGGAGAGACCGCGCAGCCCGGATGTTTATTCCGGTCCGGTGGCGGGTGGCGTAGCCACGAGATCGTGCGGATAGGGGTAAAGATAAACCCAGCCGCCAAAATCGTCCGGTCCCGCCTCGCGCGCGCGCCGGCCCAAGGCCTCATGGACGGCGGGCAGGGAAACAAAGCCGTGGTGAAACCCCTGGATTTGCTCGCTCAGTTGGCGATAGGCGCCTGCATCCAGTCGCGCTCGCAAAGACAGCGCCAACCATCGCAACACCTGGTGCTGGCGCGCAGGCGTCGCGGGCCGGCCCAGGACGCGCAGTAGTTCCTGAATATATTTTTTCTGCGTACACCGTGAAGGGTTCGGTTGCAAAGCGGCATAGCGCGCCAGACGCCGGCAGGCCGCTTGCGAGCGCGCCATTACCAATGGCGCGTGGACCTGGTGAAAGCGCTGCAACGCCTCCGCTTCGCGCGTTTGTCGGAGCATGTGCTGCCAGCGGCAATAGGTGTAAAGGCGCAGTAAAAAGCGTTCCCGTCGCCAGGGCACATCCAGCGCGTCTTCCTGTTCCAGCGGCAACAAGGGAAGGTGGGAGCGCAATGCGGCGGCGAAGATGCCGGTGGCGCGACGCCGTGCGCCGGAATGGGGCGTGGGGCGCAGTTTGACGCCGCGCAGGCCGCAGCTGGGCGAGTCGCGTTTCAACAGGCAGCCGTGGACCGTGCTCAGTTCGGCAAGTCGATCCCGGGCATGGCGTTGCAGGGATGCGGTCACATCCCTCCCGGGATCGTGCACCGCCAACGCACGCGGCTGCGCCGCCTCGCCGACCAGTTGAATCGGAGGTCGTGGCACGCCCAGGCCGATGCCGGCCTCCGGACAGAGCGCGACCAGATCGACCTCGGCGGTCAGCCGGTCGGTGAGATAGGCGTGCCTTTTATGGCCGCCGTCGTAGCGTACCGGTTGTCCCAGCAGACAGGCGCTGACGGCGAGTCTGGGACGCGGAAATGCCGGCGGAGACGGTGTCTCGCTGTCCATCGGGAACCTGCGCTCGTGGTGGACTCAGGCTGACCAGTATCGGACATGAAAAAAGCCCCGAGAAGGGGCTTTTTCTGCGCCAACGCGACCGATCAGCTGCAACCTTTCGGGCGCGGCAGGCCGGCGACTTTGTTGGCGCATTTGATCAGGCCGGTGGGGAACAGCGAATAGATATACTTTTGGTCGCTGCGGTCCTTGCCATAGCGGGTTTTCATGATTTTTGAAAATTGGCGTGGTTCGCAGACGGTGCCGTTGTCGATAAAGTATTCGCGCGCCGTGTTGATAATGTCCCAATGTTCCTGGGTCAATTGCGGGATCTTTTCGTTCTTGGCGATCTCGACCGCCAGTTCCTCGCTCCACTCGTCCAGATTGACCAGCCAGCCGGCCTCGCTCAGTTCGATGGTTTTGCCGTGGACTTCCGCCTGCATATGATTAACTCCTGATGCAAAGGTGCATCTGCCGAAAAATAGTTGAGCGATTTTATCAGGAATTATTCCGTCATCCTAAAAGTTTAATCACGCGTAAGTTCTGGGGGGAATTGCCTGGCCGCACAGCCTCGCGGGAGATGCCGCGCAAGGCGTCTGGTGCGGCGGATGACCGCGGGCGTCGGTGAGCGTACAATACGCCCCTTTGCGGCAGTGCCCGCCGATTTAACCGGTTATGGTGGCCCGCATCGGTTCCCCCGCGACAATAAGCTGTGAACCCGGTCAGGCCCGGAAGGGAGCAGCCGCAGCAGT